>JAIOYP010000058.1 GCA_021741155.1 Flavobacteriales bacterium | reverse complement strand
AAACGTAATCTTAAGTGTCGGTGTTTGCCTGATTCTAATTTACAAGCTGACCAAGTAAGAATCAGGTGTGGAATACCTCGATGGTAATTTTTCTGGTTTCACCCCCATAAGCGATTCGACACTTAATTTTCTTTCCTATTAATAATTCTCCTTCTTCGTAATCATTCCAAGTCTCAGCGTCATCTCTCTGAACTTGAATTCTAACAGATTCTTCGAGGCCACTCTCTCTGATAGCTATGCTGCAAGGGAATTGTAGGTCGGAAGCAAAGACCTCGGCACTTGGACCAAATCCTCCTTTAGAAGCTGGAATCTGAAAGATGTCTGATGGGCACATGATGAATGTATTGTGGGGTTGTTAAAATGTCCTAAGCAACTTTGCTAGTGTAGTAGAATTCTTCCTCGTGATTGTTTACCAAAAGGTTAAGGCCATATTCCAGAGCTAATTTGTTTGCCGCTTTTTCATTTTTAGAATTAGCTTCAATCTCCTCCATGATGTCCATAAGCAATTCGTCAATTACCTGGCGAGCCATGATACGGCTGCTTAAGTCTTCTGTAATTCCATTATCATTCTGAAGTTTTGAAATGAATGGCTTAAGGTATACCAACTTATCTACTGAGAACGCTAGGTTTTCCTTTGGAGTGGAAAGTCCTTTTTGATAAACGCTGTTCAAAGTATTAACTCTTTGCTCGTCTGTAAGTGTTGAGAATATTGCTTCCATGTTACCTTTTGTTTGTGGCCGCTAAACCAATAGCAGCATGATTACAGCACCAAATGTAGAGCTGCATATATAGGTGTACAAGGAAATAGACGCGAGAAGTTGAGTGCGTAATGTGTAAATACAGAAATCTAAGATATTGAATTTCAATATCTTAGACAACTGATTTACTCGGTATATTGACTCACTAGACATAAGTCAATATCAAGGAGCGAATCCTTTATTTCACGTTTGAATCTGCTTTTTGGGCAGGATTCTATGTAATTACCCTGAGTTTCATCAGGATAGTTTAATTAAAAATCGTCTCCTTCAGCTTCCCAAATAAGATACTCCTTATTCAAGTCATTCTTCTTAACAATTGCCGAAGCTTGGTCTTTTGTTAGTTTTTGAGCGTCTCCGCTGTTAACTACTCCGAATGCGATTAAAAAAGCTACTAACAGTTCCATTTGTTCTAGGTTTTTAAGGTTACAGTTTCAATTAGGTTATTGTCCTATTTTGTTCGATGAAATGGTTGATTTCAACGATAAGACTCTGTAAATATAGGATGAATGATTTCGATTATCCAAATTAATATCCCGCTTTTTTCACCACTTTGATATAACTACTTGATAATCAGGGAGAAAAAATTAATTAAATTTCGATGAATGATTATTAATTAACGATAATGTTGATAAAAAAGTAGATGAATCGATGAAAACGCCCCATGAACATGTTGCTGATATACGATCTTTGATCTAGTGGAAGATCTTAGGTCATTGGTTAAGATAATGAGAGCTGGAGAGAAGCGAATGCTTAGGCATATGCTTTCTAGGCGAACCAATGCAGAAAGCAATCTCAGATGGAAGCTTTTTGAACTACTCGATTCGGCCTATTCAGACGAAGATATTTTGAACCAAGATTTTGTAATTACTGGCTCCTCATCTTCTTTTTCTCACCTTAAAAGTCGGTTGAAAGAAGATATTCTTAGCGTTTTGCTCATCAAAGAATCTTCGAAGAGAATCGCCCAATCAAATCGAGCGGCTCAATTTGAGTGCATGAAAAAGCTAGCCCAAGCTTACGTGCTAATTTTTCGTGGGGCCAAGTCGGAGGGAGCAAGTATTTTAAAGACCGCTAAAGAATTAGCCATTAAGTATGAACTTGCTGCTGAATTGCTCATTATCAATCACCTTACTCGGGAAGCACTCTATAGTTTTACTACTAGAAAGAGTCTGGCAGTAATTAATTCGTCTATTAGAAACAATCTCCAAGTTTGGAGCGATATACTTCGTTCGGAAGAATTATCGTTTTATGTGTCGTTTCCGCAACTTAAGCAAGAACTTCAACAGGAAGGAGAAGAAGGTTTTGAGGATAGAATGATTGAAGAGCTCAAACTACTGTTTGAAAAATCAGGAACTGCACGTATTGGTTTTTGGTACTACATGGCCGCCACCGAATTTCACATAAAATACAAGGATTTTAATCGGGTCTTGGAATTGAGTCTCGACTTTTTAAAGTTGGTAGAAGGTAGCCCGTCCATCATGTCAAAGAACAATATTGCTGGAGTTAATCAAACAATTGGTGTCGCTCAAATGGAGCTTCGGAATTTCTCGGCCGCAACTTATCATCTTTCTATATCGGAAAAGCTGTTTCCAGTTTCTGGATTCAATAGATTACAGTGTTTACAGTTACTAGCATTCTCCAATGCCGCGCTGAAAGATTTTGACAACTCAAATATCTCGATTGAAAAGGCACTCAAGCATGCTAGAATTAATGTCAGGGAACACGCTAAGCCTCAATGGCTATTTATCAAATCTAGCGTTGAGTTTTTGCAGGGAGATGTTGATTTGTCCTTCAAAACGTTGAATAGCGAAGGCTATTTGATGAGACAGCAAGATGAATGGAATCTTCAGTTTAGGCTATTGGAAATGATGCAGTTGATTGCAATGAAGGATGAAGAATGGTTGGAATTTAAGCTCGATGCCACCAGAAAGTTTCTTACTAGACATAAAAATCTTGATTCACTGCGAACTCGCCTATCGATAGACTTAATCAGTAATTTATTGAGGAAGGAACTGGATTTTAGTCAGATTTCTGAGAAGAATCGACTTTTACTTAACCTCTGTTCAGAGGAGGCTGAGGGATATGAATGGAATCCAATGAGTCCTGAGATTGTAAGGTTCGATAAATGGGTTTTAAAACAAATTCCTAATCAGGATACTGAATAGTCTTTTAAAGCTGCAATCACCTTTTCTAATGAGCCAATTGTTAGGTCGAGGTGAGTGACGAATCTGATACGCTGTGGCCCTACTTCAAAAGCGAGAATTTCTTTACCTTTTAAATACTCCAGAAAGTGCGGAGTGTTTATCGACTCAATCAATTCAAACACGACTATATTAGTTTCAACAGGCAGAACCTCTGATACATAATCCAACGAATTCAAGGTTAATTCTAATTGACTGGCGAGTAAATGGTCTTTTGAAAGTCTGTCGATATTGTTCTGTAGCGCATAAAGTCCTGCAGCGGCCATAAATCCAGCTTGTCGCATGCCTCCTCCAAACACTTTTCTGATTCTTAAAGCTTTGTCAATTAGTTCTTGATTTCCCAATAAAAGCGATCCAACAGGCGCTCCGAGTCCTTTGCTCAAGCAGATTGAGATAGAATCGAAAATACGACCAAAATCTCTTGCGGATTTCCGTTCAGCTACAATAGCATTGAATAAGCGAGCTCCATCCAAATGCAACTTCAAACTATTTTCATTGCAGGCTTCTCTGATTTTTTCAATCTCAAGGAAATCAAACACCTTTCCGCCCCCACGATTGCAGGTATTCTCGATAACAACAAGCGAAGTTTTCGGGAAGTGAATGTTTTTGGGACGCAAAGCCTTTATTAACTGTGTGGATGTGAAAACTCCTCGTTCTCCTTGCAATGGTCTAGTACTTACCGCAGAATTGAAAGCAATTCCACCTCCTTCGTAATAATGCACGTGAGCATCTTCCCCACAGATTAATTCGTCACCTGGTTGGGTTTGAGCCTTTATCGCAATTTGATTGGTCATCGTGCCACTCGGACAAAAGAGCGCAGCTTCTACTCCGAACATATCCGCGGCAAAATTTTGAAGTTCGTTCACGGTGGGGTCTTCACGAAAAACGTCATCGCCAACATGGGCACGTACCATGAAGTCCAACATTTCTGGTGTTGGTCTTGTCACAGTATCACTTCGTAAGTCAATCATCTTGAACAAGATAAGATTGTACCCGGAGCCGGGATCGAACCGGCACGGCCGCAATGGCCACAGGATTTTAAGTCCTGAAATATTGGATTCATATGAATTGATGTGGTTCGTACTTGTGATAATTACGAGAAATAGTGAAAACTAGACACCTGATTTTACCTGATCCTCCGGATTTACTTCGTCAATGACAAGGTTGATCCAATATTCTTTCCCACTCTGGACAGTCACATAATCATCTTTAAGTAGAACAGTTTTTATCGCCATAATTTCTTTTGATTTATTGCCTACTCTAACTCCCGTTTTCGGCTATCCGGTATGTTTGTCGAAGTACTTTTTAGGTCAGTCTTCATCCCCATCATCCTCTCCAAGAATCCAGTCGCCTATTTCAATGATCTTGTCAATGACCTTGTCCGATTCATCACCAGTGAATATTTTGATTACCGTTAAAACCGTCTGCAACCACCCCCATATCTGCTGAAGTTTCTCGATGAGTTCTTTGGATTTTTCATCTGTAATCTCGTCTCCATCAGCCATATCATCACCCAATTCGATAATGGAGGTAAGGGTTTGGTCGAACTTTGCTCCCGTTACTCTCAAGCTAATACCAAATTCGAGCACAGCTTTTACAGCTGGCCACACTTCACTAAATCGTTCTTCATAGACTGTTTGTTCGAGCTCTTCTATATCTGGTAAAGCGGCAATTTTTGCTTTGGCCAGATTCCATTTACCTCTTTGAAGCTCCTTTCTTATTCTTCGTTCATTTCTTCGCGCCTCTCTACCGTCTTTAATTCGCTGTCTTCTTTCTTGTCTGAGTTGCTTACGCTCTTCTCTTTTCATAACTGATTTTCTTAAACGATTAAGTTGATTTTGAATTCATCTGCAGTATTCTCTTGTGCTTTGGACAGAAAGCACACTTACTATTGCCCCCGAGTCAATTACAAATTCGGTTGGTCCAATTTCCGTGTCAGGGTTTCCGCAATCATATGTGAAACCCAATCTGGTGAACGGATAGCCATTGATTTTACATAAGTAGTCTTTCGATTTCATTCCGGTCTGATTGAAACTTGACCGATTACGGTTTGCCAACCCTTCAAGGTGGTCAGCACTGATGAGACTATTATTCATTTCAATACGGCATTCAGAATCGTTAATTTCTGATTCAACACAAAATATAACAAGGTTTTTTAGATTTACCCACATTTCAACTACATGGGTGAATGGGGTTATTTCCGTACCATCAGGATTTCTCCACTTATGAGAGGGAATTTCAAGCAATTGCTCTAAGCCATTGTAATCAGGGGTGTCCATAGGCGTTTCTTGTGAGGCATGAAAGTCACCTAAATCCCCTTAAACACTAATTCTAATTTTAGGCTGATTTTGAGTCAATCGCGCCCTGAGCCATGCTCCATTGAAGAAAGGTCAGGCCACTTTGACCGTTCGTTTGGATTCCCAAATTTTTCTAATTGGCACGCCCTGAAAGATTGATTCGACCCACATTATGACCTCTTCGATACCCAGATGTGTCGGATTATTATTTTGTAATTCCTTAAGATTTTCAAGTTCAAACTGAAGGGCTGACGGGTGCTCTGACTCTGGATGATTAAGCAACTTGTCAACCAATCTGAATGTGATTCCTTGCATTTTGTCAACCATTTTATGGCTGCGAAAAAATCTACGGCTAGCCATGTTCAGGCTATGTATGTATTCACTGTCCTTGCGGCCAAAACAAGACAGTTTAAGTAAAATTCGTGCCGTGCCTTGAATATCGAACCGAAGGTCAGATTTGGAATCAGTAATTACTCTTAGCGCCCGCTCACTTTCTTCAAACTCTCCAGAAACGAACAGGACACTGGCAAGGTTATACTGTAGGTTAATGATGGTTCCGGGTATGGCGTATTTGGCTTTGGTTGGCAATTCCGCTCCAATTCGTTTGGCAAATGCGATAACCTTATCAATACTTGCCATATTAAGCAGGAAGTATAGCTTACAACTGATTAGGGCAATATATCCGGCCGCACTCTCTTTCTTGTTCAGTCCTTTAATGGACATGGCCTCTTTGTACACGACATCAAATTTTTGGTCGTTACCCGCTTTGCAGTAACCGTTAAGAAGATTCACCAATGAATACTGATACATAAAGGGTCTTCTTTCTCTAAAGTCCGGATATTGGTTCCATAATGAAACAATTTGGTGCTGGACAGCAACTTGTTTTGTGGTTTCTCCAAGTAGGCTGTGCTTGAAAACATGGCACATATAAAAATTCAACCTTGCTTTAAATGAAAGGGCTCTGGTTTCACTTTTTAGCAATGGGTTTTGGAATAGAAGCGATAGCTGATTGGTATATTCAGGCGCACTAGATTGCCTCGCAGACAAGTACAAAAAATGAATTTTCTCACTTAATTCATCGTATTCTCCTTCGTTTGTAAGAATATGAATCACTGCCTTTCTTTCTCCGCCAACCGATTCCAGCATGGCGGGGCGTTTTAAAAGCGGAATTTTCTTCAACAATCGGTATTGTTCGTTCAGTATCAGCAATCGTAAATCGGCATCAAACTGAGAATCCACCTTAAGAAGTAGTTTGTCAATAGCTTTTACAGCATTTTCTTCAAAACCTTTATCATATAAAACTGTGGCTTTTCCGAGAGCATCCATGATATTATCGCGAAAAACTACGTGGTCATCCGAATCAAGTTCAAATAGGACACTTAGAATATGTTCCTGTAAACATCCTTTGTGGTAAGAAAAGTAGGTCCTTAATTCTGCGGAGGGAATCCGATTTCGGATAACTTCAGAATCAATCGTTCTAGCCGCTCGAGAATCTTTGAACAATAATGTTTGGAGTTTAGAGTGCTCCGTTCCGAGGCCGCTCAAGTAACTGATTACTTGTGTCGCCTCGCTCTTTGACAAGGAATTAATTAACTCGAATATGAAGTTCGCAGAACTCATGGTTTGTTTCTATTTGTTGCCACATCAGGTTGAGCTTACCTGAGGGCTTAAAATGCTAAAATAATTCAATAAAGTCGAATTGTGTACCACGTGTTATCCTTGGAGATTTGAGGCTCAACCTTTAAAAAATATCACATGGAACAATTCAACCCAACGTCATGCTTTAAACTTTCCGATCATTCCTTTCAGTTTGGTGATTCAGGTTTGGTGATTAAAGACGACTCAGGTAAGGTGGTCTATTCTGAATCCTATTCACATGGCTTTGCTATCAAGGCCGTTGCTGGAGATTTCTGTGTCGGAACGATGACTTCTGAGAAGTCTTTTACAGTTGTATTAGACAAGAAGAACCCGAAATGGGGGCTCAAACTGATTACGGATGGGGGAACGAGGATTCTAGGTTCAGATGAGATAGGATTTCCAAGGATTGATCAAAATGAGTGGGAAATTACCAAGTGCCCAATTCAAATTAAGCAGTTGGAGAATGGTATTGGGATTACTTGCCCATGCAACGTAACTGGCAAACCATGCTCCAATAGTTGTTATTCGGTTTATAAACTGTAAGTAGATTAATTAACTAACTAACAGGCGAGCCAATGAACTGAGTGTGAAAAATGATAACTCTATAAGCTTGAAAAGACCATTATCACGAGTCCATGAGTAATGTTCCTGAAAAAAGTAAAATTTTCATTGGGAAGATATTGACGAGGTAATTGCCGCTATGGTCAAAATTGCTGACCGAGAAATTGCAACTGGCTTGGCGTTGGCAATAAATGGATACTACGAAAATCTTGTGGAAATGCGACAAGATTTAATTTCCAAATCCGAACTTGTGCCATTCGATGAATTGTTGGGTCATAAGGAAAACACGGATTTAATCAAGATTTTCCAACGGGATAAGAATCAGGATAAAGTGGTTCAGGCTGCCGAAATTCAAACCATTTCCAGCAGCCTTAACATTATTCAGCAGTTGGAGATACTTGGTTTTCTTCCAAAGCGATTTACTGTATTTTCCGAGAAGTCTAAGGACCTTTCGATGTATGTTGTAAGTCACTACGAGGCCCTAAGCATCTTTTTGTCTGCATTACGGCATAATTCAAATACCGTCACTATTCGAACCAAACGCACGCGGCTCTCCAATAACGGTGGTCTAAGGCGAGAACTGCTTAAAAGGCTTGCCAAATTAGGAGGACCAAGCGGAAGTGATTCTCTTCTCACCAAAGACTCCGTTGATTCAATCTTATCTGATGATAAGTCCTTTTGGGCAGAAGAATGGAATTTTCCTGTCAATAACCGAGCTGCGGCACAGCTACTTTCAGGGCATTGGTTAAGTTGCTTTGTAAATACTACGCTCAATAGTCAACTTAAAACGAGTAAGAAAAACATTCAGTTTGAATCGCTGACTTTGTTCGAGTTGGAAAGTGCGCCTGAATACAATCTAGGAGTGATTGAATTCGATGTGCTGGCATTAGTTCATGGAACACGGCAGCGAATAATTTGCATCGAGTGTAAAAGTGGAAATCTGAAGTGGGTATTGGAAACCGAATTGGATAAGACAAAAAGGAGAAGAGATACACTTTTAGAAATTGCTAAGAATCTGGATCAGTCTGAGGATTTGCTTGATTTCTACTTTGTTGTTCCGCCTCCTTTGACCAAGAAGGAGAAAGAATCCTTTCAGAAGGCCAAGAGGGAATTCAATGAATTGGCAATAGAATTCATCAGCCTTACGGAGTTGCGTCCTATACTCAATAGGAAATACGCCAATCTGTAAGTTATGTGCCATTTTATGACAGACCGCCCATTAACAATTAACCTATGACGACAGAAGAGTTTCAAAAACTCGTAGCACAGTGCCAACCACACAAAGTATTCAGCAACGACTGGGAGACTTTCTATTCTATTGACTTTGCAAACACTTTACTGCCTGACGTCAAAGGTTACATTGGTAAAGCAATGCGGATGTATGATGGAGCAGACCTTTTTAAAAACATTGAAAAAACGGATAGTAAAGTGCTTAAAATTACAAATGACAAGGACTTGATTTACCTTGTTTCTTATACTTATCCTAAAGGCGTTGAGGCAGAGAGAAAGAAAGAGTGCAAGTTGGCGACCATGAAATTTGCACATTTATTGAAGTTTCGCAGGACGACAAGATTGAGTTGTCTTTCAAAATTGGCAGTAAATTCAAGGACTTTCTTAAGGGATATTACAAAAGCAATAAGTTACCAGACAATTCAAACAGTATTGCAGGTAAGACCTATGCCACAAACATTTCTGATTTCAAAAAGCATTTCAATAGAAACATCATTCATTACAACATGATGCTGTTTATTGGCAATACAATTGGTATTAACCTTGAAGAAGTAAATGACAAAATTGTTTTAAAAGTAAAACTGAACAGCATTAAAGCTCAAACATCAGAGCCTGTAAACAACAAAAACAGAAAAGAAAAAGAGAAGCAGCAGAAATTTATTTTAATTGATTTTGAAATACTAAATCAGCCAGCAGTCAATTACAGCCTTCATGTTTATAAAGGCAAGGACAAAATATTTGATCAGGTCTTTTTATCTGCCGTAACTGTTACGGCAAATAAAACCCCAAAGGACGGTAAAGCACCAAAACTTAAAAAGTCTGACGAAGAAAACTACCATCAGCCAGGAAAATATCAAATCGTATGGGTCTGCACAGACAATGGTGTTTTCGATGAAAAAGACGATAAGCAAAAGTTGGCAATTAAAATTCAGGCAACTGGTGTTGCTAAACAAATTGCCATTGCAGAAAAAGAAATATTAATAAAGGAAACTGTTGAGCAAGCCGAGACGGACAACTTTATTATTTTGGAAGAAAGTGAAGGAGGCGAAATAAAAGTATTCGGAAGTCAGATTATCGAAAGACAGAAAAAGTTTGTAAGCAAAATTCCTAAAGAAATTTTTGATAAACTTTCAGAAGAAGGCAAGTTGATACTCAACTTGCCAATCATTATGACCAAGTTAAATTTCCTTTATGGTGCATTGTGTCAAATACATTGGCTTGAAGGTTCAAAATCTTCCTTGAAATTTCCTTACGAGTTTTTTATGAGTGAAAAGCGAGTGGAAAACATTGACCGCAAAAACTTAGAAGAGTATTTTAAAGAGTTGCGTTACTTATCGGTTGACAATCTTGGTTACACACCGAGTAATCCTGATGGGGTAAACCTGTTTTTATTCAATGATAGCATACCCAGTATTAAAATAGCCTTAGAAAAGTTTAATGAAAACTTAGCTAAAAGAACTGAAGATGGTCCGATTGGTGGTAATGAAAAATTAATTAATGAAATAAGCGAATGGAATAAATTAAAGAAAGCTGATGGTAGACTTGATACGAAACTACTTAAAGAAGTTTTTATGGAAAATTACTTTCAGGCATTTTCAATGGGTTCTCCTTCAGGAAATATTGATGATTTAGGTGTTGCTATTGGTATGTATAGACCGGTATGTTATTTTAAAGGACTTTTAGAAAAAAATACAATTACAGGAAAGTGGATATTACGCATTGAAGAAGTTAAGTGTAGATTTTTTGATGAGTTTAGCTTTAACGATAATCTAATTGACTTTGGGACTATTGAATACAGTCAACCATTAGGTTGTTGGCATACTGAAACAGATAAGCCGAAAATGCCGCATTACACTAAAATTCACAAACCTGACGGGTTAACAGTTTGTTTACAAAATATGGACTATCAAGAATTAAAAATCACTCTTTCTAAATCCTTGCCTAATTCATGCAACGATTTCTTTATATATAGCAATAATAAAACCATTGACGATGATTACTTACAAAAAGATATTGTCATACTTTAAAAGAGTAAGACCAATTAGAATTTCAAGAGACATTTTTATTATTGTTTTCGTTTCCTTTGTACTGCTATATATTAATGATAAATACAACCAAACGAGAGTTTACGAAAATTTAAGCATGGTGGAAGGAGGGGATGATATTCAAATTGCAATAAAGAAAATGAAAAGAAACACAATATGGTTACCTTATATAATTCGTCTTGCACCATATGAGGACGAGGATTTAATATATGAAGTTGAATTTTATAGCAAAGGTTCACATCTTAATTATTATAGCTATCCTCGGATATTATATGATAAAAAAACAAATAAAGTTATAAAAATAGATAGTAGATTAAGACCAGTCTTTTAAAAAAAAATTAAAGAGAAAAACATGTGCCAACTCTACAATAACTTTTTCATTTATTCTGACATTAAAATCATTGACGATGAATTTATTGAAAAGAGTATTACAATACTATAAGGATTTTATTTTTCAATCTGTTGTTTTTTACCTACTACTCTTTTCACCGCTTGGTAGTGTTGGATGGAAAATTGGAGTATTCGATGAAAGTTTAATAGAGCATTTTTTTTAGACTTTACAAAGGAACCACTTCCATCATTATTTTATCTGATTAACATTTTACACTTTTCAATTCTTTATAGTTTTCCTGTTAGTATTAGCAACATTTATTTGTGGCACTTCAACAAATTTCGTTTAATGGAAGACGATTATTTATTTTTAAAAATACTTTTCATGTTCTCAGTGAGTGGGCTATATATTGCATACTCAGCTAAAGCATTTGGTCATTTTGTCTCGCTGACTTTGATATACCTATTTCCAATTGCTTTGATGACTTTATTTTACATATTTTGGTTAATATGGAGAAAAAAACGGCACTTAACAAGGGGTTTGCAATAGCAGGGGTTTCGTGCTTCGCAGACACATTTGCGCAAGGTGGTAGTTCAGTTCTCCGAATAAAGTTTAGTGCTTTTGAAACCCCGCCATCGCAAACCCCCGAAACGTAATGAAACCGGATAAGGGTGTATCATAATTCGGGTCTCCCTTTTTTCGTTTTAGTTGAATACACGTATCTAATCAAATCTCTATGCACGATTCTCGGTAATTGAGATGTGTTCTCAAAGGAGTATTCCTTAGACGAGCTCAGGCTGCTCATACTCTGAAAGGTACTTAAGCGGCTTCACAATTGTTTTCTCCCACCCCCTTGATCTCTGCGGGCTGCAACCTTGGCAGAAAGCCTCTGTATTTCCACCATTCTGGAAATTCTGCACATGCGGATGCATTTAGGTCAAAAATGGCCTGAAAGTCGAATTTCATATTTCAGAAAACTGCAGGTTCTTAGTGGTACCCTAACTGACTTATACATTGGTCAGGTAAATAGACACTTATCTCATTAACAAACCATGCTATGGCAGAAGTACGATCAAAAGAAACAGAAGCGGTCACAGTATTTAGATTTTCACATACCTATGATCCAACCACCAAATTGGATAATGGTAAGACCGACAGCGGAAGGGTTCCCAATGGCAATCCAGGTGCAAGCACATTTCTAACAGCGATTGATGGTGTGGCCGATGCGGCTGCTAGAAATGCAGCGTTGGAGGTGGTTATCGGAGCATTCAGTGAAATGAAAACACCTAAAGAGGTTTCTGCTTTGAATTCCAATTTGTACGATTTTGGGCTTTATCTCAAAAAGTTCGGCCCGAAGACCAAGGATGAAACTCTTGTTGCAAAAACGACTGGACTGAGCCAACTTACTCCAGCTAACTTGGATACGCTTTGGGACAATCTCTACTTTCAGGTGGTCACTGGTAAATCAAATAAGATGCTTGGCTCTATTGTTCAGTTGCTGCGAGCAGATGCTTTTTTGGCTGAATACACTACTCAATCTGGAATGGCATCTCCCACAGAGGAAGAACAAAGGATAAATCGAAGCAAATTGTTGCTAAGCGCAGGAGCCAATGTTGAGGTGCCTCTTAAACTTGTATCAGCAGATAAACTGGGCGCACCTGTTGGAAAAGATGGGTTGGAGGTAAGGACTAAGGATCACTTGCAACGAAGGAACAACTCAGATAAGGCACGCTACAGAATAGCCAAAATAAACGAAGCCATTGAGGAAGTGGAATGCGCAGAAAAGGTCTATCGAAAAGATTACAGTGCGGCATTACAAAAGGCGACCGAAACCGATAGAAATGGTACTAAGTACGTTTCTGTAGCCAATCCAACGGAGAATTTTGGGAGGTCACCATCCTTCAAATTCAAAAGTCCGTTCGGTGATGATTATTTGGGAAAGTACCTGTCAAATCATTCAAAAGGTTTAATTGAATCTGCGAAGTGTGAGGCGATGGAATCGCTGAGTGAGGTTGTGGATACATTGAAAAAGCAGCGTAAAGTGGAATACCGAAAAGTGTTCCGCAACGCTACAAAACCTAAGAGACAAGCGTTATTTGCTGGTATTGTGATTGACGAACCCACCACCGTTCGCAACAATTCCATGATCATCAGCTCGGAGGAGATTCCAGGTACTGGCGGTCTGCGGCAACTTTTTGTTACCCAGTATTTCTCAAACCCTGAAACCTCGTTGGTTTCTGTTGAGATGAATATGGTGCACCCAACTCTCGGAACATTCAATTCTGCAGAACGAGATCCGCTCAATAGTTCCGATTCTCATGTCACATTCCTCTTGTTCAGAGAAGGTATTCCGGATAGCGATGTGGCCTTTGATACTACGATTGATTATGAAGTTGAGAGTACGGTAGAACCTCAACAGATGCTAATTCCTGAATTGGAGTTGAAGAGATTCACTTACTCGGTAGTAACTGTGGGTGCAATTTTGAGCTTCATCCCCACTCTTAGTTGCCTGTTCGGAAATTCCGCAGTAAAGCGTATTGGTGTGCTTGAATACAAACGGGTAGAACAGACGGTCTGTTGCTACGTAGCAGGAGAGGTGTCGGCCATTGAGAACATTATGGCGAGGGAATATCGAGAGAAAGTGTCACGTAACCTTACCCGGTCTGAGATAATACAAGAAGACACCTCGGAAAAGGAAGTAGAGAACGTGACAGATACCACTACTACTGACCGCTATGAGATGCAGACTGAAATAGCGCAGATGATGCAGGAAGAACAATCGCAACAGATTGGGGTGAATGCAGGCGGAAGTGCATTTTTTAATGCTGGTGGAGCATACGGTGGCGATGTATTCGCCAACACCAATTTGAACTTTACAAGCGGAAGTGCTTCCGAAAATTCGTTCTCATCGGCAGAAACCTTTGCGCAAGAGGTCACCCAACGAGCAATGGAACGCATCGTAACCAAGACAACAAGCAGACGCACATCTCGGATGTTACGGGAGTATGAGGAGACGAATACCCACGGTTTTGATAACCGAGCGGGTGAGAAGCATGTGACCGGTATATATCGCTGGGTGGATAAGATCTATAAGAACGAGCTTTTCAACTACGGAAAGCGGTTGCAGTACGAGATCATGGTACCCGAACCATCCCGCAACTTTAAGAAATGGATGAATGACAAGAGTTCGAGTAATCCAGATGCTGCCACTATTAGGATGCCACGGCCGCTTTCAACTTTTGGAGTAACACTTGACGGACAATTCGATTGGCAGCAGATAACCGAGGACAATTACGCGGATCTTGCGGCCGAATACGGGGCCGATGTTGATTCCCCAATTGCTTCAACAGTTGATGTTGAAAAATCTTTTTCGGAGAATCCGGGTAAGACAGCCGGGCAAGGTGTAGTGACAGGTGCCTATAACTGGGACATGGAAATACCAGAAGGATATCAGACAGATCAGGTTAAGTTTCATTTTTTTCAGTCAATTCATGGAGACGAGAATAATCGAATATTTTCAAGAATATCGGTGGGCCAAACTACAAGGTATCTCTGGCAATTTGATTCAGCCATCGACCAAGATTTAATGGCGGATTGGCACATGATCTGGGGAGGACCCGTTACAGGAAGTGTTGGTGTAGCAGTGAGTACGAGAGACGTTGGGTCATTTGCGTTGAATGTTATTTTACATTGTAATAGGAAGGCTGAAACTTACCGCAATTGGCAGCAACAAACCTACATGGCCATTCTCGATGCCTACTACAAACGCATGGACGAATACGATAACGCCAAAGCAGCGGCCAATCTCGGACAGGACAGCGGCCCAATAGATTACAATTTTAACCCAAGTATAGGTAGAACCATAGAGCAACGCGAGCTCAAGCGACTTTGCATAGAGATGATGTTGGAACCATGGTACAAACCGATGGGACAATTGCATTATACAGATGGAAGTTGCCGCGATTCGGTAGATGCTATCGCGTTGGGCTGTCATGCCAAGTACGCCAAATTCATGGAGACAGCATTCGATTGGGGTATCTTCTCTTACGAATTCCTACCCTATTATTGGGCTGAATGCAGCAAATGGAAAGACCTGATTAAGGAGCAAAGTAGCGCTGATTATCTTTTTCAGGCCTTTTTGCAAAGCGGAATGGCAAAAATTACACTACCCATAAAGCTTGGCTACGAATTTCGGGTACTCGCCTTTATGGAAACGGGTGTCGTTTTTGAAAGCGAAGACTTATCCATTCAAGGTTCTTCCAATCCTGATCTGGAAGGAATAAAAGCCGAATTGGAACTGCTGGACTATGATCAAGTCACGGATACATTTCGGCCTGAGGCATGTTGGAACACCCGTGTACCAACTGCGCTTACCATACTACAGACAGACTCAGCACCGCTAAATGCCAATGGGCTCCCATGTAACATTTGCGAAGATGGAACACCTGTCGATCACGATGGCGACCCTTCCTTCAAGTGCAATACGATTACAGGGACTCCTATTGCAAGTGGTAATAATCTGTTGGCAGGATTGGGTGAATCTGGTTCTGGAGGAACATCTTCTGGCTCTTCTAAGAGTAGTTTTCTATTTCCTAAACACGGTGACCTGTCTTCTAACGATATAGGTAAATTGGTAATGAATGATGGTGACGGTTTAGCCAAGGTTTCACAGTTGGCTGACCCGCTTACAGAGCAACTAGGTAAGTACATCATCAAGCTAACCGATTTGGGAGACATAATCATGAATTCTTCCGTGCGAATTGAAACTGGGGCAGTTGAAGTATATATGGAGCGCGACACTTGGAGAAATGGTAATACACCTACAGATGCCTTAGCCGAACTCAATCTGCTCAAAGATTACATCGATGCTGATGCCACGCTGAGTGCAAATTTCACAACGTCTATTGTTGATGATGAATTGGTGTTGGAAGAAATTGCCATGCTTTCTTCAGAGGTTCGCTTATCAGATTGGCCAGACTTCAGTCTAGAAGTAGTAGTAACCTCCCAACCTGCATCTCCTGCTGCACCAGTAGGTTTTCCACTTGGAAAGCTACTTGGCATAGATGGTAGTAACGCCATAATCAGTAGTGAGTTGGTTGAAACTTATATACTGGAAAGTGCTTTCTCCGTATCTCATGAACTATTCAATAGCGGATATGAGCTAGATATAACCTCAGGTGCAGACCTTACGAAACTTACGGATCATATTATAGTTCCTGCTGCCAACGGTAAGGTAAAACCTGCAGGGTTGGCGTATGAGGACATGATTGATTCGCATTTCATCAATACATACCGAAACCAGTTTGTGGGTGTGGCCATTAACACTTCAGGAATGGAGGTAACCGTAATGCGCATGTCTTATCTTTCTTTCTTAACGCATGGACTAAGAAGAATGAAAAAAGAAGGTTTGTTAGGTAATGATTAAATGATTCTGATGCGAAAAGTCCTTCGCCTTTAAGGCCAGGAAATGAATAAGAATGCGAACTTTAAATAAATCAACTTAAACCAATTCAATCATGAAAAATAACATCTTATTAATTGGAATTTTCGCAGTCGGAAGTCTTTTTCTCAACGGATGCAATCAAGACAACGATGATGACGATGATGACAACCCGCAAGAGAACGGTTTCACGTATCAGGGCACATTTTATGCCGCTGAAACCCTCGGAGCATTTGTTTTCACTCCGAGCAACGACTATGATATTCGTGTCCTGATTTCAACGGGTACATGGAACGAAAGTACCGATCAGTTGGAGGGTAATCTTTTTACCACCATATCGTTAAGGACTGTTTCATACGTGGACGGAAATTTGTTAGGAGTTGGCGACTATTTCCATTCAGCTACGGCATTAACCCCTGGAACCATATACGGTGGGTACGAAAGCTTCTGTTTCAGACAAACTGGTTTCTCTTGCGAAGATGACCCTAATGTTGTTGGAGGCAGCCTTATCGTTAACAAAAGCGGAAATGAGTATACCCTAACGTATAATCTGACCATGTCCAACGGTGAAACGATAGAAGGGTATTACAAAGGCGAAATGGATTTCGTTACACAAGATTAACCAGCCCGCTAAATGACCCAAGAGGAGTTTGACATACTGCTTGAAGCCAACGCACCGCATCCCGTGCTGCGTAAGGATTGGCGTATGTATTACCCGCGTCAGTTTGCAGATACGTTTTTGCCGAAAGCGACTTTAATAAAGGGTAAAACAGCTTTGTGGGTTTATGACGGGGCAAAGGTGTTTACGTCTGTTGATGCTGTTGCACCAGCTTCATTGTCGCTTGACGGCTCGGGTAAGCTTATTCAGTTGTTTGTGTTCACTTATCCTAAAGGAGTTGCCGCAGATACGAAGAAACTTGCCGTACGCGCATCAGAAGATGAGGTGCTTCTTTTTATGGAAGTACTACAGGATGATACCGTAGAGATGATCTACCGTTTCGGAAGTAATTTCAAAAAGTGGCTGAGAGAGCAGAAATTGAATGCGAATGCATTGGAGTCGAAGACCTATATATCATTCATTGAAAGAGTAAGAAAGCATTTTAGTGTGGACGACCAGAAGCAAGCGGCATAATGAAAGTTACCCACGAAAATATGATGGGGTTTGTCCTAGAGTCACTAGGTGTGGAATTGGCCTCTTCGGTGGAAGACAAAGCCATTTGGAAAGATGTTGATGGAAACCAAATTTCTCAGGATATTGAAATTAGCAATAACCATAGAGTTGTTTCTTCCCATATTCGATATGGTGAAACAGTATCTCTGGAGTTGAATGGTTTTGGAATTACCCGCGGTAGTTCTGTCCAAATTACTATCGTTTTCGACAGCCCGGTATTATCTGCGTTAAGGATTAACCCTGAAGGACTTCGATTTTCAATGACTGCCAAAGGGGATTCTATAGAAACGCCATCGTTTAAAATTCCATTGGGCTGGTACGATGAATCAAAAGAGAACTACGACTACACTGAACATGGGACCAAGCTGAACCTCAAAGACCGATTGAGGTTAACTGCAATTGTTGAAACAGGTAATGCAAGAATTCAACTCAACGGAACACATCATCTTGTACCCGTTACCTATAGGAGGAACTATGAAGAATCGATTGGTCTTTTTAAGAAAGAGAAAAAAGAAGACAAGGAAAGACGTGAGAAGGAAGCAAAGGACCCACCGCCAAAAGATCTGGACGATAATTATGAGAACTATTTCATTTCTCTCAATAGTAAGATTAAGGGGCTAGTAGGTGAGTTTGTTGATTTTATGCAGAGCGATGGGCTTAAACTTGAAAGTATTCAGGAACGAGTGGAGAAGGATGCAAAGCAGCTCTGGATATTTGCAACAGAGCAGGTACAGGCGGAGAACGGAAGCCTAGACGACCGCCCACTTTACTGGGCTCGAAACAAAATGCAGGTCGCCTTGAAAAGGCATCCCTTATTCAAGGGTGGTTTCAATCCCATCACAAGTCAGGTATTACCAAACGAGAAGAACGAAGATTGTAAACAAATTGACCTCTATTGCTTGATAAAACGGTTTGAAGAACTCAGTAGGAATTACACGGGCATTAGTTTTGAAGATGCCAAAGGCGATAAAGAAGCGCAAAAAAAGATACAGGATGCCGAGCGGGCACTTGCTGCAGCCTGGGCCATACCATTGGATGACACTGAAAGGGAACAGAAGATAGCCGATGCTGAGGCAGAGCTTGAAAAGGCCAAGAAGGTGTTCAAGATACTGATAACGGGATTCGACCCGTTCTTTCTGAACGAGTTCGACCATCAGTTCAAGCGCAGCTTCAATATATTACAGTCCAACCCATCGGGCTGCGTGTCTCTGTCCCTGCATGGAAAGTCATTGGGACAGGGATACATTCAGACTATGATGATACCTGTTCGCTACACGGATTTTGATTCAAGTCACGCTCCGAAGCATGGGCAAGGTACGGGAATCATGGAGAAGTACGTGGGAGAAGAATGGCTGGAGAACGTGGACATGATTATCACCGTGAGCCAGACCCCTGATCAAGGCTTCAACATTGATGCCTTTGCCACACGTACAAGGGGAGGATTGATAGACAATATGAATTTCGAACGGGGAACAGGTTCTTACATCAAACCCAACGGCTCGGCCACTATAAAGACTAATCTGCCCTCAGCGATGGAACTGCCACCTGGACGGGTTTGGGATAAGTACTACCTGACCCGTGATGATTCAGACAAAAAGAAGAACCAGAAAACCATTGAGCGTGACGGCTTTCCCAGTGGCGATGTGTATAGCGGCCCGGGTGGAAATTACCTTTCAAACGAAATTTTCTACCGAGTGGCGGAGTTACGCAAATTGCATAATGTGGATAGGATCGGTGAGGAAAATCGGAAAGAACTAATGTCAGGGCATTTGCATATCAAGCAGTTGCAGTTTGCCGACAATCAAGACACTAAGAAATGGAACGAGAGCAAGATGCAATCCTCTTTGAATGATGTAATATCCATTGTCACAAATGGAATAAAACAGTTGAGCGATGCATAAATACTGTAGCATATTATGTTTTTCAGCCGCATTAGCTCTCCCTTCCATTGGATTTGGTCAATGGATGCGAGATAACGGTGAGGTGCAGCCCGCTGCCTATTATATTGCTGCATTCAGGTTCATAGATAAAGAGACTACTGTGGATAGTGTGCATTATCATCAGATTATGACCTGTGGCAATACGATTCTATCAGTGAGTGGAGGCTCTCAGAATCCGCTTGAAGTTTATTACTACAAGTTCTACAGGGGAGGAGAAATGATGGATATTGAATTCATACATCGACCGTGCGCCAATATTTTTATTGACAGTTTATATTTTGTTAAAGGACACTTCAACCTCACAGCTCATAGATGTGAGGGGGACAGAACGGACTCCTTGTTCGACCCTCTCTGCATCGGCCAAGAACTTCATCCGCCTGAGTGGGTGGTACGCCTGTTCCCACTTGATCCCCCATACAAATTGGAGGGCGATGTTCTATTTTCACATTGGTGTGTAAGTGAGTTAAGGCCATTCGATCCTGATAAAAATGAGAACAGATGGGAAAGGGCTCGATTCTGAGTGAAGTGACATATAAGCCGCCAATATTACTCATGGTTAAGAGGAGAAGGATGCCTGCACACTATGATGGCTTTGCGATTCAATATATCAGGTTCAGCCGAGCATCCCCGTCCAAGCGAACATAAAATAATCAAAGATTAAACTATGCCAAATTTCAGAATCGGTATTACGCATTTGATTCATGATGATACCAGATACTTCCTAAAAGGAGCGGGGTCTCTTAGCTCAGGAGAAATCGGTGAGAAAGGTCCCCATCATGGTTCGGTTAATATCCACATGAAGCTGGATGTAGCGGGCTTGGCATTGATGAACGGGAGCATATTGGAGTTTGTCTCCATTCATTATAACAAAGAGAAATGGGAAAACTTGAGGTCAAAGAGACAACCGAGTGCCAAGCTTCGTGACCCTAGACCAAGTTCTTTTACATATTTTCAAGATCAAATCTTCTTAGCTGCTAATGCACAGAATAAGCGAGATAGATTAAGGTATTTTGGTGCTGCCCTTCACGTTCTTGAGGATT
>JAIOYP010000057.1 GCA_021741155.1 Flavobacteriales bacterium | reverse complement strand
GGACAAGTGTTGACGCAAATTGCCTCACACTTTCTGAATGCCACGAAGGATATCGTTCCGAATTGGTTGGAAGCAACGCCAGACCCAATTGTTTCGACTGGGTACAACTGCAAACCGTATCGTGTTGAAATGGTGATTCGAGGCTATTTGGCTGGTCACGCTTGGCGCGAATACAAAGCAGGAAAACGCATTTTGTGTGGTGTTCCAATGCCTGATGGAATGAAGGAAAATGACCGCTTTCCTCAGCCAATCATCACGCCAGCAACCAAAGCTGATGAAGGGCACGATGAGGATATTTCTAGAGAAGACATCATTGCCAAGAATATCATTCCTCAAGCGGAGTATGAGTTGATGGAAGACTATACGCGAAAACTATTTCAACGTGGAACTGAAATGGCTGCAAAACAAGGACTTATCCTAGTTGACACGAAGTATGAGTTCGGGAATAAGAATGGAAAGATTGTATTGATTGATGAGATTCATACGCCAGACAGTTCACGCTATTTTTATTCTGATGGTTACGCTGAAAGACAAGCTAAGAAAGAAGTTCAAAAGCAACTTTCAAAGGAGTTTGTGCGCGAATGGTTGATGGAGAATGGATTCCAAGGATTGGAAGGTCAGAAAATGCCGTTTATGCCAGATGAGTTTGTGCAAACGGTTTCGTCTCGTTACATCGAATTGTATGAAATGATTGTGGGTAAGAAGTTCGAGCCCGTTATTTCCGAAAACATCACGGAACGCATTGACCAAAACGTCAAAACCTTTCTAAACGGATTGAAAGGATGAAGAAGCGACTTTCCAATCAGCAACCGCTGAAAGAGGTCATTGATGATTGGTTGGCCAAGCATCCTGCAGCGGATATGGCCAAGCAAACGCGCGTCACTCATTTGTGGGGAGCCCTTTTGGGACCATCTGTTAAGAACAGAACCACCAGTCTTTACTTCCGAAATGGCATATTGCAAGTGAAATTGGATAGTTCTGTGCTTCGAAACGAGTTGTCGTTTGCTAAGGAAAGCATCAAAGAAAACATGAATAAGGAACTGGGCGAAGAGCTGGTTCTTGAAATTATTATGAAGTGATATGAGAAAACTACTTACCATTTTGTTCATGCTGCCGCTGTTTGCAATGGCGCAAGAAGATTTTCGTGAATTGTGGCCAAACGGTGCCGTGAAAGAAGAAGGCAAAATTGTGGATAGCTTAAAGCAAGGTGTTTGGAAAAGCTTTTACGATGATGGCAAGCCGTTTTGTGAGGGAAAATACAAGGACGATAAGAAGACTGGTCGTTGGAAATGCTGGTATCGAGATGGTCAGCTAATGAGCGATCAGGAGATTGAAAACGGTAAGAATATCAGCTATTACGCAGATGGAAAGGTGGAATTTCAAGGTTCGCTGAAGGATGGTGAGAAGAACGGATTGTGGGAGTATTTCTACAACACAACTCAGCCTAAGAGAAAGGTGAATTACAAGTCCGGACAGCAGCAAGGCAAGGAAGAGCAATGGCATGCCAATGGACAGTTGAGTATGACCGGAAACTTCAAGGAAGGGAAGAAGGAAGGTGTTTTTAGCTGGTATTATGAGAACGGAAACAGGGAAATGGAAGGTTCGTTTTTAGCTGATAAACGAAATGGCGAATGGCAGTTTTTCTACGAGAACGGAAAACTTGGAAGTAAAGGCCAATTCAAAAACGATAAACTTGATGGTCCTTGGGTTTACAACTACGAAGCCGATGGAAGCAAATGGAAAAGCGGTAGTTTTTCTGATGGACTTAAATCGGGTGTTTGGGAACGAGTTTACGAATCAGGAGAGCCTTTCAGCAAAGGAGCTTTTGTCAACGATAAGGAAACTGGCGTTTGGACTTCCTGGTACAAGAACGGTCAGGTAAAGGAAACGGGCGAGTTTGTTGAAGGCGAAATGCACGGCAAATGGCTGGGTTATTTTGAAAAAGGTGAGCCGAAGTTCGATGTGGTTTACAAGAACGGAAAGAAGCACGGCAAGGCATTGCTTTGGTATCCTAATGGCAATAAGCAATACGACAAATCTTACGCAGATGACTTGGAAGATGGTCATAGCATCGAATGGCACGAAACAGGTGAACTTCGCGCAGAAGGCGACTATAAGAAAGGTGAGAATGATGGTTTGTGGAAGTTGTTCTATTCTAATGGATTCAAGTTTCAGGAACTGACTTACGCAAATGGCAAACTCCAAGGACTGTCGCAAGCGTGGTATGAGCACGGAGCGAAGTGGTTTAATATTAACTACGAAAACGGAAGACTCAGCGGAACCAACACGTATTGGGATATGGATGGTAACATTACTTACCGCGCCAAATACGCAGATGGAAAGCTTGTGAAAGTGATTCAGAAAGGGAGCGGGTTAGATAAGTTTTGACGAACGGAACTGCCATGACGAATCAAATAGAAATCTATAAAAGTTCGGATGGCACCACTCAAATTGACGTACAATTTGGTCAAGAAACAGTTTGGCTGGATCAGAATCACTTGTCTACTCTCTTTGATACGGATAGAACTTCTATTCTGAAGCATATCCAGAACGTTTATACCTCGAAAGAATTAGACGAAGTTTCAACTTGTGCAAAAATTGCACAGGTTCGGGTAGAGGGAAAAAGAAGCGTAAAAAGAGAGATTCTCCACTATAACTTGGATGTCATTATTTCGGTGGGCTATAGAGTTAATTCAGTAAAGGGTACGCAATTCCGTCAGTGGGCAACACAGCGACTTAAAGAGTATTTGGTTCAGGGATATGCAATCAATGAAAAACGGCTTGCTCAAAAGCAACAAGAAGTTCAATATCTAAGGACTGGAATTCAAATACTGAGTAGAGTAATTGAACAAAAGTCATCAGAAATGGAATTGGTTTGGCTTAATCAGTTTGCAGGTGGCCTAGCGTTATTGGATGATTATGACCATGATGAACTTGACCAAAAAGGATACAATCAGCAGAAAGCAGAATTTCCGAAAGTTGAAGAGTATCAGGAGATTATAGATGGAATGAAAACTGAGTTTGGTTCATCTGTGTTTGGAAAGATGAAGGATGAGAGTTTTTATAGCTCAATAAATCAAATTAGTAAGGGCTTTGGAGAAAGAGATTTTTATCCAAGTTTGGAAGAGAAAGCTGCCATGTTGCTTTATTTGATTGTGAAAAATCATGCTTTTGTGGATGGCAATAAACGTATTGCTGCAGCTTGCTTTCTTCTGTTTCTTCAGCGGAACAAACTTCTTCAAAACAAACATGGAAAGCCGATAATTAGCAATGATGCACTTGCTGGTCTAACCTTATTTGTTGCGTCCAGCAAACCTGAAGAAATGGAAACGGTAAAACGCTTGGTCGTGAGCGTATTGAATAGGAATCAGTAGAAGTCGCACTACCTGTGCAACGTAAAATGACCTTTATATTCGTGGTCGTGACCCTGCCAATCCACTAAGTAGAAATAGTAAACATAGGTTCCTTGCTGAACCTGCTCGCCTTTATATGTTCCATCCCAATGGAATTCATCATTATTTGATTCAAAAAGGTGCTCGCCCCAGCGGTCGTAGATGTGCATTTCGTAGGTAATGTAGCCCGTGCCCTGACCGTAAAATGAATCGTTGATGCGATTATCATCAGGAGTGAACGAGTTCGGAATGTAGAACGTGAATATCGGCTCCACTTTCACTTGATACTTGACCGTATCCAAACAGCCATATTGTGTTTCTACGGTGAGAACGATTGGATAGACTCCTGTATCTCCGTATGTGTGAATTGGATGTTGATCATTGGACGATGCACCATCGCCAAATTCCCAATCCCAAATGGTGACGTTTTCGGAAGAAAGATCTGTGAAAATGAACTCTGGTTTGATGATGTTCTTCACATCCTCATCAACCGAAAAAAGTGCATCTGGCTTTGGATAAACCGTGATGAAATTGGGTCGAAAGATCTCAGAAACACAGCCATTTGTGGATGTAACTCTTAGTGAAATATTGAACTGCGCAAAGCTCAACGGATCTATGTCTGGGTTGTACAGAAAGGAAGGGTTTGGCGAAGAAGCAATGGACGAATCTGTACCTAGATTCCATTCCCAGCCAGCAAGTGAATAGGGTGCAGGAATGGTGCTTTCATCAATAAATTGAACTTGAAGTGGCTGGCAACCTTCGTAAGGTGATGAAGTGAAATCTACATTCGGGAGAGGATAGATTTCCACAATCTTGGTTATATCATCGGTACAAGCATGATTGGTAGTAACAGTAAGTTGAACGTTGTACAAAGACGGATTTTGATAAACGTGAGAACCGTTCTGCGTGGCAATAAACGTTCCATCATTCAAATCCCAAAGCCAATCTGTGATTACGTCATCTGTTACTGGAATTAAGGTCGATTCGTCTGTAAAGAAAATGGTGTCTTCTAGACAGGTTGCCAAAGCGCTAGGAAAATCAGCCACAGGTAAGGGATGAACCACTGCATCGCCATCAATTCTGGTGCTCTTGCAACCAGGACCGTTCGAGACCTGCAACTCTGCCGAATACGTTCCTGGCAAGAAAAAATCCATGCTCGGATTCTGCAACGTGCTTGTCTGATTGTCGCTGAAGATCCAAAGCCAAGTTGTAATTGGGTAAGCTCCATTCGCACCAGACAAATCTGTGAATTGAATTTCCAACGGAAAACATACACTATCAAATGCAAAATCGGCAATCGGAACGGGATAGATTTCAATAGTATCATCCAAGGTATCTGAACATCCGAATCCAGAGGAAACAATCAGCGAAACAGGATAGGTGGCATCAGATGGATAAGTCTGATATGGAGGAATTTGTGCTGCAGAAGTATTTCCATTTCCAAAATCCCATTGCCAATCATTAATAGTTCCTGAAGGAATAGTGGATAAATCAGTAAACAGGATGGAGTCGTCTTCGCAAATGTTGGTGAAGTAAAAATCAGCTAGAGGTAGATCATAAACGTTCGTTATGACTTCCAACGTGTCATCACAACCATCTTGCGTGGTGAGAATGAGTTCGATAGTGTATTGACCAGCACCCGCATATTGATATTGACTTGGAATGGAAGATTGAATGGCCGAATTATCTCCCATATCCACTTCCCATGTATCCAAAATTCCGGGAGCGATGACAAAGCTGTTGTCAATAAGCTCAACCGCTGCGTCAGCACAAACTTCTGTTGCTGAGAAATTGGCAACGGGGTTAGGGTAGGAGATGAGCTGGAACGTAGTGTCTGAAGTACAGCTGTTATTGCTGGTTGCTGTATATGTAATTGTGTACGTATTAGGAGCGGAATAAATGTGAGTTGGAGCAGCAATGGCTGAGGTTGAATTATCCCCGAAATCCCAATCATGCTGCGCAATTGTTCCGCTAGAAATGGAGGAATTGTTCACGAATTGAACATCATCCAATGCACATTCCGCTTGAACCGAAACGTCAACCACAGGGCTTGGATAAACATTGATAACCGAAGTTGCTGTGTCCTTACAGCCATCGCCACTTGTGGTTATCAACTCTACATCATACGTGTTTTCAACCGCATAGAAGTTGGACGGGCTGGCTTGTGCTGATGTTTGCGTGTCTCCAAAATCCCATTCGTATTGTGTGATGCTCCCAGGAGCATTAATCTGTGAGAGATTGGTGAAAACCGTGGCTTGGCCCAAACAGCCAGCCACAAACGAGAAATCGGCTTCTGGCTTTGGGTAAACCGTGACATTCGTTTGATAAGTCGCCACGCAGTTGATGTCTGTGGTGATAGTCAACCCAACCGTGTACGTTCCGTCTGTTGTATACGAATGGGTAGGGTTTTGAAGCGCAGAAGTGGTATTATCCCCGAAATCCCATTCGTAGGTGTCTATCGTACCTGAAGCAACCAAGGATTGATTAGTGAATACGACATCAGCCGGAAAACAAACGTTTGTAGTTATGAAATCTGCTGTTGGAAAATCGGGTAACTCCACTTCAATATCGATGGATTCGCATTGCAGTCCAATGGTGTAGGTGGCGGTGTAATTCCCAACTCCCGACATTCCTGTCGGTACATTATAAACGCCTGTGGTCTGACCCACAAGTGCAATTCCTTCCTTGTACCATTGCCAAGTGCCGCCAAACGTATCTGCCACAGCGGTAAGCACGATATTATCATCGCAGTATTGGCCAGCTTGCGAAATACTCAACACATCAAATTCCTCGGTAGAAACCAAGGAGAGGTCATCCATGTAATAGTAAGTTCTGGCGCCACCGCTACCGCATGCACCTCCCAGTACAAGCGCGTTGATGTCTGTGCTTGGAGTGAACGTCATGGTGATTGGTTCCCAACCAAGTGGTCCCCCGACAGAGGTTTGTGCGAGTTGTACCCAGCCACCTTGACCTATAGGGCAATCATCGCCATTGAAAGGCAGGTCGCCACAGTTCGGAGTTCCGTAGAACGTAAGATTAAGCGCGGGGCTGTTGTTGGTGTAGCCCATGAAAAAGCTCAGGTCGTAAGTTTGCCCAGCCAACATGGGCGAGGTAAGGCAAGCCCCAACATATTCCTGCCAACCACTCATGTTAATAAATCCGACAAAACCGTTGCCGTCTGGAGGAGGAAGGCTTGCACCTCCATCAAAACTACTTCCGGCCGTTCCGCAGGTGTTCCAATAATCCGAGGTAGGAGGGTCGGAGGCCTGAATCCAATTATTTGCACAGTACAAGAATGAATAACCACTTGGGCAGCAGCTTCTGTCTTCAAACGAACTGTTTGGTATGAGCGATGATGCGTTGGTGGAGCCACCAAAACCGGTGCAGACACATTCGGAATCGTTCAAATCAATGAGGCCATCACCGTCATCATCAATACCGTTGAAACAGTTTTCTTGTGCGGCTGCGGAAAGAGAAAATAGCAGTAACGGTAGAAGTAGAAACGACTTCAAAAATCGACCCAGCCGTTCGGAGAATAATATGGGGTTGTATAATGACACTTATGAAAGTACCGAAGTTGTGAATCTACTCAGATTTTCGAATTGATTTCCACGAACTTGACGCTAAAACGATGCGAAAGTTGTCTTGCATGAAGCTCAACTTTGCCTATCTGTGTAACGTTACGTGACCGACATATTCGTGATCATCGTTCTGCCAATCAATAATGTAGAATCGGTAAGAATAGGTACCGTGCTGAACTTGCTGTCCTTTGAATGTGCCGTCCCAATGATATTGGTCGTCATTCGATTCAAAAATCAATTCGCCCCAGCGGTCATAAATCGCGCAGGAGTAGGAATGGTATCCTTCTCCCTGACCAAAGAATTCATCATTAACGCCATCGTTATTTGGCGTAAATGAATTTGGAATGTAGAAGGTAAAAATTGGTTCAACGGTAACTCGCACGCCTGCCGTGTCTTTGCAACCAAACTGCGTTTCTACAATTAATTCTACAGGATAGGTTCCAATAGATTGATAGTTATGTGATGGATTTTGAGCTGAGCTATAGGTTCCATCTCCAAAACTCCAATCCCAAAGCGTGACGTTTTCGGTTGATAAATCCGTGAATTCAAATTTGGGATCGATGATGGTTTGAACCTCTGGCTCTACCGAAAATGCGGCTTCTGGTTTTGGGTAAACCGTAACGTAAGTTGGTTTGAAAATGTCTGAAACACAGCCGTTGGTGGATGTAACGGTAAGGCTGATATCGTACTGCTCGATATCCATTGGATCCAATTCTGGATTGTAGAGGATGAATGGCGATGGAGCAACCGAAGTGGTGGAATCGTTACCCAAATACCATTCCCAACTAGAAAGTGCGTATGGGTTTGGAATGGTGGTTTGATCAATGAATTGAACTTCTAATGGCGCACAGCCCTGCGGTGGATCGGCTATAAAATTGACATTGGGCAAAGGATAGATTTCAACCACGTGCGTTACATCATCGGTGCAAAGGTGGTTGGTAGTGACGTTGAGATTTACGTTGTAAAGGTTGTGCGCGCCATAGATGTGAAATCCATTCTGTGTTGCTAGCGTGTTGCCATCATTTAAGGTCCAGAGCCATTGGTCAATCACATCATCGGTAACGGGTGTAATGGTAGATTGGTCTGTGAAGAAAATGGTGTCTTCTAAACAAGTGGCCATATCGGTGGGGAATTCTGCAACGGGAAGCGGATGCACCACGGCATCACCAGCGGCAAAGGAACTTTTACACCCAGGGCCGTTGCTAATGAGCACATCTGCCGAGAAAGTTCCCGGCATTCCGAAATCGATGCTTGGATTTTGGAGACCACTTATTTGTCCATCGCTAAACTGCCACTGCCACGTGGTAATAGGGTAGGTGCCATTTGCAGCAGATAGATCCGTGAACTGAACTTCTAGCGGAAAGCAAACACTATCGAACGTAAATTCTGCGATTGGAACGGGATAAATCTCAATCATATCTTCCAACGTATCGGCACAACCAACACCAGAGGAAACGATGAGCGAAACGGGGTAGGTGGCATCGGCAGGATACATCTGATAAGGTGCCACTTGCAAGGTAGATGTGTTTCCATTTCCGAAATCCCACTGCCAGCCGGTGATGGATCCCGTAGGAATGGTGGATGCATCCGTGTATCTTATAGAATCATCCTCACAAATATTGATGAAGGTGAAATCGGCCACGGGAAGGTCGAACACATTTACGTTATGTTCTATGGTATCCTTGCAGCCATCTGAAGTGGTGGTAATCAATTCAACCGTAAACGAACCGCTGGTTGCGTAGGTATACACAGGATTCTGAATGGCATTTGTTCCCGAATTATCGCCAAAATCCCATTCCCAACCATTTACGGTTGCGCCTGTAACGGTTGATTGGTCTGCGAAGATATTCTCCTCATTTAAGCACGCATCAATTGCAGCAAATTGAGCATCTGGTTTCGGGTAAACTATCACATCAAGGGCAACCGAATCTTGGCAACCCAAGGCGGTGGTTGCCACAAGTGAAGTGGCGTACGTCCCGCCCGTTGCAAAATTGTGCGATGGATTTTGCATCGCATCCGTAGCGCCATCCCCAAAATACCATTGCCAAGCCGCAATTGTGCCTGATGTAACGGTAGAAGCATCGGTATAATCCATCGCAATTTGTGCGCAAACTGTTGTATTACTGAAATCGGCCACGGGCAATGGATGCACCGTTACATCATGCGAAATCACATCGGTGCAGGCGTGGTTGGTGGTGGCAGTGAGGGTTACACTAAACTGCCCATCGGTTGCATAGGCATTGGTCGGGTTTTGAGCGGTTGATGTGGCGCCATCGCCAAAATCCCAATCCCATTCTGTAACCGCACCTGTGCTTACGGTTGATGCATCGGTAAATGGAGAATCTGTGTTTAGACAAACATCTGCAAAAGTGAAATCTGCCATCGGCAACGGATACATACCCACGTTTTGATTGATTGTAGTGACACAACCGTTTGCAGTAGTAACAGTCAATTCCACATCATAAACACCCAGCGTGGTGTAGGTATTGGTTGGGTTTTGAATGGCAGAAGTGTTGCCATCATCAAAATTCCACGACCAAACAACAATGGTTCCCGTGGTGATGCTGGAGGCGTCCGTGAAGTTGGTAATGTCGCCCTCGCAAGCCTCATTAAAGGTGAAATCAGCAACAGGATTCTCGTACACCGTTACGTCTTGAGATGATGTAACCGAACAGCCATCCGAAGAGGTTATCTCCAAATTGACGGTGTAGGTGCCCGAAGCGCTATATATATGTGTTGGATTTTGCTGGGTGGATGGGGCACCATCGCCAAAATCCCAATCCCAAGCTACAACGGTGCTTGCTCCGAACGGAACGGAGGCATCGGTAAATGGAATAGCGATTCCATCACATTTGTTTTCAAACGTGAAAACGGATGCAGGTGAGTTAATAACGAGGTCAACATGGGTAGAAACGCAGGTTTCTTGCAATTGCTGATCGGTGTAATAAGCGGTGGCAACAATGGTCTGATTTCCGGGTCCGTTGAAGGTGATGGGTGCCGACCAATCGAGCCCATTGAGGGTGGCAGGCAGTGGCGATCCTTGAAAATTACCGCTGAGGATAACCGAATCGATGATGGCGTTGTTGATGGTTCCCTCAAGCGTAAATCCGCAGGTTTCGGCATCGCCATCAACATGACTGGTGATAAAAACGTTGGGGTTATTGGCCTGTAGTGGGGTAATGTTGTCGAGCAAAATATAGCCCAGCGGACCACAATTGCAGATGAAATAGATGTGTGTCCAGTTTGAGTTGGGGGTAATGCTTACGTTGTAGGTCTGCCAATCGTAATGCGTAACCACGGGCGATGACCACATCAATTGGTCTCGGCCACAGAGCGTGCTAGATCCCCATATATCAAGCCTACAATGCTGGCTCGGATCCAATCCACCACCATTTGCAGGTGTGGCGGCCAAATCAATCGTAAAATCGTATTGTACCCCGTTCTGCATGCTGCCGCTCAATGCCTGCGAAGCGCCTTCTTCCCAGCTCGAACTTCCATAAACAAATCCAACATATGACGTTCCTTCAGATGGCGGTAGTGTTACGCCCCATTGTCCAGGTTGTGTATCGGGCGTAATTCCACAGGTGCTCCATGGTGCTGGCGTAATGTGCTGACCTGGAGGCCCTTCAAACCCCGGATTGATTACTTCTAACGGAATAAGCTCGTTGCATTGCGAAAACGCATTTCCAACCATCAAGGTTGGCAGAAGTGATATGAGCAGGAGAATGGCTCGGTTCATAATGGGGTTGGTCAACTCGCTCAGACCGACATCGTTCCGAAAGTAAAGATTCTCTTTTGTACTTGATGTGACGGCCGTCAAATGATTGACAACTTATGAACGAATTGAATACGCGGTGGTTGGCTTTTTACAAATCAGAAAGCTTCAAAACCCTATCCGCCCGCACGCCCTTGTCTGTATTTACCACAGAACAGCATTCGTTAACACTATCGTGCTGAAACATAAGGATGTAATCGTTGGCGGCTGCCTCGTTCAAGAATTTTCCTTTCTCGTCTAAGGTCAATAAGGGGCGGGTATCGTATCCCATCACAAAAGGAAGCGGAAAGTGGCCAACGGACGGCAACAAATCAGCCATAAAAACAATGGTTTTGTTCTTGTATTGGATTTTTGGAATCATCTGTGCATCGGTGTGGCCGTTGGCAAACAGAATATCGATGCCCGGAATCCAATTTCCTTCATCGCCAATAAATTTCAATTGCCCACTTTCTTGTATTGGGAGGATGTTTTCTTTCAAAAAACTGGCTTGTTCTCTGCGGTTTGGAACGGTTGCCCATTGCCAATGGCGCTCGTTGCTCCAATATGTGGCGTTCTTAAAATTCATTTCGTAACCCGTGCGGTCGCGGTTCCAAACCACGCTACCACCACAGTGGTCAAAATGCAGATGGGTGAGGAACACATCCGTGATGTCGTCCTTGCCAAAACCGTGCTTGGCAAGGCTTTTTTCCAGCGTATCCTCGCCATGCAAATAGTAATGGCGCAGGAATTTGTCGTCCTGTTTATCGCCAATGCCGTTATCCACCAAAATCAAGCGGTCTTCCGTTTGAATAAGAAGGCAGCGCATGGCCCAAGTGCAGAGGTTATTCTCATCGGCAGGATTGGTTCTGTTCCAAAGCGATTTAGGCACAACCCCAAACATGGCACCGCCATCCAACTTAAAATATCCCGTTTCTATACTGTAGAGTTGCATTTGTTTTTGATTTGGCGGCAATATACTTGCTAAAACGGGACATCAAAGAGCCACTGATGCACAGATGAGCACAGATTTTTCACTGAGAACATTATTTCATCTGAGTAATCAGTGCTCATCTGTGCATCAGTGGCTAAAATCATGTTCTTCCGTCAAACAATCACGAAGCTCAAAATATAACGTTGCCACTTTCGCGCTCCGTCTTAATTTGCACACCTTAATATTCACGTAACAGTAAGTTGAGATGAAGACCCATTTTATAGCAATTGGCGGTAGTGCCATGCACAATTTGGCGCTGGCCTTGCACCATAAAGGATATCAGGTTACAGGTTCTGATGATGAAGTTTTTGAGCCATCAAAGAGCCGTTTGGCCAAATACGGACTGCTGCCTGTCCAAATGGGTTGGGATGAGGATAATATCTCAGAAGATATTGATGCCGTTATTCTCGGAATGCACGCCCGAGCCGATAATCCCGAATTGCTGAAAGCGCAGAAATTGGGACTGAAGATTTACTCTTATCCCGAATACATCTACGAACAAACCAAGGACAAAACCAGGGTTGTTATTGGTGGAAGTCACGGCAAAACCACCATCACCGCCATGATTCTGCATGTGTTGAACAAGTGTGGAGTGGATACAGATTACATGGTGGGCGCGCAATTGGCGGGTTTCGACACCATGGTAAAGCTGACGGAACAAGCGCCTGTGGTTATTCTTGAAGGCGATGAATACCTCAGCAGCCCGATTGACCGCAGACCGAAGTTCCATTTATACAAGCCCAATATCGCTTTAATCAGTGGCATTGCTTGGGATCACGTCAACGTGTTTCCAACGTTCAATAATTACGTAGAGCAGTTCGATATTTTCGTTGATTTAATTGAGAAAGGAGGGAAGCTCATTTATTGTGAGGATGATACCGAGGTAAAAAAAGTGGCCGAGGAATCGGATAACGACATTACACGATTGCCGTACTCAGTTCCACCTCATGTTATTGAGAATGGAATGAGTTTTCTCCTTACAGATGAAGGCAAAATTCCGTTGAAAGTATTTGGAGAGCACAACCTCATCAATCTAAACGGAGCACGATTGGTGTGTGCCAACTTAGGCGTTTCAAACAAAGATTTTTACAACGCCATTCAAGATTTTAAAGGAGCATCTAAACGTTTAGAATTGCTTGGTTCGTCCGACACGGCTGCGGTTTTTAAAGACTTTGCGCATTCGCCATCCAAAGTAAAAGCAACGGTAGAGGCAGTTCAGCATCAGTTTGACAACCGACAGTTAGTGGCTTGCCTAGAGCTGCACACATTCAGTTCGCTCAATATCAAGTTCTTGGAGGAATACCGCAATAGCATGAAGGTTGCGGATGAGGCCATTGTCTATTTCAATCCACACACGCTTGAGCACAAGAAACTGCCAGCACTCACCAAAAATGAGGTCAAAAAAGCATTTGATCGCGAAGATTTGATAGTCATTACCGATTCAGCAGAACTGAACGAACAACTTCTTGGAATGAACTGGAAACAGAAAAACCTGTTGATGATGAGTTCAGGAACCTTCGATGGATTGAACTTGGAACAGTTGGCATCCAGCGTAGTTGGCTAGAAGAACTATTTTCTGATGAGTGCTGCGGATAGCATGGAGCTGATAAACCCGATAAAAAGGTTTCCCAAAAGCACAATCAACACGTGTGAAGTAGGCGAATAAATCTGCTTTGCCAATTCAATTTGCTGAACTTTTTGTTCTGCCGTAATTACTCCTTCCTCAACTGCTTTGGTCAATGCTTCTGTTAACTCAAAGATGCGTGCTCCAATCAACGGTTCTCCAAACATCTTCACAAGGATAAACGTGATGATGGCCAACAGAAACGTGTACATCGCAACTGGTTTTAGCCCAGATTTCATCTTGTCTATCATCGGAAGGTCAGCAGGTGCATTTGCCAACAAAACAGATTGATAGATTGGCACAAGACTTAATGCCAAAAGCATATCCGCGAACAGCGTCCGCGAAACAACAACCGTTAGGTCGTTTCCAGTTGTGAAATAGAAAATGTTGACGGCAACAGCCAGTCCAAGCGCAACAAACGTTACGATAATTGGATTTTTAATCAAACCTTAGGCTTTTACCAACGAAGGGAAACGGTATTCGGCCAACTTGTAGCTACCGAAGAAGATGCCTGTGAAAAGCAAATCTCCCATCAACGTTCCTCTGAAGAATGGCACACCAGCTACATAGCTATTGAACAAACCAGAAAGGTCTTTCGTGTATTCTGGAAGCACGAACCAGGCAGCAGCATTGGTTACCAAAAAGAACAGAACAGAACCAGCAAGTGCACCACCAAATGCACGAAGCATGGTTGGATTGTTTCTTACCAATTGTCCAATACCAACAACTCCAATCAAAGCGGCATACACAGCAAACATGCTGCTGTGAAATCCGATGAAAAAATCAGAAATAACCATGATGGCAAGTGGTGCAATAAAGCCCAATGCGCGATTGCTCAGCATAGCTCCACCAAACAGTGCAATGGCAGCAACAGGAGTAAAATTGTATGGAAGGTTACCCGAAACTCTAAGCACAGCGGCTAGAACGATAAGGGCGAGAATGAATAGGTTTCTTGAATTCAGCATGTCAAATAATTTCGGGCTAAGTTAAGTTCTATGATGACTTTTTCTTGTGATGACGGATGAAGTTTTCAAGGTCTTCTGCGCCAATTCGTTTTGCAATAATCTTTTTATCCTTATCCAAGAGGTAAATTACCGGAGTAGAGTAGATGTCATACAAATATTTGTAGGCCGTTTTCTGCTCTGGATCTTCCACGTTAATCCAATCCAACTTGTTGTCAATGATGTATTTGAGCCAATCTTCTCGCTCCTTAGAGTTGGTGTTTACTCCATAAACTTCCACGCTCAATTCATCTTTGAAAGCATCATAAAACTCCTTCACTTTTGGAGTCACTTTTTTGCAATGCCCACAGTCCGGATCCCAGAAATAAGCAATGGTGTAATCTTTTGGAATAGCATGGAGAATTTGAATTTTTCCGGCAGTATCGTTCATAATCAAGTTCGGAGCAACCTTTCCAATGAGCGAATAATCTAATTTCTGTGCGCGTTCTCCAATCTTGGCAACTGTACTTGAATCAGCCCAAAACGCTTGTCCAGTCATGTAATAGTTCTTCGCCATATGAACGAAAACGGCATCCATTCCCATCTGTTTTGATGTCTCAAAATGGCTCGTAATCCAGAAAACGGTGTATTTAAAAAGTTCTTTACTCTCTTTCGTCTTCTCAATTAGGAGCGTTGCTTCTTTAATAATTGAATCCGGAACTTGATATATCGTTTTTGACATGAACCGCTCCAATTTGCTGTGATAAACTGGCGTACGGATGATACGGTCGTCAGAAAAATCAACCAAATCCCAATAATGATCCTTGAAATATCTCCAAGCAAATGTGCTGTCAATACTTCCATCCTCGTTTTTAGGAGCTTCTGGTACTTCAGGGTCTTTGGAAGCTAGGAAAACTTTGGTCAACAGCGCCTTTGGATAATCAGTTATGAACTTGTTCTTGTAGTCCTTCACCTCTTCGTCAATAGCAGTCATCTGCTTCTGAAGCTTCTTAAACTCAGGAGATTCTCTATAACCAACGCTGTCGGCCTTTTGCAGTTCTTCCATTTGCTTCGAGACCGGTTCGCTCTTGGTCTTCTGGTCATTCAGGAATTTGAGGTAAGAGTAAAACCGAACGTTCTCCTCATTTCCAGTGACTTTCATCGATTTGATCGGTGTTGCGAATACTGAGTTCACAGAAAAGTGCTGATCTTCATCAATAATCACCTCAAAGTATTTATTGTCTGGCGGCATAACCACGATGTAAATCCCTTGGTCTAGCGCTTTTTCTCCTTTGAAAACGAACCTTCCTTTGTCGTCAACACGTGTGCTGTCTTTAATGTATTGCTTATCGCCATAATAGTAAGCGAGCACCACCTTTCCAGCCTGGCAACCTTCAATGTTAAAATCAATCTGGTAGCCTGTTTTTTGTCCAAAGGCCATGGACATACTTCCCAAAAGAAGCAACGTAAACATCAATCTCCTCATATTACTTGTGCTTGATATATTTTGAATTCGTGTCCGAAATTAGCAATTCAAGTGTTTACTATTTTCTGGGCTTTTCCCGTTTGTGAAACGCAATCCCTATTCTAAGTTGCTCTCTGATTCTGGTTTTTAGATTATTTAACAAATCGAATGATAATCATCAACCTCTGAACACCAAAAGCCTCGCAAATCTTAACTATTTCGTTCTTCAAATTTTCTTCGAACCTCACCAGCAATCGGAATCTTGTTTCCTTCCTCATCAATTCTCACGAAAACGATGGTAGTTGTGCAAACAACATCTTCCTTCTCAGTATAAACGTTGTAGCGCCTAGCTTCTAAATCAAGCGCAATAGATGTCGTTCCCATCGAAACCGCTTTTCCGTAAATGTTGATGGTGTGTCCAACTTTAACTGGTCGTTCAAACAGAATCTCCGTCATTTTGCGAGTGACCATATTTGGAGTCTTACACAAGCGATTGCTCATGGCAACGGCAGCTTCATCAATCCAAGAAAGCATGAGTCCGCCAAAAAGATTTCCGTGCACACCAATATCCTTGGTCATGCACACTTTGGTCATAAGAAGTTCCATTTATTGCCTGTTTTGAGGCGCAAAAGTAAGCCTTTAGAGTTTGCGACCTTTTGCCACGTGTGTGTTGCGATCAACCTTGTTTAGCACAGATTTATCAATCATCAATCGGCTGTTCAATCCTCTAACGAGGTTATAGATTTGACCCTGATAATCCACTTTTCCGACTTGTTCGCCACGTGAAGTTCTAACCCATTGCTTTGCCCCAATCTTAAAATAGCTTCCTGAAGTCACCATATCGCCTTTACGTTCGACAAGGAATGGTATCGATTTTCCATCGCCTGTATCGAAGCTTACTTTTAGCGTTTTCTCATCGTTCAATTCGCAAATACCAGGTGTGTTTGCTGGAATGATGATCTCTTCAATACTCTGACCATTCTCAATCCTAACCTTTCCTTCGGCTACTTTCAGTTCTCCTTTATTGAGTTGGCGCGCCAATACAATCTCTTCCGAATTGTAGAATTGAACTTGCTTGATATCTACTCCAGCTTTTTCAATCTGCTGTTTGGTGTCAACAGTAAGATACATGCGGTTGATGGAGCAGGAGGAAAGCAGAATAACGGCTGCAAGCGGAAGTAGGTTTTTCATGGTCAGGAATTTGCGTTAGCAATTCAATAATTGTACCAACACGTAAGAATTACTTCTTGATGAGCGACATTTTCATGTTTTGTTCTTCGCCATCCTGAATACCGAATAGTGTAATGTCCATTTTATCACCGTTTAATTCATAAACGATTTTGCTTGGAAAGTCATTGGCTGGATCTTCAAATGTTGCCGAATTCGTGCTTGAGTCGGTCAATTTGAAATGAGCCGTCTTATCAGGTAAAACAGCGATATACGTCACTTCGCCATTTCTGTATTCAATGCCAAGTCCTTCTTGAAAAACGATGTTACCGCTTTGTTTGGTAATTCCACTTCCAACAAAAGTGGAATCATCTTTAAACTCCCACGTTTCGGTTGTTGTTGCCGGACCTTCAACCATTTCCCACGTTCCAAGAAGCCAGCTTAAATCATTCAGATTCTGAGCAAATGAAGCCGTGCAAGAAAGAAAAACTGCTATCAGAAGTAGCGAAATTCGTTTCATTTTAATCCTTGAAAACTGGCGTTTGCTTGTTCATTGCTCCCATGAATGCAGCGGTCAAATCATCTGAAAGCAGCATGGCTGAATTCCAAACTGCCATGTGATGCAGACCATCGGCAACCGAATGATCTCGTGTATATCGCAAGATTTCCTTCGTTCCTCTGATTGAAATAGGTGATTTAGAAGCAATCATTTCTGCAAGCTTTTGAACTTCAGAAAGCATTGTTTCCTTGTCCGTAAAATGATTGTTCACCAAGCCAATTTCTTTGGCTTCAATGGCGCCAACTTTTCTTCCTGTAAAGGCCATTTCGGCTACAACTGCTGGCTTGACAAATTTTGGCAATCGCTGAAGCGTACCAAGATCAGCCACCATTCCCATATCAATTTCCTTAATGGTGAAATAGGCATCATCAGAACAATAGCGCATGTCGCAAGCAGCCACAATGTCAACGCCACCACCAATACATCCATTGTGAATAGCAGCTAGAACTGGCTTCGAGCACTTCTCAATGGCATTGATGCAATCTTGCAATTCATGAATGAAGCTCAGAATCTTTTCACTGCGTCTTCCAGCACATTCAACGTTCTCCACATTCTTAACCGACATCAGCATCTGTAAGTCGATGCCTGCACAAAACAGCTTTCCTTCGCCAGAAAGCACGGCCACGCGAACCTCCAGGTCTTTATCAATTCGCTCAAAAATGGCCTTCAGCTCTTCCCATGTTTTCTCATTAAAAGAGTTGACCTTTTCTGGACGATTGATAACCACATTGGCAACCTTGTTTTCGACTGTATAGTTAAAGTGTTCGTAGGTCATCGGAGTTATTGCACAGAGATTATATGGAGAAAATGAGTTTCACAGAGAACAATCCGAGGCTTTCGGTTTGTTTCCCTGACGAAGGAAGGGTCTCTTTGCAATAAATCCAAATTGAGACGCTTCCTTCGTCAGCGAAGCAGCAAGCAGGCTTTTTAGGAACTTACAAATCAGGACAATCACTTGAATCAGTCCAATCTGTGTTCCATTATTAGTTCAAATAGTCAGGATTGAGATTCAGCGTCAATCTGTAGTCACTTAACAGACGCTTCGTAAGCCCGATTGATTTTGGCAATTCGTACTCGAAATAATACTCGAATGCTGCTTGCTTTCCTTTGTAGAAATTCAATTCCTCTCCAGTTGGATTTTCAGCGAGTTTAGCTTCAATTACCAAAGCTTGTTTTAACCATTGCCATGCAACGGCTAGGATTCCTGCATTTTCTAAATAAAGCGTGGCATCAGCCAAGAAAACTTCTGGAGCTTCTTTCTGAGCCAATCCCATCAACTTCATAGTTACTTCTTGAAACTTCTGAGCAGAACCTCCTAGCTTAGTTGCATACGGTTGCAATGCTTCAACGGCCATTCCAGCCATGATTGTTTCTTGGAGTTCTTGTCCAAACGCCATAACAGCTGCGCCCATTTTCATGGTTACTTTTCTACCCAAAAGGTCCATGGCTTGGATGCCTGTTGTTCCTTCATATATAGGATTGATACGTGTATCTCTGTAATACTGCTGTAACGGGAAATCAGAACAGAATCCAGCTCCACCCAATACTTGCATTCCTTGGCTTGTGCTCTGTACGCTAATTTCGGAAGGATATGCTTTTGCCATTGGAGTCAATAAGTCAAGAAGCATCTTGTATTTATTAGCTTCTTCTCCTTCAGAAACTTTTGCCAAATCTGCATACATCGCACACTGGCAAACCAATGCAAAACTTCCTTCCATCGTAGATTTTTGGAACAACAGCATCCGTTTCACATCAGCATAATTGATAATCATCTCCATTGGAGTTGATGGATCCTGATTAGAAAGCGTTCTTCCTTGCGGGCGCTCGTTTGCATATTCTAATGACGCATAGTAAGCAGCAGAAGAAAGGGCAGAACTCATCATTCCAACACTAATTCGTGCACCGTTCATCATTTGGAACATGTAACGCAAACCATTGTGCGGTTCTCCAACCAACCAACCTTTACAGTTGTCGTTGTCACCCATTACTAAGTGCATGACAGGACAGCCTTTCATACCCATTTTTGCTTCAAAACCAGCAGTAAAGACATCGTTGGGAACCAATGCGCCATTTTCTGGTCTGTGCTTTGGAACTACGAAGAGAGAGATTCCTTTTGATCCAGCAGGCCCACCATCAATCTTTGCCAACATCAAGTGAACCACATTCTCCACCGCATCGTGGTCTCCGGCAGAGATGAAAATCTTCTGCCCTTTGATTTTATACGAACCATCTCCAACTTCTTTGGCTGTGGAATAAATGTCTCCAAGTGAGCTGCCAGCATGCGGCTCGGTCAAGGCCATGGTGCCTTGCCATTGACCAGCAAACATTTTGGTCATGTATGTTTCTTGCAATTCCTTGCTTCCGAAAGCTGAAATAAGCTCAGCAGAACCCATTGTCAGTCCGAAGTAAGAAGCCGCAGATGTATTTGCCGAATGAAAGATGAAATTGGCCGCATTGAAAATGGTAGCAGGCATTTGCTGTCCGCCATGATGAAAATCTTCTTGCGCCACAATCCAACCTGATTCGCCCACTTCCTTCATGATTTTCTTCATGTCGGGATGAACGCGAACCTCACCATCTACCATTTCGGGCTTCTTCTCATCCATTTCTGTATAAATAGGGAAGAGGAGGCTGTCTGAAATCTGTTTAGCAGAATCCAGCATCATATCAAAACCATCCTTAGTGTGTTCCGAATACTTATCGAACTTGGTCAATTGTTCAACATTCAAAACTTCATGTAATTGAAAGCGCAGGTTGCGCATGCTCATATACTCTTTGGCCATTTTATCTGTGTGTTTTACTGAGACGCGACAAAACTATTAGAATTCATTAAGAGCCAAAGGTTAGATTATCCGGTTGTTGACAATAAGTAGCTGATAAAGCTTTTATAGCGCCTTCCATCATCCTTCAATAAAAATTACTTTTGTGTCAAACTCATAAACAAATACCTATTTAAAAATGAAAAAAGTACTCCTATTCTCAGTGGTCTGTGGCATGATTGCTCTTGCATCTTGCGGTGGCGGACCAAGCGCAGAAGAACAAGCTGCTGCTGAACAAGCAAAAATGGATTCTATTCAAGCTGCTGAGCAAGCTAAGCTAGATGCAATGGCTGCAGAAGCTGCTGCTGCTGAGGCTGCTGCTTACGAAGCTGGACAGGCTGCAGCAACTGCTACAACCACTACTACAACTACAACTACAACTGAAGTTGTTGAGAAACCTGCTAAAACAGAGGAGAAAGGCGGAAAATTGAAAGACAAAGTTGAAAATAGCGAAGGGACTTCTGGAGGTAAATTGAAAGACCGATTAGAAGCTACGCCAGAAGGAGAGAAAAAAGAAGGTGGTAAGTTGAAAGATCGACTTAACAAATAATCTTTTCCAAGATTGAATTGTAAAAGAGGTGGTCATTGGCCACCTCTTTTTTTGTGCTTATTTTTTTGTGGATGGTACTATTGCCCAACGAAATGGAGTTGGTTTAAAGGAACTGAGTTAACACAACGGATAGAAAGACGAAGATTTGATTTGATTTGGGTAGTTTTTGCCTTGCTTGTATCGACTCTAAGGCTTACTAAAAACCTTATCTTCCAGTAGTAATGGTATTGACAGCGCGATGTAAATGAGAATGCTAATGACTAAAATGGTAAGCAAAAAAAAGGGGAGGCCAAATGGCCTCCCCTTTATAGTTTGAAACGATAACTTCTTACAAAGTTCCGCT
>JAIOYP010000008.1 GCA_021741155.1 Flavobacteriales bacterium | reverse complement strand
AGACTCCGACATGGTCATCCGACCAGCCTCTAGCTCTCTGATTATCCAGCGCTTTTCTGTAGTACTGAATTCTTTTTTCCTTTCCATTCTCTTGAGTTTTTATCCTCAAAATGTGTCAGGCTATTTCAGGAGTAGACAAGATGCAATTATGCCGATGTAAGACTCGTCCATAGAGTCGTCAACTTTCTAAAAGTTGACGACTCTGAGTACTCCAATGGCGCGTGCCTGTAATGAGGGTCTGTAACGGCTTTTATTACTTTTGGCAACATGAGATACGACAGAATAGACAACGAATTATTCATCAGCAACCGTAAGCGGTTCATTGATGGCATCGTTCCGCAAAGTGTGGCGGTTTTCAACAGCAACGATGTGATGCCCACCAACGCGGATGGCCACATGAAATTCAAGCAGAATAGCGATTTGTTTTACCTCTCTGGGGTTGATCAAGAAGAGTCTATTTTGGTTCTTGCGCCAAATGCACGAGATGAAAATCATCGTGAGGTTCTTTTCTTGAAGGAAACGAACGAAACCATTGCCATTTGGGAAGGCGCAAAATTGACGGTAGAACAGGCGCAACAAGTATCAGGCGTTCAAACCGTTTATTGGTTGAAGGATTTCAATCGGGTTTTTAATTCTATTGTGAATGAAGCTTCACACATCTACCTCAACTCAAACGAGCACGGAAGAGCTACGATTGAAGTGGAAAGCCGCGATGCGCGATTTGTAAAATGGTGTATGGAGAAATATCCACTACACAAATTCCGAAGATGCGCACCTGTGATGGAACGTATTCGTGCCGTTAAATCGAAGTTTGAAACGCTTCTGCTTCAAGAAGCTTGCAACATCACCGAAAAAGGATTCCGCAGACTTCTGAAAGCCGTTAAACCTGGCGTTTGGGAGTACGAATTAGAAGCAGAACTAATCCATGAATTCACTCGAAATCGTGCGCAAGGTTTTGCTTACGAGCCAATCATAGCTTCGGGTAGAAATTCGTGCGTGTTGCATTACATTCAGAACAATCAGCAATGTAAAAAGGGAGATATTTTGCTGTTGGATATTGGAGCGGAATACGCGAATTACGATGCTGATTTGTCCCGCACCATTCCAGTGAGTGGCAAATACAGCAAGCGACAAAAAGACGTTTACAACGCGGTGCTGCGTGTTCAAAAGGCCGCGATTGAAATGATTCGTCCGGGAACAATCCTTAAAGAATATCACACCGAGGTTGGTTTATTGATGCAAGATGAGTTGCTAACCTTAAAACTGATTGACAAAGCAGACATCAAAAACCAAGACCCTAAATGGCCTGCGTACAAGAAGTATTTCATGCACGGCACCAGCCATTTTCTTGGGTTGGATACGCATGATGTAGGTAATTGGAATCTTCCGATGGAAGACGGAAACGTGTTCACCTGCGAACCCGGGATCTACATTCTGGAAGAAGGAATTGGAGTTCGAATTGAAGATGATATTCTCGTGACGAAAAAGGGGAATACCAACCTGATGAAGAACATCCCGAAGGAAGTGGAGGAGATTGAGGAGTTGATGAACTCCTAAAACACAAACAAACATTTACGCCTATTAAAGCAACGCTGATAAACCATGAGCGAAAGAAAACTATTGATGATTCCGGGACCGATTGAGTTCGCGCCTGAGGTGATGGAGAAACTGGGTCAACCGACCGTAAGCCACGTGGCACCCGCGTTTATGGAATCTTTTGGCCGTGCATTAGAATTGATGCGTAAGGTTTGGCTTGCTCCAAGCGGACAACCGTTTATTGTTGCTGGTTCGGGAACTCTTGCCATGGATATGGCTGGCGCCAATTTGATTGAAACTGGCGATAATGTGTTGGTCGTTTCAACAGGTTATTTCGGAGAGCGTTATGCTGAGTTACTAAAGCGCTATGGTGCCAATGTCACGTTCCTTCAATCGGAAGTTGGTGATGTTGTTCCATTAGAAACAGTAGAAGCTGAACTTGCTTCTGGCAATTACAAGCTAATGACTTTCACGCATGTCGATACCTCCACCAGTGTTTTGGTTGATGCAAAAGCAATGGGTGCATTGGCTCAGAAATACAACGTCCTCAGCATTTTGGATGGCGTTTGTTCTGTTGCTGGAGAAGAAATCAGACAAGAAGAATGGGGAATTGATGTGGTTGTCACGGCTTCTCAAAAAGCCGTTGGCGTTCCTCCAGGATTGGCACTTTTAGTTGCTTCCGAAAAAGCCATGAGCGCTTGGAGGAACCGCAAAACTGCCGTTGGTAATTATTTCTGTGATTGGAGTCTGTGGCTTCCAATTATGCAAGCCTATGAAGGACGCAATCCTTCTTATTTCGCTACGCCACCAGTCAACTTGATTCAAGCACTAGAAAGAAGTTTAGAACTCATTCTTGCTGAAGGAATGGACGCACGCTTTGCCCGACATAAACGACTCGCAAACAAGTTTAGAGATGAAATGCGTTCACTTGGAATGATATTCATTCCTAAGTCGGAAACAGTTCAGGCAAACACGCTTACCGCTCCGTATTATCCTGAGGGCGTAAACGGTGGCGAATTTCTAGGGAAAGTTGGTCAGAACGGAGTTGTGATTGCTGGCGGCCTGCTGCCTTCACACAAAACGCAATATTTCCGCGTTGGCCACATGGGAATTGTGAGCGAAGAACACATTGACCGGACGGTTGACGCAATAAAGAAAGCGTTGAACTAAGCTCAGCTCTTATTTATACTGCTCCTGTAGTTCTTTCAAATCCACATCCTTGTAAAGCTCCTCGCAGTCTTCAATAAGACCGCCTTTTTTGGAGCTTCCACATCCGTGGAAGAAGTAAATAACGCCCACATTCAAATCCCAAAAACCGTCTTTCCATTTGGATGTTCCTCGCGAATCTCGCGTTAACGCCACATTTCCGGGATCGCGGTAAAAGTCAATGTCGGGGTCTCCAGTTGGAGTTAAATAATCTCCGCTCACATCATCCAAATAATCGGTAATAGTCCAATGGTAAACGAATTCGCCTTTGAGAGCCCAGCGGCAGTTTATTTGCCATTTCACGCCTAATCCTGTGGGGATGCTAACGCTCCAATTTGAATAGGCCACACCTTCATTCTGCATTCCGCGAAGCGCAACGCCATCACGTTTTGGTTCAAAGTTGAGCGCGGCAACGCCAGCAGTTATGTACGGCAAAACCTTCCAAGAATCGTTGGGAAGAATGTCAAACGTTCCTCTAATTCCAATTTCATGCAGCAAGGAACTGAACCGCAAATCGCGGGCAATTCTATCTGCAGCCTTGGCAAATTGGTCGCTTGCCTGAACTTTCCCAATCGTATAATTGATTTGCAATCCCCATCTGCGTGTGATTTGCCAATGTAAACCTGCGTTCGCAGTCCAGCACAAGGTTTTGCCATGCGGCCACGGATTTTCCTGCAAATCGCCTGTGTAAGTCATCATTCCTGCACCGACAAAAACGCCCAACTTGCCTTGCGCGCTTGACCGAAACCAAGAAATGGAGAATAGAAGGGCAAGAAAAATCGGAATGTATCGTTTCATCGGAAAGAGCTGCAGTATGAACGGATTGGTGTTAGGCTTAGTATGTACTTTTGACCGCTTCACAAAATTAGCTTGCGAAAGACCATAGAATATAAAGGTGTTGAGGTGGTTTATTCACACATCGGTGTTGGACAACCCGTTGTGCTGCTTCATGGGTTTTTGGAGGAGCGCGGCATGTGGAGTGATTATGCCCAAAAGCTAAGTTCAGCATTTGAGGTTATTTCCATTGATTTGCTCGGACAGGGCGAATCAGGAAACGTAGGTTATGCCCATTCCATGGAAGAGCACGCGGCAGCGGTGGCAACCGTCCTATTCACCGAGAATGTTGATAAATGCACGGTCATCGGACATTCGATGGGCGGTTATGTGGCATTGGCATTGGCCGAAAAACAGCCCGATCTGATTGCTGGATTGGCGCTCTTTCATTCTTCAACCTATCCTGATTCGGAGGATAAGAAGAAAGACCGCGAGCGCGTGATCGGGCTTGTGCAACGGAATAAAGGTGTTTATGTGAATGCCGCCATTCCTTCGCTGTTTGCCGAACATTCGCGTAAGAATCTGAACGATGAAATTCAGGCACTGATCGACATAGCCAATGACTTCTCAGACCAAGGCATCATTGCCAACATCCGTGGGATGAAAGACCGCAAAGACAGAACGAAGATTCTGAAAAATGGTAAGTTCCGAAAGCTCATCATTCATGGCGAATTGGACTCTGTGATCTCTACCGATGATGTGAAGAAGATTGCGGCACTCAGCGATGATATTAGGCTTGAGATTGTTCCAAATATCGGTCACATGGGGCATTTGGAAGCACCAGAAGAATGCTTTGAACTAATTGCTGATTTCTGTAGAAATTGATGGCAGAAGAACTCAACATACAAACCAACATCTCCAAAAAAGAGAAGTACGAACTGCTGCTTCCGCAGATTGGTGCGTTAATCGAGGGCGAACCGTCATTGATTGCCAACTTGGCCAATGTGGCTGCAGCGTTGCGACAAACCTTTGGGTTTTTCTGGGTTGGGTTCTATTTGGTTGATGGCGATGAATTGGTTCTTGGACCATTTCAAGGCGATGTTGCTTGCACACGAATCGGTTTCGGGAAAGGCGTTTGCGGCACTTCTTGGAAAGAAAAACAGACCATCATTGTCCCAAATGTGGATGCGTTTCCCGGACACATTGCATGCAGTTCGGCATCACGTTCTGAAATTGTGATTCCATTTATTTCAAATGAAAAAGTGATTGCAATTTTGGATGTAGATAGTCACGTTTTGAATGATTTTGATGCAGATGACAAAGACGGTTTGGAGAAAATTGCAACGCTACTAACGCCCTGTTTCGGATGAGAAAGGCGCTGCTTTACGTTTCAATCCTCATATTTTTCGGCTGTGCCCAACAAGTGGCTCCAACTGGCGGCCCGAAGGATGAAACGCCTCCGAAAATCCTCTCAGAAACGCCAGCCAATCTTTCCACAGATTTCGATTCAAAGCAAATCGTCATTTCGTTTGATGAGTTCATTCAATTGAAATCGCCAGCTGAACAAGTAGTCATTTCGCCACCGATGATGAAGTCGCCTTCGTATCAGTTGAAACAGAAATCGTTGGTGGTGAAATTTGAGCAGGCACTTTCTCCGAATACAACCTACACCATCAATTTTGGAAAAGCCATTGCCGACAACAATGAAGCGAATGTGCTGGAGAATTACACCTATGTTTTCAGCACGGGCGCACACTTGGACAGCATGCAAGTGAAAGGGAAATTAGTGGATGCCATCACGGGCGAAGCCGAGAAGGATGCACTTGTAATGCTTTACAAAAACGATAGTGATTCGTTGCCAATTGATACGATTCCCGATTATTTCACACGCTCATTGGAAGACGGCTCCTTCCTCATCAAACACGTGGGAAATCAACCGTACAAGATTTTTGCGCTGAAGGATGAAAATGCCAATTACAGATTCGATGTGCGAGAAGAGAAGATTGGGTTTCTCGATTCGCTTATTCTGCCTTATGCACCATTGGTGGCAGTTATTCCTGATACAACAGCTTCAGACTCCACCGCAGTTGATTCGCTTGCTACGGAAACAGACAGTCCACTAAAACGAATGGGTGGCACACCAATTCCAAGCTATGAAATGCAGCTTTTTGTGGAAGCCGACACGTCTCAGTTTTTGAAGAAAAGCTATTGCGAATATTTCGGAAAGCTGGTGTTCGTGTATAATCGTCCCGTAGAGAACCTCAACATTCAGATGAAAGGCGGCTACTACAAGAAGGAATGGATGCTGAAAGATTACAGCAGCACCGGAGACACCATCACCGTTTGGACTACTGATGAAGTTCCGGATACGTTGAGGCTGCTTCTTGATGTGGGAAAAGCGGAGAAAGACACGGTTGAACTGACCATGAAAGAACGAACGGGTGAACTGGAGGTTTCGTCTGGTTCGGGAGGAAAGCGAAGTATGAAAAAAACCAAGGAGAAGTTTACACTTAAAGGAACATTCAATCCGCCAAAAGGTCGTTCTCCAAAGCCTGAAACGCCACTTTCTTTGATATGGAATCATCCGGTTACAGGAATGGATTTGTCTAGAATTAAGCTCTACGAAGATTCGGTTCGGGTGAAGTATGACATCAATTCTACCGATCCCGCGCTTCGCACATTCGACATCACTTACGCTTGGAAAAAAGGCAAGAACTATCGGCTGTTGGTGCTTGACAGTGCCTTCACCGATCTCTATCAATTATGGAATGATACACTAGAAACTTCGTTTGTTGGAATTGACAAAGAAGCTTTTGGCGAGCTGAGTTTGAAGATTACCGAAGCTCCAAAAACGCAGGTTGTGGTTGAGCTTTTGAACTTTTCGAATGTGGTTCTGGAGCGAAAATCAGTTACGGATAAAGGAGTCGTTCTTTTCGGTCGGCTTGATCCAGGAAAATACCACGTTCAAGTGGTTAGAGATTTGAACGGAAACGGAACGTGGGACAGCGGCCGCTATTTGCAAAAACGTCAGCCCGAACCCATCAAGATTATTCAGAAAGATTCTGAAGTGCGCGCCAACTGGAACATGGAGTTGGAGTGGAATCCTAATGAGTCTGAATTATTAGGTTATTGAGTTATTGGTTATCTGGCTAGGGTAATCGGGTCTTAAATAATTGACATGAAATAGCCACAGATACACTGATTTTCACAGAAAGAACACTGATTGTCTGTGAAAAAATCCGTGAAAATCAGTGTATCTGTGGCAAAAAGTATGTTTTTCGATATATTTAGTAATAAGACTTGGTTGCCCTAGATATCTGACCTAATAACAAATAACCCAATAACCCTTCACCTATATTTGCCCCTTCATTTACGATTGATGCGTAGGTTTTACACGATTTTTCTTTTGGTGCTGATGTCTGGGTTTTGCCTTGCGCAAGAGGTTTCTACCGAAACCGTGGCTGATACAAAGCCCAAGAAAAAGCGCAAGCCGCCTCGTAAGGAAATGGTTCTCATCAACCTCAATTTTGATGGTTGGATTGGAACGCCATCAACCATCAGCTCAAAATGGTTTTCCTCAAGAGGTGTGGATGTTGCCGTGGTTTACGATTACGTAATTGCGAAAAGTCTGTTCAGCATTGCGGGTGGTGTTGGGTTCAACTCGCACAATATTCACATGGAAGGTTTTCCAATTGAATACCCGCTCACATCTGGTTCGACATACACCAAATTGGACACAGACTTTTTTGACGGAAAGAAGATCAACGTCAATAAAATCTCAACCAATTTCATTGATCTTCCTTTTGAACTTCGGTTCCGTTCAAAACCGCACAAAAACGGGAAGCGAATTGCTGCTTCCGTTGGGTTTAAACTGGGCTGGCTGGTTCAAAGTCATACCAAAACAAAGACAGACGAAGACCTTTTCTACCAGGGAATCAACTTCCGAGATAAGATTAAAACCTACGACATTCCCAATCTCACCAAGTTCAGATATGGGCTAACGGCACGGGTCGGCTATGCCAACTACTACTTGAATTTCTTCTACTCGTTAACTCCACTTTTCCAGAATGGAAGAGGAACCGAAGCCACTCCAATCTCAGTTGGAATTGGTGTTACTCCTTTCTAATTTTAAGGATGTTTACTTCGAAAATTGCCGTTCCTCTACTAGTGGTTCTTCTGTTTACAGGATGCATTCTTCCGTTTCCGAAAGGAACTGAGGCTCTTCAGAATCAAAGTTATGGCTCGCACCAGCGCAATAAGATTGATGTTTTTCTTCCTGAAGAACGCGACACCTCAACTGAAATAATTCTTCTAATTCATGGTGGTGCGTGGGTTGCTGGAGACAAAGGCGGTGCGGAATTGAAAGACATTCGTAACTCGTTGCTCGAAGCTGGTTATGCTGTTGCAAGTATGAATTACCGTTATGCCTGTGGCGATTATCACAAGCAAATGGAAGATGTGGATAATGCGCTGAATCACCTTTCGTCTCATGCTACCGAATGGAATGTAAATTCAGAACGATATGCGCTGATGGGATTTAGCGCTGGAGGTCATCTTGCGTTGCTTTATGGCCACGCCTTTGATTCGAATAACCGAGTGAAAACAGTCATCTCAAACGTTGGCCCAACCGATTTGACCAATTCTCTTTTCCATCAATACATCAACCATTACAACCTGATGTACTCGATAGAGCAACTCTTGGGAGCCACGTTTGAAGAAGATTCTGCACTTTATGCTGAGGCTAGTCCGCTGTTCCATTCGTCAAACTGCCCAACGCTTTTCTTGTATGGCGGAATGGATGATTTGGTTCCAAAAGAGCAGGGAATTGCCATGTTTGACACATTAATTGCCAATGGCGTTGTGGCAGATACCACAATACCAGCGCAAGGGACTCATAACGTTTACGGACCGAACAACATTTACAAGAACCAGATTGATAATGAAGTCTTAGACTGGTTGCAACTTCATCTCAATCAATGATAATTATGTCTAAAGTTGATGGATTGATGACTCCATTTTATGGAAGTTCCATCAAAAAATGCTTATTTGCTAGCTAGAAACGTGGAATGGATTACGCAGGCGCGATTGAACACATTTTAAAACAGATGGAAGCTGACCTTCCAGCACACCTTTACTATCACGGGCATCACCACACGTTAGATGTGTTGGAGGCCGTGGAGCGAATTGGCAAATCGGAAAATGTTTCTGAAGATGAGCAGAATCTGTTACTGGTTGCTGCCGCTTTTCATGATTGCGGTTTTCTGAACGGACACCAAGACCATGAGAATCAAGGATGTGAGTTTGCTAAAGACATTCTTCCTGGTTTTGGATTTGACACTAACGCTATCAATCATGTTTGTGAGATGATTATGGCAACCAAGGTTCCGCAATCGCCAAAAAATCATTTGGAAGAAATTCTTTGCGATGCCGATCTTGATTACCTCGGAAGAGATGATTTTGAACCTATCGGGTCCAATCTTTTTAAGGAATTGAAACATCTTGGAATCCTTGCAGAAATTGAGGCTTGGAATAGAATTCAGTTAAGCTTTCTCTCGCAACACGTATACCACACGGCTTACGGAAAAACCTTCCGCCAACCCGAAAAACAAAAGCATCTTGACGAAATAAGGAAAATTGTAAGCGGCTATGATGGCTAGTTTATCCTTCCGCGAACTCAAATAATCTATTTTAGCACCCCTAAAAACAATTGAACCAAAATGGCTGAGAAAAAACCAATCATTCTTGTACCAACCGACTTTTCTAAAGCGGCAGATACTGCTATCAATCACGCAGCAACGTTGGCTGCTGTTTCTGGAGATGAAATTCGCCTGTTACACATTGTAAATAGCGATACGAAAACGAAGCTGAAAAAAGCGGGTGAATCTTTAGATGACTTGAACGCCAAAATGGATGCTCAGGTAGCCGACATTAAAGCTAAATATGGAGTGAAGGCTGCTTCGCATCTGCGTGAAGGGTCTATTTTCTCAACTATTGGCGAAGTAGCAGAAGAGATTGGAGCTCGCCTGTTAGTGATGGGAACGCATGGTGTAATCGGAATGCAACACATTACAGGAGCCTGGGCGGTGAAGGTTATAACTTCTTCTCCTGTTCCGGTCATTATTGTTCAGAAGAAAAATCTTGCAAAACACGGTTACAAGACCATGGTTTTTCCAATTGATTCGAGCCGAGAAACCAAACAAAAGGTTATTCATTCCATCTCAATGGCGAAGCACTTCGACTCTGAAGTGAAGCTATTTGCAAGCTACGAGGATGATGAATTTCTAATCAATGCACGCAATGCAAACATCGCTTGGGCAGAAAACATGTTCAAGAAAAATGGGGTGAAATTCTCTATAGAACACTCTGGAAAAAGCGGTGGTCTTGCCAAAAATTGCATCAAATATGCTTCTCAGGTTAATGCAGATTTGATTGTGATTCTTACGGATGACAGCGAAATAAGCGTATCTGGTTTTGTGTTGGGTGCAGACCACGAAAAGGTGATTAACAACGATGCTCAGATTGCAACGATGTGTGTAAATCCTGTAGCCAACCTTTACACGATAGGAAACGTCCTATTTATGTAATGAAAAACGAAAAAACCGCTAGGCCGCATAGAATTATTGATTTAGTGAGCCTGATGGTGGTTTCCATCTTCGTGATTTCGGGGCTTTCTTCCTGCGAAGAAACCTGCTACGATGGCAAGAAAAATCAGAACGAGGAGCAAGAAGACTGCGGTGGACCATGCGTGCCATGCGACACCACCAACGGAACTTGTTTTGATGGTTTGCAAAATCAGGGAGAAACAGGTATTGACTGTGGCGGGCCGTGCAATGCGTGCATAACGGATACCACGGTTCTCAACCCGAATTTCATTTGCACCGGAACTGGAGGAAGCTCGTATTTTCCGCTCTCCATTAACAGTTATTGGATTTATAGAATGCCTGCCAGCCAGTGGTTTCAGCTAGAAATAACGGAAGAAACGCAGATGGGCAATGGGGAGTTCTATTCTCACATGATTACCACGGGCGCTTTCGGAACCATTCACGATTACTATCGAGAAGAAAGCGGACAGACCTTCAAATGGAACAACACGCTGAGCTCTGAAGAGGTTTATCTGCCTTCAAACCCAACGGTTGGAATGCAATGGACAACGGCTGGAACAGATTCAATCGTCATTGAAAGTGTTTCAGCTAGTTTGAGCTCCCAAAATGGCTGCTCCTATTCAGACCTCCTCAAAGTTGTCTCCTACACAAGTGGGACAGGCTCAAGCTCGTATTATATGCAAGGGCTTGGACTTGTTCAGCTCACTAGCGATTCCGCTTATTTGGATAGCGTGGTGGTTTATTGAATTCCTGTCGGAATTCATGCATTGAGGTAATTGCCTAGCAAATGGCAATCCGCCTCAAGATTATTGTTCACTAAAAAATGTGAGACCATTGGTCTATGGCTTCGATAGAAGCTTCAACTGCACAAGCAAATCGGGCAATATGTCCGTCACAATCTTCCAAACTATTCGATTATCAATCACATCATACCCATGTACCAGGCGTTCCTGGTTGAGACCATCTTCTGCCATGGTATTTCATCGTGGACATGAACATATGCCTCTGGCATTCGTCCTGCCGCTTCGCCAAGAACAATCAGATTGTGGTATACGGCATCGCGCGTTCTGCCATCACTAACGAAACTTTCAAAGTTCAGACCATCCGTATAAAGCAGCACTTTCTGGGCCGCCTCCACCATGTCTTGCAGAATAATCTTAGGCAGCCGTACCGACATGGACCAACTCGTTTTTAATAACCTCCCAATAGTGTGGCTTTAGTGCCTGTCTGCATACCAGGTCCACTTCATGACCCAGCAGTTCCTTTAGCTCTTTTTGAAGGTCGAAGAATTCCCATCCCATCTCGCCATCAAAATCGATGAGAATGTCTACATCGCTGGTCTGTGCATTAAAATCAGACCGAACCACCGACCCAAACAAAGCCAAATATGTAATGGAATAACGCTTTTTCAGAGCTGGTAGCGCTTCTGCTAGTTTGGTGCTGATGTCTTTGAACGTTTGCACAACACAAATATAAGCGAATGCGAAGTGCTGATGTCACGGTAAAGGTTGCCACATCACGGATAGCGTGGTTGTTTATTGAATTCCTGTCGGAATTCATACACAAGCCACAGCCTCTAATTCGTTCTTCTCGCTACTGCGAAACCGTAAGTCGGATGGCGGTTGGCTGTTCGTTATCCACAGCAACTTTCAACACATAAAGGCCTGCGGCAAGATTAGTTGGCAAATTGATTCCGATACTCTGCGTTGAAATCTGGGCTTTTTGAAGCACCAAAGAATACACGCTTCTTCCGTTACTGTCAATCAAATCGAGGTTTACTTGGTTTGCTGCCTGATTAGCTAACTGAAGATTAAGCATGTTACCAGACAGTATAGGATTAGGATAAACAGACACTTCATTCTCTTCCGTTGCCTGAGCAATACTTGTTGCCATGTCGCTGGTAAACCTCATAACCACTGCATCGTTGTTCGATCCATTGGCGCCTTTGCCCGCAAGCACAATCGTATTATCTGGTTGAACGAATATCCCGTACGCTTCATCAAAATCACCCATAACGTCTGTTCTTACGATGCCTTGATCTCCGAATGTAAGATCCAAAGAACCCGTTTCGTTAAAAGCAGCAAGGAAGAAATCCAAATCTTCCCACCCCGTACCAACATTCCCAGTAATTAAAATACGACCATCAGCATCAAGTGCCATATCATACGCCACGCTTCCGTCTGTTAACTCAGAAAGAACAATTCCATTATTACCAAATGTGGTTACAAGGTCTCCGTTTCCTTTGTATCGAATCAGAAAATATTGATACAAATAAGTGGCACTAAGCGAATAACCACATACTATAATCTCTCCACCAGTTAAAATCATTCCGTATGCTTCTTCGGCAAGGTCTGGTGAAATCGGAGTGGTCACAAGACCCGTTCCTCCAAAATTGACATCCAATTGTCCGTTAGAAAGAAACTTTGCAACCAACACATCAAAGTTCTGTTGGCCTTGCGAGGTAAGGGCTTGAGAGTAATGGCCACTGGCTATAATTGTTCCATCTGAATCAACCGAAACGTTTGAAAAATCATTGTCAATTTCAGGCACTGGAAGGGCGTTCATTCCATTTGTTCCGAATCCAGCATCAATAGAGCCATCCTCATTCAACCTATAAACAGCAGGCATATCCTTACCGATGGCATCTCCTGCCGAACCAGCAACAACAATCTTTCCATCAGACTGAATATCCATTGCATACGCAAACTCATTACGTGGAGCCAGGTTAATAAGGGTAGTCCCGTTAGTGCCAAAGGTTTGGTCTAACGTTCCATCACTGTTAAGTCTCAATACAAGGGCAAAGAATTCGTATTGAGCATTTGCCGCAGCACCTGCAACTAGAATTTTTCCTGACGAAAGAATCTCTACATCGTACGCATACGACTCTTGATAATCTTCGATAATCAGATACCCAGTAGTATTAAAGCTCTGGTCTAGTGCTCCTGAAGCCAGATTTCGCTGAACCAGCAAGCGTCCACCAAATGTGGCATTGTCTATAGCTGTACCCACCGACACAATGCTGTTGTCTGATGACTGAACAGCTACCGCTTGAAGGTTATCATGAGAACCGAAATCCTTTACAACGATTCCATCGCTATCAAACGAAAGGTCGAGCGTTGGTGAAAATTGTGCGTTGACCTGAGCACCAATGGCGGTGCATAACAGTAGAGAGTAAAAACCTTTTTTCATGATGAGGAAAGCTTAAAGTTCAAATTAATAACGTGTGCTGCCGAAAAGGCAGCACACGTTTTATGTCAATTTATTGCTTGATAATTGGCTTAGTAAAATAGCCCTTATCCGAACGAATGTTAAGGATGTACAATCCAGCGCTAAGCTTAGCTAGATTAATTCTGATCTGATCTCCGCTGTGATTGTTGCTGTAAACCACTTTTCCAGTTAAGGTTACCACTTCAATTTGAGCGTTCTCCAATGTTTCGCTTAGACCAATGTTCATCACCTCTTGTACAGGATTTGGAAACAATGAAACTTCAGCTGACAGCAACTCATTAATTCCAACCGAAACACCGATACAATCTGACGTTGCAGAACAATTACCATCTGTAATGATGACAGCATAGTTTCCGTTTACAGCTGCAGTGTAGCTCTGTCCGGTTTCTCCTGAAATTGGTTCGTTTGAGTTATCGCAATCAACCCATTGGTAGGTAAGACCAGAAACACTTGCAGTTAACACGTTATCTACTTGAGAAACAGTAGCGTCAATCACAATCTCATCTCCTTGCACTTCCCAAACGGCAACTGTTGGGTCTGGATTGTTTGGGTCGATGTTCGCGCAATCTACCGTGAATGTTCCTGTTACATCCGAATGACAATCGGTAGAAATCGTGTAATCGTACGTTCCGAAAGGCACCTCAAACATGAAGTTGTCGAATCCACCGTAAGCCAATGTGTAAGTGTCCGTTCCGTCAGTCATGCTGATAGAAGCTGCTGATACTGGGAATGAGTTTGGCGAAGCTGTCTCGGCCACATTCCAGAATACAGTTGCCATAGTAAGTTCATCTCCTTGAACTTCCCAAACGGCAACTGTTGGATCTGGGTTGTTTGGATCGATGTTCGCACAATCTACCGTGAATGTTCCTGTTACATCCGAATGACAATCGGTTGAAATCGTGTAATCGTACGTTCCGAAAGGAACTTCAAACATGAAGTTGTCGAATCCGCTGTAAGCCAGTGTGTAGGTGTCCGTTCCGTCAGTCATGCTGATAGAAGCAGCTGATACTGGGAATGAATTCGGACTGCTAGTTTCAGCCACATTCCAAAATACAGTTGCTGTAGTAAGTTCGTCTCCTTGAACTTCCCAAACTGCTACCGTTGGATCTGGGTTGTTTGGGTCGATGTTCGCACAATCAACCGTGAATGTTCCTGTTACATCCGAATGACAATCGGTTGAAATCGTGTAATCGTACGTTCCAAATGGAACATCAAACATGAAGTTGTCGAATCCGCTGTAAGCCAGTGTGTAGGTGTCCGTTCCGTCAGTCATGCTGATAGAAGCAGCTGATACTGGAAATGAATTCGGACTGCTAGTTTCAGCCACATTCCAGAATACCGTTGCCATAGTAAGTTCATCTCCTTGCACTTCCCAAACTGCAACTGTTGGATCAGGATTGTTTGGATCGATGTTCGCACAATCAACCGTGAATGTTCCTGTTACATCAGAATGACAATCGGTTGAGATCGTGTAATCGTACGTTCCGAAAGGCACCTCAAACATGAAGTTGTCGAAACCACTGTAAGCCAATGTGTAGGTGTCCGTTCCATCGGTCATACTGATAGAGGCTGCTGATACTGGGAATGAGTTTGGACTGCTAGTTTCAGCCACATTCCAGAATACGGTTGCTGTAGTAAGTTCGTCTCCTTGAACTTCCCAAACTGCAACCGTTGGATCTGGGTTGTTTGGGTCGATGTTCGCACAATCAACCGTGAAGGTTCCGGTTACATCTGAATGACAATCCGTTGAGATGGTGTAATCGTACGTTCCAAAAGGAACATCAAACATGAAGTTGTCGAATCCACCGTAAGCCAATGTGTAAGTATCCGTTCCATCGGTCATGCTGATAGAAGCTGATGCTACTGGGAATGAATTTGGACTGCTAGTTTCAGCCACGTTCCAGAATACAATTGCTGTAGTGAGTTCTTCTCCTTGCACTTCCCAAACGGCAACTGTTGGATCTGGGTTGTTTGGGTCGATGTTCGCGCAATCTACCGTGAATGTTCCTGTTACATCCGAATGGCAATCCGTTGAAATCGTGTAGTCATACGTTCCGAAAGGAACATCAAACATGAAGTTGTCGAAACCTCCGTAAGCCAATGTGTATGTGCCGGTTCCATCAGTCATGCTGATAGAAGCTGATGCTACTGGAAATGAGTTAGGTGAAGACGTCTCGGCAACATTCCAGAATACGATTGCTGTAGTAAGTTCAGCACCTTGCACTTCCCAAACGGCAACTGTTGGATCTGGGTTATTTGGATCGATGTTCGCGCAATCAACCGTGAATGTTCCGGTTACATCCGAATGACAATCCGTTGAGATGGTGTAATCGTACGTTCCAAAAGGAACATCAAACATGAAGTTGTCGAAACCTCCGTAAGCCAATGTGTAAGTATCCGTTCCATCGGTCATGCTGATAGAAGCTGCTGCTACTGGGAATGAGTTTGGTGAAGAAGTCTCAGCAACATTCCAGAATACCGTTGCTGAGGTTAAAGCCGTCAACGTTACGTTTTCCGTCACATTACCACCAGAAACAACCACCGTTCCTGAGCCTTCCGCAAAACAATTGGCTGTAACCGTGTACGGATACGAACCATCAACAAGGCCAGCAAAATCAACGTCTCCGTTGGCATTGGTGACATCCATTGTAGCATTTAAGGTAACCGAAGCTCCCTCAATGGCCGTTGCGCCATCCGTCACATTCACCGTCACGGTAGATTGCCCAAAGGCAGTAGTCACCGCCACAAGCGATGCTAAACAAAAGGTAAATAATCTATTCATTTTCATTGTTTTATTGTGGTTGGTTAATCTCGTTTTTCAATTCGTTTTTCAATTTCCTTAATGAGTTTCATGTAGGCTTCCGTTCTCGTTTGCCCCTCCTCTATTAACTCTTGAAGCTCCTTTTCTAGCAACTCCTTTTCCTGCGGATCCATTACATCCTCCGGATTTGGCTCGTTGGCATTCCCACTATTCTTACTCACCTCTTTCATGGTCTAACTATTCCGAAAATCAGGTTTCTGATGTTTTCGTTAAGCAAGTGTATGCGCAATTTTTGGGGTGAAGAAAATTTTGGGGTCACTATAACCCTACAGTGGCCGAAACAGGTGTCACAAGATTACTACAGAAACAACTAAGCTGCTGATTACAGTACGTTTACGCGGACCTTATTTGGCATTAGGAATAATGCCATTTGCAGCAAAAAACGAGGAAGAAACTACAATTGAGTTAAGAAAATGATGAGATTCTCATCTTTATCGATGTCCATTTTCTTACGTAAACGGAAGCGCGCCATATCAATACTCTTCACCGATTGATGGGTGATGGCTGAGATTTCCTTGGTGGACATATTCAACCGTAGGAAGGCGCAAATCCGAATCTCGTTGGGAGTTAGATCGGGGAATTTCTCGTTGAGCGCAGCATAGAAATCCGAATGAACTTCTTTAAAACGCATCTCAAACTCTTCCCAAATGCCTTTGGATGAGTTCTGTTTTAACTCGTTGATGATGCGCTGCACAACATCTTGATTGCTCTTGTTAAAAGCATCCTTCGCCTCGCTCAATTTCCGCGCAATGGTGGTTATGAACTCGTTCTTTTCTAGCAGATACATCATATTCGTTGCCAGCTCCTTGTTCTTGTACGTGAGCGCCTGATTAAGCTTGTTTCGTTCCAACTCCAAGTTCTCTTTTTTGAGGATGGCCCGATCTGCTTTGGTCTTCTGATTTCGATAAAGAAGTATGAGCAGTAGCACGGTGAAAATCACCACCACCAGAATACCGATGTACAGCATTTCGCGCTGTCGGAGTGACGACTCCCGCTTGATGTCGTCTAACTTTTTCTGCTGCAACATGGCATCAAACTCATATTGCATTCGCAGCTGGGTAATCTTTTTAATGTTGTCTTCCTTCTGAATTTCCTCGGCATATTTAAGTGCTGTTTTGTAGTGAACCAGTGCAGAATCGGGCTGTCCTGTTTGCTCATAAATTTGGATAAGCAGCTTCGAGTTTTCTAGAATGCTCTCCTTATAGAGGTTGCTGGTTGATAAGCTCAGCGAGCGTTTGGCAAAGGAGAGGGCACGTTTCTCATCCTTCCTTTCCAGCGCCAACTTGGCCACATTGCTAAATATTTTGGTGCTGTAAATGGACGATGGCCCCGCAAACGTGCTGTTGTTGTTTTCAATAATATTCAGCGCCTGCGTAAGGTATTGGTCGGCATTGTTCCAATCGCCATCGGCTATAAACAGGTCGGCAATTGAATTGTAGGCGCTTGCAATATTGGGCCAACTATTCATGGCAGACAGAATGCGAATAGCATCTAAATATCCCTTTATCGCCTCTAGGCGGTTGCCGTTTATGTCGGCTATACGTGCCAGATTGAGCATGCACACCGCCAAATTATACTGATCATCCTGCTCTTCAAATAGACGAAAGGCACGATCAAAATTCTCCTTTGCTGCTTCGTTGTCTTCAATTTCTAAATACAGTTCGCCAATGTTGTTGTAGAGATGAGGCGTGAGCTTGGAGAAATCATTCTCCTTTGATATGGCCAAGCATTGCTGATAGAGTTTGAGCGCAGGCAAGTATTCGTTCTGAGCCAAATGAATGTTGCCCAGGATCATACTTATCTGAGTCACATCAAATAGGCGGTCGGTTTTCTCGAAAAACTCAACGGCCGTTGAATAGCTCTTTTTCGCCTCTTCTAGCTGATTGTTTACCACATAAATATCGCCCAAGGTGGCAGCGCTTTCTGCTATTCCAAGACTATAATTGGCCGCATTGGCTATTTCTAACCCGCGCTTGGCGTAGCCAATGGCGCTGTCTGGACTAGCATATTGCAACGACTTAGACAGCGAGCAATACAGAATGGACAGTTCTTTTTCTCCCGTAGTCTTATCTATCAGTTGCAGCAGACTATCGGTAGCGGTAGTAGCCGAAGCCAATACGCATTGCATAACCACCGCACTAGAAAGAATGAGCTTCTTTAACACATGCGCTAAGATAGGATAAGGGTGTTATCGCGAGATGTTATTCAGGGAAACTGGGGAAGTTGCCGCATCATTGGCACGCATTACGCAAAAGCTAAACGCGGGCTATCGGGGTTTTCAAAAAGATGGGGAAAGCGTAATCGCGCAGAGCTCATTGCTTCCTCATGCGTCAAACGGCCATCTTCCAGACTTTTCAAACCCTTTTCTATGGCCGCTTTCTGTTCTGAACTCAACTCGTTTGGTTCATCTTCCAGAATACTCACATACTGTAGCGAGCGGATATAGTTAAGCAAGGCCATGGCGTCCTTGCTGTTGGTATCGATATCGAGTATGACTTTCATATTATCAAAGATAAGTCAATCATTGGTTTGAACGTTCTCTTGCGCGGCCCCATCACAGGCACGCGTTAGGCAAAAGCTAAAGGAGCACTAATCCAGTTTATGATAGGTGGCGAGGTATTTATCTAACTCGGCCTTTTTAAATGTCTCCATCTCCTTTTGATCGCCCTTCAGCATATCGTGCGTAATGAACGTGTTCATTTTGTAGCAGTCCTGAGCTTGGATGTACGTACCCAGCGCCACACCGTTTTTGGTGTAGGCAAAGAATTTCCACACTCCGGGTGCAATTTCTTCGAGATACTGAAACGAATATGCCAAGTGGTTTTCCATAAAGACGTGGAGCAACTTTTTCGGGTCGTTTATCTCTAGGTTTAATCTCTCGTTATAGCGCTTAAAATAATGGGAGGTATAATAGAATAGGCTAGGGCCATTAGGAAATGCTTGAATGGCCGTAAGTCCGCGGTCTCCAATATACCACACCAGATAAACGGGAAGTGTCACCTTCTTATCTACATCCCATTTGAATATCCAGTTGTTCTTGAATTTTGAGAAGTAGTCGTACACCTCTATGATCCGTTTCTGGCGCAAGGGAGCATGCTTCTTTTTAAGATCCTTCAGCACAAAGAGCGATTTGCGCACCACAATCTCAAAATCTTTGTCTATCTCTTTGCGAATCTCTGCCAGATTCATCTTTGGAACTAACATGATTACCCAGATTAATTTGTTTGTGACCCCTTGACCTTAAAACAAAAATCGAATACACTTATTGTAAGCTGACGGTTTGTGATTGTTGCATTGCCTAACGAAAATAACGAAAAGGCCGTTGTCGCATCACGGGCACGCGTTACGCAAAAGCTAAAGGCGTGCTAACGGGTTTTTTGACGAACTGTGCCTAAAAAGTTTATTTGCTGTCATCTGTCACGCCACATTGCTCCCAAGAAGATCATTTGTCGTGGTATGGCGTGACATACTACAGCAAAGAAGATTACTGGATCTGGTATGGCGTGACATACTACGGCAAACAAGATCACTGGATGTGGTATGGCGTGACATACCACAGCAAACAAGATCACTGGACGTGGTATGGCGTGACATACCACAGCAAACAAGATCACTGGACGTGGTATGGCGTGACGTACCACAGCAAACAAGATCACTGGACGTGGTATGGCGTGACGTACCACAGCAAACAAGATCACTGGACGTGGTATGGCGTGACGTACCACAGCAAACAAGATCACTGGACGTGGTATGGCGTGACATACCACAGCAAACAAGATCACTGGACGTGGTATGGCGTCACATAGAAACTGGACGTAGTAAGGGCACGGTTGGGTTAATGCTATTTATGTCCGACAATGAGAATGGGGGCAGCAACACCGGAATCATGGTGAATCCGGGACAGGAGACCAACACCGAGGATACCGATATTAATCCGCTGAAACCCTTTCTCATGGCAAGGAACGATAACCCAATGATGAAGAGCAGTTACGAGCTGACGGTTGATAACGGCTAAGGATTCTGATATAAACCGAACGAAAAAGGGTGGCTAATTAGCGACCATTTTCTTTCTATACCAAAGCTGAACTTTACGACTGAATCAACCTTAATTTATGCCTTACAACTCCTTTCACTGTTCAATTTACGCTTCCTATTAGGTTTGATATGGAATGAGTTTTATTCCCCAAAAATCAATGGCCTGGATAATTCCTTAAACTATTGTTCACACTTATCTAACAAGTATCCCGCTTCCGGCATCTGAATAAACCGTATAAACTCCACGAGGAAGCTTATCTATGGTAATTTCTTTGTCTGAAAATTGAAGAACAACTCTGCCACTTTCATCGAGTATTACACCACTGGCTGTTTCAGAGAAGATCAGTAGGCCATCGTAGTAATTGAATGGCTTTTCTTGTTCCTCATCAACACCAAGTAAAACAGGGCATAGGTTCTCATCTACATGAAAAGATTCTGAATATTTATCCACGTAAGCACCATAAGCAGGAACCTCCAAATGGCTCATAACCGTTACCTCCCCAATAAAAGAGCTTGGAAGCTCAATCATGTTACCGCCAGAAACAGATCCTTGCCATTGTTCTTCATTCACGAAGAATGTAAAGCTGTTGTATTGACCACTTTTTTCGGCAAGAAACTGAATGTGAGACCCGTCAGTTGAGCAAGAAACGTCCAGTGTTGGTCTAAGTAAAGATTCTAGAGCTCCAGATTCTGGACCATATATGTTTGCCTGATAACAAGAATGACCATACCCTTGAGGTCTTGAAATTCTACGTACCTCATTCCCGCTGGAATCATAAGTAAGGGCAAGTGCCCTTGACCAAGTTTCGCCATCTTCCTTCCACAATCCTGGGCTAAAGGTCCTTGTATGTACATCATAGGAACCCATGGCATTGGAATTTACACCTCCGGGCAATGAGAACTGATGTATCAGTTCGGCTGTCATATCTGTAAAGTTCAGCTTCACAAGCTTTCCTGTAGCGTGTTCTCCTCCCGGAGACCATCCATTTCCGTTACTGAAAAAAGTAACAAGAGCTGTTGAATCTGTTACCTCAATGAATCTAAAATCGTGAGCCTTGAAAGGTTTTGTTTCCAGCCCTCCGGTAAATTGACCCAGAGGCCCACCATGAATATAAGGAACCCAGAGGCCAAACTCTTTTCTTACGATCAATAGATCATCGGGTGTTCTATTTGTGCCACCAATATAGATTAGTCCATTGGCCGTTGCATAATCCAAACTATTGCCATGCAGGGGGTCATAAAATTGAGAAGGATTACCTACGAAACCAGAAGTAGCAACGTAGTTCTCGGTACTTAGGGCCGTATAGTAATCCCTAACGGGAATCGTTTCAGACTCACTATTTTGATAATCTATGCTCCATTCTGTCCAGATAGTTGGAAGACCCATAGATGTTTCATTCTCAACACCTATAATCAGATTCACAATTAAGCCATCATCTGTCAGTTCAATAGCATGTCCGTCCAGTGTATCCTTGGGTTCGTAAGAGTAAAAATTCTCCAGATCCTCCGAAAAAACGTACATCACTGGGGTCGGGTCATTCTCAGCACTAGATAGAGTCCAAATTGACTGATTTTCCCACCATTGAGCATGGCGAAATCTGTTCAGTACCACATTGCCCAAATCTCCCTCGGCATAAATGTGAACGATAGGCTCTCCAAAACGACCGAGAATCATTACATGACCCGTGTCTGGCGACAGATAATCAATAGCATCAATTGAGAGGATGCCTTCTGGGACCTCTGACGAATCTGAGATCTCAATTTCAATTGAGAATAAGCTATTTAAGGATTTCGTGTCATGAAGCGTTTCTGTTGATCTTGCAATCCCGAGATCCTGTATTGGCATCGAATCCGAATAAGCAACCATGGTATAACTGCTTCCAACCGGCAGCACAGCAACTTTTGAACAGTCATCATTGGCCGATGCTTGAGCAAAAGCGGATGAAAAGGAACAAACAGTAAGAAATAGAGAGATTAGTTTTTTGATCATATAGAATGAATTTGACTTCGGGGCCAAACTATATGATACGGCAAATCAGTATTGTCAGAAAATGTATTTAAGGGATGATTCCCATCGTGGTCTGTAACTTATTTGATCGTTTTGTTTTTTCAAGACAAAATGACCACTAACAAGAGTCTAAATCCTTCCGGACTACTCGTTTTCAAGTAGCCCCTGTAATTCTTTTTGACCTCTTCCTCCAATTTCTTTGGGTTCTGCCGTGTACCGAGGGGCTTCATTACAAAATGCAGTCCTGATGAATAAACTAAGAAACATGGCATCGGCTTGTCAGAAAACAGAACAAACATCTTGGAATAAGACATTGTCGCGATTAATGTAGAAGGTAACAACTACGAACCGCGTTAAACTAACCGATATGTGCGGCAAAACCATTCTTTCGGCACAGAACGTACATCAATTGGATGTCTCGTTTTTTCCACAAGGTGTTTTTCCGCTATTGCTCTATCTCCCGCAAAACGAGATAAAGACGTTTAGAATTGTCAGATAATCTGGTGGTGGTAGAAATACGGTAGCGCGGCTTAATACAACATCACGCTCTTCCCAAGTTCAAATTTTACGACTGAATCAACCTTAATTTATGCATTACAACTCCTTTCTCGGTTCTTATTTGTACCAAGTACACGCCTGATACCCAATCGGAGAGGTTTAGTTTCATTCTGTCAGAATTATTGAATGGAACAGCCATCATTTCCTGACCAACCGCATTGTAAATCGAGATTGTTCCCGCGCCTTCCAAACCTGCAATGTTCAGCACATCCGTAGCTGGATTAGGATAGATTGAGACATTCGCTAGCGCAGCTTCATCAATACCCACTTTACTTGGGTCGATGACAACCGTGTCGCCAATAGCAGTCAGTTCAACCGTAGTTTCGGATGCTGTGAGTGCCACTACTCCACCAATACCAAGTGCCACATAATGAATGCCCGAAAGGTTATCGGTAGTCACAATTCGCAGGTGTGCAATGGGCCCATAGCCTTGGAAATCTTGCAGCGTATTTCGCGTTACCGCAAAGTCAATCATTCCATCATTGAACAGGTTCTTTTGGAAAGCGATGACATCGGTTCCTGCCGTTCCGAGAGCGCAGTTATCGAAATCAACACTCAGACCGTTCTGAGTAAGCAACGTTTCATCAAACGTGAGGCTAAATGCAACTCCGTGAAGACTGTCAACAGGTTGCGCAGCCGTTCCTAAATGAACGATGATGTCAATCGCTTGCTCCAAACCAACGGTATCTGGCGATGCTTGTATCCAAATTGGTGGATTTCCTCCTGCAGAAATCCCTTCAAACTTGTTGTGCGTGTTGAGGTAATTGAAGTCAATCGCCAATGTATCGTCAAAGTTGATGATGCCGTTTCCATCACAATCGGCATGTTTGAGGTTCACGTTATTCACCGCAAAGTTGAAAGTCCAATCTGAGCATGGCTGACCCAACCAATTCAAGGTGGCCGCTGGGCGGTTCGGGCCGTTTTGATTGAACGCCAATCCCAAGTAAAGCGCATCAGAATTGGTGACAACGCCATCGCTGTTGGCATCTCCCGGCCACACGTCATCATTTCCAGTTCCGCAAGCAACAACCGTGAATGTATGCGTCACAGCATTACAGCCTTGGTAATAGCTGAAGCATACGTATGTCCCAAGAGCCGTTCCAATGATTTGGTTGCCAGAAAACGTGAGCAAAGTGGTTGAACCCACGGAATTAGTGAAGCTCCATTGATACACATCTGAACCTTGCGGAGCAATCAACGGCACGGTATTGTTGCAGAGTTCTAGTGTTTGAATGATAGCAGTATTAGCATAAACATACATGGAGTCGGATGCCGTACAACCTTGCTGGGTATCTGTGATGATGAGTTCGACCCATGTATCGCTGGTCACAATCATTATTGGATTGGCAATGGTTGAATTATTCATCATAGATGCAGGAGTCCAGTTGTAGGTGTAATTTCCACTACCACCTACCAAATTAAAATCTAGTAAGAGGGAACCAGCGCATGCAATGGTATCTTCAATCAACTCAATGGTTACTCCAGAACTAACCGTCCAAGTTTGTGAGGAAGTGCTGATGCAACCACTTGTGTGGTAAGCAGTCATGGTTACGGTATAAACGCCTGCCGAATAGAAATGTAAGTCGCCACCTCCATTGTCGGTTTGCGTAGTTCCATCGCCAAAATCCCAAACCACACTGTCGGTTGGCGAACTGAAATTCTGTCCTACAATGTCGTACAACGAACCGCATTGCTGAGGATTTGAATACCCCTCAAATTCGCTTGAGCAAGCCGTTGGGCAAAGGACAACTTCAAATGTGTGGAATACCTGCTGACAGCCTGAGTAGTAGGTCATGCAGGTGTATGTTCCCAAGTTAAACGCCTCCAATTCGTTGGTTTGAATTGGCAATTGCGTGGTGTTTCCCGATTGATCGGTATAACTCCAATTGTAAACCATGCTTCCTGGATCTACCATCAGCGGAACGCTAGACTGGCACATCTCAACCGTTTCATTTATTGCCTGATTGGCGTAAACGTAAACCGAATCGTATGCAGTACAGCCGGTATATGTATCGGTTACCGCAACCTCCACCCACTGATTCTGAGACACAACCAAAACAACACTAGGAGTGGTTCCTCCTGATAGCGGCCAGAAGTAAGCGTATTGGCCGCCTCCACCCGTGGCAGATGCGCTCAAAAAGACTTGCCCAGCGCAAGCAATCGTGTCTGGCGCGTTAATTTCTGCTACAATGTCTGTTAAAAGTGTAATTCCGTAGCCCGTTGTGCTTACACAACCACTCGTGTGATAAGCCGTGAGCGATACCACATAGTTTCCTCCAGCATAGAACTCCTGTGGTGCAGGTTGCGAACCATATTGAACAAATGTGTTCCCGTTTCCAAGATTCCATACCGCACTATCAATGGCCGAGCTGTAGCTAGAAATGAAATTCACCATCGCACCGCAATTCTGATAATTGAGGGTTGATGTAATAGCAGAAGTGCAATTGGAAGAGCACGGAAGCACCTCAAACGTGTGGAACACCTGTTGGCAACCAGAATAGTAGGTCATTACGGCATAGGTTCCAAGCTGACTTGCTATGTAAGAATTGCCTGAATTGGTGATATTGGATGTATTTCCTTGCAAGTCGGTATAAGTCCAATTATATACTAAAGAGCCTGGGTCCACAACAAGAGGAACGGTGCCGTTACACAGCTCCATGGTGAGATTAATTTGTTGATTGTCGTAAACGTAGACCGAGTCGCTTGATGAGCACTGAGTTTGTGTGTCGAAAACGGTGACATAAATCCATCCTTCAGTCTGAACCACCAGCATGGTGTTTTGTGATGTTGGACTAGTGATGCCGGGTGTTGGCGTCCACGAATAACTATAGTTACCGCTTCCTCCCGAAGCATTGCTAAAAAGCATCAATTGACCCTGACATGCAATCACATCTTCGTTAATCTGTGCCGAAAGACCTCCAACGGTGATGGTTTGCTCAGAAACACTTGTGCATTGATTCTCATCAACAACAACCAACGAAACGGTGTAGATGCCAGCGGTATACACGTGCGTTGGGCTGATATCAGAACTGGTCGACCCATCCCCAAAATCCCAGTAGTAAGTTACCCCCTGTGCAGATGATCCAGGAACAAACTGAAACGCTTCAGAACATTGCTGCGGAGAGTTAATGTAGGTAAAGAAACTATAGCACTGAGAAGGACAAGCCTCTACAGTTACAAGACTTGTAAGTGCTCCGCATTGAGGGAAATTGGCAACCGCAAAATACTGCCCTGGGTCGTTAACCGTAATGGACTGTTGATTTGTTGGATAATTGAGCTGAGTATTGACTCCGTTGGTATCGGTCCAACTTAGCCAATCATAATAGTTCCCTCCTGGTCCAAGATTTATAACGGCACTTCCAGAACACAAATCAAGAGAATCCATAAGCGGATTTTGCTGCGTTACGGTAATCGTATCCGAATGAATACAGCCCGTTACATCGTCAATCACATCCACGATAAACCATTGATTGGTTACGTTTTGAGTGATTTGTGGGTTCGCACTGGTGGCATCGCTCAACAAATAAGCAGGTGTCCATTGAAGCGAATACGGGTTCGGAGAATTAACACTGACGCTTAGCAACGGAGTTTCTTGACACGCCACATAATCGGCTCCAGCATTTACGCTTACCTGCGTTCCAGCAACGGTGAAGGAAAAATCATCAACTGCCGTACAGTTTTGAGTCGTTATAACCACAACAGACGCCACGTAGGTTCCCGGTTCGAGATTGAGAAATACAGAGCTGGTTGTTCCAACGATTTCTCCATCTATATAATAGGTCCAGCTTTGCACGGGTTCTGAAGCTGTTGATGCGATTCCTACCTGCGAAAAGCAGTTGCCCGGATTCTGCGTTGCAAACACTTCTACGGTGCATTGAGCAGCAGCTTGGTTCAACGTTCCTAACCCGATGGCGAGCATCAGGATCATTCCACTGATTCCCTTCAATACTCGCTTATTCATTTTCATTGCTTTGGTCTTTAGACGGTTTCACGTTCCAAATGTATCGTCACCATGTCAAGTAGCAAATTACATTAATTCCATTTTGTCGGGCTTTGCCGTAATCCATTTATCGCATTCATCAGACACATTCAGTCACCATAAACTAATTCTTAGGCTGAATTTAATCGATATTTGTCGGACTAAATAAACTTGATGCTGACCTCAGAACTTATAGAAACCCTAAAAACCAGTGAGTGGGATGAACTAAAGCGGTTTATTCAATTTCGCTTTCCGCGCATGCGAGAAGACATTTTCACTGCGTTAAAGGTTCTAAAGAAAGGCGGCTCAAAACCCCTTTCACGAGAGGAAATTCATCGAGCGCTTTATCCCAAATCAGCTTTCAACGACAAGGTTATCCGCTATCTGCTTACAGACATAAACAAGGTTGTTTTTGAGTATTTCAGCTTTAAGCAACTGACCAAACAACCACAGAAACAACAATCGTTGCTTTTGCAGGAATTGTCGGAGCGCAAGTGTTCGAACGCTTTTGAGAAAACGTACAATCAGGAATTGAATCGTGCAGAAAAACTGGGACATATTGACTCCGATGCCTTGCATTATCGCTACGAACTACACTCGCTTAAAGCAAAGGAAGAACTGGGCTTAGGAAAACGTTCGTCTGATATTTTTGAAGAAAGTTCGCTCTTCCTCGATCTCTATTTCGTGGCCAAAAAGCTTCAGATAAGTGCGGAGAAAATCAACCTCAACTTTATTCTAAAGAAGGAATGGAATGACCCGTTTCTTAAAACCATCCTCGAACAAATAGATAAGGGTCTATTTAACAATAGTCCATACATCAAACTTTATCGGTCTATCATTCAAAGCCTTACTGAACCCGAGAATGAAGCGGTATTTGAATCGCTGAAAAATGAAGTTCCAAAACTGATTGGCCGTTTGTCCGAATCGGAGCTTTCCGATCTTTATCAATACCTGCTTAACTATTGCATTCGCAGAATTAACGCAGGTCGGCTCGTTTTTCAGGATGAGCTTCTGGCCGTTTATCAAAGTGCGTTGGAACATGGCGGCCTGCTTACAAACGGCAACATTTCGCAGTGGGATTTTAAGAACGTGGTAACCATCGCTCTCCGAACAGGAAATGTGGATTATGCGCGTGAGTTCATTCATGGCCACAAACAGCTTTTGCCAAGTTCGCAGCGCACAAATGCACTGGCCTATAATTTGGCAAACCTTCACTTTTCCGAAAAGAACTACCGCGCAGCCATTAGTCAGCTCCAAAAAGTGGATTTGGATGATGTGTTCTATCGCTTAGATGCACGTTCCATTTTATTGAAATCGTACTACGAACTGGACGATTCGGATGCGCTTTTCTATCACGCAACCGCGTTCCGTTCCATGCTCAATCGCAACAGAAAAATCTCCGATCAACAGCGGAAATTATATCTCAACCTAATCAAGCATACGCTTTCTCTTTCGCGTGCTTCTGCCGATTCTGTTAAAATCAATTCAATAAAAGAGCAGATTTCCAAAAACCCAAATGTGGCAGATTTGAGCTGGCTAGAAACTAAGATTGTTGCGGTAACGGATAAAAGTTGAATTCAGAGCCCGCGCCTACGTTCATAAGCCTACGTGTAGCCGTTCTTGAGCGCAAACCGGATAAGACCAGCAATGTTGTGAATATCGAGCTTATTCATCAGGTTGGTTCGGTGCGTGTCAACCGTTCGCGGACTGATAAATAGTTTGTCGCCCACCTGTTTGCTACTCAATCCTTCTGAAATAAGAGAGAGAATCTCAATTTCCCTTTCGGTGATTTCTACTTCAACTCCGTTCGAGTTCTTCTCCACCGCTTTACCAGCCAAGCTCATAGACACTTCGCTGGAAAAAACATTTTCGCCCTTGTTCACCCTGCGAATGGCACTAGCCAGTTCGTCTTGAGCGATATTTTTAAGCAAGTATCCGTCCGAACCGCAATCGAGCAATTGCCGAACCATGCCGCGCTCGCTGTGCTGCGTAAGGGAAATGACCTTCACTCTTGGATATTCCTTTTTGATTCTACGCGTTGCTTCTATTCCGTTCATAACGGGCATGTCGATGTCCATCAAAACCACATCCACCTCAAATATCTTCAGTAAATCGAGTGCTTTCTGACCGTTGTCGGCTGTTGCAACACAATCAAAGCCTTCCAAGTCATCGAGCAAGGATTTAAGACCATCCAAAACAATCTGATGATCATCAACAAGTATCAATCGGATATCGCTCATGGTAGTGGGATTCTTATAGTTGCAACCGTTCCTTGCTTTGGACTAGGTTGGTAGTTTACTTCTCCATTTATGGCTTTAGCACGGCTAGAAATGTTCATCAAACCAATTCCATTTCTACTTTCTGCGGAATCAAATTTAAAGCCCTTTCCGTTGTCTTCTACCACCAATACCAAATGGCTTTTCGTTTTCAATAATTGAACCGAAACGGCTTTTGCCTGCGAATGTTTGATAATGTTGTTCACCAATTCTTGGCAAATGCGATAAAGGCTTATCTCCACATTCTCAGGAAAACGTTCGCCTTCCATTCTGTGGTGTTCAAACTCATAGACAATCTCGGTGCTTCCAAGGCTTTTGTTCAGCATATCGTCCAACGCTGGAATCAATCCCAGATCACTCAACGCACGTGGCATCATTTGATGGCTGATGTTTCTAACCTCTGCAATCGAATCATCAAGCATTGCTTTCGATTCATTGTATCGTTCCTTTTGCTCTTCAGAAACATCCTTAATCATCGAAAATCCTTTCTGCAAGCGCAAGCTCAAACCTGTAAGCGTTTGCACAATTCCATCGTGAAGATCCTTGGCAATCCGCTTCCTTTCTTCTTCAGTAGCTTCAATCATGGCCACCAACCCACGTTCGCGTTCCACAATGATAGCTGCATCCTTTTCTGCCTGGGCTTTTCTTCTGTAAACCTGAAATAGCGCAAATCCAAAAAGCAGGAACGAAATCAAGCCACCTAAAAGACCTGCAATCCATTTGGTGCGGTTTCCCAGCTTTAATTTGGCCTCGGCCAAAGCCACTTTCTTATCCGCAATTTCGGCATCCTTTTGTGCCGTTCGGTACTGCGTTTCTAATTCTTCTACTTGAAAACTGCGCTCGGCATTAACCAAACTATCTTTCAGGTTGTCGTATTTAATCCAATACGGATAGGCTTCTGAATGGCGGCCAGAGCGCCCAAAAGCTCTTGCTTTAGTTCGATACACTTTCCAAAGAAGAGACAAATCGGAGTTTTGCAGCGCATACATCTCGGCAGTGTCCAGATAAGAAAGCTCATTTTTAAAATCGTCCAAATAGTGGTATACATCAGAAATGTTGTAGTACGTAGATGCGTAGCCTTCAGAATTTCCGAGCTTAAGCTGAATAGAAAGTGCCTTTTGCAAATATTCTAGAGACTCATTGAACCTTTTCGACACCTTGTACGTGTCTGCCAAATGCCTGTATGCCCGAGCCAATCCGTACAAATCATTTTCCTCTTGATAAAGAGGAATCGCCTTTTGGACGTAATAAACTGCGGAATCAACATTGTTGTTTTTGGCCAATGCGAACAAATGAGAAACATTGAGATAAGTCGCTGCCACACCTGATTTGTGGCCAATCTCTAGTCGAATTTTCAACGCTTGATTGTAGTATCGCCTGCTTTTTTCGATTTGACCATCCTCAGAAAGGATGAGTCCAATGTTGTTGTAGGTGTTTCCAAGGCCAAGCCGATTACCAATCTTCTCAAACTTTTCGGCAGCTTGGATGTAATAATCAATTGCTTTTTCAAGCTCGCCTATGTTCCAATAAATAAGGCCGATGTTGTTGAGCGCGCCTCCTTCCGTTTTCAAACTTCCAGTCTTTTTGGCATCGGCCAAGGCCAGACCATAAAAATAGAGTGCTGAGTCTGGAATAGACTTGATATCATATGCCACACCCATTCGGTTGTAGATGCCGCCAAGCAACGAATCCACTCCCGTTCTTTTGCTTTCTGCAAGGGCACGATTTCCGAAATAAATAGCCGAATCGGGTTGATTGAACACATACACCCAAATAAGCGCAGTGTAAGTGGTTACGTCTGGTTTGCCTGAATGAAGCACACGCAGCAGACTATCCGCGTTCGATTGAGCACTGGAGTGACCTACAATAAACACGAAAAACAGCACAAGAATGTGCCTAATGTGGGTTTGGCGAATCATAATGTGGGTTATGGTTTACCTTGTCCGTAAAGAAAAGGATTCCTCAGGACATTGCACTTACAACGGAATATTTCCGTGCTTCTTTTTCGGCAAGGTTGCTGCTTTGTTTTTCAACATGTCAAAGGCACGCATTAGTTTTTTTCGAGTATCCGATGGAAGAATCACTTCGTCAACATATCCTTTCTCAGCTGCGCGATAAGGATTAGCAAAATGCTTCACGTATTCGTCTTCTTTTTCCTTGAGTTTAGCTTCTGGGTCGGCAGCAGCACTTATCTCGTTTCGAAAGATGATTTCAGCTGCGCCTTTTGCGCCCATCACGGCAATTTCTGCTGATGGCCAAGCGTAATTCATATCGGCACCAATGTGCTTGCTGTTCATCACATCATACGCACCACCGTAAGCTTTACGAGTGATAACCGTAATACGCGGAACAGTTGCTTCGCTGAATGCATAAAGCAATTTCGCCCCATTAGAAATGATGCCATTCCATTCTTGGTCTGTTCCTGGAAGGAATCCTGGTACATCTTCAAACACAAGCAATGGGATATTGAAGCAATCGCAGAAACGGACAAAACGTGCTCCTTTTGTGGATGCATCTATATCCAGTACTCCAGCAAGAATGGCTGGTTGATTGGCTACAATTCCAATGCTTTTTCCACCCAATCGTGCAAAGCCCACAACCATGTTCTCTGCAAAATCCTTGTGAACTTCAAAAAATGAACTCGCATCTGCAACCTGTTCAATCACTTCTTTAATGTCGTAAGGCTGATTCGGGTTTTCTGGGATGATGTCGTCCAACACAACACGCGTTTCATCCGAAGCATGGTAAGGAACGGATGGAGCTTCCTCTTCGCAGTTCTGCGGAACGTAGCTCAACAGTTTTTTCAGATTCTCAATACACTCCAAATCATTGGCGAACGAGAAGTGTGTTACGCCAGATTTTGTTGAGTGTGTACTCGCGCCTCCTAATTCTTCAGAAGTAACTTCTTCGTGCGTTACGGTTTTCACCACGTTAGGGCCAGTAACAAACATGTAGCTAGAATCCTGAACCATCATCACAAAATCGGTGAGTGCAGGAGAATAAACAGCCCCGCCAGCGCATGGTCCCATAATAGCCGAAATCTGTGGAATGACACCCGAAGCCCGTGTGTTTTTGTAAAATATATCAGCATAGCCGCCAAGCGAAACCACGCCTTCTTGGATACGGGCACCGCCAGAATCGTTCAGTCCAATAACAGGCGCACCATTTTCCATAGCCAAGTCCATAATTCGGCAAATCTTCTCGGCATGCATTTCGGCCAACGAACCGCCAAAAACAGTAAAATCCTGAGCAAAAACATACACCAATCGACCATGAATATTTCCGTAGCCAGTTACAACGCCATCGCCTAAAAACTTCTGTCTTTCTAGACCGAATTCAACCGAACGATGCGTGATAAACATTCCGATTTCCTCGAAACTTCCTTCGTCTAGCAATAATTCCAGCCTTTCACGAGCAGTTAATTTTCCCTTTGCGTGTTGCGATTCGATGCGGTTTTCGCCACCGCCCAACATGGCCAGCTCCTGCTTTTCCTTCAGCTCTTTAATCTTGTCTTTCATCTTAGTAAGCGGCTTTAAATTGATCTAAGAAACGTTTGTCGTTTTCGAAGAATAAGCGAAGGTCTTTCACTTGATATTTGAGCATGGCGGTTCGCTCGATGCCCATTCCGAAGGCAAATCCAGAATAGATTTCTGGGTCGATACCACATGATTTCAGCACGTTTGGATCAACCATTCCGCAACCCAACACTTCAAGCCAGCCAGTTCCTTTAGTGATGCGGTAATCAGCTTCGGTTTCTAAGCCCCAATACACATCCATTTCGGCACTTGGCTCGGTAAACGGGAAGTAAGATGGCCGCAATCGAATCTTCGTTTCTGGACCGTAAAACTCACGTGCAAAGTAGAGCAGCGTGTCTTTCATATCAGCAAACGAAACGTTCTTATCAATATACAATCCTTCAATTTGATGGAAGATGCAATGGGCTCTTGCAGAAATCGCCTCATTACGAAAAACTCGACCTGGAGAAATGGTTCTGATAGGCGGTTTCTGGTTTTCCATCACCCGAACCTGAACGGAAGACGTGTGCGTTCTCAATGCGAAATCAGGATCTTTTCCCACGAAAAACGTGTCTTGCATGTCACGAGCTGGATGCTCTGGTGGAAAATTTAATGCAGAGAAGTTGTGCCAATCGTCTTCAATTTCTGGTCCTTCGGAAACGGTGAATCCGATTCTTTCGAAGATCCCGACCACCTCTCTACGAACCATGTTTACTGGATGGCGCGTTCCCAATTCTGTTGGAAACGGGGGAACGGTCAAGTCAATGTCATCAGCACCTTTTTTGGTGCTGGATTTTAGCTCCGTTTGAAGCTCGCTGAATTTGGTTTCAGCCAAATCCTTCAACTCGTTCAGTTTCTGTCCAAACTCTTTTTTCTGCTCATTCGGCACATCGCGGAACGCAGTAAAAAGCTGTGGTATAATTCCCTTTTTGGAAAGGAATTGCAGACGGAAATTCTCTAAATCATCCTTGCTGGCAATTACCAGTTCCTGAATCTGTTTCTCGTAGTCTTCGAGTTTCTTTAGCATGGGGCAAAAATAGAACAGGCCGCGCAATTGGCGGCCTGTTCAAATAAGATGTAATACGTGGATTATTTGCTGATAATGGTCACTTTCATCGGAATTGGATCAACCGGAACATCTGCTTGGTGTGTTTTCACCTCAGCAATCTTATCAACCACATCCAATCCTTCAATTACTTCACCAAAAACGGTGTATTGCATGTCCAAATGCGGAGTTCCTCCAATTTCTGCGTATGCCTTTTTCTGCTCATCCGTGTACGAAACGCCCGAACGCTCGCTCATTTGATCCATTCTCTCAACAGGATATGTTTGTCCTTGAACGATGTAAAACTGAGACCCGCTTGACATACGCTGCGGATTGACGTTATCGCCCATTCTTGCGGCTGCCAACGCCCCTTTCTTGTGAATGAATTTTGGGTTAATCTCAGCAGGAATGTTTGGTCGATCATCAATCGTTCCCAACGCTGCGTTTCCTCCGCCTTGAATCATGAACTTATTGATGACGCGATGGAAAACGGAGCCATCAAACTTGCCAGATTTTGCCAATTCAAGGAAATTGTCGCGGTGCAGTGGTGTTTCGTTATAGAGTTTAACCTTGATGTTTCCGTAAGAAGTACTGATGAGCACAACGGGCTCTGATTGTGCTAAAGTGATTGATGTAGAAAGGAACATCGCGGCAGCAAAGAGTAAGAATGTCTTTTTCATAGTGTCTAATTTGTATTTTTGGATCGTGCGAATATAAGCATGGCAACATTTATACCATTTAAGCCTTGGCCTCCATTTTTTGAAAAGCAAATAGAACATGAAAAGCGTTAGAAATATTTTGGGAGTGTCCGCACTGCTGCTTGCGGTTGTGGTAATGGCTTCGTCTTGCAAGAAAAACAAGGATGCCACAGGAGTGGTTAAAGTCCTTAAAGATTCTGTGAATTTCGTGACGGGCGATACCGTTCAAGTTCCTGCTGTTCTTGCAACCGTTCGGTTTTATCTAGACAAGGTGGGTGCTGAACACATCGACACCAATATTTTCACCGGTACAGACGGAAAAGCAACGTTTGTTTGGTTTGAGGATGCCATCATTCAATATGATGTGCAGTTGGGAAACTTTACTGATGTAGAGAATTACATCATTTTGGAACAAGGCGAAACCGTAGAGAAAACGGTAATCGTTGAGTAATTAGGTCGTTAGCCCAGCTCCTTTAAAATAGTCGATTATCGACTCTTTCATTAAAAGGCTTTGCTGATTTGGGTTCAAACGTGGCAATTTGCCGAGTTCCTTGTAGTGTGGCCAGCCGTCCTCGTCTTCCCCAATTAACTCATAATAACCATACTGGCTCAAAAGCCGACAGATCGCAATGTGCATCAAATCGGTCTTCTCGTGCTTTTTGAATTCGCGATATCCTTGTCCAAGTTCCTGAACACCGATAAGGAAAAGCACGGCATCCAAATCCATTCCCTCGCCAAACTTGGATTCCAAATTGGTCAAAACTTCTTTCCACTCCCGTTGTAAGTCAAGATCAAGCATGGCACAAAATTAGTGTACCTGAACCGACAATCTCAAAACATTATTTTTGCGCCCGAAAATGCACCCTTACGAGAACGCCTTCCGATTGACAGTACGCCAACTTGGTCGTTCACTTACAGCATTCTGCCTCCTTTGGTCGGTTGTTCAGGTTGATGTCAAGGCTGAAATCTTACCTACCCTTCCCAACAATGGCTCTCCCATCGATATCGTATTCGTAATTGACATAAGCGGAAGTACTGGAGGAATTCTTTCGTCAGTAAGAGGTAAATTTTGGGAGATTCAGAATGAAATGGCGCGTTTGAGTCCAACTCCGAACTATAGGCTGGGAATTGTATGTATGGGCAGACCTAGTTTTAAGAGTGAGAACAACTATGTTCAAATCATTTCGGATCTAACCAACGATATTGATGCAGCGGCTTATCCTTTTTATCAGATTAAGGATGTAAGTGCACCAGGGAATTATTTCATGGGGCATGCGCTAGATGTGGCGGTCAATAGCCTCAACTGGTCTAAAGATCCCAACGCCATTAGAATGATGTTTGTGGCAGGAAACGGCAAACCATCTGCAGGGCCCGGATTCAACAAGCCAATTCGTGATGCTCAGGAAAAAGGAATCACGGTTCATTCACTTTACTTCATGACCTATTCTAACGACAAAGAGCAGCAGGATTGGAATGAAATGGCCGCACAAACAGGAGGCTCATTCAACATTATTGGACTGAAAGAACCAGCAATCGTTCTTGAAAAATCGTATGATGGAGCTATGCTTCGCGAAGCTAGCCACATGATAAATACCACCTATGTTTATTATGGTAATTCAGGCATCAGCCGATTTGAAATGCAGGCTGATTTGGACGAAGAAGCCGAACTTCAAGGAGAAAATCAGGTGGAAGCAAGAACGTTTTTTAAGGTAACGGGGCTATATCAGGGATTGAACGCTTCTTGGGATTTGATTGACCTTGAGAATACAGGCGGAGAGGCGCTAAAACAAAGCACAAAATTTATGGATCCGAGACTGAATGAATTATCGAATGACGAATTTCTCATGCATTTGGCGGAGGTTGGATATGAACGGAAAGAATACATCTCAATTATTAAAATGCTCAGCACGCAGCGAGAACAATTCCTACGAGAAAAACGGGAAAAGCTAGAAAACTACCGCTTTGGAAAAACGTTTTTCGGAGTGGTGAACCGAACAATTGTCGAAACGGCCGAGAAGCACGGTTATAGTCTGGATTACTGATGAATTGGCTTGATCTCCTCCTCGCCCTCCCAATGGCCTGGGGTCTTTACAAAGGGATAACAAGCGGGTTCATTATGGAAATGGCGAGGCTTGTGGGGCTAATTGCCGGCATCGCCATCGGGGTTGGTTTTGCAAATGAGTTAGCCGACTTCATTTACAAGAACACCGAGATCACAAACGACCTACTCCCAATCATCGCTTTCGGAATTATCCTGTTGGCTGTAATCATTCTGGTTCATTTTTTTGCACAGGCCATACAAGGGCTTGCACATGCCATGGCGCTGAGCTGGTTGAATAAAATTGCCGGTGCTTTATTCGGAATTCTGAGAATGGCATTTCTGATGAGCACGGTGATTTTGCTATTCAACCGAGCCGAATTGCTTGAGCGATTTAACAAAGGAGAATCGGCCACGGGCTCGTTTCTCTATGAACCAGTTGGCAAAGTTGCCCCTCTTATTCTTCCTGTGTTGGATGAATTGAACAGAGACAATCTGTTCGATAAATCGGGCAGAAAGTTTGAGAAAGTAGAAGAAGCGTTTCGGGAAATTATCCCCGAATAGCTTTAATTCCTGGCAGCTCGGTTCCTTCCATGTATTCGAGAAGGGCACCCCCGCCTGTAGATACATAGCTTACCTCATCGGCAAGATTGAACTTGTTGATGGCAGCTACAGAATCGCCACCACCAACTAATGAGAATGCTCCGTTTTTAGTTGCCTTTGCAATGGATAGCGCAACCGTTTTGGTTCCGTGTTGGAATGATTCCATTTCAAAAACACCCATCGGTCCGTTCCAAAGGATTGTATTGGATGATTGGAGAACTGCATCGTAGGCAGCCTCGGTTTTTGGTCCAATATCTAATCCCATCCAACCATCAGGAATGGCATTGGTAGCGCAGGTTTGTTTGTTGGCTGCATTGTCAAAAGCATCTCCAGCAATGGTGTCTTCTGGCAAATGAATCCTTACGCCTTTTGCCTCGGCATCCACCAAAATCTTCTTGGCTGTTTCGAGGTAATCGTCTTCAACCAACGATTTTCCTACCGTTCCGCCCATGGCTTTGGCAAAGGTGTAGCTCATTCCGCCACCAATAATGATGTGATCTACGCTATCAATCAGATTGGTGATGATGGAGATTTTGGAGGAAACCTTTGCTCCGCCCATCACAGCGGTAACGGGTCGTTGGGAATCGCTAAGCACCTTATCAACGCTTTCTATTTCTGCTGCCATCAGGTAGCCGAAAAGTTTGTCGTTCGGAAAGAAATCTGCCACAACGGTGGTGGAGGCATGGGCACGGTGAGCGGTTCCGAAGGCATCGTTTACATACACATCTCCCAACTGAGAAAGCTGCTCTGAGAAGGCACGGTCTCCGGCTTCTTCTTCTTTGTGGAAACGAAGGTTTTCCAATAGCAGAACCTCACCCATTTGTAAGGATGAGGCTGCATCTGTAGCCACTTTTCCAACACAATCGGAAGCAAATTTTACGTTTACACCAATGGCTTTTGTAAGATGATTAACGAGGTGTTTGAGCGAGAATTTATCTTCTGGTCCGCTTTTAGGTCTTCCCAAATGGCTCATGAGAATAACGGCCCCTCCGTCTTTCAATATCTTTTGGATGGTTGGCAAGGCTGCGCGAATACGCGTGTCGTCTGTAATGTTGAAATCGGCATTGAGCGGCACATTAAAATCTACACGAATGAGTGCTTTTTTGCCGGAGAAGGAGAAGGTGTCCATTGTTTTCATGGCCGCAAAAGTAAAAATCAACCCTTGCTTAAAGACAATCAAATTCAATCTTGGTAATGATACTTTTGGAACATGATTTTGGTGACGGGAGGTACGGGTTTGCTCGGTTCGCATGTGCTTATGCGGCTGTTGGCAGATGGCGCACACGTACGAGCAATCTACAGAACGGAAAAAAAGCGGGATGCGGTGAAGAGGTTCTTTGCCTACTATAATCCAAACGCGGACGAGCTTTGGCAGCAGATTGAATGGGTGCAGGGCGATGTGTTGGATGTGCCGAGTTTGGAGGATGCAATGGTTGGCGTTAGGCAGGTTTACCATTGCGCGGCTGCGGTTACGTTTATTCCTAAGGAGGAGCCGTATATGCATAAGGTGAACACGGAGGGCACGGCCAACGTGGTGAATATTTGTTTGGAGGTTGGCGGTGTTCGACTATGCCACGTGAGTTCGGTTGCTGCCATTGGGCGCGATGGTTCGGAGCAGATTATTAGCGAGAAAAATGAGTGGAAAGACAGCAAGCACAACGCGGCTTACGCCATAAGTAAGCACAATGCGGAGTTGGAGGTTTGGCGTGGCGTTATTGAAGGTTTGGATGCGTTTATGGTTAATCCTACGCTGATTATTGGTCCTGGCGATTGGGAGCAGAGCACGGGTGTTCTTTTTCAGAAAACATGGAAAGGATTGCCGTTTTATACACGTGGCGGAAACTGTTTTGTGGATGCGCGCGATGTGGCCGAGGTGATGGTTAGGATGATGGCTTCTGATGTGCGAAACGACCGTTTTATTGTGGGTGCTGAGAACCGACTGCACAGAGAAGTATTTGAGCGCTTGGCGGCAAATATGAATAAGAAACCACCCCAATTTGAAGCAAAACCTTGGATGACTGAGATTGTTTGGCGGGTAGAAAAGCTGCGGTCGGCAATCTCAGGCGCAAAGCCCTTTATTACGAAGGAAGTGGCGCACCATGCCTTGCAATTGAACCGCTACGACAATGCTAAACTACTTGCTCAATTACCCGATTTCGCTTTTAGGGATATGAACGACTCGTTTGCCTTTGTGTGCGAGCAGTACGTGAAGGATAAGGAGGGGGCTGCTACTGGTTAACTGCTTTTCATAAGGTATGATGGGTCGAGGAGTAACGGTTTAATACACACTTGCCACGATTTCATGCACATTTGCCACGATTTCAAACTCATACTACATGATTTCGAACTCACATGCCATGAGTTGAAGTCCGGAGTTGGGCTACTGGTCAGAATTGACCTCGCTTTCTAGTTGCGAAAGCTCCTCTAAGACTTTGTCGTAGATCACATTCATCTCATCGGTTTGGGTTGCGTAAAACGCGAGACTGCTATCAAAATTGGCCTTTGTAACCTCATGTGTGAGGTAGATGGATGCAAACGCATTCTGATAGAGCTGCTGGGCAGAATCTGGCGGAAAAACCTTGAGGTTTGAAGCCGTTTCTACGATATGCATATCTACCATGATGTTTACCATCTTGTCTTCGTCAATGACATAAGCAGGCTTCTTTTCCTTTTTTTCTCCTTGGCAGGAAATGAGAAAAAGGAAAAAGGGGAAAAGGAAAAAAGTGGCTTTTTTCATCGGTTAAAGGTGAGGCGTTGACCAAGAATAGAATCGTTCAATTTTCCGTTCGCATAGGCCAAGTTTCCGTTCACGAATGTGTGGGTAATGGACGATGAAAAGGTTGTTCCATCAAAGATTGACCAGCCACATTTGTAGAGAATATTCTCCTTAGAAACCGTCCAATTGTTCTTCGGGTTTACGAGCACAAGGTCGGCTGCGTAGCCTTCGCGGATAAAGCCGCGGTTTTCCATTTGAAAGCAGATGGCTGGTGCATGGCACATTTTCTCCACCATCCGTTCTATGGTGATGGCGCCATTCTTTACGTGCTCCATCATGGCTGGTAGTGCATGTTGCACCAATGGTCCGCCAGAAGGTGCTTTCAGGTAGGTGTTCTGCTTCTCATCCCACGTATGTGGTGCATGGTCTGTGGCAATGATGTCAATTCTATCGTCAAGCAAGGCTTGAAAAATGCCTTTTCGGTCTGCTTCCGTCTTCACCGCAGGGTTCCATTTCAGCAGCGTTCCCTTGGTTTCATACATCGAATCGTTGAACGTGAGGTGATGGATGCATGCCTCGGCCGTGATTCGTTTCTGCGCCAACGGAACAGAATTATCAAACAAATGCGTTTCCTTTTCTGTGGATATGTGCAAAATGTGCAAGCGCGTGTTGTGCTTTTTGGCTAGTTCAATCGCCTTGGATGATGACTTGTAGCAGGCTTCCACACTTCTGATTAGTGGGTGTTGCTCCATCGGGATTTCGCCACCAAATTGCTCGATGGCTTGGGCCGTATTGGCTCGGATTGTAGCCTCATCCTCGCAATGGGTAGCAATAAGCATGGGACATTCAGAGAAGATGCCATCAAGCGTAAGCTCATTATCAACCAACATATTTCCGGTTGATGAACCCATAAAAATCTTGATGCCGCAGACGTTTTTCTCATCGGTTTTCAGCACCTCGTCCATGTTATCGTTAGATGCGCCCATAAAGAAGGAGTAATTGGCCAAAGAAACCTCCGCTGCGCGATTGTATTTATCCTGCAACAGTTCCTGCGTAAGCGCATTGGGAACCGTGTTCGGCATTTCCATGTAACTGGTAATTCCGCCAGCAACCGCTGCGCGAGATTCGGTAAAGAGTTCGCCTTTGTGGGTTAGTCCCGGCTCTCGAAAATGTACTTGGTCGTCTATAATGCCAGGAATGAGGAACAAGCCATCGGCATTAATCTCGTTCACGCTTCCATCAACGCTAATGTTGCTGCCAATTTTCGCAATCAAACCGTCCTCAATCAAAAGGTCTTTCACCTCTTGTTTTCCTTCGTTTACAATGGTTGCGCCTTTGATTAAGTATCTCATGGTTTTATCGTTTGTAGCTTCTAAAAAAGCTTTTCCATTTCATTTCTAGCACCCCGAAAATGGCTTCTTTAAAGATGCCTCCACTCATTTTCGACTCTCCTGCGGTTCTATCCGTAAAGATGATGGGCACTTCTTTGATGGTGAATCCATACTTCCACGTGATGAATTTCATCTCTATCTGAAATGCATAACCGAAGAATTTGATTTTGTTGAGCGGAATGGTTTCCAACACAATTCTGCGATAGCATTTGAAGCCCGCGGTTGTATCTCTAATCTTCATTCCGGTAACGAAACGAACGTAGGCCGAAGCGTAATACGACATCAGCACCCGACCCATTGGCCAGTTAACCACGTTCACTCCTTTGATGTAGCGCGAACCAATGACCATGTCTGCAGGTTCGTTCACCGCAGCGTCATACAGTCTTATCAAATCCTCCGGATTGTGCGAAAAATCGCAATCCATCTCAAATACGAACTGATAATGGCGAGCCAATGCCCATTTAAATCCGTGGATGTAAGCCGTCCCGAGGCCAAGTTTTCCTGAGCGTTCTTCCATAAACAGGCGACCTTCGCATTCAGGCATCAACGCCTTCACCATGGCAGCCGTTCCGTCTGGCGATCCATCGTCAATAATGAGTAAGTCGAACTTCTTATCCAACGACATCACCTTGCGGATCATCTGTTGGATGTTCTCCTTCTCGTTGTAGGTTGGTATGATTACTAGGCTGTCTTGCACTGCGTTTAAATTCGTTGCTAAGGTAAATCGTTTCAAACAGGAAGTGTCAACTTCGCGTGGTAAGTGATTCGAATATAGCTTCAACCTCTTTTACTCTATTCGACCACTGGTACTTTTTACCAAGGACTAGCGACCTTAATTTCAATTGCTGAATCCTATCGGAGTCCTTTTTCAAGCGCAAAATCTCACTGACAAATTCTTCGGGCGTATTCGCAAGCACATAATCGGTTCCGGCAATTGCATCATCAAATCCGCGCATTCCTTCGGTAGTACTGACAATTGCCTGAGCTAGTGCCATGAAATCACACACTTTATTTCGAACACCACCACAAACAGCTTTCTCGGGATACGATGCCAAACAAATGTTCGACTTTAGGATTTCAGTCTCAAAATCTTCAACAAATCCGGTATAGAGAACATTATTGCTTTGGGGTTCGGGTTTCTTCCCGCCACCGATAACCACAAACGTGATATTTGGATCTATCGCTTCAGTTTGTGCCGCAATCTCAAGCAGCATTTCCAAGGCCATGTCGTTGCTCGGAAATCCATCAATTGGCAGAACGGAAGTACATATAAACTTAGCGTTTGTCGGGAAAACTGGTTCTCCAATTGGCCGTATCTGTGTGGCGTTCTTGACAATTGAAATTTTTTCATCCGCAACCGCATAGAGCTCCGAGAGGATTTTCTTCGTTTCCGAGGATACCGTGATGACACGATCTGGTTCCGAAACAGCGTTCTGTTCTCTTACAAATGTGATCTCATGTCGATCTCCAGTTGCACCAAAATGGCCGTGTTCGAAGTAAACCGAGGTGTGAGAATCGTAAACTCTCAACGATTTAGGCAACGCCCTAGAAAGCCTCACCCAATTCCAATTATTAAGTTGATGAACATAAATAACATCCGGCCTGAAGATATTCACCCGAATTAAGAACCACAAAGGGTTTAAGATTCTATCAAGAAAAGCAAAAGGTGTTTTAAGTGAATCTCTTCGAAAGAAGGCCACGCGATTACCTTCTCTTCCAGATTTCTCACAAACGTGCAAAATTTTGTGTCCCAAATCGGCAAGTCCGTTCCCAATAAAGTAGGGACGAGTACTTTCTCCGTATCCGTTTTCTTTAATATTTGAGACAATCAGAATTCTCAAACCTTATTCATTGTAAAGGGTTTGAATCACCGTTTGCCCAACCGCTTCCAACGTCTTTCTGTCAATCACGCTTAGGTCGTCCTCGTGTGTGTGCCACTTAGTCCAAAAACGAGTTTCGGTACTGGCGTCATAATGAATGATGTCGATAAAGGGAATACCTACAATTTCGTTGATGTAGGTATGGTCGTCAACGATATGCGATGTGCGGTTATAGCGGAATTGGTCAGAATAACCAAGCTGGTTGCCAATGCCCCAAACCTTGCGAACAATTGGTTCGGCATATTGCATTGATACGCCTTCCATGGTAAACCGAGCGTTTTCGGCACCCACCATGTCCAACAGGATTCCGTACTCGGCCTTGTGGCCTTTGGAAACATTTGCCCAATAACGTGAGCCCAAACAGTAGTAGTGTTCGGGGTCATCCGTGTCTGAATCGTAGGCTGGTCGCCCCTGATCTTCAATATCAAATAGCATAATCTCTACTCCGATATTCAGCGGATTGGCTGCGATTGTACGAGCAATTTCAAGAAGGACTCCAACCCCGCTTGCGCCATCATTCGCGCCATCAAACGGGATTGTTTTCAATGTGTCATCTCGATCAGCGTATGGACGCGTGTCCCAATGTGCCGCAAGAATAATCCGCTTTGGGTTGGTCAAATTATACGTGGCAATAATGTTTCTTAAAGGAAGAATTACACCACCAAAAGATGCAACGCTGTCAACCTGTTCAGTAACCTCAAAACCGTATCGCTCTAGGGATGAAACCAAGTAATCTCCGCAAGATTGGTGTGGTTCAGAAGCTGGAACGCGCGGACCAAAGGCGACCTGTTTGGCCACAAATTCATGAGCGGAATCCGAATTAAAAACAGGAGATGGTTTCAGAACAAGTTCAGACTCTGAATTCCGATTCGGATTGCAGGCAATTATCAAAATTGCCAAACCGACTAGAACGGAAACCTCAGTCCACCTGCCAGTCAGCGCCATCTTTTCCGTCCATTATTGTTACGCCAATTGCCTTCAGTTTATCTCGAATGGCATCAGCCGTGCTATAATCTTTGTTCTGTTTTGCGCTGCTTCTTAATTCGAGAAGTACATCCATCACATCATTCAGAATTTCGGCCGATTGATTTCCGTTTGCCTCACTTCCTAACCCAAGAACCTCTTCAAAATAAGCCACAAATAGCTGAGTGATTTGTTCAAACTCACTCTTGCTCGGAATCAACTTTTCTTGTCCGTTTTTCAAACCATTTATGTACGATGACATCTCAAACAGCGTGGCAATTGTCAAAGCCGTGTTCATGTCGTCATTCATGGCATCCGCCAATTCATCCGACCATGCTGCAATTTTATTCGCAACCTCTAGGCTGTCTGAATTCCAATTCAACGAAAGTTCCTTGGCTACTGCAATAGCAGTTTTCAATTTTGAGTAGCCTTTTTGAGCCGCAATCAACGCTTCATTGCTAAAATCAAGCGTGCTTCTATAATGAGCTTGCAGGATGAAAAAGCGGATGGTCAACGGGTCGTAAGCCTGTTCAAGCAATGTATTATTGCCAGAAAAGAACTCGTGCAACATGATTGTGTTTCCCAACGACTTGGCCATTTTCTGACCATTGAGAGTAATCATGTTATTGTGCAACCAATAACGAACGGGCTCCACACCATTTGCCCCAACCGATTGCGCAATTTCACATTCGTGATGCGGGAACAAAAGGTCCAGCCCTCCTCCATGAATATCGAAGGAATTGCCAAGGTATTTGCTACTCATAACCGAGCATTCGATATGCCATCCCGGAAAACCATCGCTCCAAGGCGAAGGCCAACGCATGATGTGTTCGGGAGACGCTTTTTTCCAAAGTGCAAAATCCAGCTGACTGCGTTTTTCGCCCTGACCTTCAAGGTCACGGCTATTCGATTGCAAGTCCTCAATCTTTCTCCCCGAAAGCTTTCCGTAGTGATGGGAAGCCGAATATTTCTCTACATCAAAATAAACCGAGCCGTTTGAAACGTACGCAAATCCGTTTGCAAGAAGGTTCTCAGTCATGGCAATTTGCTCGATAATATGACCAGAAGCTTGTGGCTCAATGGATGGGCGGTTGTTGTTCAACGCATCCATGTCCTTGTGGTAACGATCCTTGTAATATTGGACAACCTCCATTGGCTCCAACTGCTCTAACCGCGCTTTCTTGGCAATCTTGTCTTCTCCGTGGTCAGCATCATTCTCTAAGTGGCCAACATCGGTAATGTTACGAACGTAGCGCACCTTGAAACCAAGATGTTTCAAGTATCGAAAAACAATATCGAACGTGATGGCCGAACGCGCGTGACCCAAGTGAGCATCGCCATAAACAGTTGGTCCACAAACGTACATTCCCACAAACGGTGGGTTTGCAGGAACGAACTCTTCTTTTTTTCGGGTAATTGTATTGTAAACGTGAAGCTTGCTACTCATTCTTATTCTCGCTGAGCGGCAAAGATAGGCTTACGCCACTACTGAATGTCTTATTCCTTTCTTTTTCCGCCTTGGTAAACAATGGTTTGAATCACTTTACCATTCTCATAAACGTAAACTTTACCATCAATCAAGCGCTTATCTTTAAAGGTTCCTTCTTTGGAGACGGTTCCATCAGCATTCATTGTCTTGTTGTAGCCATCAACCAATTCGCCACGCCCTAGCTGTTTCGCAACTGGTTTTCCAGAGTATTTCTTAACGTTTGCATCAAACTCTTTTCCTCTGTCTAGGTTCTTGGTTTTTTCTGGAATAACCTTTCCGTCATTGAAGTAACGTTTGGCTTTCACCGAACCATCTTCGTAGTATTCAACCAATTCGCCCGCCTCTTTACCCTGCTGCCAAGCTCCGAGGTACATCAAATTTCCATTTTCATGAAAATACTTCTGTTCGCCATCTCGCTTTCCAGATGAGTTGTAGCTCCAATCGTATTTGAGATTTCCGTTCTCAAAATAATACTTGTACTGGCCAGACCACTGATTCATTTTCCAAATTCCCTCTTCTTGAAGTTGGCCGTTTCGGTAATAGATTTTGGCATATCCGTTTGCAACATTATTGGCAAAAGTCAGTTCGTGCTTCTTGTTTCCATTCGGATAATACTTGGTCCAAACATCTGTCTTCTTGTTGTTCAAGTATTCGCCTTCTTCCACAAGGTCTGTTGGTTCATATCCCTGATATTTTCCATCAGAATTATAGACTTTCCACCAACCTTGTTTTTGATTACTGGCGTCACGCACATTTATAGTGTCCTTGCCCACAATCTCGAAAGATTGAGCAGAAACAGTACGCCCAGCAAATCCTATGAATAATGTTAGAAGTATCTTTCCTCGCATCGCAATCTTCTACGTTTTTGGATTTTTATACTGCAATTGCTAAAAATTGTTCCATGCAGTTGGTCGAACTAATGATTTGACGTAATTTCCATTGAATCCTTACCTTTGATTCACCAATGGAAAAGTGGACAATAGAAGCGACTGATCGCTCTCCGTATGTAGTACTTGATCGCCAAGAGTCAATCTTGAAGATTGAAGGACGCTCGTATCCCGAAGAAGGAATGGATTTCTTTGACCCAATCCTTGTGAGGTTTAAAACCTTGCAGGATTCCGACAATCCTATCAAAGTCGTTCACGTACGATTAGAGTATTACAATTCCGCCACAAGTAAGGCTCTTGCGGAGTTGTTCATTACAATGATTCGGGCCAAAAAACAAGGTCACGAAACGAAGGTTATTTGGGAATTTGAAGAAGATGACGATGGAATCCAAGAAGACATCGACATGTTTATTGAGGCCTTTGATTTGACCTTTGATATTCGCTACACGGAGTTTAACTGACCGTTGTCGTCAGATGACTTAGCATATCTGCTGTCATCATTTCTAACGAATAATCGTTTTTCCAACCCCAATCTTCACGTGCACGAGAATCATCTAAAGATGATGGCCAGCTATCGGCAATTGCCTGTCTGAAATCTGGATTATAGGTTATCTGGAAATCGCTGATGTGCTTTTTTATTTCATCCGCCAATTCAACTGGCGTGAAATCAAAGCCAGAAATGTTGTAGCTAGATCGGATTTTCACCTTCTCGCTTTCCACTTCCATAATACCAATGGTAGCCCGAATGGCATCTGGCATATACATCATTGGCAATCGGGTGTTCTCTGAAAGGAAACATTCAAAAGGTTGTGCTGAAACGGCTTTGTGGAAAATGTCCACAGCGTAATCTGTTGTGCCACCTCCTGGATTGCTTTTGTAGCCAATGAGGCCTGGATAGCGCAAACTGCGAACGTCTACTCCGTAGCGATTGAAATAGTATTCGCACCAACGCTCACCTGCCAATTTGCTGATGCCATAAACAGTGGTCGGCTCTGCAATGGTTGATTGCGGTGTGTTTAATTTGGGAGTGTTTGGACCGAAAACCGCAATCGAACTTGGCCAGTAAATCTTATCAACGATTCCTTCCTTGGCCATTTCGAGCACATAGAAAAGTCCATACATATTGAGGTTCCAAGCTGGCATTACCTTTTGCTCGGCAGTAGCTGAGAGCAAAGCAGCCAGCAAATACACTTGACCAATATTATAATGAACGACAATCTGATGAAGCCTTTCGCGATCCAAAACGTCCAATTGTTCGAACGGGCCGCTTTCCAAAACCTCTGTTGAGGCTGTTTTAAGATCAGATGCGACCACGTTTTCGGTACCGTATCGTGAACGCAATCCCATCACCAGTTCCGTACCAATCTGGCCCGAAGCGCCTATCACTAATATGCCTGTTTTTGCTGCCATCAATTATACCTGCGTATGTGGGCAAATGTATCACTTTTAGCTTCCGTAAACGGAACAATTGGTGTTTCAGTTAGGTTCTTTAGGCTGTTTATATTTGACCAAAATTGTCTGAAACATGAGCGCTCCAAAATTTGAATCGAACCGTGCCCCTGAACCGGTTGGACTTTATCCACACGCAAGACAGGTTGGCGAATTGCTGTTTCTTTCTGGCGTTGGCCCAAGAGAACGTGGAACGAAGAAAATTCCAGGAGTTGAGTTGGATGGGGCTGGAAATATCGTGTCGTATGATATTGAGAAGCAGTGTCATTCGGTTTTCAATAATGTGAGGATGATTTTGGAGGATTCGGGTTCTGGCTGGGATAAGATTGTGGATGTAACGGTTTTCCTCACGAACATGAAGGATGATTTTAAAACCTACAACCGTGTTTATGCTGAGTATTTTAAGGATAATTTGCCTTGCAGAACTACCGTTGAAATCAATTGCTTGCCTACTCCTATTGCAATTGAATTGAAGGTGATTGCTACTATCTGAAACGCTTGCAGACGGGGCCGCGTGAGGGGTGGAAGCGGCATCCTTTTCTTTCCCTCTGGCCTGCCTTCGACTTCGCTCAGGCAACGGCAGGGAAAGAAAAGATATAGCGGACGGCCCGACCCCGATTTTTCATCGGGGGCACGCCCTAATCCTACTATTGAACTGAATTGCGCTGAACCTGAGACCGTTGCTCGGTGCGCATACCAAAGGCTTGTAGAATTGAAATTTGTTTAAGTTTGTCGCGAATTAAAAACCTACCAAACACAGATAATCATGTCTGATATTGCATCAAGAGTAAAAGCTATTATCGTTGATAAATTGGGTGTTGATGAGAACGAAGTGACACCAGAAGCTAGCTTCACAAATGATTTGGGAGCGGATTCGTTAGACACGGTTGAGCTTATCATGGAATTTGAGAAGGAATTCAACATCGCTATTCCAGACGATCAGGCTGAAAACATCGGTACAGTTGGCGAGGCCGTCAAGTACATCGAAGAGAACGCTAAGTAAACTTCCCCTTTCATTAGGGAAAAGAAAATACCCGCTTCCTACCCGCCTGAGGCGGACACGGGAAGCGGGTATTTAAGTTAAAAATGGAGCTAAAACGCGCAGTCATAACAGGTATCGGAGCCCTGACACCCATCGGCAATACGCTAGATGAGTATTGGGCAAATCTGGTTGCTGGAAAAAGTGGTGCCGCTCCAATCACGCATTTCGATGCTTCGAAGTTCAAAACACAGTTTGCCTGTGAGGTAAAGAACTTCAATCCTGAAGATTATTTTGACAGAAAGGAAGCCAGAAAACTGGATCCTTTTGCACAATATGCATTAGTAACGGCCACAGAGGCTTGGACTGATTCTGGTTTGGATGAAACGAAAATCAATTTAGATCGTGCTGGCGTTATTTGGGGATCGGGAATTGGCGGATTGCAAACCTTTTATGATGAATGCACGGAGTTTGCCGCTGGAGATGGAACGCCACGGTTCAATCCGTTTTTCATTCCGAAGATGATTGCCGACATCGCTGGCGGTCATATTTCGATGAAATGGAATCTACGCGGTCCGAATTTTACTACGGTTTCGGCCTGTGCATCTTCCACAAATTCGTTGATTGATTCATTCAATTATATTCGATTAGGCCATGCTGACATTATTGTTTCGGGAGGTTCGGAAGCGGCCGTGAACGAAGCTGGAGTTGGCGGATTTAACGCCATGAAAGCGCTTTCGCAACGGAATGAATCGCCAGAAACGGCTTCTCGACCGTTTGATGTAGATAGAGATGGTTTTGTGCTTGGAGAAGGTTCGGGATGCTTAATTGTTGAGGAATTGGAGCACGCATTGGCGCGAGGCGCAAAGATTTATGCCGAAATCGTTGGAGGCGGAATGAGCGCAGATGCGCATCACATCACAGCTCCGCATCCCGAAGGATTAGGTGCCATAAACGTGATGCGAAATGTGCTACGTGATGCAGGAATGCAACCAAGTGATATCGATTACATCAACGTTCACGGAACGAGCACACCATTGGGCGATATTGCCGAATCAAAAGCAATCCGTGAAGTGTTCGGGGAAGATGCCTTCAAATTGAACATCAGTTCTACCAAATCAATGACTGGTCACCTGCTGGGTGCCGCTGGTGCGATTGAAGCCATTGCATGCGTAATGGCGGTGAAAAACGACATCGTTCCTCCAACCATCAATCATTTTAATGATGATCCAGAGTTCCATCCTGATTTGAATTTCACGTTCAATAAGGCGCAAAAGCGAACTGTGAATGCTGCTCTCAGCAACACGTTCGGATTTGGAGGTCACAATGCCTCGGTTATCGTCAAAAAATTCGTTCAGTAAATCGTATTCCGTTGCTCAATTCGCTTCGCAGCTTTTTCAGTAAGGACAAGGAACTGACTCAAGCCATGCGAAACCTTTTGGGATTCGCTCCACGGAATATTTCTGTTTATCGATTAGCACTTATTCACCGATCTGCGGGAGAAAAACTGGCTGACGGAACACTCATCAGCAACGAACGTTTGGAGTTTTTGGGTGACGCTGTTCTCAGCGCAGTTGTGGCCAAATATCTTTTTCAACGATTTCCGTTCGAAAATGAAGGTTTTCTGACTGAGACACGGTCGAAAGTTGTGAGCAGAAAAAACCTGAATGCCCTTTCTCGCAAACTCGGCTTACCAGAATTGGTGACAAAGAATAACGAAAACAACAGGACAGGTTCTTCCTTAGGCGGAGACGCGCTGGAAGCATTGGTCGGAGCAATTTTGCTCGACCGTGGGTTTGTGGCAGCAGAAAAATTCATCTTAGATAGGATGATGGACAATTTCGTTGACCTAGAGCAGTTACTTGTCGAAGACGCAAACTTCAAAAGCCGCTTGATTGAATGGTGTCAAAAAGACAAGCATAAATTTGAGTTTGAGGTGGTGAGTCAAACAATTGACGGACACCAACCATCCTTTACCATTCAGGTTTTGATTGATGGAAAACCGAGCGGAACGGGTACAGACCGAACCAAAAAGAACGCTGAACAGGCTGCTGCAAAACAAGCTTGCGTAAACCTGAACATTCCTTTTTAAGAAACCATCATTTCTTAACTTCTGATTGCCTTTGCATGCGATCAATAATACCTTTGGTCGACACACATGAAACTGAATACCCTCGACTGGCTACCTACAGAACCGGACTTTGAACTGTTCTTAGTTTATTGTCACCAGAAGGATTACAGATTGTGTTTTGCGTTGAATGAACATTTTCATTCGAGCTTTGTAAGGATAAAGGACTTTCTTGAAGAAGAGGAAAATCCTCATTTACCAACCTACGCACAGTTCACTTATTCAGACGAAATCACACACAAGGAATATTTCCTAATTAGTAATCAGCCACTGGTAAAAGACTTAGTTGCTCGAGAAGGCGACCTTTTTGCTACTGAGCAACCTGAATTACTCATAGCCGACCAACCGAAAGTTGATTTCTTCTTTATGGCTTACGGCCAGTTTACCGAGGAAGAATTAAACGATATTGAAGACCAATTGAACCTAATTCCGCTAATAAATGCAGCTAAACGTGTTGACCCAAATTCGTCTTCTTCATACTTAAACCTAATGCACTAAATGAGCTTCAACAAAACAAAAATTATCGCCACAATCGGGCCCGCATCATCTTCAAAAGAAATGCTCCGAAGTCTGATTGAAAGCGGAATGAATATCGCTCGACTCAACTTTTCGCATGGTGGGCATGAGCAGGTTTTTGAAATAATTAAGAACGTCAGAGAACTCAATGACGAGAAGGGTCTGCACGTTGGATTACTAGCCGACCTTCAAGGACCAAAAATCCGTTTAGGAGAAGTAGAAAATGGTGGCGTTTTGATTAAAAGCGGACATCAACTCACCATCACCACTAAGAAATGTGTGGGCGATTCGAAGAAGGTTTACCTCAGCTATCCAGAATTTCCAAAAGACGTTGCCGAAGGCGATACGATTCTCATCAACGATGGAAAATTGGTGCTTCAAGTAACCGGAACAGACCGCAAAACAGAGGTTACCACTACGGTTGAACATGGCGGCCTGATGGAATCTCGCAAAGGCGTAAACCTCCCGAACACAAAGATTTCCATGCCGTGCCTTACCGAAAAGGATTTAGCCGATTTGGAATTTGCAGTGAAGCACGAAGTCGAATGGATTGGGCTTTCGTTTGTGAGACGGGCAGAAGACGTAATCGAACTCAAAAAACTCATCAACGAACAAGGAGGAAAGAGCAAAGTGGTTGCTAAAATTGAGAAGCCAGAAGCGGTTAAAGACCTCAACAACATCATTCGCGAAACAGACGCTGTGATGGTTGCCCGTGGTGACCTCGGTGTGGAAATTCCGATGCAGGAAGTTCCCGTTGTTCAGAAAATGATTGTCAGAAAGTGCATCAACGAATCAAAACCCGTCATCATTGCCACTCAAATGATGGAAAGCATGATTACCAATCCAGCACCAACACGTGCTGAGGTGAATGACGTAGCAAATGCCGTACTTGATGGAGCCGATGCACTCATGCTTAGTGGCGAAACCAGCGTTGGAGATCATCCTGCATTGGTCGTCAAAGCCATGTATAGCATCATCCGCCACCTAGAAATTAAAGGAGATATCTATCACCGAACGGTAAAGCCAATTTCCAGCATCGACCGCACCATCACCGACTCCATCTGTCAAACCTCGGTAACGCTTGCTCAACAATCAGACGCCAAGGGAATCATCACTATGACCAACTCGGGATATACAGCTTTCAAGATTGCCAGTTACCGCCCAAAAGCCAACGTTTTCGTATTCACGGACAACCGTCAATTACTCAATATGCTCAGTCTGGTTTGGGGCGTCCGCGGCTTTTTCTACGACAAATACGTGAGCACTGACCACACGATAGCCGACCTCAAACTACGCCTCAAACACGAAGGAATGGTCAAAGAAGGCGACCTCGTTATCAACATTGCCAGCATGCCAATTACCGAACGCGGCCAGTCGAACATGATGAAGCTGAGTATGGTCAACTAAAATTTGAAATGAGAAAGATGAAACTTGAAATGGTGCCGTATTTCAAGTTTCATCTTTCTCATTTCATTTTTGGTCAGATACGCGTGCTGAACATTCCCCCACAACTCTAGCCTTTTAATAGCTTTGATCTTCCAAAAAACAAAACCATGCCTTTAGATATAAAATTGATGGCCGAAATCTGCGAAGTAGCAGGTGCGCCAGGTTACGAAAAACGAATCCGCGACATTGTCATCCGCGAAGTCACACCTTTAGTTGATGAAGTTTCCATAGACAACCTCGGAAACGTAACCGCCATCAAGCGCGGTAAAGAGCGCAAAAAAGTGATGATTGGTGCGCACATGGACGAAATCAGTTTCATGGTCACGCACATCGAAGAAGGCGGATTTCTCCGTTTCCACACATTGGGTGGTTTCGACCCAAAAACACTGACTGCCCAGCGTGTCATCGTTCACGGAAAGCAGGATTTGATTGGCGTAATGGGTTCAAAACCTATTCACGTAATGACTGCCGAGGAACGCGCCAAACTTCCAAAAACCACCGATTTTTTCATCGACATGGGAATGTCGAAGGAAGAAGTAGTGAAGTATATTTCTGTTGGCGATGTGATTACACGAGAGCGCAAACTCATCGAAATGGGAAATTGCGTCAACTGCAAAAGCATTGATAACCGCATTTCGGTTTTCATTCTCATTGAAGCATTGAGAACCTTGGGCGATGTGCCGTATGACGTGTACGGAGTTTTCACCGTTCAAGAGGAAATTGGCATTCGTGGAGCTCAAGTCGCCACCATCCAACATCAGCCCGATTTCGGTTTCGGATTAGACACCACTATTGCTTATGACGTTCCGGGAGCGCAGGCTCACGAGAAAATTACCGAGCTTGGAAAAGGCACTGCCATCAAAATCATGGACGCTTCAACCGTGTGCGATTATCGCATGGTAGAATACATGAAAAAAACAGCCGACAAGCACAAAATTCAATGGCAACCAGAAGTTCTCACCGCTGGCGGAACCGACACAGCCGCCATTCAACGCTACAGTGCTGGTGGTTCTATTTCAGGAGCGATTTCTATTCCAACGCGCCACATTCATCAAGTCATCGAAATGGCCGATAAAGGCGATATCGAAAAGAGTATTCTTCTCCTTCAAAAATGTTTGGAGGAGTTGGATGGGTTTGATTGGGCGCATAGATAAATGAAATGGTCAAAATGCTTGGGGCAAGTAAGTTTGGCCGTGTTTCTGATTTTTGTTCTCATAATAATTCTGCTCCTTATTTGGAACAGTGATTATGTTCTTTCACTGATTCCGAGTTGGAATACAACCATTTACTGACAACCCAAAAAGTAAATATTTATTTACCTTTACCATTGTGAAAAGTTCTCAGCTTTTACGTATACTCAGAAAAGATGGCTGGTATCCAGTCTCTCAAAAGGGATCACATGTAAAGTTGAAACACGACACAAAAAGTGGAATTATCATCTTTCCCAATCACGGCAGTCAGGAAATGGGTCGAGGATTGGAAAAGAAGATTCTGAAAGATGCAGGAATTGACCTTTAACGCGTAGAAAATGGCAAAGAAGAAAATCACATTCATCGTTGAGAAAACAGACACTGGTTTTTCTGCTTACGCGGACGAATCCTCCGTTTTCACAACAGGTCGAACCATTCCCGAACTCATGAACAATGCTTTGGAGGCGGCACAACTCTTTTTTGAGGAAGAGACGGTTGAGATTAAACACGAAGACCTTCGATTCGAGTTTGATTTTCAGCAGTTCTTCCAGTATTACAAGGTGCTGAACGCAAAATTCTTAGCAGAAAAAATAGGCATGAATGCAACGCTGCTTTCGCAATATGTTCAAGGACACAAGAAGCCTTCGGCAAAACAAACGGAGAAGATTCTGAATGGAATTCATCAAATTGGACAAGAACTTTCGGAGATCAATTTGTTTTCCAAAGCTTCGTAAGTTACTTCCCACTCATCGTCAGAAAAGTGATGTAGGCCATGTAGCCTAGAAGCAGAAAAGCACCTTGCCATTTCTGAATGGTGTGGCGTCTTCCGATAAAAAGTAGCGCAAATAGCACCGAACTACAGGCTATATTCATCATGATGCTGAAGTTGTCGTCAGCATTAAAATCCATTGGGCTAATAACAGCCGAAAGTCCAAGCACCCAAAATGTGTTGAAAATATTGGAGCCAATGACGTTGCCAATGGCCAAATCGGTATTGCCTTTTCGCACAGCTACCACGCTAGTTGCCAATTCTGGAAGAGAGGTTCCAACAGCAACTACGGTCAGCCCCACGAATGATTCTGAATACCCAAAAAGATAGGCCAGAGAGACTGCGCCATCAACAATCCACTGACCACCTACGACTAATCCAGTTAGTCCGACTAACATCAACAAGCCAGATTTCCAAAGCGGACGACCTTCATCTTCTGGAATTTCGTCCATCAGATTGTTCTTTCCCAATCGAATGGTGTAAAATAAAAACAGAAAGAACAAGGCGATGAGCACCAAACCATCCGCGCGCGTTATGATGTCTACGTCTGCGTTGCCTGATAATCGGTCATTCACCATATAACCCAGAATCAGCGCGGCAAACAGACTGAACGGAATCTCTTTCCAAACCGTATTGCTTTGGACGGTAAGATTCCGAATCATTGCAGCAATGCCAAGAATGAGCAGGATATTGGCGATGTTGCTTCCAACGATGTTGCCAATGGCAAGGCCGTTATTTCCATTTACAGATGCTATAATATTCACGGCCAATTCGGGCGCAGACGTTCCGAATGCAACCACCGTGAGGCCAATTACAATCTCGGGAATGCGGAATTGACGAGCCAAACCCGAAGCACCATCAATGAGCCAATCAGCTCCTTTAATCAACAGCACAAAACCAACGGCAAACAGGAAGTAAACAAGCATGCGGCAAAGATATATTTAGGATTGACGCGCGTGCTTCCACCGGTTGTGGCTCCAAAGCCAATTTTCTGGCTGCCGCTTGATGCTTTCTTCTAGAAATTGAACGTATGCCTCGGTGATTTCACCCTCTGAAGTTTTGCTTCCATCCGTAAAAGCGAGCTTCGAAACGCTTTTGTAATGACCACGCTTCACGCGAATCATCTCATCAAAAACCACTGCGTGGCCTTTTCTTCTGGCTAGAATTTCCAAACCGCGATGAAAAGGAATTTCTCTCCCGAAAAAGCTGACCCAAGCCGCCCGTTTTCTATCCGAAGGATTTTGGTCGGCAAGAAAAACTGTCATGGTCGGTTGCGCTGGGTCGGTCATCATCGCTTTCAGATCGTTAGCAGGAATGAGTTCTGTTCCGTACCGAACTCGGTATTCATTCACCAAACGTTCCATGCTTTTGTTCTTCTGAATCATATAAATGATGCGAAGATGGAACTGCGTGTGATGGTTCAAAATCCAGTTTCCCCATTCCCAATTAAACTGATGGGAAGTAGCTTGGAGCACGTGTCTTCCTTCCGAAAAAAGCTTGTCGTAAACGGTCGTGTCAACCTCAAATCGTTCAGAGATCTCCTCCGGTGTGGATCTGAAAAGCTTGATGGTTTCCACCACCTGATCACAGAAATTCTTGTAAAACTGAATATTGATTTCGTTGATTTCCTCTACGCTCTTTTCTGGAAAGGCAGCCGAAAGATTGCGCCAAACCATTTTTCTTCGATACCAAATCACATGATAGATGAGGAAATGAAAAAGGTCTGCAAGCACATACAACGCCCACCACGGCAGACTGGCAATTGCACCCAATACGAGTTTGAGAATGCGGTACATGGTGCAAAGATGCTTACTCGAAATCAAACGATTCGCTTTTTCATTTTCCCGTTTTTCCTTTTTCCTTTACAAAATGGGAATCCGCTCCTTTTTTGCCAAACCACTTGCTTGGTACACCGACCGACAAACCAAAGCTTGGAGCAGCCGTCCTGCGGAAACACAGCAACAGGTTTTCACTGACCTCATTTCTAAAGGAGAAAACACCACCTTCGGAAAAGACCACAATTTCGGAACAGTAAAATCTCATGCTGATTTCGTGAAAAACGTTCCGATTCGTGATTACGAAGAATTGAAATCGTATTTCGAGCGCACCGCAAGCGGAGAAGAAAACGTGCTTTGGCCTGGGAAACCACTTTATCTCGCAAAAACCAGTGGCACCACTTCTGGGGCGAAATACATTCCGATTACTCGCGACAGCATTCCAAATCACATCAATGGAGCGAAGAACGCGCTACTGAGTTACATCCACGAAACGGGAAATGCTTCGTTTGTGGATGGTAAACTGATTTTCCTTTCTGGCTCTCCCGAATTGGATAAGAAGAATGGCATTTTCGTAGGGCGTTTGTCTGGCATCAGCAATCATTTTGTGCCTGGTTATTTGCGCACCAACCAAATGCCGAGCTACGAAACCAATTGCATTGACGATTGGGAAACCAAGGTGGAGACGGTGGTTGATGAAACGTTGAACCAACGCATGACACTCATTTCGGGCATACCAAGTTGGGTACAGATGTATTTTGATAAGATCAACGAACGGACAGGGAAACCAGTTAAAGATGTCTTTCCCGATTTCTCGCTCTTCGTTTATGGAGGTGTGAATTTTGAGCCTTATCGAGCCAAAATGGAAGCCACTATCGGGAAGAAAATTGACAGCATTGAGTTATTTCCTGCTTCGGAAGGCTTCTTCGCTTATCAGGATACACAGACCGAAAAAGGCATGTTGCTCATTCTGAATGCCGGTATTTTCTACGAGTTCGTTCCAGCCGATGAAATTCACAACGAAAAACCAACCCGACTGACAATCGGTGAAGTAGAACTCGGCAAGAATTACGCACTTATCATCAGCAACAACGCGGGACTTTGGGGCTACAGCATTGGCGATATGGTCCAATTCGTGAGCAAAAAGCCGTTCCGTGTCATCGTTTCAGGTCGCGTAAAGCATTTTACTTCTGCCTTTGGCGAACACGTGATTGCCAAAGAAGTTGAGCACGCATTGAATGCGTCTCTCGCTACACACGGAGGCGAGGTCATCGATTTTCATGTGGCGCCACAGGTCAATCCCGCCTCAGGCGGGTTGCCTTACCACGAATGGTTCATCAGCTTCGCGAAGCGACCAGAAAACATGGAAGCGTTTGCAGCCACCATTGACCGCGAAATGCAGGAACAGAACATCTATTACAAGGATCTGATTACAGGAAACATTCTTCGTCCAGCCGTGATTACCGAAGTCGCTGAAGACGCTTTCATCAACTATGCTCGCTCGCAAGGAAAATTAGGCGGACAGTTCAAATTGCCGCGTTTGGCAAATGATAGAAAGGTGGCGGATTTGCTTGGTTTAGGGGCTTGATGCATCAAGCCCTAACGGACAACCAGCTTTTTTGCCAATATTCCATTCTCAGAATGAAGGATGAAAGTGTACAGTCCAGCTGAAATTCCCCTTCGGAAATCAGCCAATTCAACCTTGTCCGAAACATGATAAAGCTGTTCGCTCCAAACCGCCTTTCCGCTAACATCAAAAATAGAAATGCTCACATTTCCTTCCAATCCCGACAATGTCAAATTCAATCCTTCAGTCAATGGATTTGGATAAATTGAAACCGGGTTTTTGCTCCATTCATCAATTCCAACATTAGGAGTATTCGCATCAATGAAATGGATGCATTCCAACATTTCCTGTGTCAGAGTGGGATACTCCATCGTGTGGTCAACTCCCGGAATTTGGTTGTAGAGATATGGAAAACCAGCACCGTTCAAACTATTGTTGAGCAGATTGGTCTGAATGATCGAGGTAAAATCTGCCGTTCCCGTACACAAACAAACAGGCGGAATATCCTGCGGATTGCTCAGGTCTGGGTTAAAGAAAAATCCGGGCGAATGCCAAATGAGACCTTTCATTTTGTGCGATGGTTCTCCAAAAAAGTATTGTGCCGCCACATCGCTTCCGGCAGAATATCCTGTGATATACACTTGATTCGTATCGATATTGAACCATGTCATCACGCTATCATAGGCCAAATTGAGAACAACTTCACTTCTTGGCTGATCTTGCAGATATGGGTTCGGGCAAACAATTACAGCATTCAAACTGTCTCCCAGCGGAGAGAGATAATTTCGGATGTCGTTGCTGTTATCAGGATTTCCGAGGCCATGAAAACCGAGTATCATTTTGGATGGTAACGATGAATTGTACGTGCTTGGAACGTGGAAATAAATGTCCAAGCTATCCCCGTTTAGGGTCGATTCCGTGGTTGCAATGGTGAGGGTGTAATCGCCTGTTTGCTGCGCGAGAACATTGGAACATAGAATGAGTGCTGAAAAGGAGAGTAGAATTTGTTTCATGGTGAATTTGTCTGGTCGAATTTAGTTTGATTTTAACAATACATGGTAATCACCAATTCAACCGAGCCCTGATGAGTTGAGAAATGCCACCATCGTTATCGGTGGTCATGAGCACGATCAATTCAGTGTCAGAATTCTCGTGTTCAAGTGCCACCGACTCGACCTTGAACACGTGGTTCTCGTTTTGTAGCCGAACAAACTCGTAATTCTCTGACCGTTCGTACTCATCCAATGGAACCCACCCGACAAAACTACCCAGTACTCGGCCATCATCATAAGCGTTGCTGGTGTCCTCCACTGAGGCCGTCACAATCAATCGCCCTGTTTGCATGCTCACCGTTGCGCCAGAGAAACCAGAATCAACTCCATCGATACAAGGTAATTGGATTTTATATGCATTCACGGGCGGAATGGGGCCATTCTGAATCAAATGCTTGATAAATCCTTCATAATTGAATTCAAATAGAACTGGACTTCGCCTGTTGAAAAGCAACATTTTTCCGTTGTGGAAGGCCGCTGCTTCAATGTTCAATTCACTACCCTCCATGACTGGCAATTCCTTCAAATGCGAGTAGAATTCGGAAATGTAATAGGTTTCAGTTCTCGGGGGTTCATTCACTTTGACACGAATGAACACATCGCGTTCGGGCGATTTTGAACCCGAACCGAAAATGACAAGTTCTTCGCCATTCACCAGTTCCATGGCCTCCAGATCGGGCTTTTCAGATTTGGGGATACGACCGGTCTCCATCTGTTCTGAAGTGAATAGCGGCCAATTCGAGATGGGTTTTAACTTTCGATCAAGCTGATGCAGAAATGGCGAATCGTCACCAATTGCAAAGATTAGATTCCCACATATGGCAATCCCCGATGCGCTGGGCACAGCCACGAGTGGTAATACGTCAATGACCTCGACCTTCATGGTGAATCCTTAAAATACAGCTGCAATCTGCTAAATTCGTTGCTATGAAAAGACGCTCCTTCATCAAAAAATCGACCTTGGGTGTTTCTGCAGTTTCGGTGCTTCCGTACTGGCTTTCGGGATGCAAAAAAGATCAGCTTGGTAATTTTCCCGAAGGTTTTAAAATTATAGTGGTTGGAGCTGGTGCGGCCGGACTTTATGCTGCCAAAAAGATGAAGGAGCATGGCGCACAGGTCGACATTTTGGAAGCGTCAGACCGCATTGGTGGGCGTATTTGGAAGAATGACGATTTTGCTGATTTCCCAATTGATTTGGGTGCGGAATGGATACACGGAAAAAAATCATTGAGCCATCAGTTGGCACAGGATGCTGGGTTCGATTTCTTTGAAGACCAAGGTGAAGAAGCTTTTCTGGTGAATGGTCAAATCCAGAACAACTATAGCTCTTCTATTCTCGAAAACATCATGGGAATTTTAGATGGTGATGTTTCGTACAGCGGACCCGACATCAGCATTTTGCAATACGCCCAGCAACAGGGAATGGGCTCGCAGGACTTTGGCATTCTGGAATACATTGCAGGCGAATTCGGCACATCAGCAGAACGCTTGAGCCTACTTTACACCCAGCGTGAAGAAGAAGCTTGGTCATCGGGCAACAAAGATTTCAGGTTTAAACGAACGTATTTCGACCTTATAAATGAGGTGGTTGTACCTTCTGTTCTGGAAAATATCCATTTGTTTTCTCCTGTAACGTCTATAAATTATTCCGCAGAAAAAGTAGTGGTGACGATTGAAAATGGTGACACTTTTGAAGCCGATCGCGTACTCATCACCGCCTCGGTGGCAGTATTGAAAAGCGGTATCATCTCCTTCTCTCCTGCGCTTTCAACGGCCAAACAACAGGCTATCAACAGCATTGGAATGGATACGGGAATGAAAGTCTTACTCAAATTCAGTCAAGATTTTTGGAGCGCAACAAGTTTAATCGGTGCAGAAAATGCACCTGTCTATTGGAATGCTTCTTGGGGGAAAGGTGGTTCGGATTATGTTCTTTCAGCATTCGTAATGGGAACTAAAGCCGAACAACTGAGTGTAGCAGAGGAAGGGATTATCCCCACTTTGCTCAACGAGTTAGATGCTGTTTACAACGGTCAAGCCACGGCATCTTTCCTTAATGGAGTGATAATGGATTGGGGACATCAACCCTACATCCGTGGCGCGTATTCTTATAGTTCGCTTGGTATTGGAGATCAACGCTCCATCTTGGCCGAAAGCATCGGGAATAAAGTTCATTTTGCTGGTGAGGCCACCGCTACAAACGGTCATTTTCAAACGGTTCAGGGCGCGCTGGAAAGTGGCGAAAGGGAATTTTTGGCGATGTTGGAGTCTGTGGGCGGTTAAGGCTTGATGTATTAAGTTTTTACTGAAGATGTTTTTCTTGCAAATTAGACATTGAATATCTAATTTGCATAACTTTTTCATGTACAACAATCGTAAAATAGAAGCAAAGTTGATGGAAATGGCTAGGAAATTTCCCGTCATTGCAATTACTGGGCCACGGCAATCTGGCAAAACCACCTTGGCCAAAAAGTTGTTTGCAGACCTTGCTTACACAACCCTCGAAAACCCCGATACCAAGGAATTTGCAACCAACGATCCCAAAGGGTTTTTAAATCAATTCTCGGATGGCGTTATAATAGACGAGGTGCAGAATGTTCCTCAACTCTTCTCCTACATTCAAGGAATTGTGGATGAATCTGGAGAGCTTGGAAAATTCGTTCTTACAGGGTCGCAGAATTTCCTGCTGATGGAAAAGGTGACGCAAAGTCTGGCAGGACGTGTTTACATTTATAACCTGCTGCCGTTCAGTTTTTCCGAACTTTCTGATGCGGACAAGAACCACGAATTGAATGTGCTGATGCACACAGGCGGTTATCCACGCATTTATCAGCAACAAATTGAACCTTCCGATTTTTTTCCGTCCTACGTGCAATCTTATGTGGAACGCGATGTGCGTCTGTTGGTCAACGTGTCAGACCTGCAACTTTTCAGCGCATTCCTAAAACTTTGTGCGGCACGGGTCGGGCAGCTTTTTAACGCATCGGCCTTGGCAAATGAACTTGGCGTGAGTTACAAAACGGTGCAGCGGTGGCTTTCCATCCTCGAAACCAGTTTCATCTTGTTCCGACTACAGCCCTGGTACCGCAATTTCAATAAGCGCACGGTGCGTTCGCCAAAGATCTATTTTCACGATACAGGATTACTATGTCATCTGTTGGGAATAACCACTCCCGATCAGTTAAACGGGCATTTTGCTTACGGACATCTGTTTGAGAATTTCGTCATTTCCGAATTGCAGAAACAGCATTGGAATGCAGGAAAGCTGTTTCCAGCATTCTTTTGGCGCGATAGTTCAGGAAATGAGATCGATCTGCTGCTCGAACATGCCAATTCGGTCAGCCTGATGGAGATAAAATCTGGTCAGACCGTAAGGGAAAAGATGTTTGTTCCGATGAAGCGTTTCCAAAAAATGGCAGAGCCGCTACACTGCAATCTTCATCTTATTCATACAGGAATTGAAAACCGTGAACAGTCTGGGGTGAGGGTGCAGAATTGGAGGGATGTTGAGTTTGGCGAATGACAGTTGGCGAATCAGTTGAATTGAGCGCTCAATTGATTTTCAATGTCCTTTTCTGTTATTCGAACAAAATCCAAGTCTCCCGTTTTTGAGTTGTAATTGTAGAGATACCATTCAAAATTTTCTCGTTCTTCAGTAGTAAGAGCTTTAATGGCAAAAGCCGTTTCTCTGTTCTGAATTCCCGTAACCAGAATTTTCCGAATGTTCATAGATATTCCTGTCGAATCTTTGGCATTATCTCCCATCAAATAGCCAGCATATCTCAACACTTGTTCAACCGCTGACTTCCCCCCGTCCTGATGTTTTAATTCTAACACGATTTTTTGCTCGCCCATTTTTCCTAAAAAGTCTAATTTATCTCTAGTTCCTTTTGGACTGTATTGACGGTGGACAGTTTCAATTCCAATTTTGGAATAAAGTCCGTGCTTAGCTATGTAATCTTCTAAATACCTCTCCTTCTCAAATAAATGTCCCATCCGTATGTAAGGATATCCTGATATCTGTATGGATGTTCGCCAATCCGTAGTCATCGAAATCGCGGGCGAAACGTGAAGAAGCGTTCATCATCGCCTGATTGAATGCTTCAACAGACGATGATGAACGCTTCTTCACGCCAATCCTGTTAAAAATTCGTGATAGTGGGATGTTTTTCGAACCATAGTCCGCAACCTCTTTTTTAATTGACCTAAAAAAACCTCGATAAGTTCTTCTCTCGATTTTGTAGATGATTTCTTCTTTCGCGGCTTTTTCTTGACAGTTTTTGAGACTGTTTTATCCTCCTTCCAAACTCCTTTGGCCAGTTGTTTCAGAATTTTCAGCATTGTTGTTTTCTTTTCGTTCCCGAATATAGCTACTTAGTGGAAAGAAATTACATTCAAACCATGAAAACCACCCTCCGCATCTTCGCCATTCTTGCCCTCATTTACCTCATTCCAACCGCCTATCTCAATTACACCGAACCCGTAGAGCATTGGGACTGGGACGAGATTGATCTGAACGACATTTCCTTTCCCGAAAATTTCATTTGGGGAGTTGCTTCGGCAGCGCATCAGGTAGAAGGAAATCACACCACTAACAATTGGGCAGATTGGGAAAATCAGGTGGATGCAGAAGGTAACCCGCGCATTGCCCGAGGCGAGAAATGCGGCATCGCTTGCGACCATTGGAACCGCTATCCCGAAGACATCACGTTGATGCAAGAATTGGGTGTTTCGAGCTATCGCTTTTCCGTTTCGTGGAGTAAAATTATGCCGCAGGAAGGCGTGATTGACACAGCTGCTTTGCAGCATTATTCTGATGTGGTGGACAGCCTTTTGGCCGCTGGAATTCAGCCGATGGTCACGTTGCATCATTTCGCTCACCCCATGTGGTTTGAAGAAAAAGGAGCGTTTGAAAAGGAGGAGAACATTCAGGATTTCGTTGATTTTTCGACTGTTGTTTTTCAAGCGTTGCAGGATAGGGTTACCTATTGGTGCACGCTCAACGAGCCTGCGGTTTTTGTGATAGCAGCCTATTTCGATGGTCACTTTCCTCCCGGAAAACAAGACCCGAAACTGGCGGCTTTGGTGCTCAAAAACATGTATTTGGCCCACGTGAAAGTTTATGAGAAATTGAAAGGTCTTCCGAGAGGCGAACGTGCGCAAATCGGCATAGTGAAAAACATGCAACAACTAGACCCCATGAACGATTGGAACCTGTTTGACCGACTCCTTTCACGCACAGTAAATCAAGGATTCAACGGCTCATTCATTGGCACTTTTACAACGGGAAAATTCAAATTCAGCTTCCCAACTTTGGTCGATTTGGAAGCTGAAATACCGAATGCTCCTTACTCTATGGATTTTGTAGGCTTGAACTATTACAGCCACAACGCCATGAAATTTTCCTTCAATTTGGATGAAGCACTCAAGATTAGAATGTATCCTGGCGAACAGGAAACCGACATGGATTACACCATGTATCCCGAAGGTTTTTACCGTGCCATCAAAGAAATTTCCGTGCTCAACAAACCCATTATTATCACAGAAAATGGCGTAGCCGATAAGGATGACCATCTGCGTGGCGAGTTCATCAAAAAGTATCTCTACGCGGTTTCAAAAGCCATAAAAGACGGCTATGATGTGCGCGGTTACCACTACTGGTCGCTGATGGACAACTTCGAATGGGACCTTGGTTATGACGAACGTTTCGGGTTGTATGAGGTTGATTTCGCTACGCAAAAACGAACGCTTCGCGAAGGTTCTAAAGAGTTTCAGCGGATTGTGAAAGAGAATTGATTCTTATCTTCGGATATGCGAACCACCTTTTTCGTTTTCTCCTTTCTCCTTTTTCTCTCTTTCACTGCGTGGTCGCAGTCTCAGCATTGCCTTGCCGACCGCTATTCTCAAACAGCTTTGTTTGATAGCAGCGAGATCCAAATCACAACTGCCGTTCATTACGCTACTTCCATGCGCTGGCCCGGAACGGAAATGGACAGTCTTCGAATGGATGTATATCAGCCAAACCCGAGCATCGATCCAGTTGAAAAACGCCCGTTGATTGTGATGACTCATGGTGGTGCTTTTCTGGCAGGAAATCGGAACGATATGGCTGCTTACGCCATGGAAATGGCTAGGCGCGGTTTTGTGACGGCCACCATTTCCTATCGCTTGGGTTGGAACTGCGCTGCTACGGATATTTTCGGGCCGTGTATCGGTTGCCAAGCTGAAGCGTGGCGTTTAAAAGCGGCTGCTTACCGAGCCGTGCAAGACAATCGTGCAGCTACGCGCTACTTGGCTCATCATGCCAATGATTTAGGAATTGATACAGCCTACATTTTCCTCCAAGGCGAAAGCGCGGGTTCTATCGCATCGTTGAAATCTGCGTTTTGGAATCAATCAGAAGGCGAGGATTTCTGTGCTTCCTGTCTAACAGAACTCGGTTTGCTTGATACCGCTGGCAATAACCTGACAGAAACCTTCACCATCAAAGGAGTGATTAACAACTGCGGTGGCATTGCCAATACAAATCAGGGCGTGATGGATGGTCAAGACATTCCTGTTATTGGTTTTCATACCGAGTGGGATTGCGTAGTTCCTTACCAAAGTGGTCCTGTGCTTAATTGTCCACCAGCCAATTGTGGCGCATTCTTTTGGCTAACGGGGTCAGATTACGTACGTGCTAAGCTGCAGCAAAACGGTGTGTGCTATAACATGAACCGTGTGTTAGCCAACATCAATCATTGCGAATATCCATTCGGAGCGGTGGTGGGCAAATCGAGTTGCTACCTCAAAAGCATTCTGTGCGAAAGCTGTACCTCCTCAGTTACAGATCAGCTTTGGGACATTCCTGATTGCTCGGCAGGAGGAACAATCTCTGTTCAAGAAAACGAAAAAGAAGAGTGGGTTAAATTGAACGGAAACCGCCTACTTTTCAGTCAACAAACACACGTTTCTTCGGTTCAAGTATTCGATTTTTCTATGCGATTACTAGCGGTAGTACACGTCAATAGCTCAAATGAAGTTCAACTTCCAGCTTCGCTTCGCGGATGTATGCTCGTGAAAATTGATGCTAAAAACCGCCCTTCCGAAGTGAAGAAATGGTGCAATTTCTAAGCCTTGCCCATCCTACCATTTGAGGTACTTTTGCAGCCTTGCAAATGAAGGAAAGTAGCGATAAACGTCACATTGCCATTCTTGGCTCCACGGGTTCCATCGGAACGCAGGCACTTGAGGTTCTGGAAGCTAATCCTGACTCGTTTGTGCTGGAAGTGCTGACGGCACATAGCAGCGCAGATTTACTTATTGAGCAAGCCCTCAAATTCAAACCAAATTGCGTGGTTATTGGCGATGAAAGCCAATACAAAAAAGTGCAAGACGTGCTTTTTGATGAGGGCATCAAAGTTTACGCTGGCGCGGATAGTTTGGCGCAAGTGGTGCAGATGGAGGAGATTGATATCGTGCTTACGGCCTTGGTGGGTTATGCAGGATTGCGACCAACCATGGCGGCCATCGAAGCGGGAAAGCACATTGCACTAGCAAATAAAGAAACGCTTGTCGTGGCGGGCGATATCGTGACTGAGCTCGCGAAACAGAAAGGCGTGAACATCTATCCTGTTGATAGCGAGCATTCGGCCATTTTCCAATGCTTGGTAGGCGAGTTTCACAATCCGATTGAGAAAATCTATTTGACCGCTTCTGGCGGACCGTTTCGCGGTCAAACACGCGAACAATTGGCTTCGGTGACGAAAGCTCAAGCCCTGAAACACCCGAATTGGGACATGGGCGCCAAGATTACCATCGACAGCGCCAGCATGATGAACAAAGGTTTGGAGGTGATTGAGGCGAAATGGTTGTTCGGGTTAAAGCCAGAACAAATTGATGTCATCGTTCATCCACAGAGCATCGTGCACAGCATCGTTCAGTTTGAAGATGGCAGCATGAAAGCGCAAATGGGATTGCCCGATATGAAACTTCCTATTCAGTTCGCTTTAGCATTTCCAGAGCGATTGAAGTCCGACTTTCCGCGTTTCAACTTCCTCAATTACCCACAACTAACCTTCGAGCAGCCTGACCCGAAAACATTCCGCAACCTTGCTCTGGCGTTTGAGGCCATGAAATTGGGCGGAAATCAACCCTGCATTCTCAACGCGGCCAACGAAGTGGTGGTCGATGCTTTTCTGAAGGATAAAGTGACGTTCTTGCAAATGTCAGACATCATTGAACAATGCATGCAAAAAGTTGCTTTTATACAGAAACCTAACTATGATGACTATGTGGCAACCGATGCGGAAACACGCAGCGTTGCTTCGCAATTAATTAAGAATGACTGATTCTCTGAACCCAATTCTTAATTGTTAATTCCTAATTTTTAATTAACCCAAATGGACATCCTCATTCAAGCTTCTCAGTTCTTTCTGAGCCTCTCAATTCTTATCGTTCTTCACGAATTCGGGCACTTCATTGCCGCCAAATCGTTCGGAATGCGCGTAGAAAGTTTCTACCTCTTTTTCAATCCCTATTTCTCGCTGTTCAAGAAGAAAATTGGCGATACCGTGTACGGAATTGGTTGGGTTCCGCTGGGCGGATACGTGAAAATTGCGGGCATGATTGATGAAAGCATGGACAAAGAGCAAATGGCAAAACCTGCCGAACCGTGGGAATTCCGCTCAAAGCCAGCTTGGCAACGACTAATCGTGATGATTGGTGGCGTGACCGTAAACGTGATTTTGGCTGCTCTTATTTACTGGATGGTGCTGTTCGTTTATGGCGAAACGTATCTGCCAACCAAGAACGTGAAATACGGCATCATGTGCGATAGTCTGGCGCTTGAAATGGGCCTTCAGAATGGCGATAAAATCATATCGCTTGATGGAAAAGAAGTAGAGAACTTCTCCAAAGTGCCAATGGAAATTATTCTGAACGAAGTCAAAACCATTCAAGTTGAGCGCGAAGGACAACAAGTAGAAGTTCAAATTCCTGAAGGGATGATGAGCGAATTAATCAAATCGCCAGGGTTAATTTCGGTTCGAATTCCATTCTATGTAGAAAAGTTTGCTCCTGCTTCGGTGGCAGAAGTGGCAGGTTTCGAAATAGGCGACCAAATTGTTGGTCTTAATGACAACAGCATCATGTATTTCGATGCCTTCAAAACGGCTTTGCAAGAATATAAAGGACAAGAAGTGAATGTGAATGTGCTGCGCGCTGGCGAAGCTAAAAGCATTGCCGTAACTGTTCCAGAAGATGGACTTTTAGGTGTGTATCCAAAAGGCGATTTGGAGGAATTCTTCGAATTGGCAGAGATCAAATATGGCTTCTTTGAAAGCTTCCCGAAGGGAATTGAGAAGGCTGGACAAACTTTGGTGAACTACGTGAAGCAGCTGAAATTGCTCTTCTCTCCAAAGAACAAAGGCTACGAAAGTTTAGGCGGTTTCCTCACCATTGGAAGCATCTTTACCACTACGTGGGATTGGCATCACTTCTGGAACATCACCGCGTTCCTGAGTATTCTCCTAGCTGTGATGAATATCCTCCCAATTCCAGCTTTGGATGGTGGTCACGTAATGTTCCTGCTTTATGAAATGATAACTGGAAAACCAGCCAACGAAAAGGTGTTGGAAGTGGCGCAATACATTGGAATGATTCTGCTTTTCGGACTGCTTCTTTACGCCAACGGAAACGACATTTACAAGCATTTCATCAAGTAAAATGCTTCGGCTCACGTTTTTCCTTTTTGCCCTTTTCCCGTTTTTCGCCTTGGCGCAAGCCAAACTGGACAGCACGGAAAACACGAAAGTGCTCATCATTCCGTTTGAGGAAAAACTGTTCTACTGCGACATCATGCGCGACCTAACCACGGTCAACAAAATGAGTAAGGATGAGGTTTACCATCGCTTCCGAAACGAGATACAATTGAGCATTAGTGCTGCGCTAAAAGACAGCATGGAAACGGCATCCTTTCTTTCATCCGACAGCTTGAAGCATGATGAATTGGTGAACATTTACGAAGTGCTGGGCTACGATTTCCTTCCTGTTCCAGTTGTGGAGGAAAAAGGCGAAAATGGGAAAAAGAAAAAGGTTCAAGAACCCGCCCCGAAACGCGAAGTTGGTGTGCGTAATGGACAAGTAATTGCCGATCGGCAGGTGGTGGAACGCTACATGAGCGCAAAGCTGAAAAGCACGGATGTGCTACATCAACTTCATTCCACTTACGGATTCAATCGCTTCATTTTTATCAATCAATTGGATGTAAAAATGGATTTGAGCGACCCCGAAAACGCCTTCATCAATCCAATGCGAGTAGCAGCTGTTCATTACAGCATTTTGGATAAGGATGGAAAGTCAATTGGCGGTGGATTAGCCTCATCTCAATTTCCAGGAACAGAAAACGACATGAACCACATTATTGGCGCTAATTTCTACAAGCTTTCGGCTGAGGTTTTAGGTTCTTTATTGAAGTCGGAGAAGAAGGAAGCTCTTAACTCCAAGACGAAAAGTCACTAAATCAGGGATGGTTTAATCCGAATTGACCACAAACCCATGAGCGGTTGCTGTGGATCTATGAATGGTCATTGAAAACGACAATCACCGTGCATTCGCTGATTTTGGATTTACTTTCTTTGACCGCGTGAGACGATTACACTTTTTTCCCTGCCTGCCGGCAGGCATGGTTTTACTCCTTTTTCCTGCGTTATCTATGGCGCAGCATCCATCGTATTGGACACTGAGCAGCGAACAGGGATTGCCGTCACTCAAGGTTTATGATTTGGTTGAGGACAGTCTTGGCGTGGTGTGGGCTGGAACGTCTGAAGGCTTGGTGCATTATGATGGATTGTGGCTAAACACATTGAGGACAGAATCTGCCCGATCGCAAGACAGAAGTATGCTACAGTTAGGCTCAAATGGCAAGGTTTGGTCCCTCAATTTTGCTGGTGAATTATTTGAAGCAGCTTATGAATTGATGGAACGCCATCAGATTCCCGATGACCACGCAAGGAGCAAGGTCAACTACATCGAAAAGAGTGGCGATGCGCTGTTTTATATGACCCGAAATGAGGTTCTAAGAAGTGATCTTTCGGGAGAAGGCTTTACGTTGGTTCATCGCACCGACAACCTTGAACCCATCCATGGCATGGCCGCGCCCAATTTCATTCTCAGCTCTAAAGGCCTCATTAGCCTCAAAACAAGGAGTTTACAAGCTAAAAAAGAAGAAGACGCTTCCACGCTTTGCGCTTCTAACGACAAGGTCTATCAATATTATTACATCACTGGAACGGTACTCGAATTGAGTTCTGGAGGAGCGGATACCATCGTCAACGCCTTGAAACGCAAGAACGGTCCAATTCCGCTGATAACAGGCGTTAGAAACACCTCAGCTGGGACTTGGGTTATGACCTACGATGGTATTTATCTGGTGGAGCAAGACAAATGGTTGTTCCCTTCGATGCCCGTTTCAGATGTGATTGAAACACAGGATGGTTCACATTGGTTTTCTACGCTCACAGATGGAATTCATGTGGTACCAGACCTTGCTTTGAAACGCTATGCACGAGAACCTGACGGATTGCCTACGCAACGGTTTAATCGTGTGAGGAAACTATCGAACGGCAATGTGGTGGCCACCGACAACAACGGAATGGCTGTGCTCATTCATCCCGAAAAAGGCGTTCTGGCAACTTTCAAGGCTGAGTTTACCCGAGAAAGTGAGGCGTTGACCATCGATACAGTTAACAATCGGATTTTGGCCGCTTTCGGAGACCTCTATCTGCTGGATGCAAACACATTGAAACAACTCGACAAGCGTAAAGGAAATGTTAAGAGTATTGCTGTTTCAGCAGGCAGCATTTCGATTGTAGATGGTCCAGACCTCAAAACACTGGAATACGAAGGAAAGAAGTTCGGGTCAGAATTGGACGTGATGTATATGGATCCCGCAGTCTATCAGAATGCAATTGATGGACAAGGAAGACAGTGGTTACTTACAGCCACAGGTGTTCGTGTCAATGGATTGGAACTGACCGTACCAAAATCAACATTTAAACCAAGTTTGATGGCAACCACATCTGGTGGCCGTGTATTTCTAACAGATCGAAAAGACTCTATTCTGGTTGCCCAAAATGGCGCGTTCCATCACTGGCTTTCCATTCCCAGAACCGTGCGACAAAACGCTTCGGTTCGCAGCATGGCAGCCTCCGAAACCGAGCTATTTGCGCTTCTTTCCAACGCCTTGCTCATTCACAATTTAAAAACGAAAGAGTGGGAACGAATAGGGCAAAGTGAAGGACTTCCTTCCACGGATTTAAAAGATGTTGTGGTAGATGATGAACGCATTTGGGTCGCTACTTTCAATGGGCTTTACTCCATTCCGTTGCAGCGCAACAAAAGGAAAATTGCACCGAAAGTGCAACTACGCATGTTTCGGGTAAATGGCAAACCTGTTGCGCTTACCTCTACGCTTGAATATGAACACAATGAGAACGACATCGAAGTTGTTCTGCGCGGCATTTCCACCAAAAGCCGTGGGCACATTCAGTTTGCATACAAGCTCAATGGCTTGATGGACGATTATGAGCTGAACGATAACGGTTCTGTGCTCCATTTTAGATCCTTGGCGCCTGGCAATTATGAGCTTGATGTGTATGCTTTGGATGTGAACGGAACTCCAAGTGATGCGCATTTAAAACTCAAATTCAGCATAAAATCTCCTTGGTATCAAACGTGGCCGTTTATCATCTTTTCAGGGCTGTTACTTATCGCGGTGGTAAGCACCATTTTTCTCTTCCGGATCCGCTACATCAAACAGCGTAGCACACGCCAGCTCGAACATAGCCAATTGACCGAAGAACTTCGCGCTTCGCAACTCACCGCGTTGCGCGCGCAAATGAATCCGCATTTCATGTTCAATGTGCTCAATTCTATTCAAGGTCTGTTCACCTTGGGAAAGACCGAAAAGGCGAATGAGGTACTGAGTCGCTTTTCAGATTTGATGCGTTCCATTTTGGATGTGAGCGACCAAAACACGATTACACTTGATAAGGAAATGGAGCTTATCGGCCTATATCTTGAATTGGAAGCCGTGCGGTTTGGAGATGAGTTTGAATTCGAATTGACCCTTTCTCCAGCCGTAAAGCCTGACCGTGTACAAGTACCATCACTCCTCATTCAGCCTTATGTGGAAAACGCTGTCAAACATGGATTGCTTCATCGAAGAGGAAAAAAGAAACTCTCGGTTTCTATTGAGTTGGATGAAGCCGCAAATGCATTGCTCATTCGTATTGAAGACAATGGTGTTGGACGAGAAAAGGCAGCAGAATTGCGCTCCAAAAAACACAAATCTTTCGCCAACGAGGCTTCTTCTTCTCGTTTAGATTTATTGAATGTGGAGAATGAAATTAAGATTGGGGTAGAGATTATCGACCTTCAAAATGACACGGGCGAAGCAACTGGAACCGTGGTCTTCTTGCGGATTCCATTTAGGTAAACGTTAGTTTAGTAAACACTTGTTTAGTAAACACTTGTTTAGTAGTTTTGTGACGTAAAGAAACCACCAATGGATGACTCTCCTTTTGCATATGGAAAACTGGCTATTGAAATGGCATTTACCGATCGGGACAGCGATCGGAAGCAACTCTCCACAAACATTTCCAATCGCGTGAACACCATCCTCATTTCGCCTAGAAGATGGGGGAAATCTTCGTTGGTAAAGCGCGTTGGGGTTGAAATGATGGAGGTTGACAGCAGCTACCGTTTCTGCCACATTGATCTGTTTGCCGTCCGTTCTGAAGAGGATTTGTTCAGGATTTATACCGAAACTGTTCTGAAGACAATGGGAGGAAAATGGGAGGATCTGATGTCTGATCTGAAAGAGGTGGCTCAGCGGCTTGTTCCCTTCATTTCGGTTTCATTTTTGCCCGATAATGAGTTCAAATTGGGAATGGACATGCAGGCCACTCGCGAATTTCCCGAAGAAATTCTGGCCCTGCCCGAAAAACTCGCTGCAAAGCGTGGTCTTCGTCCTATTATCTGTATGGATGAATTTCAGAATATCGGTTCATTTACCGAGGCACTTCCGTTTCAAAAACTGCTGCGATCGGTCTGGCAGCAACACACGCTAACCACTTATTGCCTTTACGGAAGTAAGCGCAATATGATGACCGAAATGTTCAGCAGACGCACCCGTCCATTTTACCGTTTCGGGGAGTTCCATTTTTTGAAAAAGATAAGCGAGGCCGATTGGATTCCGTTCATTATTGAGCGCTTTGCTTCCACAGGAAAATCCATTAACGCGGAGGCCGCGCAGCGTATTGCCAAAAAAATGGAAGGTCATCCATACTATGTGCAGCAATACTGCCACCATATTTGGACCATGGTGGCCGCAAGTGGAACGGTTGACGAAGAGACCGAAATTCGCGCATTGCAGCACATGATTACCAGCAACCAGATTTTGTATCAGCGCGAAACCGAAGGATTAAGTGCGCAGCAAATTGGGCTGTTGCTTGCCGTTGCAAACGGAGAAACCCGTATGACAACCGCCAAGGTTCTTCAGCAATATAAATTGGGTTCGTCTGCCTACGTTGTGCGCACCATGAAGAGTATGGAGGAACGAGAGCTAATAGACACCATGGAGGGAAGGCCCGAATTTGTGGACCCTGTTTTCAGAATGTGGTTCCTGGAAATTTTCGGAAAAATACTGAGATAGTATCCGTTTATGGATCCAAAACGACCATTCAGATAATCAAACGAACATTAATGAAATGCTCTTTTAGCTTCGCCAAATGAAAAAGCTGCAAGTCGGCATTATTGAAGATGAGTTTCTGGCGCGAGAAACGCTTCAAGCATTTTTGCTTCGGCATTGCGAGAATGTGGAAGTCATTTTCATGGCTTCGGAGCTGGAAAGTGGTGTTGCAGCCATCAAAAAACATCAGCCCGATGCCGTTTTCCTCGACATCGAAATGCCAGGGCAAAGCGGAATGGAAATCCGCGAATTGCTGGGCGATATGCCTGCTCCGCACATCATTTTCACTACGGCTTACGCCAACTATGCCGTAGATGCTTTCGGACTGGAAGCCCTCGATTATCTTCTCAAACCCATAGACATAGCCAAACTGAGGCGAGCAGTTGCGCGCATTGAAGAGCAGAAGACCAAAACGCCAGAAAAACTATCCATTCCGTGTTCAAATGGACAACGGATGATAGAACCATCAACCATTGAATTCCTTGAAGCCGAAGGCTCTTACACGAACGTCAACTTATGTGATGGCACCAACATATTGGTAAGCCGAAAACTGGGAGATATTGAAGAGCAGCTTTCTGCCAAAAATTTTCTGCGCGTACATCGTTCGTACCTCGTCAACCTCGACCAAATTCAGTCCATCGTTCGAGGAACGAATACGAGTTTGCGAATGAAAAGTGGGGCCGATGTTCCTGTTGCCAGAAACCAAAAAGAGGCGCTAAAACGGCTTTTTCCCAAATAATTCATCATTGTGTCCGCCTAAAGCGGATTTAAAATTTCGCGGCAGTCTGTTTAAACCCGAAGATGATTGCTTCTGTCATCCTTCCCTATCATTGACGTGATTATATAACCACTTGTTTTTTAGTCAATTCTAGCCCTAGATTTCTTGCCGCTTTTCGTGTGGCTGGTTGTTTCGGTCTTACCAATTTCTCTTCACATTCCCTTATCCCTTTTTCGACATACTCAAGTCCTTATCAAGGTATAAATGACATTCCTTTTAACTTTAGAAAATCGTTACCGAATTTGTTGACTTCTACAATTACTACTGTTTTTAAATTTCTTTAACGGGGTCTCGAAATGATGTGGTAAATTATTTTCCGTCCGTTCGTTTGAAGTCAATTTTGTCACCAACCGCCACTCCGTGGATGTCGCAAAATCCCTCAATCAGTTCCAAAACATAGGTTGCAGGACCTTTTGACGGGATGGATTTATCAGACTTCGGAACGCAATATTTGGCGATGCTTTCTATCTCGCCATTTTGCTTGATATAGAGAATATCGAGACCAATAAGCGTGTTGTGCATCCAAAACGAACGCGGTTCTTCTTCGTCAAAAATGAATAGCATTCCTTGCGTGTCGGGCATGGCTCTTCGGTGCATGAGACCGATGGTTCGTTCGCTTTCTATGTCAGCTATTTCGATGTCAATCTTGCGGATGGTATCACCAGCGGCTTTTACCAAATACAACTCTCCTTCCTTTTTGAATTGTGGACTACTTGGACGAACCTCGGACTTTCCGGCATTCTCGCTATCGCTTGGTGATGTTGAATTGCTGTCACTATCGCAGCCAGCGAAAAGGGTTAGGAGGAAAAACGATAAAAAGAAAAAAGTGTGTCCCTTTCCGTCATTGCGAAGGAGGCACGACTGAAGCAATCTCCGTCCAAGAGAGATTGCTTCGTTCCTCGCAATGACGAGTATGTTAGTTTCTGCATTGTTCATTTTCTCTATTTCGGGAATGGATAAACTCCGTTCAGGTTATTCAAGTCGGCCAATCTGTTGGATGGGTCAATGGTAATCCGCTCAATCTTACGTTTCTTTTGGTCGATGTCGATTTCGTAAGTTGGATTGGTCCATTCCCAATCTGGTAAAACAACCCGGTTTATCTGCCCTTCTTCGCCTGGTTTTTCGCCTCGCATCAACCCGACTGGAATGTAATACCACGTTATGTTTCCGTCTTTATCTACCACTTTTATATCCAGCGGCATAGGCAATTGTCCAACGCGTTTCAGCTCAATTACCGTACGTCCTTTCTTCTCCTTTTCAATTTCTTCGATGCTGTAATCGATGTATTGTGTGGTTCCAACCCACAAATCCATGAACCAATTGAGTTCAAGTCCAGAGGTTTTCTCCATTACCCGAAGAAAGTCATTCGGAGTTGGATGTTTGAATTTCCACTCGTTGAAATAGCGTTTCATCCCTTTCCAAAATGCTTCCTTCCCAACGATATACTCCAACTGCATGAGAAAAACGGAGCCTTGCACGTAAGAAGAAATACCGTAGCAATAGTTGGTTTGGTAATGGTCGGCATGTGTTGTCAACGGCTCTTCTACTCCATTTTTATGTAGTTCTGCCAAGCGTTGGATGTCATTCGCATGTGGATTTCCGACTGGGTTTTTGCCAATGGCATTCAAGACATAGTCCTGTGCGTACGAGGTAAAGCCTTCATCCATCCAAGGGTATTTGCTTTCGTTGGTGGCAAGAACACCATAGTACCAATTATGTAATGCCTCATGAACTGTTACACTTAGAAGCCCGCCATAGTTTCTGCCTGAAGTTATCAGTGTTGCCATAGGATATTCCATGCCGCCATCGCCTCCTTGAATAACAGAAAATTGCTTGTATGGATACTTCCCGAAGGTTTCGTTCATGAGCGTGAAAGCACCAGTAAATTCATTCTGTAAACGAAGCCAGTTGCCAGTTGTGTCGGTCAAATAGAGGAAGTGTAAGGTTGGTCCATCGGGCACTTGCGTGGTGTGATGCACATAATCTGGGTCGGCAGCCCAAGCGAAATCGTGCACTTGAGGAGCGACAAAATGCCATGTGAGTTTTTCTCCCAAAAGTTGTTTGGCTTCTACACCTGGAGTAGCATATCCATGACCGATTTCATTAGAGTTTTGCAGATAACCCGTTCCACCCAAAACGTATTTTTTGTCGATGGAAATTTTCACATCAAAATCGCCCCAAACACCATAGAATTCACGGCCAACATAAGGGTCAGAATGCCATCCTTCGTAGTCATATTCCGCCATTTTCGGGTACCATTGCGTCATGGAATAATCAACGCCTTGGGCGTTATCACGTCCGCTTCTTCGTACCTGTAACGGAACCTGAGAATTGAAATCCATTAGGAATTCTGCTTTTGCCCCAGGCAGAATTGGCTTCGCTAAATCCACTTCCAAAACCGTTCCTTGCACATGAAATTTCAAAGGCATTCCATCCTGTGTAAGCTTATTGATTTTGTGATAACCAATCTCTTCTGGCTTCAGTTTCGAAATGCGATCGGCCACGCGTGGGTCTGCATCACGAATGGTGCGAGACCGCACGTCCATCATGCTTCCTGGCTGAAACGCATTGAAATAGAGATGGTAAAAAACCTTGGTCAGTGTGTCGGGCGAGTTGTTCGTGTAAACAAGTTTCTGTTTCCCTGTAAACTGATGCTTGGTGGCATCCATATCAATCTCCATCTGGTAGGAAGCGTGCTGCTGCCAATAGCCGTGTTGGGCAAAGGACGCGGAGCTAATAAACAGTAATGCCGCAATAATTCTTATCATTCTTTCTATTTCGTAATTCCCATCAATTTAAACATGAAAGCATACTCAAGAGCTGTTTCTTTCAGGCTTTCGAAACGACCGCTTGCTCCTCCGTGTCCAGCTTCCATGTTTGTGTGGAGTAAGAGAAGGTTTTTGTCAGTTTTTAGCGTTCTGAGTTTTGCTACCCATTTGGCTGGTTCCCAATATTGAACCTGGCTATCATGCAATCCAGTAGTGATGAGCATGTTCGGATAATTCTGTGCCGAAACATTGTCGTAAGGAGAGTAACTCAGAATGTAGTCGTAATACTCCTTTTCGTTCGGATTTCCCCATTCGTCATACTCACTGGTGGTCAATGGAATGGTCTCGTCAAGCATTGTCGTAATCACGTCTACAAATGGGACTTGAGCAACAACTCCTTTCCACAGATCTGGGCGCATATTAACCACAGCTCCCATCAGCAAACCACCGGCCGACCCGCCCATGGCAAAAAGTTTTTCATTGGTTGTATAGCCGTTCTTGATTAGGTAATCCCCACAATCGATGAAATCTGTGAAGGTGTTTCTCTTGTTCAGAAGCTTGCCGTTGTCATACCACTGTCGTCCCATTTCCTGACCTCCACGGATGTTCGCCAACGCATATACAAAACCACGATCAAGCAAGCTCAAACGAACTGAACTGAAGTATGGGTCCATGCTGGCTCCGTACGAACCGTAAGCATAAAGTAAAGTCGGGTTAGTACCATCTTTCTTGATGCCTTTTCGATAGACGATTGAAACAGGAACCTGTGTTCCATCGGCAGCCGTCACCATCACGCGCTCGGTTTCGTAGTTGTTTCGGTCGAAGTCTCCGATAACTGGCTGTTCTTTGAGCAATGCCTTTTCCTTGGTTCTCATGTTGTAATCCAGCGTTGACCAAGGCGTAGTTAGAGAAGAATATCCGTAGCATAGCACCTCGGTATCGAAATCCATATTGGTGCCGATATAGCTTGTGTAAGCCGCTTCACCGAAGTTGAGGTAATGCTCTTGCTTCGATTTTTGATCCATAATTCGAAGCTGTGGAAGGCCATTGGTTCGCTCGTTTACCACCATGAAGTTCTTGAATACTTCAATTCCTTCGAGCAACGTTTCTGGCCGATGAGCAATTACTTCTTTCCAGTTTGATTTTCCTGGTTTATCAACCGTTGTTTCCATCAAACGGAAATTCTGCGCCTCCCAGTTGGTGACGATATAAAGCTTGTTCTCAACATGCGTGACGTTGTATTCGTGATCTCGCTCTCGTGGCTGAATAACCTTGAATTCGCCTTTCGGGTTTGTGGCGTCAAGCATTCTGTATTCTGACGATACCGTTTGGAACGATCCAATGAAAATGTAGCCTTTGCTTTTCGTTCTCCAAGCATAACAGGAAAAGGTCTCGTCCTTTTCGCGGAATACCTCCACGTCCGCAGCAACTTCAGTTCCTAATTCGTGACGAAGAATGCGGTCTGTTCGTAGGGTTTCCAAGTCTTTTCCGATGTAGAAAAAGGTCTTGTTGTCTGCCGCCCAAGCGCCACCGCCCGCACTTCCGGGAAGTGTTTCAGCATACATTTCTCCCGTTTCGAGGTTTTTAAAGTGGACGGTATAAATTCTTCGGCTAACGGTATCGATACCAAATGCAGCAATCTTATTGTCGTCACTTATTTCAATTCCACCAAGTGAGAAATAGTCGTGACCCTCGGCCAATTTGTTCTCGTCAATGAAAACCTCCTCTGGAGCTTCCATCGAGCCTTTTCTGCGGCAATGAAGCTGATACTCCTTTCCTTCCTCATAGCGCGTGTAGTAGAAATAACCGTTGTCTTTGTACGGAACGCTTTCGTCATCCTCTTTAATGCGACCACGCATTTCTTTGTAAAGGTCTTCTTGAAACTGCTTGGTGTCCGCCAACACATCTGCGGTGTAGGCGTTCTCGTCCTCCAAATACTTGATGACTTCTGAGTTTTCGCGCTCTTTAAGCCAGAAATAATTGTCTGTCCGTGTGTGACCGTGAATGGTCATTTCGTGCGGTTTGATGGCCGCTGTTGGTGGATTCATTTGATCTTGTTCTGTATTATTTGAATTGCAACTTAGAATCATGGAGGCCGACATTACAAACCCAGTAATTTTTAAATATTGATTCATCGTGTTTTTGATCCTCATGACATTTGATTTAGACGCACAAAATTGTAGAAAGTAAATCACTTGGTTTGTTTACGGTTTATTCAACCCCGTATGTTTCCCTGATTTGATAAAGTTCGCCAGACGGCTTTCGCTTCGCTGCTAAGAAATACAAAAGTGTGTTAACAGCCAACGTGAGTTTTTTTCGAAAAGTCCATTGTGATGCACCTAGCTCGCGTTTCCGCTTTTCATAAAGGAGTGTCGTTGGCTTTTTTTCAATAAGAAGCAGCAACAATAATCCGTTGATTCCAGACCTCATCCTAGTTTTCAATTCAGAAATGAGTGACTGATCAAATAAACAAAAGTCAAAGCCACCGTGAGGCAGGTTGCCTAGTCCAAAAACTCTCAGAATTAGATTGAAAATCGATGCAAAGAGCTTGGTTGAAACTGGGTCATTCCTGCGTTCTCGTACTGCAAGTACAACCGTATTCCCATGCTTCCATTTTTGAAACATTTGTTGGATGAGTATTGGAGGGTCTTGAAGATCAGCGCTCATCACTACCACACAATTGCCCGTTACGTATTCAAAACCGGCAAAAATGGCATTGTACGAACCAACATTTGCTGCCAACGCAATGACCTTCGTTTTACTCGGGTTTAACCGATGAAAATCAATCAGCTCACTTAACGTTCCGTCTTCAGAACCATCATCCACAAATACATACTCGAACTCAACATCCGAAGAAAAATCCCTCTCATTTTCCAACAGCGCAGCCGTTGTAACGGGTATGTTTCCCTCGTTGAAATAGCACGGAATGACTATAGATATCTTAGGCATTGAACATCCATTTTATAGCTAGGCTAAAGCGGAATAAAATGATTGGCTGAAGAGTTCTTCTCAACTTGGTCGATGAACAAACAAAAGAATTTACTATTCCTTTACAAAAACCACATAAAGAGAAGACCCGAACAATCCCGACCTTAAAAGAGAAAACTCCATTTTGACCAATAGAAAAAAGGCCGTGTTCAAAATTCCGTTGGGCATTTCGACATCAGACGTTACCTCATAATTCCGTTTTTTCATTTTGAGCCGTTGAACAAACCTCTTAATAAATATTAACGGGGTCAAGATGAATGGCCAAAAACGGGTGCTGTCTAAGCCAAGACGAGAACCTACATTCAATTCTCCCACGTCTGCGAAATTGAATCTCCGAACAATACCCACGGCCTTGTCGTGAATTCCGCCAAAGGCTTGTAATGCAGGAAGGTTCATAAGAAGAATTCCCCCAGTGGTCAATTTATCACCCAGAACTAGAACAATCTTCTGTGCTTGTTTTAAATCAAAATAACATAGAGTATCGTGCGATATAATTACCTGATAATTTGATTTAGCAATCAGGCTTTGAGCATCCAAAAGGTCTCCTTTTTCTACTTCTAAATTTCTTTCAGTACAGATTCTGACAGCATCTTCCGAGATATCAAATCCCTTGATGTTTTCATATCCTTTGGTCTTCAGGTACAACATTAATCCTCCCGTTCCACAACCCATATCCAAAATTTGTATGGTCCGGTCAGAACCAAACCGATTCTCTATAGAACGGTAGGTTAGCAGATGTAGAATCTTATACCACCACAGCTCCCGCTCTGTGTCCGCCATTTTTTCATATTCGTCTCCCTTACCAATCATACTTAGTTCTGTTTCGGTGTTATGACCTTTTTAACAACCCACTGCGGGGCTCCATTTTCTTTTTGGTATAACTTGCCCAAATACTCTCCCATGAGTCCTAAGAACACGGCTTGAAACCCAGATGTAAGCAAAACAATAACGGCTAGCGATGCCCATCCCGGTGTCATTCCTGGACGATGGATTCGTTCCCATATGAACAGTATTGCCAATACCATACCCAGTAGAAACGTAATTACCCCAAGCACGGTAAAGACCCGTAACGGCATAATTGAAAAGTTGATGAACATGTTCAGATAAAGCGATACGAGCTTCCGAAATGTATATCCAGACCTCCCCGTTTTGCGCTGGTTGTGATGTACAAGAATGGACGAAATATTGTTCGTGTTCCTAAACACCAGTCCGTCTATATATGGGTTAGGGCCATCATACTTAATCACTTCCTTAACCAGGCCTCTGCTCATTATCTTAAAGCTTGACAGGTAAAGATCTTTCGGTTTACCGATAAGCCAAGTTGCCACATAATCATTGAGCGCGCTGCCTAGATTACGCAATACGTGATGTTGCTTGTCTTTGTACTTAGAGAAAACCACATCATATCCCCGTTTGATTTCTGCCAAAAGCTTCAAAATTTCCTCTGGTGGATTTTGAAAATCATCATCAATTACAACGATATATTCTCCCTGACAGAAATTTAGGCCACACATAACGGCATTGTGCTCCCCAAAATTCTTCCGCAGACTAACGAATGTGATGTTGTTGTGTCTTTCTGCAAGGTTGGTACAAATCTCTTCCGACCTGTCGCGACTGGAATCATTTACCAAAACCACTTCGAAATCAACACCGAAAAGAGATGAAGACAGCGCCTCAATCAGCTTTGCAATCGTTTCCTCTGCATTATAAACTGGAATAACAACGGATAATTCCATCAATAACTGTTAATCTTTGATACAATGTAAGAAAGGTCATCAATAGAAAGGTGCCCTCCCATGGGCAGACTTACAACCTCCTGATGAATTTTTTCCGTAATCGGTAATTTGAGGTGAGCGAGTTCTTTGTACGCTTCCTGATTATGAATTGGAATAGGGTAATGAATCATAGTTTCAATACCCGATTCTTTCATGTATTCAATAAAGCCCGCACGGTCTTTTACCCTAACCACAAAAAGATGCCAGACGTTGGCTCCTCGATTGCTCCTTTCGGGCAATTCTACCTTTGCATTTTTAATGTGTGTCAGGTAGTATTCCGCCAACTGCTCTCTTTTGGCATTTTCCTGATCCAGGAAATCCAACTTGTGAGACAGTAAAGCCGCCTGAAACTCATCCAGCCTGCTATTAACTCCCTTTATCAGGTTGTGATACTTTATCTCCGAACCATAATTTCGCAAAATGCTCACGCGCTGTGCTAGTGCTTGGTCTGAGGTAGTTACAGCACCAGCATCTCCAAATGCCCCAAGGTTTTTCCCAGGGTAAAAACTAAAGGCAGCGGCATCAGACAAGTTGCCTACTCTCTTTCCAAGCGTCATGGCTCCATGTGCTTGTGCACAATCTTCTATTACCTTCAGTCCATGCTTTTTTGCAATGCCATTGATTGCCTCCATATCACAACACCTTCCATAAAGATGCACTACAAGAATTGCCTTTGTGCGTGATGTAATCTGATGTTCCATCAAGGTTGAATCGATGTTGAAAGTAGCGGAGTCCGGCTCAATAAGAATCGGCCTATACCCTGCTTCAGTTATTGCCAATACCGTGGCGATATAAGTATTGGCAGGAACCAATATCTCCGACCCCTTCTCAAAATCCATCGCCTTAAGAATCAGCGAAAGAGCGTCAAGGCCATTACCAACGCCAATACAATAATCTACACCACAAAATTTCGCGAACTTGTTCTCAAACTCCCGAACGCGCTCGCCTAGAATATACCAACCAGACCGTATCACTTCCGAAGAAATGCGTTCCATCGCTTCGTAGTATGGACGGTTAATTTCCTGAAGGTCAAGAAACTTAATCATGAATAAGGCTCAAAAACATAGTCTGCCTCGTTATAGAGTTCAGATGCCAGTACGAGTAAAATAGCATCTGGACTGAAATCGTAGAGCACATGCCAATCCTGAGGGTAGAGAATCAAACACTTTGATGGAGAGTCCAATACATAAGTTTCTTTCTGTGTTCCATCATCATTTCCAATTGAACAGCTCCCTTTCAGGCAAATCAGAGCCTGATGGGTTTTAATATGACGGTGGCCTCCCCGCTCGGCTTCATCTACACTATAGATATAGAATATCCTCCTAATCCCAAATGAAATCTCAAAGTCCTCTAGGACACTAAGGCTTCCACGTACACCGCTAAACGTATTCAGTTCAATGAGTTTTGGCATATTTCACGTGATCCTATTACTGATTCTATATGATTGTTGGTATCAAATATATGGTCTCGTTCAACTACTCCGATAGCAATCTTTCATGACCCATCTGTTTTTAATATCATTTTAATTTGAGAACGATTGCGTTGTTGTAATTGAGAGCGCTACCACTATCTCTTTTTAGAATAGAAAGCTCTGATACTGGTGATTACCCTTGCCACATCTTCAGTACCAAGATGAAGATGCAGAGGCAATCTAACCAAGCACTTACTGTAAGTATCAGACCAAGGGAGCGGTCTCCCATCATGTTTGTTCTTGAAATAAGGAGATGCATGAAGCGATTGATAGTGGAAAACCGCATGAATATCAACCGATTTCAAATGCGCAATCAAATTCGTGCGCTCCTCCTCAGATACACACACCAAGTAAAACATGTGCGCGTTATTAGCGGCATAGTTTGGAATGAAAGGAGCGCGCACTTTTTTCGTCTCAAACAAGGGTTGGAATCCAGTATAATACTGCTCCCATATTTCCAAACGTCTTTTTTGAATGGCTACTACATTTTCCAATTGTGCGTACAAAAATGCCGCATTCAATTCTGATGGTAAAAACGAGGAGCCAATATCAACCCAACCGTATTTATCCACCTCTCCTCTCCAAAATGCAGTTCTGTTTGTTCCTTTTTCCCAAATAATCTCTGCCCGTTTCTCAAACTCAGGCTTATTGATAAGCAGCGCGCCACCTTCGCCACACTGAATGTTCTTGGTTTCGTGAAAAGAAAGTGTGCCTAGCTCTCCTATTGAGCCTAAAACTGATTCTCTCCCATCTGACCATTTGAACTCAGATTCAATGGCCTGAGCCGCATCCTCAACCAAAAAAATACTATGTCTATCTGCTATGGAACGCAGCTTTTCCATATTGCAGGCAACACCAGCATAATGGACTGCCACAATGGCCTTTGTCTTTTCGGTGATGACATCCTCAACCTTGTCTTCATCCATTCCAGGATGGTCGGCTCGGCTATCTACAAATACAATATTCGCACCTCTTAAAATGAAAGCGTTAGCGGTGGAAACGAACGTGAAAGATGGCATTATCACTTCGTCTCCTTCTTGGATTTCCATCAGAATGGCGCACATTTCCAGCGCATCGGTGCAGGATGTAGTGAGTAAAACCTTCGGGGTTTTGGTGATTTTCTCAAGAATGGCCTGACACTTTTTAGTGAACATGCCATTGCCAGAGATCTTACCTGTGGCAACCGCCTCTTGCAGGTAATCTGTTTCCTTGCCAGTGCAATGTGGTATATTGAATCTAACTCCGTTGTCCATGCCAATCTGAGGATTAGTCTATCGAATCTTCTCGATTAACGAATTTATCTCGCTCATTGATTCAATTCGATTTTCAAAGTTTAAATAAAAACCTTCACGATCGATGAGATATGCCTTCATCCCAATCTTTTGTGCAGGATGAATGTCTAATTCCAATGAATCTCCGATATAAAGAACCTTAGAAGATTCTACCCCCAAGGCTTCAACTGCTTTCTGATAGAATGACTCACTTGGCTTTCGGTGCCCAATTTCCTCAGACACCACTACTTTATAAAAACGAAACCCGAAGTGTTTCTCAAGCTTGGAGTTGAGACTTGTATCAAAATTTGAAGCTACAGAAACTGGTAATTGAATTGTTGAAACAACCATACAGTCATCAAAGACTTCCCATTCCAATTTATGCATGCTCAAAAACAGATCGTTGAGTAACGATTCCGTTGGAATAATTCCCAAATTGTAAAGTACACTGGCGTTGAAAGACTTATAGAACGCTCCATCAGTTCTATCCGGAAACCGTACAGTTTCAGATGTCAGTTTATGAACTCTGCGCAATTCAAGTTCCGCAATCACTGCACCGTGGCTCTTCAATACTTTCTGCCATGTTGACCATATTGCTGGCTTATGTATAAGCGTGTTGGCCGCATCAAAAAGAACATGTTCCACCATCTTAATAAAGGTAATGGGGAGTCGAACTATTGATTGCCGTACCTGTGGCTGTAACCTCCGGATAAATTACATCCATAAGAATGCGCAGAGCTTTTCCTTTTGTGATGCGGCAAGGGTCTGGCGAAATATCGAGTAGATATTCCTGCAACAGATATTTTACATCCTGAAATCCGAATTGCGACCTAATCGAATTGGTTCCGGAAATCCTACAATTAACTTCAAAAGGAAAAACTTCTCCTTGATTATTCACCCGAGATTGAATGTTCACCGAACCCCTCAGTCCTCCTGCTTTTACCATTCCTCCGATAATGGGTCTGAGTTTTTCATCATAATCACTCACCACCTCGCAAAATACAGTTGCCCCGTTCTCTAACTCCCTCACCAACGTAATCTGTCCATGAACTTGGCCCGATTTGGTCACATAGAATGCTGTAGTTATCTCTTCTCCCTCAATATACCGTTGAGCCACATAACCTTGCCCAAAATAATCAGATGGGTTCTTTGGGTTTATTTGAATGCCTCTAGAACCCCTTCCTTGTTTTGGTTTAATTATCACATCATCCCATTCAGAGGGTATTCCATCCTCAAGCAATACCGTATCAACAAATGGGATGTTAAATTCAGTGTGTCTCAAGAAAGTTTCGTGCTTATCCAAATATGCCTTACACACGTTCTCATCTGAAGCTGCTACATGACACCGAAGTTTCTTGCGTTCAACCGCGAGATGATAACTTTCAAAATCTGTTGAGGGTATAATTAGCTTGATATCTTCTTGTTCAATAATCCGAATGATTTCGCTGATATAGTCTGGATGATTGGCATATGGTATCTGATAAACTTTTGATGCCAAATGATTACCAGAACTCAGCCCAATCACATTGCAGCCAATGATGTTAACTGGCAGCCCCGAATTCTGAATATTGCGCAGAATCCCTTGACCTACGTTGCCTCCGATACCTGTTACCAGTACACTACACATCAATCAATTCTTTGAGGCCTTCACTGATTTTTGTTTCCTGATTGATTCCTAATAAGTCTCGAGATTTTCCATTGTCGTAACAATATGAGAAGCTTTTGTCCTCTCCTGTATGTCGAATTTCGCATTCAGGAAGTTGGTTACAAATTATGCTTGCCAACTCATTATTAGAATACGATTTTCTAGCCGAAGCAAGATAAGTTCCGTTAGCACTTTTCACCGCTCCAGCCAGCAAGTATTGTACAGCATCTCGAACGTGAATATAATTATTACTCCTTTCTCCATTCCCGAATACCGTCACCACATTATCCTTCTTTGCATTTCGAATAGAAATGGGGATGAACGTATTGGGATACATCCCTAATCCATAAAGAGATGCTAATCGCACAATAACATGCTTTTCCTGCTGACGTACCAAAGCTTCAGTGCATAACTTAACCACACCATAATTATCTACAGGTGAGATAATCGTGTTCTCGCTAATGATAGATTTTTGATTCCCGTACACCATAACAGTTGATGCAAAAACCAGTTTGGCAGACTTGAGCTTGGACATCAGTCGGCCAACTATTCCAACGTTTGATTCAATTAATTCATCTACTTGTTGTCTATAATTACCCGCTGCATGAAAAACAATATCATAGCTATCTTCCAGTTTTTCAATTTCAGTTACGTTTATTAGTTGCAAATCCCCCTCAATGAGGTTGTCGACCTTCGTTCTTACCACACAGTCCGTTTCCCACGACATGTCAAGACAGCCCCTCACCAAGTTTGAGCCTAAGAGCCCATTGGCACCTACAACTAACACTTTCATTTCAATCCTTTAGAATCTGTCATAAGGTTTTGACCATCAATCATCTCTCTGGTTCACCGATTCACTAATTATAAAGTTTGGTCGATTCTTCACTTTATCAAATACCCTCCCAATATAGAGACCTATTATTCCTAAAATCAGAATTATTATTCCTGAGAAAAAAGAGATTGAGGTAATCAAACTAGCGAACCCCAAAACATCAATCTCCCCTAAGAAGTACAAAGTCAAATAATAGACTCCTACACCAAGTGAAAACATCGAAATCCAGAACCCCAGTTTCACTGTCAACTTAAGTGGCTTATCGGAAAACGCCAAAATAGTATTGAACGCCAAATGAAATAGACTCCTCCAGTTGTATGTAGACTCCCCTTGTGTTCTCGCGTCATGTTGAACGTCTAAATAACCCCGATGAAACCCAACCCACTGAGTCAGGGTCGGAAAATACCTGACTTCGTCTCCCATACTAAGAATGGCCTCAATCACTATAATGTGATAGATACCAAAATTACCAACCAATGGGTCTTGGATTGTGTTTGTGAAATATCCAAAAGTTGAAAAAAACAGTTTAGAAGATATTCTTTTTAACCATTTATCTTGTCGGTTAACTCTTCTAGCAAGAATCATCTCGTATCCCTCTTTTGCCTTGAGGTAAAGACGTGATATTTCTTCTGGTCTATCCTGAAGGTCGCAGTCCATCACCACCACCCATTTACCCTTTGCTAGACTCAGGCCTGCACTAATAGCATTATGCTGTCCAAAATTTCTGCTCAGTCGATATATGTTTAATGAAGGATGTTCTTTCACGAGCTCCTTCAATACCGCCCACGAATTGTCGGGGCTGCGATCATCCACAAGAATTATCTCATAACTCACTCCTATGGAATTGAGAGAATTCTCTAGTCTTGAAACCAGTTCTGGCAAAATAACTTCAGCCCGATAAACTGGACTTACAACAGATATTTCAACGTTTTTACTCATCCTATCTAATCGGGTGCAACAGTTGGTTTGTAAGCAAGCTTGTAAACCTTAGTGCCATTGTCCATTTGCAACGAGTCAAGAACCTGATTGTGGGGTACAATTAATTCTGCCCCTAGCTCAACTTCCAAAAACCGAATATTGTTTTCTTCCATAAACTTTCGTTGAACCTCATTTATCGATTGGTGTTCCAGCTTTTTTTCATGAACATAGTTGATAAGTGCGGAAGAGCGTTTGTAATCCGCTTCTTGTTTTGCATAAAGATCATCCGCAATATCCCAAGAAAGATCGTTAAGGCTAATTGGCTCATAATTGTTTATCGCAGCTAAAATTGATTCCGCAGGAGGTCTTAAGTACGGATTTTTACCAGCCAAAGCACCCATGCTTTCTTGATTTCTGATGAATCCTGTTTTCTCTCCGTCAGTTGTACCAAAAAAGCTTTGCACCCGTTGTATTTCTGCAATCGTTGTTAGATGAGGTGGAGTAGCGACAAATCTTACCATGAAGACAACCAATAATCCAGACAGACAAACAATCCTTACCGTTCGGTTAAAATTAGCCAATGCTTTAAATAACACTAGCAGGAAATAAACATTCAAGGTTGGGATTGCCACGTTTTGAAACAGCTGAAACGACTCAATCTCGTAGCCCAAAACTATGTTAGAAACAATACCACCAAAAACTAAAATTCCAGCTGCTGTAAATGGGATAAAAACATGAAGGTTTTTTCTTGCCAATATGAGTATGACCATAGTAATGGGGCCAAAAAGCAACAATAAAGAAATTATGGAAACTCCGAATATGGAGATTCCATGGTTCAAGTAAAACTGAAGTAATTCATTTAGACCTAGCCTGCTTACGTTGACCTCTAGTGCTTTAACAGGATTGCAAAGCTTCCATATTAATAATGGGAGCACTGCGGCCACAATCATAACCACAGCACTCTGCACTTCTTTTCGGTTTAAATTAGATTTGACGTATTGATAAACCGCCACCACAGAAAACAAAATGAGTATTGCTGGCAAAAAAGTTATGTAATTAACTACAAGAAGGATGTACAGCAAGAGTTGTTGTTCAAAACGCTTGCTACCAGTTTGGGCTAAAGCTAGGGGCAGTATCATATAAACAATAGACATCTTCGGTGCAGTAATGGGAGACCAACTACGTAGAGCAACAAACGACACGTCTTCAGGCATCAGCTTAACAACCTCTGGCAGCGCAACCCCTACAAGAACAAGAAGACCAAAGCCCAACGCAAACGATGAAGAAACCATTTGCTCCTTTACCGCTACATAAAAAGCCAGCACACACATTGAAAAGAGAATCGGGTTAACAACAAATTGCTGAATAAAGATGGTAGGTACACTCTCTATACCCATCTTACAAAAAGCCGTAAACCAATTCTCAGTGTAGTGGTATGGTCGAACTCCAATAAGGTCTGAGTGAATTGGGTTCATCTCATAGTTCTCAACCCCGTGCAACATCATAAAATCTACTAGTCTGGCATAAAAGGGTGAATCATACGTAGATACTCGCACTATTCCCGCTCCAAAATCAATACTTACAAAGACATTGACTAAAAAAAATATAACATACAAGAAAACAAACGGCCACACCAGACTCGACTCCGAAGAACTTCGATTGCTTGGCTGACCTTTTACAAGTTTTAGATATGCCAGTACCACAATGATGTTTGCCCACATCATTGTGTTTCCCCTCGTAAAATAAATTGCAGTTAACGATGAAACGCAAAGGACAGTGAAAAGCAGTAATACATACTCGCTTTCGTTTGGGAAGAGGCGCTTCACTATTTTTTGAACACCAAGCAAAACAAGGACAACTACAGCCCCTACAGCAAAAAGGCTTAGTAAATGAAGGTTTTCGCCTACCAGAAAAAATTGGTTTATTTCATTCATGAATAGCCGTTTTGTGGTTAATCAAATTGATTTGCGTTCACTCCCAACCACCCCAAACTCGAATGGGAGAAAACATTCTCCAAATCATTTTGTGGCAAATTCATCTCCTCAACAAATTTTCCAATCTCTAAATCACCTAAGGGAAACGGATAATCGCTTCCCAAACATACTTTATCGGAACCAACTTTATCAATAATAAATTTCAGTGCATCTGCATCGTGCGTAATGCAATCGACCCAAAACTTACCGAGGTAATCACGTGGATTTACATCATTATCAATGGCCACAAGATCGGGCCGACAATTGAATCCGTGTTCAATACGCCCAATTGTGGGGATAAACGAACCGCCAGCATGCGCAAAGCAAACGCGCAGGTTCGGTAACTTTTCAAAGATTCCCGCAAACACCATCGAGCAGATAGCCCGCGAAGTTTCGGCCGGCATACCAACCAGCCAAGGCAGCCAATATTTCTTCATTTGAGCCATTCCCATCATGTTCCATGGGTGTACAAAAACAGCCATTCCGAGTTCCTGACATGCTTCGAAAATGGGGAAGAACTCCGGCTCATCAAGATTCTTATCGTTGATGTTTGAGCCAATCTGTACTCCTGGAAAACCAAGCTCTTTGCAGTGCTGCAATTCCTTAATGGCAAGGTCGGTGTCTTGCATTGGGAGTGTTCCCAATCCAATGTAATTCTTCTTGAATGGCGCGATGGATTTCGCCAAATCATCATTCAGAAAACGGGCAACCTCCGCACCATGTTCGGGCTTGGCCCAATACGAAAACAACACAGGAATGGTGCAAACCACCTGCACTTGCGTATTGAATTTGGCATACTCCGGAATTCGAATTTCGGGGTTCCAGCAGTTCTCTTTTATCTGTCGGAAGAACTTCCCGCCTTGCATCATATTGGCCTTTCCAGACTCAATATGGTCAAGCATGATAAAATCTCCATAGCCAAACTTGCGTGCGAAATCAGGCATTTCGCGCGGCATGATATGCGTATGCATGTCAATCTTAAGCAAGCTTCCCGTCTTTCAGCATTTGTGCATATTCCTTGGCAAAATAGGTAAGGATTGCCGAAGCGCCCGCCCTCCTAAAGCTCAAAAGCATTTCGGGCATGGCTTTATCGTAGTCTAACCAACCATTTTGAGCCGCTGCTTTTAGCATGGCGTATTCGCCACTTACGTTGTAAGCTGCTATCGGTAATTCAAACTTTTCTTTGAGAAGATGGATGATGTCCAAGTACAAAAGGGCTGGCTTTACCATCAAAAAATCGGCTCCTTCTGCTGCATCTAATTCTGCTTCGCGAAGCGCTTCCCACTTATTGGCAGGATCCATCTGATACGTCTTTTTGTCGCCCGATTTTGGCGCGCTTCCCAACGCATCGCGGAACGGTCCGTAGTAGGCACTTGCGTACTTGGCGGTGTAGCTCATGATGCCCACGTTCTCAAAATCTTCGTCATCCAACTCCTCACGAATGTGCTGAATCCGTCCATCCATCATATCCGATGGACCGATAATATCGATACCCGCTTCTGCCTGCGCCACAGCCATTCTTCCAAGAATATCCAGCGTTTCGTCATTCAGAATTCGTCCATCCTCCACCAATCCATCATGGCCATCAGAACTGTACGGATCCATCGCCACATCGCTAATCAAGCACGTTTCTGGAAACTCCTTTTTTAGCTTCGCGATGGAGCGTAGGTAGAAGTTTTTCTCGCTGTAGCTGTAGGTAGCCGTTTTGTCTTTCAGCGAATCTTCAACGGCCGGAAAAAGCACAAATGAGCGCAATCCCAAGTTCATCGATTCCTCCACTTCCTTCAGCAATTTGTCTTCCGAATAGCGGAAAATGCCGGGCAACGAGCCAATCTCATCTTTAATTCCTTTTCCATCCACCATAAACAGCGGATAAATGAGGTTAGAAAGGTCTAATCGTGTTTCGCGCACCATACTGCGAATGGCTTCTGTGGCGCGGTTTCTTCTAGGTCGTTCAAGCATGATTTTGGTAATGTCGGCCAAAGGTATAAACCTTCCGTGTTGTAGTTGGTTAAGTTACTGGCTTCTGGACAGCGCCCAAACGGACTATAAACGGCTTCTAACGGGAACGAGAACGGCACATTCGGACTGAGAAGTTCGTGAAAGACACAGAGAAAGGACTAAAAAGCAATGAGAACGGCCTTAAGAGCGGGTCAAACGGCACAAAAGTGCGTGAGGAAGGCTTGATAAAGGACGAATTCAGAACAGGTAAACTCGTTCCGCTCGCGGATTTCAACCCTACACAACCAAAACAAACCGTTTAGCTTTGCAAACCGAAATGCTAAAGACGCAAACACTCACGTTTTCTTATCCGAATGGAACGCCATTCGCGTTTCCAGACCTGAATGTGGCTGCTAATGAAGCCGTACTTGTTCTCGGAAACTCGGGAAAAGGCAAAACCACCCTGCTGCATTTATTGGCAGGGTTGATGGACCCAACAGGCGGAACAATTGAATTGGATGGTACCGCATTAGCCACATTGAAAGGTTCGGCAAGAGACCGTTTTAGAGGTCAGCACATCGGAATTGTGTTTCAGCAATCGCAGTTTATTCGTTCTATAAGTGTGTTGGAAAACCTTCGCTTGGCGCGTTCACTTGCTGGTCTGGGTAAGGATGATGCGTTTGCGGAAACCTTGCTATCCGAACTCGGAATATCCGACCGAAAAAACGCCAAACCCAACGAATTGAGCATTGGCGAGCGTCAACGGACAGCCATTGCGCGGGCATTAATTACCAAGCCGAAAATTGTGTTGGCAGATGAACCAACCTCCGCGTTGGACGATGAGAATTGTGAGGCCGTAGCCGCGCTTTTTGAACGAACCGTTACTGGCCACGGAGCGGCTTTGGTGATTGTAACACACGATCAGCGATTGAAAAACAGGTTTCAAAACTCGGTTTCGTTATGAGGATGCTGCAATTGGCGTATGCGAATTTGAAAGAGCACTTCCTTTCTACCATCCTCAGCGTAATGCTGCTGGGAATTGGCGTGGGGATAGTCTCATTTATCGTGACGGTTAGCGAGCAGCTGAATGACCGTTTTAACCGCGACATCCGCGGTATTGATATGGTGGTGGGCGCCAAGGGAAGTCCGCTGCAGCTTATCCTTTCTGCGGTATATCAAATTGACAACCCTACGGGGAATATTCCGCTTGCGGAAGTGAAAAAACTGAAGCGAAATCCGCTCATCAAATACAGCATTCCGCTGTCTTATGGCGATAGTTACCAGGGTCACCGAATTGTGGGTACAGACTCGCTTTACCTCAAGCATTATGCCGCCACTTTTGCCGATGGCGAAGTGTGGAAACACAGCATGGATGTGGTTTTGGGAAGTTCGGTTGCCGAAAAACTCAAGCTAAAACTAGGCGCACATTTTCATGGGAACCATGGGTTTGATGCAGAGGGTCATGCCCACGAAGAGTCGCAGTATAACGTAGTTGGAATTCTAAATCCGACTGGAACAGTTGCCGATCGGCTCATTCTTACATCTACCGAAAGTGTTTGGGATATTCATAACCACGTTGAGACAGAACCCGAAGACCAAACTGCTCACGAACATGAGGGCGAGCACGACCATCATGCAGAAGAAGAAACGGGCGAGATAACTGCCCTCTTAGTAAAATTTAAAAGCCCGATGGGCATCATGCAAATACCACGCATGGTGAATGAGAAAACATCCATGCAGGCCGCTATTCCAGCCATCGAAATCAACCGACTTTACTCGCTAATGGGCGTAGGTTTTACCACCCTGCAAATCATTGGAATGGTGATAATGTGTATTGCCGCTTTGAGCGTTTTTATCTCCTTGCTTAACTCCTTAAAAGAACGGAAATACGAACTGGCACTCATGCGTTCGTTAGGTGCATCGCCCTTCAAGCTTTTCGGGCTTATCATTCAAGAAAGCTTGCTGCTTTGCTTGGCTGGTTACACACTTGGCATCATCTTGGGAAGAGTTGGCATCATGCTACTTTCATCCTTCGGAGAAGACCAATTTCAATTTTCTGTATCGCAAAGCGGTGTTGCTGATGTAGAACTTTGGCTATTGCCACTCACACTTTGTATTGGTCTTGTTGCAGCGCTCATTCCTGCCATTCGTGCGTATCGTTCAGACATTTCAAGCGTTTTGAGAAATGAATAGACTCTTTTTTCTTCTTGTGAATAAAATCCTCCGCCTCGTTCCTCGGCACCTCCTTTACAAAGGAGGACTGAGCCCAATCCCTCTTCAAAAGGGGGTGGCTCAAAAGTGGAGCTTGCGGAACTTTTCGAGTCGGGGGATTATTATAGAGAACGCATCGGCAAGCAACGGTCATACCAGCCATGCGCGGCTCTTTTCGACATTTTTCCTTTTCTCCTTTTTTCTTTTTTCCTCTTCCGAGGGAATGGCGCAGCACAAAAAGGTTGATTGGCCGCTGCTTGCCAAAGTCAAATGGGACGAGAAGTATTTCAAGGAATATGACGAAACGGTCTTTTATCCCGATTTCAGCAAAGAGGTTTCTGCATTAGACAGCACACTCATAGAAATTAAAGGGTATGTCATTCCTGTTGATGTAGAATCGGGTTATTACGTGCTCTCTGCCAATCCGTATGCCTCTTGTTTTTTCTGCGGAAATGCGGGACCAGAAAGCGTGATGGAACTCCAATTTCCGAAGTCGATGAAATCGGTATTCAAGATGGATGAAATAATCACGTTTAAAGGTAGATTGAAGCTAAATTGGGATGATTTAGAGCATTGCAATTACATCCTGAAAAACGCCACTCCCAAATGATGCGACTGCTTTTTGTATTCCTTCTAATGATTGGTTCCTTATCAGGATTCTCCCAAACACTGGTGAGTTGGGATACGTTTGCGCAAGTGAAATTCCATCGTCAATACTCAGAAACTTTCGGGTTTGAAGTAAACGTGAAACCGCCCGAATTCGCTCCTACGTTATTGGCCCATCAGGGCAAAGAAATATTGGTGAAAGGCTACGTAATTCCTGTGGATGTGGAGTTAGGCATGTACATGGTTTCGGCCAATGCGTTTGCCAATTGCTTTTTCTGCGGAAACGCTGGGCCAGAAACGGTTGTAGAGATTTTTCCAGCAAGTAAATTACCTCGATTCAGCACCGATCAAATCGTCACATTCAAAGGCGTTCTTCAGATAAATAAAGAAGGAGAAATGAATGCGGTGCCTTATCAGCTTTTTCAGGCCAAGGTGGTTAAGTAGTGAGACCCTTGCTCCGTGGTGATTTCCTAGAAAGTGGCAATCAGCCTCAAAAGTTGTCGTTCAATAAATGTGAGACCCTTCGTTCCTCAGGGAAGCAACTTGCAGGCTCTGATGTATCGGTTTGTTTCCCTGCGAGCCTGCCCTGAGTTTTTATCGAAGGGAAGGGTCTCAGCTGTGAAGTTGAAGAGCTGATATTCAAGCTATTACTTCTTTTCCTTTAGTGCTCCTTTAAAAGCATACTCTTCTTTGATCTTTCCCTTTTTAGAAACGATGGCCGTTCCTTCAATCTGATTGCCAAAAACTTTCCCTTCCCATTTGAGCGACATGTCTTTGGCGTTCTTATTAATTGCTTCGAAATGAAAGACCTCTTCACCCACCACTTCCTCTTTTTTGTTGACTACGTATTCGCCCATTTGAAATCCGCCCATGTTAGACATGCGCATTTCCTTTGAAGTCATTTTATTGGTGCGGAAACTTAACTCGTCCTCAAACGGATCTTCCTTATTTCTTTCCTTTTCAACCTGAAGTTCCATGGTTACCACAAACACCTTTCGATCAAGAATCTTGTCTCTTTCTCTACGCTGCGCAAACGTGGTTTGAACAAAAATTAGCATGACGGCCACAACAGCCAATTTTCTCACAATACTACTCATCCGAAGTTCCTTAAATACTCGATTTTGTTGTAAAGATTGGCTTTCAATCCTCCGCCAGCTATTCTGAAATCTTGCATTTCTTCTGCCATATCCTTGTGCTTAAAAGGCAGCTCGCGGTCTTTGAGTAACACGCGGTCTTCCATCACCCGCTGAAGATATTCTTCGTGCATTTTCAGTCTGTTCTTCTGGTTTTCAACCCGATGTTCAACAAACGAAGAAAGCGTTTCTTTTAATAGCTGGATGTCCCTTTTTTCAACTGGGTCGGAGGCTTTTAGACCATAAATATCAACCATACGCTGATAGAACAAAAGGTCTATAACCAACGTGTTAAGCTCTGATTGCCACTCGCGGGTTTCGCTATGGTTGCGTTGCGCCTGTTTTCTATCATTCACCTCTATCGACATGAACCAAATATAGCCATGTTGTACGAATCTAAACCGAAAGGAACTTTCACTCTCTTCGGTTGTTAGTTTTGCCGCGTGGATAGCTTAACACAAATTGTACTTGGCGCTGCGGTTGCCGAGGCCACTCTTGGCAAAAAGGTTGGCAATAAGGCGCTGCTTTGGGGTGGCATTGCAGGAACTATTCCAGACCTTGATGTCATTTACATCAAGCTAATTGGTGGCGGTGCCATTGAAGAAATTGTGCTACATCGGGGCATTTCGCACTCCATCACGTTTGCTGTTCTGATGGCGCCACTGCTTGGCTGGATTGTGAATTGGCTCTATCGGAAGAAGAACGAAGCCAATTTCTTGCAATGGACCAATCTGTTTTTCTGGGCCATTTTTACCCATCCGCTGCTCGATTGCCTGACCACTTACGGCACGCAGCTTTTTCTGCCTTTTTCGGATCATCGGGTCACAATAGCGTCTGTTTTTGTGGTCGATTTGTTCTATACCGTTCCATTTTTGCTGAGTGTGATTGCGGTCTCATTCATTAACCGAACAAATGGTTGGCGCAGAAAAATCAATTACCTCGGACTTGGCGTCAGCTCAGCTTACTTACTTGCAGGCCTGATAAACAAATATGTGGCAAGCGATGTGTTCAGAAAAGACCTTGCTACTGAACCCGAAAAGAAAGAGTTGGTTTTTGTGGGAACCACGCCTTTAAACATTGCTCTTTGGTATGGTGTGGCAGAATCTGACTCGGCATTTCATATCGGTTATTATTCCTTTTTTGACAAAACGGAAGATGTATCGTGGGTATCGTTTCAAAAGAACCACCACTTGATTGCTGGTATTGAAAACGAATATGGAGTTGAACGCTTGAGGTGGTTTGGCGATCAGCTTTTTGTGCTTACACAACCCTCAGCAGATACCATCAACTTCTATACGCTCAAGTTCGGAAGGAGCAGTTTCAAGTCTACAAGTCCGGATGAATCTTTCATTTTCTATTTCCAGATTATTCGCAAAGCGGATGGTACTTTGGGGTACGAATCCATTCGGAATACAAAAGGGCTGAATGTGAAAAAGCAGCTTGGGGAATTGTATGATAGGGTGATGGGGAATGTGCCCAACTTTGAATAGATGGGTTTGCCTTAGCGAAGCCCTGTTTTACCCCATATCGTTACGGCAAAGGATTCTGCTGCCGTTTTAACGGAGGCGAGAGGATTGACTTCTATAAGGCTAATCACCAAACCGTACTAGCCATGCCAAATGATGAATGACACTGACAACTACTTACTTCTTGTTCTTGAGAACAGATTCGTTAACCACAATAATCTTCTGCCACTGAATCTGATAATACGCGTATTCCGAACGGAACTCCTTGGTGCAGAACACCTTTGGAAGATCATCGTAGAATTGTTTCCAGGCCATGGCCGTCAGATTTCCTTTTGACCACGTAAGCAAACCGTGATAATCAAGCGTATCAAGTTCAGTCCCAAAGAATGAACTGCACCTGTCAAGTAGCAAAGCGGCAGTAGCTTCGGCCTGATTGGTATCTACCTTAAGTTCTGCAACTGCAAAACGTGATAAGCCCTCAGAAAAGGTGCAGTCATAGACCCACATCTCAGAAAGTACCGATTCAATGAACCGCTCAGATTCAAATACATATTCCGAATCTATATTGCTGATTTCGTTCTCAAACTCATCTTGTATCAAGGAATCTCTCAGGCCGGTGTTTTTCCACTTGATGTGTGCTTCAAAAACACGTGGTTTATGGTAATAATTGAAATTTGAAAGCAGAATCACATCAGTGACCTTGGGCAATGAATCGGGCAGCGGAGGGAGGTTGCTGTAGATGATAGTGCTATCAAGCCAATTATACGTGATGACCTGTGGCGACATGTCAAACCCTGCCCTCCAAATTGGCGGGGTACTGTTCCTTTCCTTTCCGTGAACAGCCAAACGGCTTCCTACCTTTATGTTGCTCATAAGCCAATTTCTCGGAGTCAATTTAACCGTGCGGAAAGCAGTGTAGGAATTTTTGGTGGAGGTTCTGGCAAATGAATAAGAGAGGCCGTTCATGCCAATACCCGAGACACAGAACACACCGAGCAAGACCTTGCCCACCACAGACATACGTCTGTTGCCGCCAGCCCAGTTCAGATACGAATAGGCAAAGCCTGCAAACAAAAGATAATAGAACGGCATGTGTATCCCATACCGATAGAGCTTGGGAGAAAGGATGAGGCCTACAGAATGTATTGAAAAGACAGTAATTACCAAAAGGGGTAATGGAGTTTTGATTTTTAACCACAATCCACTCGAAAAACAAAAGACAACGAGCGAGATTGAAATAATGCTGAATGCAACTTCAAACGATGATAATAATATAATCAGACTCCTTGACTGGTCAGGTTCGACCATCCCAGAGAAAAAATGATGAACAAAATAATGGCTCAGGTATGGCCGAACATCCAGTACAGAGTACCATGCATTTCCCTCGTTAAAGATTGATTGCAAAAACGGTAAAATACTACTCGGATAATACCACCATTTGACGAAAAATATCAGGCTCATAATGACCGCTACAGTCAGAAAACGGAACACTTCCTTTTTTGGAACAACTCTGTAATTGAAATACAGAACAACAAGTAATGCCGGAAAGGTCCAATACAAAGGAGTATTGAGCTTGGTTGCAAAATTTAGAACGAAGGCAATGGCCAGAAGACCATAGCCGGTATGGGGCTTTTCCAATACGCGGAAACACGCATACAACAACAGAATAGAGCTGAACAGGAGATAGTGATCCACACGAAGTAAATCGACACAATGAAAATACGGATTCAGCAAAAAAGCACAGACAGTAAGAACAGCGCTCAGAAGAAGGTTCTTTGTAATTAGGCGGACGCACAAGAACGCAAACCCTACCGATAAGCTCAAAAAAATGAGGCTTGTATATCGGAATGAGAATACGAAAAGAGATCGGTTGTTGGCAAGAATACTTTCTGGCAGCACAGACAGCTCAATCAGACCCTTGCTAATAACAGCAAAAATGGCAGCGAAAATGGTCTGACCATCCAAATAGGTCTGGCCACCAAGTAGTGGTCTAAGTTGATGAAGATCAAAGTTGATAATTGCGTCATAGAATTCTCTAATCACAATAATTGTTCCTCGCGCATCTGGTTCAAACGCCCAACGAAATTCCAAATCAACAAATGGCAGATGAAATACAAATGCTATTATTGTTAGAGACAAAAAGCCTAATAACCCAGCACGGGTTTTAACAATATGAAGCAGGTTGTCTTTCAAGCTACTAAATGTCTAAGATAACTCTTATAAACCCTAAATATAGTACAACAAGCGGAGCCACGTTAGCTCCGTTTCAGATTCCTCCATTAAGCTTAATGAAATGTGCTTGGCTCTTGAAGGAGCAAGGACATTCTGTAGAAATTAAAGATTTTCAGGTCAGTAAGGAGTCCATGCTAGAGTGGGCCGTTAGATGTAATGCAGATATAGTGATTGTTTCAACAGGGCAGATTCTGAACTGGCAATGCCCCCAATCGGATATCTCCGAGCTTGATAGACTCCTGTCAATCCTTCGCAACCGTAAGCAGAACATCAAGCTCATAGGGCCACATTTATTGCTCACCGATTTTCTTCATAAGTACGGAGAGGTTCTTTCTGGAGAACCCGAAGGATATATGTTCGATCTAAAAACAAAAAGAGATTGGGATTTTTCGTCAACAGAGAAGCTCTATGTGAACAATCCTACCGATTATTTTTTCCCTGTGCTTGGCAATCGGGTCATGACTTTTGAAGCCATTCGAGGCTGCTCGGTTGGATGCGATTTCTGTTTTCAGGGGATGTACATCACGAGAAAAAAAGCCTTGCCCAATTTAATCAGTGAAATAAAGGAAGACGTAAAAGCCGGTTACAGACGATTTTTCAATGTAGATCTAAACTTTTCGTTAGACCCAAAGTACATGGAGGCATTTGCTGATGGTATAGCAGTGCTTGGCATTAAATGGGGTGCTCACGCAACTTTGACAGGGCTTAAGAATATTGATTTGGAAAAACTACGCAAATCAGGCTGCGAGGTACTGATGGTGGGTATTGAGAACAGGCATCAACGGGGCTTGCCCAACAAAAATGTGAACGAAGAATTTGTGTCTAAGATGATTAAGAAGATTAGAGACAGTAAAATAAAAGTCGGAGGTTACTTTATTCTAGGATGTCCGAACGAAACCAAAGAAGACGTGCTTGATACAATTAGCTATGCCAAATCTCTGAAAATCAACTACGCATCGTTTCAATTGTTTCATCCATTGAAGGGAACGGAGGCATTCTCTTCAATTGCAGAAAACGTTGTCATGAATAAATACGGACTTAGCGAAAAGTATCAGGGCGAAATTGACCATGATTGGTTGCTAGGTATGCAGAAAAAAGCCTTCTGGTCTTTTTACTTTAGACCCACCTACTTTTTAGACAATATTGGTCTGTTGTTTAAGCCCCGAATGGGTTTAAATGGGATTGCTTCTATTATTAGACTCAAATGGCGTATCCAATGAAACTTCGCTTCTACATTCTTCTTTTAGTACTGTTAATCAATTTGCTAATCGGCTTCACATTGAGATTCGGTTACGAGTATCAGTTCTCTCTAGCATTTTATGTTTTCAGAATCTTAGGGATAAGCATAGTTATCATGCTAATGGTAAAAATGCTAATGAGCGTCAAGGATTCGGAAAGATCAGATCGGACAAAAAATCTCATTCTTACCATTATCACCCTTGGGGTGGTGTTCTCAACTCTGGAAATAGCATTCATGTTTGTACCACGCACGCATGGTGGCGATAAGACCTTGGCATCGAGGGTCTGGTATCACTATTATTGGGAAAACAATAGCTGGTGGTATCGTGATAGTGAACCTGATTCAATAGCCGCTTCTACACGTACCAAGATTGCCATTATGGGAGACTCTTTTGTGGCAGGTCACGGAATCAAACGTGTTGAACAGAGGTTCAGCAATATCCTAGCTCAAAAATTGGGTGATGATTTTTACGTCTATAATTTGGCACGGAATGGGTCGAGTACCGAAGACGAGTTTAAAGGCCTCGAAGAATATCCGATTAAACCAGACCTACTCATTCTATGCCATCTTCCCAACGATATTGCATTTATTCCAACGGTTGAGCCTGAGGGGGCAGAGATTCTATCGGCTTACATAGTTGGGGGCTCATACCTTCTCAACTATTTCGTTTTCAAATTTGAAGAGGCGGGAAGAAAGATTGCGCATCGTTTGTACGGGAGAGAAGAGGAACAAGAATTTGTTGAATACCTAAAAAGTGGAGAGGCGGTTACGTATCATCTCGCACTGTTTTTAGATTCGGTCAGCCTTGCCGAACATGAAGCCAGGCTAGGTCAAATCGCTGATTATTGCAACGAGAAGAACATTAAATTGGGAGTAGTTCTGTTTCCGGAAATATGGAATGAAACACTGAATTTTTCGGAAGAGCATGTCAATCTTCCACTAGCAAAATTCTTTAAGGCCCGAAATGTTCCCAGCCTCGATACATATAATTTGTTCAAGAGCCTACCAGAGGAAGAACGAGTGGTTAACTTCAATGATGCGCACCCAAGTGTAGCATCGCATAAGCTAATTGCAGACTCCCTTTTACAAAAACTTCATTCTTGGGGTTTCTTGGAAAAAGAATAGATGTTTTCAACTAGCCGACACATCATTTCCACGTATTACCAAGACGAATCTTGGTCGGTAAAGCTTCACGTTTTCATTCGGTCGGTAATTGTTCCTTGGAGAATGGTGGTTGATGAAATACCGTCCACTGGCGTGCTGCTCGACTATGGCTGTGGGCATGGTCTGTTCCTGTGTTACTGCAAAATTTTTAGACCAGATCTTATACTAATTGGTCTAGAACCAGATGCCAGAAAAAAAGCCGTTCTACAGAAAATGAAGGATGTCCGTATCATCGATAATCTCTCCGAAATTGAAAATAGGATAGATTGTATTGTGGTTTCGGATGTGTTTTATGCTATAACTCCCGATTCTCACAAACTATTACTTGCTTCTCTTACAAACTATTTGAGTAATGATGGTATTTTTATCATTAAAGAAATTGTGAATCGGCCACGTATCAAATACTGGTTCAATATTTTACATGAAATGCTGACCATGAAAATGTTTGGAGTGACAGAAGGCGATTCCATCAACCTGCTTCCAGTAAGGCATTATGGGAGCATGCTCTCAAATCACTTTGCTGTCATCAAAGGGTCTGCCATCGATGGCGGGTATCTTTGGCCGCATTATTTATTCGTCTGTAAAGGCAAATTACATTAGATAGATGGTCTTAACTGTTGTAGTTCCGGTACATAATGAAGAGCCCAATATTGCGGAGTTGGTAGCGCGTATAGTTGCGGTTCAACAAAAGCTCGAAGACAGTAGAATTGTGGTTCTTTTTGTTGACGATGGCAGTACGGATGGGACAGTTAAAATGATAAATGAGCTGATATTGAAACGACCAGACCAAATTGGGCTGATTAAGTTTGACAGGAATTATGGACATCAATCTGCACTGTTGGCCGGTATAATGAACGCCAGCGGTGATGTGGTAATTACCATGGATGGAGACTTACAGCATCCTCCAGAGTGTATTCCGGCCATGATGAATGCGATGCAACCAGGAGTAGACGTGGTTCAAATGGTCAGGCAAGGGGTTCCTACCAGCTTCGTAAGCATAATATCCAAATTGTATCACCGCTTATTGAATATTATTGAAGGGCGGGTGGTGATATACGATGGTGCCGATTTTAGGCTAATGAGCGCTAATGTTATTCAGGTGCTGCGCGCTATTCCAGAAAGAGGCAAGTTTATTAGAGGTCTATTGCCTACCCTAGGCTTTAGTATTGTAGAGTTAGAATTTAGGCAGGCACCACGGTTTAAAGGAACGGCTTCTTATAATTTAAGGCAGCTTTTTCATCTCGGAACAGCTCCTGTTTTCAAATATTCGACCGTTTTGGTGAAATTGATGGCCTGTGTCGGGATATTGTTCAGCGCAGGATCGGCATGTTTCGGAATCTTTTTCGGACTACAGCAGCCCTCCTATATTTTGATTGCCAGTGTCTTATTTCTATTTGGAATAAACTTTCTGTTTTTGGCCGTTATCGGAAAACTGATTATGGAGGCTATTTCGCAACTGCACCAACATCCCGAATATACCATCGAATCTATTCGGCTGCCATCACATTCTAACTAGAAATGGCAAAATTGATTGTGAATGCCGATGACTATGGAATGCACCCTGGCATTAATCAAGGCATTCTGCATGCTATTGACCATGGCTGTGTAAACAGCGTATCGGTTGTCTCAACTATGGTTTGTGAAACATCCATGCAAGAACTGTTAAGTAGAAATGTTCGCATTGGAGTACATATTATTTTGGTGGATGTGCCGTGGAGCACTTCATCTTATTTTTTCAAGGATTGGAGTCAGTTGTTCATTTCCATGCTTACCAAAGGCTTTCCCACAATAAAGGAAATTGAAGTTGAGACCACGTACCAGATCAGTAGGATGAAACGGTACGTACCGCGTATTGCGCATATAGATAGCCATCAGCACACACACACACACGGTAGCATTTGGAAGTTGTTTAAACAACTGGCACTAGAAAACGATATAGTACGAATACGAAACCCGCATGCGCCCAGTTTAAGAAGTGTGCCGCTTGATATTGGCGCAATTGGTCTTTACGTTCTATCTCTTTTAAACTCAACCAAAGGGATTGAAACCATACCATGCATCGGAATTCCTTCTGCTGGAGATAAAGGAGGAAATCTGCAAACAATACAGAAACAGTTAGCATGGTATCAAGGTCAGGATATTGAATTGGTGATGCACCCAGCTGTTTCATCTAAAGGTCTCATAGAGCAGTTTGGTCATTGGAAAATTAGTTGGGACAACCAACTTACCATGCTTTGTGCAGATACCTTACGCAGGAGTATTTCGCTTAACGGATTTAATCTGAATCTGTAAGCCAAGTATTGCTATTCCAGTTAAGTTTGCTAGAGACACAATCAGGAGAAAAACATCTTTTCAAGCACAAACATTCAACCATCAGCATGAGGTTTTTTAGTATCATCTTGCTGCTGTTAATTGCTGGATGCAATCGAAATCCGAAATATGGGACGAATGATGCCAATAGTGTTTGCGATACGGAGAATCTGGTGCAAGATGGCGCGTGGTTTGGAAGAAACACCACTAAAATTGCTCGGTATGGGAATACGGTTTTTACCTACATCATGCCTAATGATGCAGATCATAGGCACATCATCCTTTACAAGAAGACGGATGGCCAAGCATGGGAGAAGGGAATGCGTATGGCGGTTACGCGTGCTCCAAACCTGATTGTAGATTCGAAAGGCTGCGTGCATATCGTAGGCCATCGTGTTTTTGATGATTCGGATCAAACAGATGGGCGGTTGTTTCATAGTGTGTTTAAAAACCCAATGGATATAGTAGGGAAGCACACCTTTGAGTTTATAACGCCCGATTGGCGCCTTAATAGGACGCCAGATACCTATGCCACTTATTATGCTGGAGCAACAATTGACAGGAATGATGTGATAACTGTGGTCTATTGTAATTCTGCCACTCATTCTCAATATCCTTCGTTGGCAAGCATATCAAACAATAGTATTGATGGAAGTTGGCACTATGCTTCGGTAAGCGATTCGATGAGCTCGCGGCTTTGCTATCCGTATGTAGTAAATGGTAGGTTGCAACAGCACATTGTATCGGTAGAAGACCAATATGACGCTGCGCTTGAAAGCACTGGGTATCCGTACCGGTATGGTAAGGTGGAACACTTGTTTAAAGCCAATGAAGCTGAACAATGGAAATCGGAAACCTTATTTAACCTTAACGGGAAATATTCAAAAGCTGATATTGCCAATAGTCTTCTGCGGGTTGCAGATGTGCTGTATGATGCTAACGACACGCTTCATGTTCTTTTGAGAATGGCAGAATTCGCAGTGTCTATCAATAAGCCAGACTCTATGCTAGGAACCAAGTTGATTTATTTACGAAAACACGAGCTGGATACACAGTGGCTTCGTATCCAACTTCCGTTCTTAGATTACACCGGACCCCGCCTATGGGAGTGCCCTGATGGGCAAATCGTTTTGGTTGGAATCAACGGTAGAAACTCGGCAATAGACATGGTTTCGCTTTCTTCGTTTCTTACGAAAACAGACAATAGATTTGAGGGGTATTGGGGAAATGATCCGTATTTGTTCCTATCAAACAAGCGCAATACCGCTTTAGCAAACGGCCATGGGTTAGATATTGTGCTCTTTGATGGTACGGCTTCCCTACCAGCCAAGGCCAGCACCAATCTGCAATATCCCTGCATGGCCCAGTAGCTGCAACGTTGGCGATGGCACCACGGTTTCGGCCTTGGAGGTCGCTTTTTCGGCCTAGGAAATCACTTTTTCAGCCTAGGAAATCACTTTTTCGGCTTAGGAAGTCACTTTTTCAGCCTAGGAAGTCGCTTTTTCGGCTTCGTTATTTGATTTTACTCCTGTCTATTGGGCTCTCAAGACCGAAAAAACACCCGTGGTAGTCGTTGAAGTATTGACAACGGTAATAGTGCTAAAGCCCTTGGCTATTCCATAAACCTCGCCTGAGAGAACAGTAACGCCAGCACCCGAAGCGGTCTTGCCTTTATACACATTAAGCGGTACAGAACCGATATTCTTGAAAGTACCCCCTATGATGCAATGATTTACTGTGACCTGACTGCTCAGTTTTACCTTACTCACCACCTGCTTGGGAGCACGCGGGCTATCATCAACCGTAAAACCCCAATGGCCCAACTCTTTGGGGTTTGTGGTGTAAAGCGCCATCAAAAAATTGCCAATAGAACGCAAATGCGCATCCACCGGATTCATGGCATTGTTGCGGTCTTCTGTAGCATCTTCGGCCTCTTTGGCAATAGCTACAGCTTCTAGCGCAAACACGCGCGAAGCTTCCATGGCAGTATTATCAGTA
>JAIOYP010000056.1 GCA_021741155.1 Flavobacteriales bacterium | reverse complement strand
CAGTCTTCCTGTTCTGCGAATGAGAAAATCGGAAAGCTCATAAATCATTTCGTTGTCCACGCAGTATCTGAGTTCGGCTAGGAGGATTGCAAGCGTTCTGTCTTCCAGTTTAAGGTCGATTGTCGCAATGATTCCTTCCGCGTTGCTTCCGTATTTGTGGAATAATCCGTTGAGTTGAGCTTCGGTCAATTGCGTTTCTCCAAGCTCAGCCACGAACGCTTTGAAACTGTGGAATAACCCACCTGAAAGCTTCCTATTTGATGATCTTGAGAGCGCAAATGCTCTTTTTTCTTCCACTTCAAGTTGTCTGAAAGCTAGGTCAACCGTGCGCTCAGCCATCTTGCGATAACCGGTCAGTTTTCCGCCTGCAATACTTATCAATCCGTGTTCAGAAAGAAAGATTTCGTCTTTTCTTGAAAGCTCAGATGGCGATTTTCCATCTTCATGAATCAGTGGTCGCAAACCTGCCCAGGTGGACTGAATATCGGCTTGTGTTAGCGGCTCAATATCAAAAGCGTTGTTTGTTGCTTGTAGCACATAATCCACGTCTTCTTGCGATACGTGTGGGCGCTCAATTTTCTCAGTGTAGTTCGTGTCGGTAGTTCCAACATAGGTGGCGCCATCACGCGGAATGGCAAAAATCATCCTGCCATCTGGCACATCGAAATAAACCGCTTGGCGCAGTGGGAAACGTGCGTGGTCAAAAACGAGGTGAATTCCTTTGGTTAAGTGCAATCGCTTGCCTTTTACTGCTTCATCTTTCGAACGAACCGTATCAACCCAAGGACCAGCCGCATTGATGGTTCGTTTTGCCTTAATCTCGAAGGTGTTTCCGCTTCGAAGGTCTTTCACTTTTGCACCCGAAATATGCTTTTGGTTGTAGCTAAACGCTTCAAATTCGCAGTAGTTCAGCAATACCGCCCCATCTTCTGTAGCTGTTTTTGCCACTTCAATCACTAGTCGGGCATCATCGCTACGGTATTCCCAATAAACCACGCCAGCTTCAAGACCTTGATTTTTCAGGAGCGGTTCACGCTTGAGGGTTTCCTTGCGGTCAAGCACAGATCTACGTTCGCTGCGCTTTACGCCCGCCAACCAATCGTAGGTATAAATACCCACAGATGCCGAAGCTTTTCCGAACGAACCACCGTCCGTAATTGGCAGCAACATTTTCTCAGGAATGACCAGATGCGGAGCGTTATGGTAAACAGTTTTACGCTCGTGGCCCACTTCACGCACAAGGTTGAACTCCAATTGCTTCAAATAGCGTAATCCGCCATGAATGAGTTTGGTGCTTCGGCTGCTGGTTCCGGCAGCAAAATCTTGCTTCTCTACCAGCGCCACTTTCAATCCGCGACCTGCGGCATCCAGCGCAATTCCAACGCCCGTAATTCCACCTCCAATAACGAGAATGTCAAACGTCTCCTTTTGGAGTTTAGTGATGATTTCAGAACGATTTTTGGAAGAGAACATGTGGCTATTTGAAGCCGCGAAGGTAGTTTAAGCTAACCAAAGTGCTTTTTAATTTCCGCCTCAATTTTCTTGGGATTTTGACCGTTGTCGAAAGTTATGTCTAGACCCTTCCTTCGTCAGGGAAACAAACGGATAGCTGCGGAGTTTGCTATTTGCTTCGCTGACGAAGGAAGCGTCTCATGCTTGGTTTTGTTGGAGGTGCAAGAAATCCCTTTCAGGAAATCGTCCCAATCTTCCGTTTCGCCATCGGCAACCTGTTTCAGCCCAAGTTCCACTTCGCTTTTATGCGCATCCGACAACTCCAACCAAAAATCTTTTTGCTCTTCTTGAATTTTCATGTCTAGCTTTTAAACTTAATCAATCAGCCTCCAAACTCACATTCTCATCTCCCTTTTGATAAGGCAAATACGTGATGATGAACTGAAACATCTCGTCTGTGGTTTTTATATCGCGCGTGGTCATTTCAACACATTCAACCTCCAATCGTATTCATAAAACGAATACTTGGGGTTGAGTTTGACCTTTTTCAGCAGGTATTTCTGAATGAAAGGAATCACTTGCTCCTTGCCGCCAAAATCGGCAGCGTACCAATCAAAAATCTGGGAAACCTTGGCATTTGGGCCTTCCAAACGGATGAACGTTGGGTCGTTGATTGTCTTGCGGGTTTGGCTTTCGATTTGTGATTCGAGGTCCTTTCCTTTGTAGGCAAACGAAGCTAACTTGGGACAACCCACAGCGGCACAAACAAGCACGAAATGCAAGCGCGCATCGGGGAATTGCTTCGCGAGTTTGACTTTCTCCAAGTCGTTCAAAGTTGTTTTTGAACCACGTAGATTGAAGGTCTGTTTATCAAAGAAACCATCGATTTTCAACGGGCCTTCCACAGGATAATTCTCTACAATTCCTTGGATCACAAACAAGTTATAGGCGTTGATGCGGAAGGCTTTTTCTTCTTCACCTTTGTAAGTGGGTGCGGTGCCAATCTGCTTGATTAACGCGTTTAATTGCGCGGGATTTTTCTTGATGGTCGCATAATCAACAAGGCCGTCTTTCACGTGTTTTGAGAAGAGCGCATCTGCCTCGTCAAAGAAATTCTGTGCCTGAAGGGAAAAGGAAAAAAGAAAAAGGAATAAAGTAGCGAGCGTTTTCATGGGATGAGGATTGCCAATTATCGCGCCACGTTACCACGGATTTTCTAAATCCTTGGCAGAATAACGGTGATGTTTAATGATGAAATTGCTCTTTTCTGGAGCATGGAGTTGTAGCGGGTCCTTCTTTCCAATCCTTGAAAGGAAAGCCAGCGGAGTGAGAATGAGGTAATAAACCAAGAACAAGAGGATGGCGGCATTCACCTTTCCAGCCTTTTCGCCAAACCACAACCACCACTTATCGATGAAAACAGCAGCCTTTTCGCTAACAGCAGAAAGCAGGAGAACCGTGAGGGCAATGGTTATAAAAACCTTTCCGTGAAACAGCAATTGCAGCACGCAAAACCCTGCAACCAGGACAAGAATATTGCGGTAAACCTTCTGCATTAGAAAAGGGTGTAAACAAAGGGCGCCACGGCAGTTCCGCCTCCCATCACAATCAAAACTCCGAGCAAAAGCAGCACAAGAACGATGGGTGTGAGCCACCATTTTTTGCGTTCCATTAGAAATTTGAAGAGGTCAGAAAATGCTTCCATGTGTTTATTAAATCCAGTGCAACTAGCGAACGAAAGTAATGCTTGTGGCCTGAATACGTCAACTCATCCCCGTCACGCCTTGGCGTGACACCCCCTCTCTTGCAAGAGAGGGGAAGCTCCGCTCGCGGAGCAGGGGTGAGTCGTTTCACCCCCGCAGGCAATCCATCAAACCAGACAATAACCTTCGTACTCTTGCAAACCCTAATTTCCCTGGACAAACAAGGCCATTTTCTATCATTCACAGATGCGATACTTCATACACCTAGGCTTTGATGGAACCAGCTACAGTGGTTGGCAGCGGCAGAAGGACACCCGCAATACCGTTCAGGAAGTGGTGGAACGGACACTCTCGCAACTCTTCAAAAAGAAGGTGAGTGCTTACGGTTGTGGGCGCACGGATATGGGTGTCCACGCCAGTCAGTATGTCATTCAAATCAATCTGGATGAAGCACCCACATTCGACCTCCAATTCCGATTGAATAAGAACCTGCCGGACGACATGGCCGTTTTTGAGGTGATTGAAGTGAGTCAGGATCAGCATTGCCGCTACGATGCCGTGGCCCGCACCTACGACTATTTCATTCATTGGCGCAAAGACCCTGTGCTCATGCGCCATAGTGCGTTCTACGATGGTGCGAATTTGGATTTCGGCCTTATGAAGGAAGCGGTGGCACTTATCCGCGAAACCAAGGACTTTAGAGCGCTGTGCAAGCAACCGGAGTTGTACACCAATACGCTGTGCCGCATCAGCAAGTGCGAATTGTTTGTCAATCAGGAACAGGGCCGAATGCGCTTCACCATCACCAGCGACCGCTTTTTGCGCGGAATGATCCGAATCTGCATTTACTTCCTGCTAGAAGTAGGAAGCGGTAGGATCAGCTTGGATGAGTTTGCGGAGATTTTGAACCAGAGAAAGCTGTCTAAAGAGAAGTTCCCTTCGCATCCAAACGGCCTTTTTCTAACTAAGGTTGAGTATCCTTATTTGGAGTTGAAGGAGTCACATCAGTTGATTAAGATGCTGCGGGTCGGACTGGAATAGGCGCGGCCTAAAGTTTCCATTAACTACCCCAGCGCCACATCCAGCACCATCATCACAATAAAACCACCGATAAAACCAAGGGTGGAGGTATCGGCATATTTGTCGAGTTGGGTTTCGGGAATCACCTCTTCAATCACAACATAAATCATGGCGCCAGCGGCAAAGGCCAAAGCGTAAGGCAGAATGGGGAAGGCGTAGATAACGGCAGCCGCACCAATAACACCTGCAATGGGCTCCACAACGGCAGAAAGTTGTCCGTAATAGAAACTCTTTCTACGCGAAACGCCCTGTCTTCTTAAGGGCATAGAAACAGCCAATCCTTCAGGGAAATTTTGAATACCAATGCCAATTGCCAAAGCCATGGCAGCACCAATGGTAGCGCCATCCATTCCGTGAGCTATAGCTCCGAAAGCAACTCCCACGGCCAATCCTTCGGGAATATTATGCAGCGTGATGGCTAAAACGAGCAGGAGCGTTCGGTCTAATTTGGTTTCCACGCCTTCTTTTTTGGCAATCGGGAAATTGATGTGGAGGTGAGGCATCACCTTGTCTAATGCAAAAAGGAATAATGCTCCGCCTAAAAAACCTGCTGCGGCAGGAAACCAAATAGGCACTCCGGGATTGCTTTCGGGTGTGATTTCGATGGCAGGAGCCAGCAGCGACCAATAGCTGGCTGCAATCATTACCCCACCCGTAAAGCCCAACATGCCGTCAAAAATCTGACGGTTCATATCCTTAAAGAAGAACACCAACGATGCTCCGGCAGCCGTCATGAACCACGTAAAACAGGTGGCCATCAATGCTTGAAGCATTGGGTTTTGTTCTAAGAACCAAACTTTTGCGATTTCGAAATATTCCATGGTTGACATTTTTTTAGCCACAGAAACACAGAGAGCACAGATTTTTCACAGATAATCTGTGTTTTCTCTGTGGAAATCTGTGTATCTGTGGCTTATTCATGTTTTTGATTTGACTGAATGTTTAGTTCAGTAGGCTACAAATATGTTTTTCGCCACATCGTGGCTCAGCTGTATCGTCTTTTCGTTCAGTTCAATTTCAACCGAACGGTCAAAGTCGGAGCGTTCTTTCAGAATGAATTCCGTTCCTAATTCCAATCCTAACTTCTTGAGGTGAGAAAGAAATGCATCCGAATGCTCGGTAATTCCCATCACTTTGGTGCTTCTTCCAAGCTCAAGTTCATCCAATTTTACCCGCTTCGGTTCAGGAAAAACACCTTTGCTATCTGGTATGGGCCCGCCATGCGGATCGTACTTCGGATAACCCAGAAACTTGTCCAATCGCTCCACCAATTCGGTGGAATTGATGTGCTCCAATTCTTCTGCTACATCATGCACTTCCTCACCGCCAAAACCAAGATGTTTTTGAAGAAAAACTTCCCACAAACGGTGTTTTCGGATGATGTCAACCGCAATCTGCTGTCCTTTTTTGGTAAGCGTAACGCCTTGGTATTTTTGATAATTGACCAGCTTTTTCGCTGATAATTTCTTCACCATATCGGTGACCGAAGAAGCCTTCGTTTCTAAGCGTTCTGCAAGCGCATTTGTGCTCACGCCCTTGTCCGAATTCTTAGACAGTTTGTAAATGTGCTTGAGGTAATTCTCCTCTGTAAAAGATTGCGCCATGGTGCTTGCAAAGCTATCAAAATTATATGTATCGAAAATGATTTTTAGAGAAGTCTAAAAATGTATTTAGTTTTGGCGAATGATTTTGAGGAATACCATCCTTCTCATATTCGTTTTATTCTCATCGGTCGCTTTCGGACAAGAAGGAACTATTGTTGGAACAGCCAACGATGGTTCGAATTCAATCCCTTTCGCCAATGTAGTTTTGAAGGGAACAACCATCGGAACATCGGCCAACGAAAACGGTGATTTTGAACTGAAGAATGTTCCATTCGGTAATTATCAGTTGCAGATTTCCTCGGTGGGATTTGTCCCCTTTTCTCAAAAAAAAGAATTGAAATCAGGGCTTCTTAAATTGGGAAAATTGACCTTGGCTCGGTCCGTTCTAGGACTAGACGAAGTGGTCGTCACAGGAACGATGAAGGAGACATTCGTTTCGGCATCGCCCATCAAAATTGATGTGATTACCCACGCTTTCTTGGAGCAGACAACCACACCTACCAACTTGGTGGAGGCGATCACGCTCATTAATGGCGTAGAGGAAGTAGTTGGTTGTGGTGTCTGTTTTACCAATAGCATTAGCATCAACGGACTGCCTGGCCCGTACACCGCTATTTTGGTGGATGGAAGCCCACTTTATGGAAATCTCGCCTCGGTTTATGGTTTGAACAGCATTCCAGCTTCCATGATTGAAAGAATGGAAGTGATTAAAGGACCGAATTCAACGCTGTACGGTTCGGAAGCAGTGGCGGGCGTCATCAACATCATCACCAAACACCCCAAAGATCAGCCGCTTGTGGCGGTAAATCTCAAGGGAACAACTCACGGGGAGGTTTTCGGTGACATTGCCATCAGCAATCAGATTGGGAAGAAATTATTCGTGTCGAGCGGAGTGAGTGGTGCCTATGTTGATGTCTATCATGACGATAACAAGGACGGTTTTGGCGATTTTATTGCGCTCGACCGGGTGTCGGTTTTTTCCAAATGGCAGTTGGAGCGGAAGGAACGAAGGCGTGCTTCGCTGATGGTGAAATACTATTATGAGGATAGGCGGAATGGCGTGCCAGAATTCGTGAAAAACCGTGCGTATCGCAGCATTCGTGGCAATGACAGCATTTATGGCGAAAGCATCTACACGCACCGTGCGGAGGTTTTTGGGACGTATGATTTACCAACAACAGAGCGGTTTTGGATTGATTATTCGTTCAGTTACCACGACCAGAACTCGGTTTACGGCAGTAATTTCTACATCGCACAGCAATACATTGGCTTTGGCAATTTCATCTGGAACAGGAAGTTCGGACGAAACGATTTGCTAGCTGGATTAACGGGGCGTTATCAATGGTATGACGATAATACCGTTGCCACTTCGGATAGCGTCACTGGTTTCACAAAAGGACAAATTACCCCAGGCTTGTTTGTTCAAGATGATTGGGAAGCCATCAAGGAGAAATTGAGTGTTTTGGGTGGAGTTAGATTGGATTATTACCAGGCTCACGGCCCAATTGTTTCGCCACGCCTGAGTTTCAAATACAAACCCGCCAAATGGACCACCATCCGAGGAAATTTCGGAACGGGGTTCAAGGTTGTAAACCTATTTACGGAAGATCACGCGTTCATTACAGGTCAGCGCGAAGTGGTGATTGAGAACGAATTGAAGCCAGAAAGGTCATTCAACGGTTCGGTCAATTTCAATCACATTTTTACCATCGGAAACTCGCAAGGTTCTGTTGATGTGGATGGTTTTTACACGCATTTCACCAACAAGATCATTCCTGATTACGCCACCGAAGGACAAATTATTTACGAGAACACAGGTGGCTTTGCAAGTACATGGGGCGTAAGTGCAAGCATCAATCATGAGTTCAAATTTCCATTAAGAAGCAAGGTTGGTTTCACCTTCCAACGAGCAACCGAAACAGAACCAGACGAACTAGGCGTGATGCGAACAACCCCAATTCTCTTCGCTTCCGATTGGACTGGGGTGTTTTCTTTCGTTTACACGCTCAGAAAATGGAAACTGGATTTCGCATATTCCGCCAACATTACTGGACCAATGCAATTACCAGAGATTTATGATTTGGATGAGAACGGAGAAGCACTTTCAACGCCTCGTCCCACACGTTCCAAACCGTTCTATTTGGACAATCTTCAGATTACGAAAGACATCCCGAAAATCAATCTCAAGGTCTATGTCGGATTGGAAAACATCATGGGCTATCGTCAACCCGTTTCGCCCCTCAGCGGAACAAACGACCCAAATTATGCGGTAGGTTTCAGCCCTAAATTTGACACTAGTTACGCCTATGCGCCATTGCATGGTAGGGAGATTTATGTTGGAGTGAGGTGGTTTGTGGGGAGGTGATCAGAATGAACGAGAGTTCTTTAATTCTGCTATTTCCTGCTTTAATTTAGGAATGTGATTGACGAGAATGCCCCAAAGCATTTCATTGTCAACCGTGTCATACGAATGTGCAATCAGATTTCGTAGTCCAACGATACTTGCAGCATGTTCAAGTTTGATGTTTGAATCAGCTGCCATTAGTTTACGTGTGGCCTCTCCGATTATCTCAAAATGTCTTTCTATTGCCCGAATGGCAATGGGATTGTTCGTGAATTGAGCAAAATCCCTATTCACAAGCAAAAGCACGGCATCCATTCACCGATGACACTTTCAATGTCCAGAATGTATTTAAGCGGCTTCATACAATGGAATTCTGGTTTCCATTATTTCCTTTACGAGAACCGGATTTTTGAGTGATTTCTCACTGACCAAATCAACTTTCCTTTCGAGCAGTTGTTCTAGTTTTCGGAGGAGCGAAAAGTAATTATCCGCATATTCTAGAAGTGGAATGTCAGTTGAAAATCGAACAAGAAAATCGTAATCGCTTGTTTCATTTTCCTTGCCCTTGGCCGCAGAGCCGAAAAGATAGAAACCAGCTACACCATGCTCGTTGCACAGTTTTTTTATCGCTGGTATTTTATTCTGTAGGCTGGAATTCATATTTCAAAGGTAAGCGATTTGGTGTTCAAGCCCCTCAACATTTAATTACCTTGCGCGCCCAAATTAAATTTTGTCCATGAGCACCAATTTGCCAATAGAACTTCAAAAGGTCAAAGCCGCAGGAGACGTGACCATTCATCTTATAGGTTCAAAAAAAGACCTTGACGCAATTGCCGAGGTAAAAGAATTGAAGAAGAAAATTGCTGAGCGCATAAGCGATGAAGACTTGGTTTTTGCCGTCCCGTCTGCCAAAGGTTTGACCATCATTGCCAAGCTTAAGAAGGAAACCGAAACGAGTTATCGTTTTCAATCGGCTCGAGCATTGGGTGCCAAGCTCAAGAAGGTCTTGAATTCGGAAAAAGTGGATGCCGCAACGTTGGTTTCTCAAACCGTGAAACCAGAGGATGCGTTGGCCGTTTTGGAAGGAATTGTGCTCGCCAATTATCAGTTTTTGACCTACAAAACGGGAGACCGCGCAAAAGCTAATCCGCTAAAGAAATTGAACGTTTTGGCGGATAAAATTTCGGAGGCAGACCTGAAGGAATTGAATGCCATTGCATTGGGAACATTCGCTGCGCGTGATTTTGTGAATGAACCTCCAATCACGCTTACTGCCACCGAATGGAGCAAACGCATGGAAAAACTGGGGAACGACACAGGTTTTAAAACCACGGTTCTCGATAAAAAGAAGATTGAGGCGTTGAGAATGGGCGGACTTTTGGGCGTGAACAAAGGTTCGGTAGAGCCACCAACCTTCAACATTCTTGAATGGAAACCGAAAAATGCTAAGAACAAGAAGCCAATTGTTTTGGTTGGAAAAGGCGTGACTTATGATACAGGCGGTTACAACATCAAGACTGTTCAAATGGCACAGATGAAGTCAGATATGGGCGGAGGTGCCGCTGTTACGGGAGCCATTGCTGCCATTGCAGCAAATAAATTGCCTGTTTATGTGGTTGGTTTGATTCCAGCTACTGACAACAGAATTGATGGAAAAGCGATTGTGGCTGATGACGTTTTGACCATGATGAGCGGAACCAAAGTGGAGGTGTTGAACACCGATGCTGAAGGGCGATTGATTTTGGCAGATGCGCTTCATTACGCCAAACAATACGACCCAGAATTGGTGATTGACCTAGCTACACTTACGGGAGCAGCAGCACGCGTAACCGATTATTTTGGGATTGCCATGTGTGCTGATAAAACCGATACAACGAAACTCAAGGAAAGTGGCGAACGCGTTTACGAACGGTTGATGGAATTTCCGATGTGGCGAGAGTTTCATACGGCCATCAAATCGGACATGGCGGACATCAAAAACATTGGTGGGGCTGCTGGCGGAAACATTACGGCAGCTACATTCCTACATCATTTCACCGATTATCCGTGGATTCATCTCGACATTGCCGGTCCATCGTTCATGAACAGTGACGTGGATTATCGTGTTAAAGGCGGTACGGGCGTAGGTGTCCGATTACTTTACGACTTCATAAAGAATTCTGTGGCTTGATACAAGCATTCGGAAACAGCATATATAAAACAGAAGCGCAGCCAGTTGGAGCAAGTGCATCAGTACAAGAACTGATTGCGAAACTTCAAGAAGCACAAAAGCAAACCAAGCATCCGTTTGTGTCTACAAAGCACCTTGGATTGAACCTTCAGGTGTTCATCATCGACTTGAATTATTCAAAGTTTGAAGCATCGGATTTCAAGCAGGTTTTTATGAATCCGAAGTTGATTTCCACCAAAGCACCGTTGGTTTCTGGTTTGGAGGATGACCTCAGTCTTCCGCGTTTGACGGTTTCTATTGATCGCCCGAAACAGATTGAGATTAGTTTTCTTGACGAGAATCTGACAGATCAAACCGCCACGTTTTCCGACCTTGCAGCCCGATGGATTTTACATGGAATGGATCAGATGAATGGCATTTCCATCATCGACAAATTGAATAAACACAGACAACGGTCGCTGAAAGCACATTTGAACCGACTTGCCGAAAAGAAGGTAGAAACGAATTATAAACTCGAATATGAAATAGAGGGGCTAGGGACAAAGGACGAGGGACGGTAATCCTGCTGCTCTCGTCCCTTGTCCCACACCCTTCGTCCCTTATCACAAAAAAATGTCACACTCAAAATTGGTCATCGTCCGCCACGGACAATCTGTTTGGAATGCCGAAAACCGCTTCACGGGTTGGGTAAATGTGGATCTAGCACCAAAAGGCATCGCAGAAGCAAAAGAAGCTGGCGAAAAACTGAAAGGATACAAGTTTGATAAAGGCTTTACTTCCGCTTTGATGCGCGCTCAGAAGACACTTCAAAACATTCTAGAAGTCACAGGCCAAACCGACCTTGACGTGACAGAAAACGAAGCTCTCAACGAACGCATGTATGGCGAGCTGCAAGGAATGGACAAAGACGAAGCACGAGTGCAGTTTGGAGCTGAGCAGATTCATATTTGGAGAAGAAGTTTTGACACACCACCTCCAGGGGGCGAAAGTTTGAAAGGCACTGCGGATCGTGTGCTTCCTTACTACAAAGCAGTCATTGAGCCTGAACTGAAAGCAGGAAAGAACATCATCGTTGCCGCTCATGGAAACAGTCTTCGGGCTTTGATTATGTACTTGGAAAAACTTTCGCCAGATGAAATTCTTAAAACAGAAGTTCCAACAGGAAAGCCAAAACTGTATGAGTTTGATGTGGATTTGAATGTGATAAAAGCTGAATATATCTGAACATTTTCATAGCCACAGATACACGGATTCACACAGATTTCTTTCACAGAAAAAAGAAATCATCTTTTTTCATTCGTGAAAATCCGTGTATCTGTGGTTCATTCATGTATTTACCAATTTTAAACTTGGCGTCTTTGCGCCTTCGCGTGACAATCACAATACCTAATTTCGCGGCATGGATATGATGATGGGAAAATCGCTTGTGATAGCGGTTGATTTTGACGGAACGGTGGTTGAGCACAAATACCCTGCAATTGGCAAGGAAATGCCGTTTGCGTTTGCCACGCTAAAACAACTACAGAAAAGAGGTCATCGCCTCATAATGTGGACGTATCGCCATGGGAAAACCTTGGACGAAGCCGTGGAGTATTGCCGCAAGAATGGAATAGAATTTTATGCCATCAACAACAGTTTCCCAGAGGAGCAATTCAATCCAAATGAGGCAAGTAGGAAACTTGATTGCGACATGTTCATTGACGATCGTAACGTAGGTGGTTTTCTTGGATGGGGCGAAATATTCAGGATTATCCATCCAGAAGCGGTGGGGGGAGAAACGCAGCGGCCGCAACAGAAAAAAGGACTGCTCGGTAAATTATTCGGAGGATAAATGGCGATTTTAAAGACGAGAGAGCAGATTGAGCTGATGCGGGAAAGTGCATTGGTTGTATCACGTGCATTGGGTGAGGTGGCCAAGCTCATCAAGGTTGGCGTTACACCTTTGGAGCTCGATAAAGTAGCCGAGGCATACATCCGAAGTCAAGGTGCCATACCAGGCTTTTTGGGATATGGAGGTTTTCCAAACACCCTTTGCATTTCGGTAAATGAGCAAGTGGTTCATGGAATCCCTACGGATAAACCTTTGAAAGAAGGCGACATCATTTCTGTGGATTGCGGAGCGATTTTGAATGGATATTATGGTGATCACGCCTTCACGTTTGCCATTGGAAAAGTCTCTGACGAAGTGCGACAATTACTGAAGGTGACGGAGGAAAGTCTCTATCTTGGAATTGAACAAATTCGTGCTGGAAACAGAATTGGAGATGTAGGATACGCAGTGCAGCAACATGCCGAGAAGTATGGTTATGGTGTAGTGCGCGAATTGGTCGGTCACGGCCTCGGAAAGGAACTGCACGAAGATCCCGAACTTCCAAATTATGGACGAAGAGGTCAGGGTAAGAAAATGCAAGACGGATTGGTATTGGCAATTGAGCCAATGATTAATCTCGGCACAGAAAAAGTAGCTCAATTAGATGACGGCTGGACCATCGTAACGCAGGATGATTTGCCATCGGCTCATTTTGAACATGATGTGGCCATTATAGGAGGTAAACCAGAGATTCTATCCACTTTTAAATACGTTTATGAAGCGTTAGGAATCGAAGACCCATTTGCAGAACGCCAATCGTTCTACTCAATTATTAATTCATAATTATCAATTAATAATTCCGAAGGTTTGTTTCACTTTCTACTCAGAACCATACCGCGTCCCATTCTCATTCGTTTGAGCTACATTTTTAGTTTCTTTTCTCCCGTTTTTTATGGTGGAAACAAGTACGAATGTCCCGTTTGTGAAGGAAAGTTCAGAAAGATGCTTCCTTACGGATATGACGGTTCTGCCAAGCGCGAAAACGTGCTATGCCCAAAGTGCCTCACCTTAGAAAGACACCGCGTTTTGTGGTTGTATTTGAAGGAACAAACCGACTTTTTTAGCAAGCCTCGCAAAATGCTTCACATCGCGCCAGAGCAGCCGTTTCTTGGTCGCTTTAGAAAGATGAAGCATTTAGATTTGACCACGGCCGATCTCTTCTCGCCTTTGGCGGATGTAAAGTGCGACATTCAGGAAATGCCGTTTGAGGACAACACCTTCGATGTCATCTTTTGCAACCACGTTTTGGAACATGTAGATGACGACAAGAAAGCCATGGGCGAGTTGTATCGCGTAATGAAGCCGGGCGGTTTCGGCATTTTTCAGGTTCCGATAGATTACAAACGGGAAACGACCCACGAAGATCCAAGCATTACCTCAGAAGAAGACCGCGTAAAGCATTACTGGCAAAAGGATCATGTGCGCCTTTACGGTCTCGATTATCTCTCAAAACTGGAAGCCGTTGGCTTTAAAGCAACTCGAATTGATGTTGCAAACGAAGTGGGTTCAGAGCTTAAAGACCGCTACCGTTTGGGTGATAGCGATAAGGTGTATCGGGTGGATAAACTTTGAAAAAACGTAAATTTGCGTGATTCACGTAGATTTGTGTTTGGTTAGTAAGCACCTAAATTTATTGTTGAGCTGCTTGAATAATCAACAGGATTGTTCTTCACCTTTACTTAAGGCTTAGCGATATTCCCTATCCCAACGAATGAAAAAATTAGTTACCATTTTGGTTTTGATTGCGCTGTTTACATCGAACGCGCATGCCCAATTCGGAGAAACCATCCGAAGTGGACGTCCAGGGCAAGCCATTGGGCCTTTCACGGTTGGGGCACGGGTTTTGCAGTTTCAAGCGGGTGTTGATTATGCAGCCTATAAGATTGATAGGCCGTTTAACGAAACGATGGGCAGAACCATCGGCAGCGACCTTGTAATTCGCTACGGAATTACCGAACGATTTGAGATGGGACTTGGCCTAGTGTATAAGAATGAAACAACTACGCTGTCAAACTTTTTTGAAGAATCGAGTTCAACCATTGAAGGAATAAGCGCGTTTTCCGTTCGCGTTAGAAGCAATATTTACGAAGGTAAAGGGCTAATCCCTTCAGTTGGTTTTCAGTTCAGTATGTCGTTGCCAGCGGTTAGCAAAGTTTATAGACCGATGCAAGTGGCACCAAAAATTACGGCCATGACAAACCAACGATTTGGCAAACGAGTTGGGCTTACAACAAATTGGGGCGCGGTTTGGGATGGTAAGTCAGAAATTCCAGAAGGTTTTTACGTCATCAATATTGGAGTGGATTTAACCGATTTCATGAGTACGTTCGTGGAGCTTTACGCCAATTTTGGCAAAGACCATTGGAATGGAAGCGTGGACGGTGGTTTTGCTTTCCTCGTTACGCCTAACTTGCAACTGGATGTGTTGGGCGGCTATGGCCCTTTTAACGTGAGAGACGATTGGTTTGTGAGTACAGGAATTAGCTGGCGAATCAGATTTAATAAAAAAGAAAAAAAGGAGAAATCGTGAGAACAAAATTGAAAACTTGTGTGCCGTTTATGGCAATGAGCCTATCGCTGCTGATGGCTATTGGAGCTGTTGCGCAAACAGATAGCCTAAAACAGGCAAAGACAGATAGCCTGCTTTCTGAAAAGCTAGAAAAGGGTGATGATTTGCTGGCTAAGGTAGATTCTACACGAACGGCCGATAGCTTGCAAGAAAGTTCGCTCGAAGCGCAAATAGCCGCGCTAACATCGGCAGACAGTCAGAAAAAAGCGGAGTTACAAGCGCGATTAGATTCGCTTCAGACCGCACAATCAGAAAAAGAATTGCGCGTAAAAGCACAGGTAGATTCGCTACGCAATAGTGTGAAGGGAATTCCCGTGGTGTTGTTTGAAGACACCCTTTTCAAAGTTTACGCGAAGATTGGCCCATTCACAGCGGCCGTGCGAGCCGAGAACATTACCAAGAAACTAACGTGGCTGGTAGACGACAACCTCTTTGATGCCGACCTTCTGAAAGTTATTGCTGGTGAAGAAAGCCACGATTTGGTGCATGATGAGATTATCCTGCTGAGCATTACCGATAGGGATGCATTCTGGATGGATAAATCACGGGCTGAGGTGGCCGAGAGTTACAAAGAGATTATCATCAAAGGAGTTTCAGATTACCGTGACCGAACGGGTCTCCTGCACACCGCCATGCGCATAGGAATGCTGTTGCTTGTGCTAATTGTTCTTTTCCTTATTGTTCGGTTTTTAAACAAGTGGTTTAATATTCTAGCAGCAAAGGCGATTGCAAAAAGTGAATCTCTTTTGAATGGTGTTAAGTTCCGCAACTACGAATTCCTATCTAAAGATCGCGAAACACAGTTTCTCAAATGGATCCTTAATGCCACAAAGTGGATTGTCATTATCGTGGTGGTTTACCTCGCATTGCCAATCGTGTTTAGCATTTTCCCTGCCACCAAAGGCATTGCTTCAAGCCTGATTGGTTATGTGGTTGACCCTTTCAAAATGTTCTTTCACGCCATAGTCGGCTATATTCCTGAGATGATGACCATCGGTGTTATCTCGGCCATTACCTACCAGTTTGTGCGGTTTCTAAGGTTTATGACCAATGAAATTCAGAGCGGAAAACTGGTTTTGCCAGGATTTTACCCAGACTGGGCCGAGCCTACTTTCAGCTTGATTCGGGTTATTGTTTACGCCTTTGCTTTTATTATCATCTTCCCGTATCTGCCAGGAAGCGATTCGCCTGCATTCCAAGGCGTGAGCGTATTCCTTGGATTGTTGATTTCGATGGGGTCATCATCAGCGATCAGCAACATTATTGCTGGACTGGTGATTACCTACATGCGTGCTTTCAAGATTGGAGATCGTGTAAAGATTGGTGATACGGTGGGCGATGTAATGGAAAAAACCATGCTCGTAACACGTTTACGCACCATCAAAAATGAGGAAGTAACCATTCCGAATGGAGCCATTTTGAACGGAAGCACCGTCAATTATAGCACAAGCGCCAAGCAGACAGGACTCATTCTTCATACCACCATCACCATTGGGTATGATGTTCCGTGGAGGCAAGTACATCAACTAATGATTGATGCCGCATTAAAAACCGATGGACTGAATGCCGAACCAAAACCGTTCGTATTCCAAACCAGTTTGGACGATTATTATGTGAGCTATCAGATAAACGCCTACACCGAAGTGCCAGAAACTGCGGCCAAAATCTATTCGCAGCTTCACGCCAATATTCAGGATGGATTTAATGAGGCTGGGGTTGAGATTCTTTCTCCGCATTATCGTGCTGCCAGAGATGGTAATATGGTGACAACACCGCCTCAGTATTTGCCAGACAACTACAAAGCACCGAGCTTTAACGTGAGCATGAAAAAAGACTAAGAATATGGAAGAGCAAATTCAAGAGATTCTGTTCAATCCTATGGTAGGCAAACTCGCTACCATCTTCATTGGCTTGGCTATTATTTGGATGCTGATTAAGGCGGTTCAAAAGAATTTGCTATCAAGAATTCATGAAACCGATAATCGGTATCGAGCCAAAAAGATTGGCACTTTCAGCGGCTATATCCTCACCATTTTGCTCATTGCCATCGTTTTTAGCGACAAGTTAGGCGGATTTACCGTAGCCATTGGAGTGGCTGGTGCTGGAATCGCGTTCGCCTTACAAGAGGTTATTGCTTCGTTTGCGGGTTGGATGGCCATCATGTTCGGAGGATTCTATAAGTCGGGCGATCGGGTTCAGCTTGGCGGTATAAAAGGCGATGTGATGGATATTGGAGTTCTCCGCACTACTATTATGGAAACAGGCCAATGGGTTGATGGCGACCTCTACAATGGTCGCATTGTTCTGATAGCCAATAGTTTTGTTTTCAAAGAACCCGTGTTCAACTACAGTGGCGAGTTTCCGTTTCTATGGGATGAAATCAAGATTCCAGTTCAGTTTGGGAGCGATTATGACCTCGCTAAAACCATTTTAGAAGAAGTGGGTATCGAAGTGGCTGGCGATCTTACGAGCCAGTCCATGGAGAAGTGGAAACAACTTCAGAATAAGTATATGCTAGAAAATGCCCAGACCGAACCATTGGTGTCGCTCATAGCCAACGACAACTGGGTGGAAATGACGCTACGTTATGTTGTTGGGTATCGGAAAAGACGCGCAACCAAGACTGAATTGTTTACCAAAATCCTCAAGCGAGTGGATGCCACAAACGGCAAGGTCAAGTTTGCGTCTGCAACGTTCCATTTGGTTGAGGCGCCAGAAATAAACGTGAGAATGCATTCGTGAGTTTGATTAGTCAAATGCCAGTTTTGACTCACTAAGCGAGCGTCAAAATATCCCATCCTAAATTCCAACTACCTTTGCCCAACCGAATCCGCTCGAATAATCTACTGCGGCTAGTACGAATTACATTGCAATTATGACAAAAGACACAAAACTGGCCGTTCTTATCGATGGCGACAACATACCGAGTAAATACATCAAAGAAATGATGGAAGAAATTGCCAAATATGGCACGCCTACCATCAAACGCATCTATGGCGATTGGACCAATCCACGATTGGGACGCTGGAAGGATATTCTTCTCGAAAACGCCATCACGCCCATTCAGCAATACGGTTACACAACTGGTAAGAATGCTACGGATAGCGCCATGATTATTGACGCGATGGACATTCTCTATTCAGATAAAGTGGATGGGTTTTGCCTCGTTTCGTCCGATAGCGATTTTACCAAATTGGCAACGCGATTACGTGAAGCCGGAATGCAGGTTTACGGAATTGGAGAAAAGAAAACACCAAACCCGTTTATTGTGGCGTGCGATAAGTTCATTTACCTCGAAATTCTACATGAGGATGAAGAAGTAGAGGAGAAAGGTAAAAGGAGAAAGCAAAAGCGTCAGGTAGATAAAATCACGCCTCAGGTTATCAAACTTCTTAAAACCTCGGTGGCTGATGCGGCCGAAGAAGACGGCTGGGCATTTATGGGAGATGTTGGCAAACTCATCCTTAAGAAACAGCCCAATTTCGATTCACGAAACTTCGGCTTTGAAAAACTAACACCTCTTTTCGCTTCCCTCAAGGAATTTGAGGTAGATGCTAGAACTCAGCCTGGCGCCAAATTCAAGGTAATTCATGTGAAGAATAAAGAAAGTGTAGCTCCTAAAAGCTCCTAACCGCTCTAACGCGAATACTCTGGTTCTTAGTTCCTCCTGATGATTGTGATACAGTTGAGCTGTAGAAACTGATGAAGAAGGCATCGCTGGCATCAGCCTCGGTAGAGGTCCAATAAAAAGCTTGTATGCCTTGTAAACCCACCAATGCCCTAACCTCGTTAAGGAGGTTGGCCTCTCCAGCAGATGGAAGATACCAATCAGTATAGCCATTAAGGTTGAGGTCGGCACATAGCTGAGCCGCATAGCTTCCGGCACCTTGAATTGCAACAATCTGATTAGTGTTGGTATTGCCCGCACCATAACTTTGATCAGTTACACCAGTTGCAAATAGACTTCCGTTAGACCAAGTCACGGCAGTTCCTTGATCGTAAGGCGCAACGATTAGACCATGTGGAACGAGATTATCATAACCTGGTTGGCTAGGCTGCAGAATCTTTGCAATTCTTCCTCCTTGGTAGGTGTCTCCAACTTCTAGGCACCTGTTCCAAGTAGGAACGCCATAACAAAAGACCAATGGTTGTCCAGAAATTCCGGGTGCCACAGTATTCCAACCAGAACCATCCCAGTAGAGCATTTCGCCTACAGCGGTTCCATCATCTGGCATATTTCCTGCCTTATCTGCATAAAACGCATAGGGCGCACTCACTAATTGAGACGTTCCCATTTCAACATAATTAGAACCACCATCCGCATCCATTTCTACTTTCAAAAAATGAGAATCGTTTCCCCATCCTATAGCTCCATTGCTTGAAATAATCACTCCTTCTCCTACACGAACATTAAAAAGGCCGAAGTCGTTGGTCGTTACAGCCTGTGTTTCTGCAAATTCAACCGTTCCAGAAATGGAACCACTCAGAATACTTAGTCGTAAAGCGATGCTTTGATTGGCTAGAACGTTACCGCTATTATCGCGAGCAACGCCTTGGTAATTCATTTTTTGCGGGGCTTGGGCAAATAGAAAGGCACTGCAAGCCAGCGATACTAGGAGAGTTGAGAAAAATTTCATTTTAGGTTTTTGGTCAGGTTAAATATACAACAACCATCAGTTAATGATTGACGTCATTATATGATGGGTTAGACCCAGATATTCCAAGAAATACAGTTCAGAATGCCGCCTTTTCGGGCCAATTCTGTGCATTCTAGGGCAACCACTTTCTTGTCGTGGAAAACCTCTGTTAGAATTTCCATTGCTTTTTTATCTGAAGGAAGATTGAATACAGGAACGATAACCGCTTGTTCCATTTCCAAATAGTTAAGATAAAGCCCAACGGCACTTACCAAGGTTGGGTCGTCTTCTGGTTCGTATGGAAGAATGATGATGTCTAAACCTGTTGCCTCTATAGCAGCTTGAAACTGGTCTTGAAATTCTTCTTCTTCCTGCCAATAGTCGTTAATGAGAAGTGTTTTCTCATCCACAAAACGAACCATTCCATCCGCATGACCAGTGAAATCGTTCTCATCCCAAGGAACAAAAAACAGTTTCTCTTCTTGCACATTGAAGTGCTCCAAAAGTTCTTCAATAAGGTCGTCTTCTTCTAATTCTTCATTCTCGAAGAACACCTTTTCGCATAGGATTACGCTGTCATCCCATTTGGTCACGTTGCCGCCATCTAGATTGACGTTGGATTTTATCGGCTTGATGCCAATGGCCTTGCAAATGGCATCCACGTTGGAAATAGTTGCCTTGTTTTCGGGCGAATCCATCAGGTAATCGGGCTCATATCGGAACTGAATGAACTCGTCTTTACTCGTTTGTACAGGCATGTAATCCACGGCCCAAACGTCTTTGGTTCCGGGAAGTAGTTCGAAGGGAATGCCGCAATCCTTCAGCACTTTTTCGAAGCGGTTGAAGAATTCGGGATGTTCCATTGGTAGGATATCGGCTAGATAAAGTTTGTTTGTTAGGTGGTCTGGAATCATCTCAGTTTGGGAATCGTGTTTTTACTTCTTGAATTGAAAGAGCAATTAATTTTTTCAGGACATCCTTATTTACATCTTCTAATTTATTGATGTAGAGGCAGCCTTTGCTGGCTTTGAATTTGCCCAATTCTAGGAGGAGGTCTTCATATTCTTTGAAACCAGACATCACGTAAATTGTGAGAGACGTTTTTCTTGGAGAAAAGCCTGCTACGGGCCAATCGCCACTTTGACCGCTGGCATATTTGTACTGGTAGCTGCCAAATCCAACAATAGAATCGCCCCACATTTCGGCTTTATGACCTGTAATTTCCTCCATTAGATTCAGCATAGATAAAGCATCTGCTTTTCGCTTCTCATTCTCCACTTTATTCAGAAAATCAACCACCGAGGCATCATTACGTTTGGTTTTCAGTTCGCCCATTATTGGTTTTTCGCTTTGATTTTGAAGTTCAAAGTAGCAGATTTCTCTCGAATATTCTCTTATCACTATTTTCACAGGCAAACCAAACAGCTATGAGTTACAGAATTGGAGTATTGCTTTCAGGAAATGGCGTATACGATGGATCGGAGATTCACGAAAGTGTATTCACGCTTTTAGCGATAGATGAGAACAAAGGCGAGGCCGTTTGCATGGCACCGAATATCGAACAGCATCATGTAATCAATCATCTTACTGGCGATGAAATGCCAGAGAAAAGGAATGTGATGGTGGAAGCCGCAAGGATTGCTCGTGGAGCCATTTCTGACTTAGCCGAAATGAATGCGGATAAGCTAGATGCGCTTGTGATTCCTGGAGGATTTGGAGCGGCCAAGAACCTGACCAAGTGGGCATTTAGCGGACCAGACGGAGAGATTAACGTGGAGGTGAAACGCATCATCAATGAATTTGCCCAAGCAAAAAAACCAATAGTTGGGCTGTGCATGGGGCCAACCGTTATCGCTAAAGCGTTGCAAGGCGCTGGTTTGGAAGAACGTCTCACTGTTGGAAGCACGAAAGAAGCATCTCCTTACGAGATTGACGCCATCAGCCAAGGAATGGAAAAGACGGGTGCCGTAGCTGAAATGAAGACGATTCGTGAGATTGCTATTGACCACAAAAACCGCATCATAACCGCGCCATGCTACATGATGGAAGGCTCCATCACCGATGTTCGCGACAACATCAAACAGGCAATTGATGAACTTTTTGAGATGTTGGAAGAGACATGATAAAGCCACAGATACACTGATTCACACGGATTTTAACACAGAAAAATCATCAATGAAATCAGCGAAAATCAGTGCATCTGTGGCTAAAAAGATGTTTTACGAAGCAATTTGTAAATCAGAATGATTGCGCTTTTCAGGTAGACGAGTGGCTAGAAATTATAGAGATAGAATCTGAGCGAGATTAGCCCGTACA
>JAIOYP010000055.1 GCA_021741155.1 Flavobacteriales bacterium | reverse complement strand
CGAACTAGGTGAAGACGATTACACCGAGCAGGAAGTACGATTGGTACGAATCAAATTCATTTCGGAGTTCGGGCACTAAGAATCGAAATTTCTAAATGTTAAAAGGACGGCAATTGCCGTCCTTTTTTTGTTCTCACAATAGCCTAATTGGTAGTTTTACAAACATGACCATTTCGTCAACCCGTAGAAAACAGAACCGCTTCAGGACATTGCTGAAAATGTCCATTTTCTGCACCTATCTGATGATTTTGGCTGGAGCGGTTGTGCGCATGACGGGTTCGGGAATGAGTTGCCCAGATTGGCCAAAATGCTTCGGAAGCTACATTCCTCCTACCAACATCAGCGAACTGCCTGATGATTACAAAGAACATTATATCGGAGTTCTAAAAGCCAAGAATGAGAAACTAGCGAGGATGATTCGACCTCTGGGTTGGGACGAATTGGCTACAAGAATCAGCGAAGACCCAACAATTTACCAGGAAACTGACTTCAATTGGCAACGGATTTGGATTGAATATGTGAACCGATTGTCAGGTGTATTGCTAGGTGTATTTCTAATTGCAGCTTTTCTGAGTTCGCTCATCTATTGGGAAAAGAATCGAAGCATTCCTCTCCTTGTGTTGGGAATCATCATTGTGACTGGATTTCAAGGATGGATGGGATCGGTGGTAGTTTCCACAAACCTGCTTTCTGGAGTACTGACTGCACACATGCTTTTGCCATTTTTAGTCATTGCAGGACTGGTGTATCTCTATGTGAAAACCGCATTTGGAATGCGCGCCATGGCAACAGTAAACTTGCACAATACGATGCGATATGCGCTAGTTGTACTTATAGGACTTACGCTTATTCAGGTGCTACTAGGAACACAAGTTCGCCAACAAATTGATGTGATTTCCAAAAGCCTAAATCACGCGCAACGGGAACTTTGGGTTGCACAGCTCGATTGGATTTTCACAGTGCACAGATTCTTTTCGCTCCTAATTCTACTAGGAAATGCGTGGCTATGCTATCAGATATTCAAGTATCTACATCATTACAACGCGGTATTCAGAACGGCTATTTACTTGGCTGTATTTGTTGGGATTGCCACTATCTCAGGTATCGTAATGGCCTACTTCAGTGTTCCGTCTTGGGCACAACCACTACACTTGTTTCTTTCCTGCCTGATATTTGGCGCGCAGGTTTACCTGTATTCCGCATTCGGTCGTAAAACTCAGATTCGTACGAGTGCTATGACTGCCAGTTAAGCGTCTCTATAAGGTGAAGGATATCATCCTTGAGAAAATCGATGACAGGTGCAAGCGAATCATTATTCGGTGAAACGTTGAAATACAACGCTCCGCGAAGAAAATGATTTGTGCTATCGGTTAAATGAAACTGAAGTGGAGAAGCGGCACGACTTCCCTCAACCGTATAAAGCATTCCGTAAACGTGCGTGTCATCCTTGATGATGAGTGTTTCTTCAATCCCTGAAGCCTTACTAATGTGCTTATTGGTCAACTCCCTTGAATCCTCAAGATAAGCTGCCAAATTTCCCTTAATCGGCAGATAGCTGAAATACAGCTGCGCTTTGAATTGTGGGTAATCGATATTGAACCAGCAAGAATCCGATTGTGGTCGTGTATCAGGTTTGAAAACTGAATACGTTGCAATTTCAAACGAATACGGACAACCCGTTTCAATGAGTTTGTACTCCTTTTCAGGAAGAGCAATCCGCATATAGCCACGTGGTTTTGGAGTGTAATCTTGATTGCAAGAAGCCAATCCAACAACTCCACAAAGCAGTAAAAGGAACAGTTTCGTTCTCATTCTTCTTCCTTTTCCACTAGTGGAAGTCGCGTTACTTTCACCCGTTTTATTCGTCTTTTATCCACACTTTCTATCGTGAATTCATATGTTTCGAAATTCACCTTTTGATTCTTCATTGGCATTTTTCCAGACTGTTCTAGGATAAACCCAGCCAATGTATCGGCCTCTCCCTTGTGTTTCTCAAACCGTTCTCCGTCAATTTTTATCACCCGATAGAATTGCTTGAGATTAGTCTTGCCCTCAAACACATAATTATCATCATCCAGTTTAGAATAGACCACTTCTTCATCGTCAAACTCATCCGAAATATCTCCTACAATTTCTTCTATGATATCTTCTAATGTTACCAATCCCTCGCACCCACCGTACTCATCAACTACAATGGCCAAGTGGACTTTCTTCTCTCGGAACTCCTCCAAAAGATCATCAATCATCTTGCTTTCTGGAACGAAAAATGGTGGGCGCATCAAACTTTGCCATTTAAAACCATCCTCCTCATCAATGTGCGGCAAAAGATCCTTAATGTGGATAATTCCAACAATCTTATCCAAACTTTCCTCATAGATTGGAACCCGCGAGTAGCCTGATTCCAGTATGCCTTCTAGTAATTCGCGGTAGGCGGTCTTGTTGGAAAACCCTTCCACGTCAGTGCGTGGCTTCATAATCTGCTTTACATCGGTATTCCCAAATTTTACAATGCCTTCAAGAATTTTTCGATCTTCCTTTTCTCTAATTGATTCTGCTTTGGTAAGATCAAGCGCATGACTCAATTCATCCACAGAAATCTGGCCGTTGTTGGCCGATGCAAGTCTATCTACAACGTTTGTGAGTTTTATTAGCGGCACACTCAAAAACGAAAAAATCATGGACATATAATACAATGGGAATGACATGACGGAAGCAAATCCGACTGCATATTGATTGGCGTAAACCTTCGGAATAATTTCACCAAAAAGCAGCACGATTAGGGTAATTCCGAACACCTCGATTATTCTAGCAACAGGTACAATTCCACCTAACATATAGCTAAGGTGTTCTTTAGAAACATTCTCAGCTATGAGATAAGTGGATAGAATTACGATTCCAACATTGACGAAGTTATTCGCAATCAAAATAGTCGCCAGCAATCTTTTGGGACGTTTCAACAAAACCAATGCCTGTTTACGCAGCTTCAATGGAGATGCTTCCAATTCGTCAATATCAGTTTTGGAAAGTGAGAAATATGCCACTTCTGCCCCAGAAATCATTGCGGAACAAGCAAGTAGAACTAACAGTACCAACAACCCAAGAATGAGGTCGAATGGCAACCAGCCAGAAAGCAACACTAAATCAAGAAAGGTGTAAACCTGTTCGGGAGGGTCTTCCAATTCAGGTAGGATTCGTTAAACTAAAACCTGCCATCAGATTAAAATGGAAGGTCATCGTCAATATCATCAAGCGAAGATGCTTGTGGTTCATTTACTTGGTTTTGTTGCGGAGCAGCAGCCTGTGATTGTCCACCAGAAGATGAACCTGAACCGCTATTTGGACTACCCAGCATTGTCATGTTGTCTGCAACAATGTCCGTAAAGTATCGTTCCACTCCATCCTTATCAGTCCATTTTCGGCTTTTGATACGCCCTTCAATGTAAACCTGATCTCCTTTTTTCATGTATCTCTCAGTAACATCAGCCAATCCACGCCACAAAACGACATTATGCCATTCAGTATTTTCCTGTTGTACACCGTTCTTGTCCTTATATTTCTCGGTGGTCGCAAGATTGAATTTGGCTACTTTGGTACCGCTTTCCAATGTTTTCACTTCAGGATCAGCACCTAGCCGACCAACTAAGATTACTTTATTAACTCCAGACATGATTTTTTATTTTTTGGTTTGTATCAAAGATTCTAAACTTCTTCAACAATAACAAGAGTTTGTTTCTCCAAGTAGCGATTTATTAGTCTAGGAAAGGCAAAATCTTTCAATTTTTCTTTTTTTACTCGTATGAAATCTGAACTTTCAAAGCTATCGCTTTTAATCAATATGAATTTGGCAAAGATGCGCTGATGCGAAAGAATGTGTTTAAACTCTTGTGAAACACCTAGAACAACATCTTCCTGCTTCAAATTTAACCTATCAAGAATGTCAGACTCATCAATCCTTGATTCCGTCTCAAGCAACGGAAATTCGTAGAGTCCCTGCCAAATATCGCCCGAAACACGTCTCGAAATAAAAACTTCATCATCTAATATGATGACAGAATAATAGAAGAATCGGTCGCGGACCTTCGTCTTTTTAGACCGTACCGGAATTTCGCTTTGAAGGTTTTCCGCCTTTGCTTGACACGAAACCTTCAACGGACATTCATCACAAGTTGGATTAGTGGGAGAACAGACTGTGGCTCCCAATTCCATCATTGCTTGATTGTGGTTTCCTGGATGTTGTTTTGCAAGGACTTCATTTGCCAGTTCGGCAATCGTTTTCTTGGTTACTGTTTCGTCAATAGATTCAAGAATTCCAAAATACCTCGACAGCACGCGATAAACGTTTCCGTCTACGGCAGCTACAGGCAAACCAAAAATGATAGAACCAATGGCCGCAGCAGTATACGGGCCAACTCCCTTTAATTCGAGTAGTCTTTTATATGTATTAGGAAAAATTCCTCCTAATTCATTCACCACCAACTTGGCCGTAAAATGAAGATTTCTAGCCCGTGAGTAATAGCCCAATCCTTCCCACAGCTTCAAAACCTCATCCTCTTTTGCTTTCGCGAGGTCTTCCACTTTTGGAAACGTAGTAATAAATCGTTGGTAATAAGGAAGTCCTTGATCTACCCTCGTTTGCTGTAAAATGATTTCCGAAATCCAAACTTTGAACGGGTCCTTGGTATCTCTCCAAGGCAAGTCACGTTTTATTCCACCATACCAATCGAGCAATTCCGTGTTCGGAAACGTGCTTATTCCTTTATTTAATTCCAAGTCATCAAAATTAAGAAGCATACTATTTCATCATTCAAATATTCGTATACCTTTGCAGCCCCAATAAAAGAAGCAGTAATCGGCTCATAATCAAGCACTAATGACAAAAGCTGACATCGTCAACGAGATTTCGGAACAAACAGGAATCGAAAAACTACAGGTTCAACACACAGTTGAAGCCTTCATGGTCTCCGTAAAAAGCGCTCTCGCCAAAGGCGATAACGTTTATTTGAGAGGATTTGGAAGTTTTATTGTGAAGAAACGAGCCCAAAAAACAGGTCGTCTCATCTCCAAGAATACGACCATCGTTATTCCAGCGCATAGCGTTCCTGCGTTTAAACCCGCTAAGACCTTCATCGGTAAGGTGAAAAAGAGTGTAAAATAGGTTGAAGCTTCCCCAAATCATATTGGTTCTTTTGGCTGTGGTTGTTGGTGTCATTTTATATATGACCCCAATTTCTCCTATTGCCGCAAAAGCTGAGGTTTCGGAAACTATTACGGATGCTGTTGAATACAACATTCAAGACGACCTAACCGAAATCAAGAACAATCTTGACAGTACGGCTTTGGCCGAAGTGAACAAATGGGAATCTTCTGAAAACGAATTTGCATTTGACACTTTGGTGGATTTTTACGACATGCTTCGCAAACCTGTTGGCGCGGCTTTTTATGCATTGAAACGTGCAGAAAAAACCAACACAGCTGACCATTGGACAGAGGCTGGCGAACGTTTTTTGCTTAACGCGAAATACATGGGCGAACAACTGCAAAAAGCAAATTGGTTTGCTCAATCACGTACGTGTTTCGAAAAAGCAGTTGAATTGGCTCCAGAAGACCTCGACATTCAAGTTGATCTTGGCGTTTGTTTGATGGAAGGTTCAACATTTATGGGAACTCCTCCAATGGAAGGAATCGGAATGTTGAAAGCCGTTGAAGCGAAAGATCCAAAGAACATTAAAGCGTTGATTAACCTCGGTTATTTCAGCATTAAATCCGGCCAGTTTGAAAAGGCGGAAGAGCGTTTCAAGCAAGTATTGGCTATTGATAATAAGTATGCAGAAGCGTATCTGTATTTAGCCGATTTGCACGAACGCCAGAAGATGTATAAAGAGGCAATTGTCGACCTAGAGAATTTCAAGTCCTTAATCAATGACCCGAAAAAGGTTAAAGAGGTGGACGATTACATATTAGAACTTAATAAGAACATTTAAATCACACAATCATGCCTTGCGGTAAGAAAAGAAAGAGACATAAGATGGCCACTCACAAACGTAAAAAGCGTTTGAGAAAGAATCGTCACAAGAAGAAAAAATAATCAGCCTTTGAGATAAGGTTCACAGGCCGCCTCTCGCGGCAGTGCCAACACCTTTTAGAGCATTGGGTCACCATGACCCGATGCTCTGTTGTACGCTATATGCGGTAGGCGGCATAAAAAACGCTATCCGTGAATTACGACCTGGTAATCTCATCACAACCTTCTAAGGTTGATATTGCCCTTTTAAAGGACAAAAAACTAGTAGAGCTTCACGAGGAGACGGGCAATAGCGCGTTTCAGGTGGGAGACCTATACCTCGGCCGCATCCAAAAAGTGATGCCTGGTCTCAATGCCGCATTCGTGAATGTCGGCTATGAGAAAGATGGCTTTCTACACTATTTGGATCTTGGTCCAAAGGTGAAATCCTTGATGAAGTTTATCGAACTAACAAGAGCCGATAAACTCAAATCCCCGTTGCTCGAAAAATTTAGGCCTGAAGCCGAAATTGATAAGAACGGGAAGATTGATGACGTTATGAAACAGGGAAAGGAAATCCTTGTGCAAGTGGCCAAGGAACCAATTTCTACCAAAGGGCCACGCTTGACCACCGAACTTTCCTTCGCAGGAAAATTTATGGTTCTCGTTCCCTTTTCTGACAAGGTCAATATCTCTCAAAAGATAAAGAACAAGGAAGAAAGCAAACGTCTGAAAGACATTTTCCGAGACATCAAACCAAAAGGATTTGGACTGATTGTACGGACTGCAGCCGAGAACAAAAAACTCGAAGTACTGGAAGCGGACATGAACGATCTTGTTTCGCGTTGGACAACGATGGTGGAGAAGGTAAAAGATGCTCAGCCTGCAACGAGAGTGATGGGCGAATTAAGCCGTACCTCTTCGATGATTCGCGATATGCTCAGCTCTAACTTCGACAGCATTCATGTTGACAGCAACGAAGTGCATGACGAAATCAGCAAATATTTGGCGAGTTCGCCTGATAAGCTGAAGAAACTGAAGTTCCACAGAGGACCTCAGCCTTTGTTTGAGAGTTTGGGCCTGAACAAGCAGATTAAGGCTTCGTTTGGCAAGAACGTTACATTCAAAAATGGTTCATATCTCGTAATTGAACATACCGAAGCGTTGCACGTAATTGATGTGAATTCTGGCGCACGAACCAACGCTGGACAGGATCAGGAAACCAATGCACTCGAATGTAATATAGAAGCTGCTAAAGAGATAGCGCGTCAACTCCGATTGCGTGATATGGGCGGTATTATCGTGGTAGATTTTATCGACCTGCATAAGGGAGAAAATCGAAAAGAGCTTTTTAATGTGCTGACCGCTGAGATGAAAGATGATCGTGCCAAGCACAACATTCTTCCTCCATCCAAATTTGGATTGATTCAAATCACACGTCAGCGTGTTCGTCCTGAGATGAATGTGAAGACCCGCGAGAAATGTCCGAGCTGTGATGGTTCTGGCGAAATTGAAGCAGCGGTGCTTTTTGATACCGAAGTTGAGAATAGTGTCAGTTTTGTGATGATGGAACAGAACGAGAAATCAATCACGCTTAAAGTTCATCCTTACATCGCTTCGTATCTAACGAAAACCGAATCGTGGTTGCCGTGGTCGAAGAGCGTTATTAAGGATTGGATGAAACAATTTAGCGGTGAGATAAAGGTTGAATCTTCAACCAACTATCACTTTATGGAATACCATATTTACAATAGTCGTGGCGAGGAGATTCGACTTAACTAAACCGAACCTTTCTAAGAAGCTTGCGCGCTTTGCCGATATCGGCAAGTTTGAAAACTGCGTGGAAGTTCCTTTGGGTCACCAGCTTGAGGGTTTCCCTTTGAAGGGAAAGTGGGCGCAAGAGCATTTCAAGAATGACAACCCGATTACGCTGGAATTGGCCTGCGGAAAGGGCGAATATTCTACCGGACAAGCAGCGCTTTATCCTGAGAGGAATTTCTTAGGCATCGACATCAAAGGCAATCGTATATGGATTGGTGCCAAGCATGCGTTAGAAAGCAAACTAACCAATGTTGGTTTTCTGCGAACGCGCATCGACCATATCGCCAATCTTTTTGCGGCAGAGGAAGTATCTGAAATCTGGATTATCTTTCCTGATCCGCAGTTGCAAGCAAACCGCGAACGAAACCGACTTACTTCCTCTGTCTTTATTGAACGTTACCGTCAAATCTTGAAGAAAGGCGGCATTATTCAGCTTAAAACGGACAACTTTCCGTTGTTTCAATACACGCAAGAAGTGATTGCTGAGTTGGGCTTGACAACCCTTTGCGAATCGACCGATGTGTATGCAGACCTCGAAAAAGGCGAGAACACATTCCTGTGCGAACGCGAGAGCGAACTCCGCATTAGAACCTATTACGAAGGCCGTTGGTTGCAAGAAGGCCGGAAGATTAACTACATCGCTTTTACGCTGTAATTCCCGAAATTGCTCCGTCAACAAATTCCTCGGCTCGTTCCTCGCTCGGAATGACGTGCTTTGAACCTTGAACGTTAAACTTTGAACTCTAAAAAAGACGGCTTCTTTAAAGACGTTTGGGATGTTGCGCGGCTGATTCCGAAAGGACGCGTTACTTCCTATGGCGCCATTGCCAAATATCTTGGCAGCCCCGGTGCGGCCCGAATGGTCGGTTGGGCAATGAATGCTTGTTCTGCTTCTCAAGAACCAGTTCCTGCACAGCGTGTGGTTAATCGCATTGGAATGCTTTCGGGCAAGTCTCACTTCCAAGGACATAACCTCATGCAAGAATTACTCGAAAGCGAAGGCGTAAAGGTGGAAAACAACCAAGTGGTTGAGTTTGAGAAGTTGTTTTGGGATCCGATGGTTGAGCTTGGGTTATAGAAAAACGAGAAAAGAGGAAAAATGAAAAAGGTAAGCCGTAGAACTTTTTCATTTTCCCTCTTTTTCATTTTCTCATTTCTTACTCTCCACCAATATATAAGCCGCCAAATCCTCTACCTGCGAATTGCTCAGTTTTTCTTGAGAATAGATAGGCATGTATTGTGGAATGTGTTCTTTTGAAGCCGTTCCGTGGCGCGTTATCCAATAGACAGAACCGCCATTGCTTTTCTTGAAATAGCTAGCCAACCACTTGAAATCCTTTTGGTCTTTTCCTGAGCCGAATAGCGTTCTATCTGTAATCGTTTTTTGTGGTGAATGGCAATGCAAGCAGCTTTTCTCATAGATCCATTTGCCGTTTTCCAAGTTGCCTTCTTTGCCCATTTTGCGTTCTTTGGTAGGAATCTCTTCTGCAAAGGTGGCAGGATAACCATCCAAATATTTTGATTTGATGAGCTTGATACTGGCCGCTTTCTCTTCTGCACTTTGACCAACCTTGGCTATTTGCGCCATCTCATCTCCAGAAAGGTTGAGGTCTTTCAACTTCAACTCAATGGCATTTAGGAAATGAAGCATCGACTCCATTTCATCATCTGTTAACTCGCGCCCTACCGAACACTCTTTGGAACAAAGCTGGATAGCATTCTTCAAATCGTGACGTGCTGGATCAACAAGTTCTTTTCCGTATTTCTTCTCATGATCGCCATTAAACCAACTTGTTCTGTTGGTAATACCATACAAGGTTGAACCCGGCAAATAAGCCTGATTAAACTCCTTCGCATACTGCAAGCGGCTATCTGGGTCGTTATCATCAGCAAATGGCGCTTCTGGCTGAATATTATGGCAATCAATACACACAAAATGATCTGAGAGTCGGTACTCAACTTTCCCATCCATCCATGGACCACCCGTCATTACCAAATCCTTACCCTTCTCAATCTTTTCCGCATCCTGTGTTCCCACATAATGACTCGGAGTTGCATCTCCCAAGGCCATGAGTATGCTGCTTACGGGCGTTTGCCCATCATAAGAAATGGGTTGAACCAACATGCTGGCAGTTAGTGCACCGCAGGCAATAATGGCAACGATGATAATGGAAATTCTATTCATGATTGTGTGATTGTTTGAACATCAATTTTAAGGAAAAGCAGCGACATGCATGAGTTAGCAATATCTTATTTTCAGCTACACGGCTGAAGAATATAGATTTGGCAACATCTCGTGTGGAAGTTGCCAATAAATGACTTTCCCTTGACTCATCCGTAACTGGAGTATCGCATACTTTCGCCTCAGCATGGAACTTACTGTAACTTACAATCTAGAGCAACACATCGTTATTGCCACTCCTATTGGTGTAATCAACAAAAAAAATGTGCTCAAGACATTTGTCGAAGCCCTAAAACTTTCAAAAAAGGAAAGCTGTTTCAATCTGCTGTTTGACATCCGCCTATGCCCCTTGGGCCAATCAATGACCGATGGACTTAGGTTGATGAGTAATCTAACGAGCATACCCGGAATGACCTTTAGGCACCGAACTGCCGTGGTTTTCAATCCCGAAAATTACCCGATAGATAGAGCTACGTTTATTGAGAACGTGATAAACAATAGGGCCAATCCTGCTTATCGGGTTTTCACAACGATAGATGCTGCCACAAAATGGTTGGTTGGCGCTCCTACTCTACCACCAACTTCTGCCTAAACACACCCTTTTCGGTGAATACCGTAACGATGTAGTTTCCCGCATTGAGCACCGAAACATCTAGGGTTGATTGATACGGCATGGAAAGCACTTTTTTGCCCATCATATCATACACCTCAACCGTTTCTGGTTTGGCAACATTTTCAAGAAAATTGAAGCTGATTACACCGTTGGTTGGATTGGGATAAAGTTCCATCGCGCTTAGCAAATATTCATCAACCGCCCCAGGGAAATTATCTAGGCCAATGGTAATATTCCGAATCATCCAACCTGCTTTGTTGGTTTGAATACCATCACTTTCAAAGACAAATCGAACATACAGCGTATCCATATTCTCCCAGTCGCATCCGCCCGACCGACTTGGATTGCCATGAAAAACGGAATAGTACCATATAAACTGCACGGCACTCCATTTCCATTCCTGTTCAGAACCCGTAAATGCATCTACGGTGTCGTGCAGCACAGAAGGAAAATTGAAGACATCCAACTGTTGCGGTGGATTACTCGGACCCCAAGTCTGACTTACCACTTCCCAATTTATGCTATCGCAAGAGTATTCCATGTAACCGCCATCTAAAAGCGTGTCTGTTTCAAATTTGTGTTCAAACACAATCCATGAAGTTTGATAGCCTCCATTCTGATCAGAAGGAATCATCACCACCAATTCGCTTTTTAAACTGTCGGAATAGGCATTCACCGAATCAGTTACCCAGCCCAACTCATTTTCGAAAAAAGGTTTGGAACTCGTTCCATAAACCCACGCATTGGTTGTGTCGTTTGTATTGGTGGAGAACAAATGCGGCTCGTTTTCGGGAGAAATATTAGCAGCCATTCCTCCATCGTAATAATCAATATACACCAACGGAATATCTCCTGGATTAACATGATACCACGTTTGACCAAAAGTGATTGTACCCATCAAAAGACCGAAGAAAAGGAGTGCGAGATGTTTCATACAATCAAATGTAATCAATCCATTAACTGGTTGTTACTTTATGAAGAAGTCCAATCTCAAATCTGTCGTCACCTCTTCATTTTCTTCTACACCAAACGTGCTTGCAATTTTGTGGACAAATGATTCGTGTCAATTTCCCGTTTCGTTCTTCCTCACTTCAACTCAATAATTACCTTTGCGTTTAGAATGAATCTAAATAAGGAAACCGTAGCGGAAACGCTCAAGAAGGTAAAGTCGCCAGCGGGCAATGTGAGCATTGTAGAAAGTGGCGAATTAAAGAACATCCAAGTTTTTGGGAAGGAGATTGATATTGACCTAGAGGTTAAGAGTCCTGCCCTGAACATTCGTAAGAAACTCGAAGACGAAATTCTAGCAGCACTAACAGCGCAATTTGGCGATGTGAAAGTGCGCGTAAACATTGCCGCAAAACCTGTTCAATCGGGCCCGCAAGGACCGCCTACATTAAATAAGGTAAAGAACATTATTGCCATTGCTTCGGGCAAAGGCGGTGTTGGAAAAAGCACCGTTACCGCCAACTTGGCCGTTGGTCTTGTCAAGCAAGGTTTTAAGGTGGGGTTGATAGATGCCGACATCTACGGACCAAGCATGCCGCTGATGTTCGACATCGTCAGCGAAAAACCGAAAGTCACCGTTATCGAAGGCAAGCAATACATGCTTCCTGTAGAGAGTTATGGGGTAAAAGTCATGAGCATTGGGTTTTTTTCAGACCCAACCCAAGCCATTGTTTGGCGCGGACCCATGGCCACCAAAGCCCTCAAGCAAATGTTTGGCGATGTGTGGTGGGATGAGTTGGATTATCTCCTACTCGACCTTCCTCCCGGCACGGGCGATGTGCACCTGACCATCGTGCAAGCCGTGCCTGTTACGGGTGCAGTTGTAGTAAGTACGCCTCAAGAGGTTGCCCTTACGGATGCACGAAAAGGTGTGGCGATGTTCCGTTTAGATAGCATCAACGTTCCTGTTCTTGGATTGATAGAAAACATGGCGTGGTTCACTCCTTCCGAATTGCCAGAAAACAAGTATTACATCTTCGGAAAGGATGGTGTAAAAGGATTGGCAGAACAGATAAATGTGCCATTATTGGGGCAAATTCCGTTGGTGCAATCCATCCGCGAAGCGGGAGATGCAGGCAGACCGGCCTTGTTGCAAGACAACACGCCAATTGCTCAGGTTTTTAAAGACCTAGCGCTAGCTGTAAACGAACAGGTTGAACAGCGAAACGCTACACACGAAGCCACAAAAAGAGTGGAAATTACCACACGATAATTGACCACGATGAAGAACGATTTGAAAGTGAGAGTGGAAGAAGCTTTGGAAACCATGCGTCCGTTTTTGGCCGCAGATGGTGGAGATGTTGAATTGGTGAGCATTACTGAAGACATGATTGTTCAGCTGCGGTTGTTAGGCTCCTGCAAAACGTGCAACATGAGCGAAATGACCCTCAGAGCTGGAATTGAGGAAGCCGTAAAACGTTCTGTACCTGAAATAAAATCGGTTGAAGCTGTTAAATCATAACTAAAACGCAAAGACATCCGAGATTTTGAAAACCTCAGGTCTTATGACAACCGTCAAGGTTTTAATAAGACCAGCCATTATTTTTACCGCCCACAAAAAGAAGCATGGCCGCAACGCTAGAATCAACAAAAGAAATCACCATCCTGTTTGCAGGAGACTCTGGTGATGGAATTCAACTTACAGGAACACAGTTTACCGACACCAACGCCCTTTTCGGAAACGACCTCAGCACTTTCCCGAATTTTCCTGCGGAGATTCGCGCCCCGCAAGGCACGTTAGCTGGAGTTTCTGGTTTTCAATTGCATTTCGGAAGTATTGAGATTTTTACTCCAGGAGATGAATGCGATGCATTGGTGGTAATGAATGCCGCTGCACTCAAAGCCAATCTCAAAACGCTCAAAAAAGGTGGAATCATCATCGCTAATACCGATGGTTTTGACGCAAAAAACCTGCGTTTGGCCAAGGTCGACAGTGGAATAAGTGCGTTGGAAGATGGCTCGCTTAGCAACTACAAGGTTTACCCAATTGAGGTAACCAAACTGACCAAAGAATGCTTGAAAGACAGCGGACTTGGCATCAAAGACATCGACAGAACCAAGAACATGTTCGTGCTCGGTTACGTGCTTTGGATGTTCGATCGTTCCCTGGATCCAACCTTGAAATATATTTCAGATAAGTTCAAGAAAAAGCCCGAAATCGTTGATGCAAACAGTAAAGTTTTGCGTGCAGGATACAATTTTGGCGATACCACAGAAACTCCTACAACACGTTTTAGTGTTGATAAGGCCCCAATGCCTAAAGGTGTTTACAGAAACATTATGGGCAATGAAGCGGCCGCCATCGGATTGGTTGCCGCAGCTCAACGCTCAGGACTTGAACTGTTCTGCGGTTCATATCCTATCACTCCAGCCACAGACATTCTGCAAGAACTTGCCAAGCACAAGAATTTCGGGGTAAAAACCTTTCAGGCCGAGGATGAGATTGCGGCTATTGCATCCACTATCGGAGCTTCCTTTGGTGGTGCACTTGGGGTTACTACTTCAAGCGGACCTGGCATTGCCTTGAAAGGCGAAGCCATCGGATTGGCGCTCATGTTAGAGCTTCCATTGGTAATCGTAAATGTGCAACGTGGCGGGCCATCAACCGGACTTCCAACAAAAACAGAACAAGCAGACCTTTTACAGGCGGTTTATGGTCGAAATGGAGAATCGCCTGTGGCCGTGGTTGCCGCTGCAACTCCTGCCGATTGTTTCAACATGGCTTTCGAAGCCTGCCGATTGGCGGTAGAACATATGACGCCTGTTTTCTTCTTATCGGATGGCTATTTGGCGAATGGAGCAGAGCCTTGGCGTTTCCCAACAGTCGATGAATTGCCTGCTTTCAAAGGAAACTTTGCAACCACTGCCGATGCTTCTGAAGAAGGCTATCGACCTTACGATAGAGACGCAAACCTTGTGCGAAAATGGGCCATTCCTGGAACTCCTGGTCTCGAACACCGCATGGGTGGAATTGAAAAGCAAGATGGAACGGGCAACATTAGCTATGATCCAGACAATCACCAACACATGGTGAATACACGAGCTAAGAAAATCTCCAACATCGCCAATAACATTCCTCTACAAGATATTGAATTGGGAGAGGCAAAAGGAAAAGTACTCGTACTTGGTTGGGGTTCAACCTTCGGAGCAATCAAAGCAGCCACCAAAGAACTTATTGCAGAAGGGCACTCGGTTTCGCATGCGCACATCCGTTATCTCTTCCCATTCCCTAAAAATATTGAAGAGGTGCTAAGGAGTTTTGACACCGTTCTCGTTCCGGAAATGAACATGGGACAATTGAATATGATGATTCGTAGTCAGTACCTCATTCCAACCGTGGCGCTGAATAAAGTGAAGGGAATTCCTTTCAGCAAAAACGAGATTAAGGATAAGGTTTTGGAGATATTGGGTTAATGGTTATTGAATAATGAGTTTAACCACAGAGGACACGAAGGATACACAGAGATACACGGAGAAAAACATCTGTGTGTCTCTGTGAAAAAACTCTGTGGCCTCAGTGGTAAAAATTAAGATATGGCAGAAGTATTAAATGGCGAATTAACCGCCAAAGATTTTGAAACAGACCAAGAAGTAAGATGGTGCCCAGGCTGTGGCGATTACTCCATCCTTAAGCAGGTTCAAAAAGTAATTCCAGAGCTTGGTGTGAAGCGCGAAGACGTGGTTTTCATCTCAGGAATCGGTTGCAGTAGCCGTTTCCCATATTACATGAACACCTACGGAATGCACAGCATCCACGGTCGTGCCCCAGCCGTAGTTAGTGGACTAAAAGCCACCAATCCAAACCTAAGCGTATGGATGATTACTGGTGATGGAGATGCGCTTTCCATTGGTGGAAATCACATCATTCACATGTTGAGAAGAAACTTCAATATCAATATTCTTCTCTTCAATAATCAGATTTACGGCCTTACCAAAGGACAATATTCGCCTACTTCTGAAGAAGGAAAAACCACCAAATCAACCCCAATGGGTTCGTTAGATCATCCATTTAATCCTGCGGCTTTGTGCTTGGGTGCTGACTCCACGTTTTATGCTAGAACCATGGATCGCGACCCAATTCATCTGCGTGATGTGCTTTCTCGTGCAAACGCACATAAAGGAACATCAATGGTTGAAATCTATCAGAACTGCAACGTATTCAACGATGGCGCTTTTGAAGGAATGACTGATAAGTCCACAAAGGCTGATCAGACCTTATTTGTTGAGCACGGCTTACCTATGATTTTTGGTGCAAACAAGGAATTCGGAATCAAGCTAGATGGCTTTACGCCTGTTATTGTAAACATGGATTCGGTAAGCGAAAACGACCTGTGGATTCATGACGAGACCAATCGTGCAAAGGCCAATATCTTGGTGCGTTTCTATCAGGATCCATCATTAGAAGGAAACTTCCCACGACCGTTTGGAGTGTTCTATACTGAAGAAAGAGCGTGCTACGAAGACCTACTTGTAAATCAAGTAGAGCTTGCCAAAAACAAATTCGGGAAAGGAGATTTGGATGCTTTGCTTCGCGGCAAAAGTACGTGGACCATTAGTTGAGAGAAGTCGAAACCAACTTATTCCATCCCTTCGACTTCACTTAGGGAAGCTGCTTGGGTTGAGCGAAGTCGAAACCTGACTATGCTGGTACAAACTGAATCTCTCGGTTATTGGAAGAACCAAGATCCTTGATATTCAAAACAGTCTTGTCAAGCGCGTCAATCGAGTAAACACGAGTCTGATTCCCATCGGTTAAAGTAACCTTGTTGATACCATCAGAAAACACCCAAGTTCCGCTGATGTTCAATTGGTTTTCTCCACTACCCGGCTGGTATCTCTCTGTGAAGGACCCACTGGCGGTAAACTGAAGTCGGTAGTCTACATGCGTTTCAATGTAGGCAGTGGTCACATCACTTCCATTCTGGAATACTTTAGAAACTTTCCAGGTCTTCGCAATGTTGTTACGTGCCTTTTCCGATTTCGTAGCGCAACCAGCACTTACCATAACCACCAATAATACTGCAATCAAATTTTTCATATTCTTCATTTCGTTAGCAAAGGTACTTTCCTACAATTGGCACTCTTCGGCCCATGCCGAACGCCTTTTTACTCACTCTTAGTATGGGCGGAGTTTGATATCTTTTGTATTCGTTCAAATTTACTAATCGCAAAATGCGATTCACCAGCATTTCGTCAAATCCCATGGCAACGATTTCTGCAGGGCCTTTCCGATTTTCGATGTATTCTATCAAGATTCTGTCCAATACGTCATAATCAGGCAACGAATCTGAATCTTTTTGATCTGGACGAAGCTCAGCACTTGGCGCTTTTGCGATGATGTTCTCAGGAATTACCTCGCCATTCCTGTTAATCCATTGCGCCAGCTCATAAACTTCCGTCTTATATAGGTCAGCAATCACCGAAAGGCCGCCATTCATGTCACCATATATAGTAGAATAACCTACGGCACATTCGCTCTTGTTTGATGTGTTCAACAGAATATTTCCAAACTTGTTTGAAACTGCCATCAACAGCACCCCTCTTATTCTTGCCTGAAGATTCTCCTCGGCTAGGTTGAAAGGTAAATCACCAAACAAGGGCTTGAGGTCTTGCCGAAAATTATTGAACAGATTTTCGATGGATACAATCTCGTACTCCGTTCCCAAATTCTCAGAAAGCGTCACCGAATCATCAACCGAATGCCCTGACGAAAATTCTGAGGGCATCAAAAGTGTGCGCACATTCTCAGCTCCCAACGCCTTTTGGGCGAGGTAGAGAACCACCGCAGAATCAATGCCTCCCGACAATCCCAAAACAGCTTTCTTAAAACCAAGCTTTCCGAAGTAATCCGAAATACCTAGCACGATTGCATCATGAATGCGCTCAATTTTTGGTCGAGCATCAATCGTCTTTTCCTCTCCAACCAGTTTTAAATCTCCATCAAATTGGAAAGTCGAAGCATCTTCTTTGAAGTAATCCAATTCGTGAAGCAATTCTCCTTTGGCATTAAGCGCCATGGAACCACCATCAAAAATCAATTCTGTTTGTGCACCAACGTGATTGGTATACAGAATCGGCAAACCATACTTCTTGCAGTTCTTCTCAAGAATGCGAATACGGTCTTCGCGATGTGAGAAATCGAATGGAGATGCCGCAATATTCACCATCAATTGCGGCTTGTCGTTCATCAACTCGTCCATCGGACTAGTGATATACAAGGGGTCTTCGATGTTCCAAAGATCCTCACAAATGGTGAGCGCAATCCGAACACCATTTACCACAGCCAAGTCAAAATCGCGATTAGGCTCAAAGTATCGGTACTCGTCAAAGATGTCGTAGTTCGGGAGCAACGATTTTTTTACCACCTGCCTTATTCCGCCATCTGCAAGCACAAAAGCGGCATTAAACAGACCCTTCCCGCTAGAAACATTATTGCGCAACGGAGCGCCAACAATGGCTGTAATTCCTACGCAGGCCGTAGCAATTTCCGCAACCGCCTTTTCACATCGTAAAATGAAATCCTCAAACTCCAGAAAATCACGTGGCGGATAACCGCAAACAGAAAGTTCGGAGAAAACAACCAGATCAACGCCATCAGCTTTGGCAGATTTTACCTCGCCAATTATCTTCCGAACGTTCTCCTCGAAGTTCCCGATGTGATAATTAAGCTGTGATAATCGTATCTGCATTGGTTTAAGGGACGAAGGACAAGAGGCAAAGGACGAGGGAGAAAGGGCTCCGGATGATTCTCTCTCGTCATTCGTCTCACGCCCCAAACATTAAACTACTCGGTCTGCTGTTATTCTTTCAGAAAATTTAAACTCGGGACTTTGGTTTTTCACTCTAAAAAAGAATCCCAACGTTAAGTGCAACATGATGGAGATTCGCGTTCAATTCAAATGGAATCTTCTTAGAATAGTCGGTTACATCGTGCTTAAACAGGCCTTCTTCGCTATTAACCTGTTTGTCTTTCGAATCTTTCATCAAATCGATGAATCCGTTATGATAAGAAACGCTCACAACAAGTGAAGTGTTTCCTGAGAAATTCCATTCAAAACCAGCCCCAATCCTAAGTTTGATATTGGCAAACGAGCTTTGATTGTATCGCCCTTGAAAGTCTCCTTTTTCACTTGCGATAAAGTCCTCTGATTGAAAAACCCCAAGAGAATCGAGTGCAAATGACTTCAAAGCAGCCCGATTGTCCTTCGCTTTTGCCGAAACTAGCACAGAAAAATCAACTCCAAACTGACCGAAATAGGTGAAGTAACCAATCTGATTGGTCATCAACTTCAGCGTGATTGGTAGGTTCACATAATCATAACGATACGTTCGGCTCATCAGTTTGAACTCGGTTGTATCGTCTTTTGCTATATACCGAACATCGGCATTGCCAAAATCCAACGATGCGCCACCCATTTTGTGTTCAAGACCAAAACCAATGGCATAATTATTTGTAAAAGCATATTCAGCCATCATACCATAACCAAATTTCATTTTGGCCGCATCGAGCTTTACGCCATCGGTGTTTGGCTGAAAAAAATCAACTGAAGGAGAAAGGTTAAATCCAATCTTGAATTTCTTCCGTGTGTTAGGTCCAACAGGCACATCTTGTGCAAACAACTCGCTGCCAAGCACAAGAACCATCAATGTCAGAAGTAGGTTTTTCATAATTTCGTCCGCTTCAAATTCGTTCGCAAAATTACACGATTATTCGGGCATGAGATTTACGCTGACAACTGTGCTTGTCCTTTTCATTTTTACCATAACTGGGTGTAAAAAAGACCCGTTGGAAGTGGACGTAAGTACCGTTGAAGTTCAGTTGGAATTCAAGCGTTTAGACCAAAATTTTTTCGCGCTCAATCCAAGTGCTGGTCAAACAAATACCGATTCTCTGTATGAAGAATACGGTGATTTTTTCGTTGATTACTGCGAAGGTGTTCTTCAAATTGGCAATCCAGAGTCGGAAGGATTTCAATTTGCTATTGCGCAATTCATCACCGATGAAAACATGAAAACGCTTCATGAAGACGTTCAGCTTGAATATGAGGACGTCAGCGCCATCGAAACGGAGTTAATCGAAGCTTTCCGCTATTTCAAATATCATTTCCCAGACAGTCTCATTCCTGATGTGGTTTTCAATATTTCAGCATTGAACTACGCCATTGTTGCCACTCCAACAACCCTCGGAATTGGCCTCGATATGTTTCTTGGGTCCGATTATCCAGTTTACCCAATGATTGGTCTGCCGAAATACATGTACGACAACATGAAACGAGAACAAATTGTGCCTCAGGCAATGAAGGGCTGGTTGCAATCGACCTACGAGACAGACGCAGTTCGAAATACCTTGCTAGACTACATGATATTTGAAGGCAAACTACTTTATGTGTTAGATGCCACGCTTCGCACAAGTGCAGATTCAATCAAAATTGGCTATACGCCAGAAGCAATGAAATGGTGCGAAGAGTACGAACCACGAATTTGGGCGCATCTCATTGACCAACAAATGCTTTACGACACCGAATACATGAACATCAACAAATGGATTAATCAAGCTCCGTTTGTAGCCGGAATACCGAAAGATTCTCCAGGAAGATTAGGTCAGTGGGTCGGATGGCAAATCGTAAGAAAATACATGCAAGAGAATCCTGAGTTGACACTGCTGGACTTGATGGTGAATCAGAATTCGCAAGATATTCTTGCCCAATCAAAATACAAACCCAAACTCTAAAATGAGCGAAACTTCAACGATTACATTCAACGTCACGCTTGACGAAAACCAAATTCCGGAAAAGATTAATTGGCTTGCCACAGATGCAGGAATGGACAAGTATCTGGATAGCAAAGCAATCATGATTTCTGTTTATGATACCGAAAGCGAGGAAACACTTCGAATGGATCTTTGGACAAAAGAAATGCGCGTTGACGAGATGAAACGGTTCTTTCATCAGACTATTGTATCCATGGCTGACTCGCTCCAACGTGCTACAAATGAGGATAAAATGGCTGCTGACATGCGCGAATTCGGGCAGCATTTTGCCAAAGAAATGTTCTCTTAATTTGAATCGTTAATTTCACCAAATGAACACCGTTCAAAATAATTTGAACAATTGACCTCATGCACATATATTTGTGTGCTTATAGAAAATCGAATTGATTTAATTCTATCACTCTAATGAACATCCCTTCCCCTATCAAAGGATTATCTGTGTTATTGACTTTGTCCATCGGTCTTGTAGGATCGATTAAAGCACAGGTTGACCCGCTTATTTCTAACAATGGCGCCATGTTTTTCATCAATGGCGGCATAAACGACTCAGCTATCGTTTGGGTTGACGGTGGCGTTACCAACAACGACAGTTTGATGGTCAATCTTGGAAAGTTCATCATTCATGGTGATTTCATAAACAACGCAACTTGCGGTGGTGATGGCACTTTTCCGCTTCAATTGCCGGGCAACAATGGTCTTTTCGAGATTTATGGCGATTGGGAAAATAACGGAACATACCGTGCTGGGCAAGGTAAAGTGCGATTCATGACCACGGATTCTGTTCAAGGTACTTCTGTAACGCGTTTCCATGACGTGGATTTGATTGGCGACATCAGAAGAATCCAAGACAACGTCAATTCGGAAATTGATGCCACTGGAACGCTCAAATTGAATAAGGCTGAATGGGCAACCGATTTCGATACGCTTTGGGTCATGAATACCTCAACTGGAGCGATTCAACGTCATACTCCTTGCGACACTTGTGGATATGTTTCTAGTTTGCAGGATGGCAACTTGGCAAGAGCTACAGCTCAAAACGTAGCCTACCTTTTTCCAACTGGTTCTAGTCTAAATGTCTCTCCAAATCAGTTTGAACGATACAGACCAGTTCACATCACACCAGAAACAAACGCTCCCGATTGGTATCACGTTCGGTTCGTAAACCGCGTTGCAACAATCAACAGCTTACCAGTTGACAATATTGGAAGCGATATATGTTTCGTAAATCCGTGGTGGTATCATCGTATTAATCAAACTGGTGGTGCCAATGCCACTGCCGAAGTTGCCTTGTATTCAAATCCTTGGGAAGGCGATGAGAATTACAACGGAATGGCCAATTGGAGCACTGCCAACAACATTTGGGAAAACATGGGCAACACGGCCTCTGCCACAACAAATAACTTTTGGAAACAAGTTGTACGATACGCATGGGATGATTTCCAATCTTATCAGGATGACGCTTACATCATGTCCTTCAACGTTCCGTTGGAACCTGTTGTAACGGGAGATAGTGCTCTTTGTGCCAGTATCGAATCAACTTATTCCGTTCCAGAAAATGGATCTAATTACGACTTTGTGGTAACAGGGGGAACAATTACCTCGGAAACCGATTATTCAGTCACGGTAGTTTGGGCAAACGACAGCCTTGCTGCCGTTTTCGGAAACGTTCAGGTGATTGAAACTGTGCCGAACAACCTTAGTCCAAGTAACGGAGGATGCGTTTCTCTTACAGAAAACTTCAACGTAGAGATTTGGCCACTTCCAATTGCAGCGTTTGGAATTTCTACCGACACAACACTTCCTGGCGGCATCTTCGTTCATGACATCCTAGGAATGGTAGATTCAAGCATCAACACAAGCGAGTGGTACTGGGATTTTGGAGATGGCACAACCAGCACGGCTACCGAGCCTTACCATTCATATTATGAAACTGGAACTTATACGATTCAATTGGTCACTAGAAGCGGTCTTGAATGTCTTGACACGGTTTCAATTGTTGTGAACGTTGTAGAAGGCATGATTATTCCCAACGTATTCACTCCAAACAATGATGGATGGAATGATGTATTTGACGTAAGAACCAGTGCTGTTGGCCCATACAAATTGGAGATTTATAACCGTTGGGGAAATGTTGTTTTTGAGAACACATCTCCGCTCATCTCTTGGGATGGAACAACCGCTGCAGGAACTCCAGCT
>JAIOYP010000054.1 GCA_021741155.1 Flavobacteriales bacterium | reverse complement strand
GAAAACACAGAATGGTTGTTCTCAATACTATAGCTTGCAAACTTGTTTATCGCATTTTTGCAGTGGTGAACAGAACTGAACCTTATGTTCAAATCAGTCACTAAAAAAAAGTTGCACAGGTCTTAGAATACACAGATTTGCACAGATTCTCGCTGATTGTCTGTGAATAATCCGCGAGAATCCGTGTATCTGTGGCTATTTCATGTCAACGTTAAGATTAGACTGTTGTAACTGACTTTACAGATCTCAACATTGGCTGTTGATAGATTGACTGCCGCCACCCATTATGAAGCATTGCTTCCCGTTACTTTTCGTCATGCAACTTTCCACACTCGACTGGTCCATTATTGCGGCCTTTTTCATCGTATCTCTCATAGTCGGCATCTTCGTTTCGCGCAAAGCGGGCTCAAGTTCAACCGAATTCTTCCTCTCTGGTCGCAACATGCCGTGGTGGTTGCTGGGCGTTTCGATGGTTGCAACCACCTTCTCGGCAGATACGCCAAACCTCGTTACAGACATCGTTCGGAAGAACGGTGTGTCGGGCAACTGGGTTTGGTGGGCGTTTTTGCTTACAGGAATGCTGACGGTATTCGTTTATTCCAAACTATGGCGAAGGAGCGGTTTGCTTACCGATCTTGAGTTCTACGAAATACGCTACGGAGGCAAGAACGCGGCCTTTTTGCGTGGCTTCCGTGCCTTGTATCTAGGCGTGTTCTTTAATGTGATGATTATGGCCACGGTGTGCTTGGCGGCAATGAAGATTGGAGGCGTAATGCTCGGGCTTTCGCCTTATCAAACGCTACTTATTGCCTCGGTGGTAACGGTACTTTATAGTATGATGGGCGGTTTGCGAGGCGTTATCATCACCGATTTTATTCAGTTCAGCCTTGCCATGGCTGGAACCGTTTGGGCGGCCGTGTACTTGGTAGATCTGCCTCAAGTGGGAGGGTTAACAAACTTGCTGGCCAAGCCAGAAGTTGCCTCGCTTACCAATTTCCTTCCCGATTTCTCGGATACCGAAAGCCTTATTCCACTGCTCATTATTCCGCTTGCGGTGCAGTGGTGGAGTGTGTGGTATCCCGGAGCTGAGCCGGGTGGAGGTGGCTACATCGCGCAGCGTATGCTTGCCGCCAAGAACGAACAGCACGCCATGGGTGCCACGCTGCTGTTCAATATTGCCCATTATGCGCTCCGACCGTGGCCTTGGATTATTATCGCCTTGTGTTCGGTGGTGGTGTTTCCTACGTTGGATAGTATTCAGGCCGCGTTCCCCAATGTTGCTGCCAGCATCATAAACGATGACCTTGCCTATCCTGCCATGCTCACCTTTCTTCCTGCTGGGTTGCTAGGTTTGGTGATTGCTTCGTTGGCAGCTGCTTTTATGAGCACCATCTCCACGCATCTCAACTGGGGAAGTTCGTATGTAGTGAATGATTTTTACCAGCGTTTCATTAAGCCCCAAGCCACCGAACAAGAATTGGTGATGGTGGGCAGGGTGTCTACCATTGTACTGATGGTGTTGGCCGCGCTGTTTGCCTTGGTGCTTACCAACGCGCTTCAGGCCTTCAATATATTGATGCAAGTGGGAGCCGGCACGGGCCTCATTTTTATTCTAAGATGGTTCTGGTGGCGCATCAATGCATGGACCGAAATCAGCGGCATGGTCATTTCATTTATTGTGGCTATTGTGCTAGAAGTGATTGCTCCCAACCTCGTTCCTGCCAACTTCAAGTTGGTGGTAGGAGTGGGCATTACAACCATCGGTTGGCTTACCGTTACCTTCCTCACCCAACCAGAATCGGAGGCAACGCTGCGCGGATTTGCCAAGCATGTCAATCCAACTGTAGGGTGGAAGAACTACCGCTCCAACGAAGTCACTGCGGTTGGCAATCTTCCGTTGCAGATACTGGGGATGTTCTTGGGATGTGTGGTGGTTTATACCGCGCTATTCGCTATGGGTTCGTTCGTTTACGGCAATACGAGCTTGGCTCTTGTGCTTGGCGGTACATCCGTCTTATGCACGGTTGGACTGTCGAGACTCTGGAAACGATTCTAGCCGTTGGGGCTTGATGCATCAAGCCCTAACTCACGAGCGCCAACGTAGCTTCTAGCCATCCTAACTAGAGGCTTTCGTGTACGAAAGTGCTTACCAAGGGTCCTGTTTGCTGGCTTTCGTGTACGAAAGTGCTTACCAAGAGCTCCTATTGCTGGCTTTCGTGTACGAAAGTGCTCACCAAGAGTCCTGTTTGCTGGCTTTCGTGTACGAAAGTGTTAATCAAGAGTCCTGTTTGCTGGCTTTCGTGTACGAAAGTGTTTACCAAGAGCTCCTATTGCTGGCTTTCGTGTACGAAAGTGCTTACCAAGAGTCCTGTTTGATGGCTTTCGTGTACGAAAGTGCTTACCAAGAGTCCTGTTTGCTGGCTTTCGTGTACGAAAGTGTTAACCAAGAGTCCTGTTTGCTGGCTTTCGTGTACGAAAGCGCTTACCAAGAGTCCTGTTTGCTGGCTTTCGTGTACGAAAGTGCTCACCAAGAGCCCTGTTTGCTGGCTTTCGTGTACGAAAGTGCTCACCAAGAGTCTTGTTTGCTGGCTTTCGTGTACGAAAGTGTTAACCAAGAGTCCTGTTTGCTGGCTTTCGTGTACGAAAGGGTCTACCGAGAGCGCTGATGACTGTCTTTCGTGTACGAATAAGGGAGTTTGTTTAGGAGCAAGCTCGAAGCCAAGTCTGTGAACAACAAGGCAAAAAAAATCCCCCGAAGCTTCAACTTCGGGGGATTTCAAATGATTAGCTACTGATGCTATTTCTGAATGATGACCTGTCGCAACAGGTTCAAATCTTCGTTGTGAAACCTGATGGAGTAGAGTCCGTTGCTCACACCTCTCAAATCTAGAGTGGTGTTGTTGGTTACGTTACCCTCAGAATGAATTAACTGACCCATCGCATTGAAAATGCTCACCTGCATTGGGTGTTCCACGTCTGAAATCAGCTGGAATGAACCCGTACTTGGGTTTGGATAAAGAATGAGCGTGTTCTCTTTTTCAACTTCGCCATCAATACCAACGGTGATGATGTTGAAGCAATCAGATGTGCTGCTGCACGCATTCATCGTTACAATAACCGCGTAGTTGCCAGATGCGCTTGCAGTAAATGTCTGCCCTTCTTCGCCCGTAATGAAGGCGTAATTGTTGTCGCAATCAACCCATTGATAGGTTGCGCCAGCCAATACAGCTGCCAACTCGTTTCCGTTCTGCGCAACAGCTGCATCCGGAAGCTCAACCACGGTAACCTCTACCGAATCGATGTTGGTGCAAGCCGTTAAGAGGTCAGTGCCAGTCACGGTGTAATATCCCGTTTCTGTTGGCGTGAAGGCCACGCCATCAACCACGTTATTGTCCCATGTGTAAAGGTCGGCACCATCACCCGTTAGGGTTACCATTTCTCCAGCGCAAACTGTTTGATTAGATGCAATGGCAATTACGTTTGGCAATGCGTTAATCACAATATCTGTTGCATTCTCCACACCGATGGTTGGAGTTGCAGACGATACAACGCGGATTCTATAGCCCGTTCCAGAGATAGTATTGACTGGGAATTGAACGCCAATGGATCCTGCAACGCTGGAAACTATCGAACCGATATCTGTTGGAGAAGTAAAATCGCCATTGGCATCAGAAAGCTGTACAGTAAACGTATTTGTTCCACTAAAACTTCCAACTGCGGTGAAATCGACAATTGTTACAGCGCCAGCGCAGAAGGTCACGTTTCCAAGATCGGTTGTAATAATCTCCGTGCAAGGGTCTTCTTCCAATGCCAAAACGCCAACGTTGTCGGTCACGGTTCCTGCGATATCGAGCGATGTTCCGCCAGTGCCATCCGTTCCTGCAACACCGGCAGGAGTTCCTAATCCACCGTTTCCGCCAAAGCCGCCCATTCCAACATTGAAGACTGAACCACTTCTGTTAACGGTTGAGTTGCTTGCGTAAATGCCGTATGCCGTACCTCCGGCACCGCCTCCACCACCACCGCTGTTGCCGCCAGCGCCACCATCGCCACCTTTACCTCCCGCGTCAGAATCGCCAGAAGCGTTTCCGCCATTGCCGCCAAGTCCGCCAGCAGTTCCGTTTCCGCTATTGCCACCGTTGGCACCATTACCGCCTGTTCCAATAATAAAGATGCAATCGATGAATGAGCTGGTTGAGGCAAGCATGAAAACGGCTGCGCTGTTTCCTCCCGAAAGCGCACCCGAACCAAATGTAGAAGCAGCAACACCGCCAGAACCGCCACCGCCACCGCCAGCACCGTAAGAGTCTGTTCCATCATCGCACCCGCCCGAGCCGCCACCGCCACCGCCACCGCCTCCGTTGGCGCCAAGCGTACCGTTATTTCCAGACAAAGCTGTCCAGAACATCCCTGTCACATTTGCTGCAGATGTGGCACCAGTACCACCATTTCCGTGAACGGTTTGGCCGTTTTGACCATCATTTCCAGGATTACAGGTGCCGCCTCCAGGGCCTTGGTAACCATAGCTGCTGGTAACAAAAACCGCTGCATTGGCACCCGCAATTCCTGAGGTTGCATTGTAGTTCGGAATTCCGCTACAACTGCTGTCCATGTATCCGCCTCTACCGCCATTTCCGCCTGCAGTATTTGCGTTACCAGAAGCCACACCTCCAGTTCCTCCCGAACCCGAAGAACTTGAGTTGCATGCGGTATTGAATTCGTCAGCATTTCCTCCATTGGTTCCGTTGGCAGCCGCTACAGTAGCATCAGTGCCGTTTGTGCCTGATGTACCATTGGCACCTGCTCCGCCTTGTATTGTTACACGCTGAAACTTGAGCCCTGTGCTGTTGGTTATGTGAATGCCGTATGAGCTTTTGCCCGGAGTTACGGCATCCGGTCCAATAATCTCTAAATCCGATAATAATGTTGGTGAGTTGATGGCCTCCGCGTTAACGGCATAGTATTCTCCGTTTCCGGCCATGCCACCTGTGATGGTTGTAAGTCCGGATGCCGCCCATTGCGCATCAAATCCACCCCACAAGTTTATGCCATCAACCAGCTCAATTATTTCTTGATAATTGATGCTTGCCATAATCCGCACATCCGAATAGTTTTCGGTGACTGCCCTTTGGATACCGTAGTTAATACTGGCGCAGGGAGTTTCTTCACCGCCACAGGCGGCATCATCGGTTCCGCCCACACCATCAACATGGATAATGAAGGAACAGCTTTGCTGCGCGATGGAGTTAAAAGAGAACGTTATAAGCGCAGTAAGGACGGAGAGTAGTTGAAGTTTTTTCATGGTATTCAAATGATTAAGGCTGCAAATATCTGCTTTAGATGTTATCAAACAATTGTTCTATAGTTTAAAGCGGTTCTGTCAGTTAATCAACAATTATCAAGATGACGGCATTTTAAATGACCACTTGTTCAATCAAAAAACATTCATACCTTTGACTGACCGTTAAGTCAATTAAAAGAATGGCACCAAGATCACCAGAACAGTTTGCAGAAATAAGAGAGGAACGAAAGGCGCAAATCCTTGAGGCTGCGCTGGAGGTGTTTGCAAAACACAGTTTTCAGGGGGCGTCCATTTCAGAGGTGGCTATAAAAGCCAACGTTTCCAAAGGGCTCATTTATAATTACTTCAAGAGCAAAGAAGAAATTCTGAAAGTCATTATTCATGATTTGTTTGACGAGCTTGTGGAAAAGATGCAGATAGATTCCAATCAGGCTATGACCCGTGAGGATTTCGTTTCGTTCATAGACATTTCTATTGATGAGGTGGTGGCTAATCCAGACCGGTGGAAGCTCTACATGTCATTATCGCTACAACCAGCTGTTACGCCACTTCTTATGGAGGAAATGATGCCAAAAGTTCAGCCATTGTTGACGCGGTTGAATAACTACTTTATGGAGCAAGGCCACGATGACCCTTTGGCAATGATGCGCTACTATTCTGCCATTATGGATGGCGTGCAGATGCACATCCTGCTTGACCCAGAGAATTTCCCTGTGGAGAAAGTGAAACAAATGATGATAGATCAATTCGCATGAAAATAGAACACACCTGCCCGTCCGTTCAGGCGGGGATGACACGGATTGAACAGATAAACACGGATTTAATAGAACACATGAGTTACCTAAACAAAACAACCACCACGATGTCCCAAAAAGCGGCCTTGGTTTTATCGTTTTTCATTTTTCTTTTTCCCGTTTTCTCTTCAGGCCAAACGGCATTAGAAATCGTGAAAAAAGCAGATGAACTTACCAGAGGGAAATCCTCCGAAGGAGAAATGACCATTCAAATTGTGCGTCCGAAATGGACGCGTGAAATGAAGATGAAAACATGGTCGTTAGGAACAGATTATTCACTTATGCTGATTACTGCGCCTGCTAAAGAAAAAGGCACGGTCATGCTCAAGCGAGAGAAAGAAGTTTGGAACTGGGTTCCATCCATCGAACGTACGGTAAAACTCCCGCCAAGCATGATGATGCAAAGTTGGATGGGAACGGATTTGACCAACGATGACCTTGTTCGTCAATCCTCCATCGTAATTGATTACACACACGCTATAGTAAAAGACAGCGTGGTGGAAGGGCGCAAATGCTGGAAATTGAAACTGACCGCCAAGCCAGATGCACCAGTTGTTTGGGGACATATTATGGTGTGGGTAGATAAGGAACATTACATCCAACTAAGAACCGAATTCTATGATGAAGACGGCTATTTGGTGAACATTTTCAATGCCTACGACATCAAAGTAATGGACGGAAGAACCATGGCAACCAAAATGGAGATGATCCCTGTCGATAAGCCTGGAAACAAGACCATTCTCATAACCGATTACATCAACTTTGATACTGGAGTGAAGGAAGATTATTTCAATACCAATCAAATGAAGAAGATGAAGTAAGGGGCCTTCCCAACGGCCTCCCCAACCCCTCCAAAGGAGGGGCTAGCGGTCTTTAAAACTCACATATTAAATGAATGAATTCAGCATTAATTTACATACACAATCTTTCATCAACAGATAAAATCTGCACGATGGTCATCTCCCCCTTTGGGGGATTAAGGGGGCAGTTATGCTAATCAAGCTCGCTTGGCGAAACATCTGGAGAAACAAAAGAAGAACGGCCATTACGGTAGCGTCCATCTTCTTTGCGGTATTCTTTGCCGTGTTCATGCGAAGCATGCAATTGGGTTTTTATGGTAAGATGATTGACAGTGTGGTGCGGTTCTATTCGGGCCACGTGCAGGTGCATGCAAAAGGTTACTGGGACGATCAAATTCTCGATAATTCTTTCGAACTCAACGACCCAGAATTAAAGGCAATTCGCGAAAATCCGAACGTGGAAATGGCCGCTAACAGGCTAGAAGGCTTCGCGTTGTCTTCCTCGGGAGATTTGACTAAAGGAGTGCTCATGATTGGAATGGACCCAGAATTGGAAGACCGTTTGATGGATCTTGAACCGAAAATTCAAAGCGGAGCACTCTTCGGTGCTAATGACCGCTCTGTAATGGTAGCAGAAAAGGTGGCTGAATATTACAAGTTGGCAGTTGGCGATACCATGGTTTTTATCTCGCAGGGTTATCACGGAGTAAGTGCAGCGGCCAAATATCCTGTTTCGTCTATCGTAAGATTTACATCGCTAGTACTGAATGAAAGGGCGGTTATGTTTCCAATGAAAGAGGCACAGAATTTCTTCGGTGCTGAGGGTCGCGCCACGTCTGTTGCGGTTATTCTTGGCAATCCAAACAAGATGGATAAAGTAGTAAACGAGCTTACCGCTTCCCTCGACACTTCAAAATATGAGGTAATGAGCTGGGAAGAAGCCTTGCCCGAACTCGTTCAAGCCATTGAAGCTGATGGCGCAGGAGGCCTCATCATGCTCATGATTTTATACATGGTAGTCAGTTTCGGAATGTTCGGAACGGTGCTTATGCTCATTCAAGAACGGGTTTACGAATTCGGTGTATTGCTTTCCATTGGAATGGGTCGCCTTAAACTCTGGACTGTAGTGTTCTTAGAAAGCATTTTCACAACGTTGATTGGAGCCGTACTTGGCGTGATTGGAGTGTACCCGCTTGTTCTCTATTTTAATCACAACCCTTATGAACTCACAGGCCCAGCAGCAGAAGCCATACTGGACCAAGGCTGGGAACCCGTGTTGCCTGCTTCGTTGGATCCATCCATCGCTACAACACACATGCTCATAGTAATGGTCGTTTCCATCCTCATTGCCTTTTACCCAGCATTCATTATTCGAAAACTGAACCCTGTAGAGGCTCGAAGAAACTAATAAACAGCTCAAATGATTTTCAAACTCGCTTGGCGAAACATCTGGAGAAATAAGCGCAGAACCGCAATTACGCTTACATCAATTATGATGGCGGTGTTCCTTTCCAACTTCCTAATTTCCCTTAACGATGGGATTTTTGGGAATATGTTGGATAACATGACTCGGTCTTTTCTCGGTCATGTTCAGGTACATCAAAACGGATATTGGGACGATCAAACATTGGATAATGCCTTTGAAGCGGATGATGCATTGGTTGAAACAATGAAATCGGCTGATCATGTGGTAGCTGTTACTCCGCGAATTCAAAGCTTCGGACTGGCATCTTTCGAAAATCAAACGCGTGCCTCGCAAGTGGTTGGGGTTGATCCTGAAAAAGAGAAGCAATTGATGGATTTGGAAAGGCATCTTCATGAAGGTCGGTCTATAACCAAGGACGATAAAGGGATATTGGTTGGGCACAAGTTGGCTTCGTTTCTTAAAGCTGAGGTTGGCGATACGTTGGTAATCATCGGTCAGGGTTATCACGGAATAAGTGCGGCAGGCAAGTACGAAATTGTTGGTCTTTTGAAGTTGCCTTCGCCAGACCTTAATCGGAACCTGATTGTGTTGCCACTTGGATTGGCACAATATCTTTTCTCTGCAGAAAATATGTTGACTGGCTACACGCTTGTTGTAGATGATACTGATCGACCTGAGAAAGCAACCGCAAGCATTATTCCAAAGGTTGATACGGCTCTTTATGAAGTAATGATTTGGCCAGAATTACTTCCAGAAATGGTTCAATTGCGAACTACTAAAGTCGCAGGTTCGTTCATATATATTGGTATTCTTTACCTGATCGCAGGCTTCGGAATTTTCGCCACTATTCTAATGATGATGGCGGAACGGAGTTACGAATTCGGTATTATGCTTTCGGTCGGAATGGCTCGCGGAAAGCTCATTGCCATGATGGTTTTGGAAACACTCCTCATCACTGTTTTGGGCATCTTGGCAGGAACCGCGGTTTCGTATCCGATTCTGTATTACATGAAGGTCAACCCTGTTCCCTTAACTGGAAATGCGATAGAAAGCTATGAAACAATGGGCATCGAACCATTGATGATGACATCAACCGACATGAGTATCTTCATTGACAATGGAATGTTTTTGTTTGTAATATCATGTGTGATTGCGCTCTACCCAGTCCTCAAAATTTGGAAAATGAATCCAGTTGAATCAATGCATAAATAACTGTGAAGAACCATTGATTAAAACATAATCAGCTTAAAAAACGAAACACTATGCTAATAAAAATCGCTTGGAGAAATGTATGGCGAAACGGTCTCAGAAGTGGGGTGGTTATTGCTTCCATCGCCATGGGAATTTGGGCCGGATTGTTCATTATCAGCGTCTCAGCTGGACTGAACGAACAACGGACTAAAGACGCCATAAGCACCTACTTGTCGGATATTCAAATTCACAATAAGGATTTTGTAAAGGACAATAACGTTGAGTTCCGTATTGATAATATGGATGCGGTGAGACAGTCTCTTTCTGATAACCCGAATGTGAAGGCTTGTGCCGAACGCGTGGTTCTCAACGGAATGGTTTCCTCATCTACTGGCGGTTATGGAGCTCGCATCATGGGCGTTAATCCTGAGCAGGAGAAGGCGGTTTCTTCCATGTATGAGAAACTGGTAGATGGGACCTATTTCGAAGGGATGAAAAGCAACCCCGTTTTCATCGGAAAAAAGTTGGCTGAAAAGCTGAAGGTAGATGTACGTAAGAAAATCGTACTCACGTTTCAGAAAGACAATGGAGATATTGTAACAGGCGCGTTCCGAGTGGTTGGAATTTACAAGACTTCGAACTCCAAAGCGGATGAGATGAACGTCTTCATCCGAGCGGAAGATGCAAACCGATTGTTGGAAGAAAGTGCAGGCATCCACGAGGTAGCTATTGTTGCCAACGAAGCGGCCGTAGTAGATACGACTGCTGGTACGCTTGGAGCGGAACTTCCAGGTCTTTCGGTTAGAACTTGGCGTGAGGTAAGTCCCGATTTGGGTTTTGCTGATGAGATGATGATGCAGATGCTGTACATTATCATCGGTATTATTCTTCTGGCTCTTTCCTTCGGAATTGTTAATACAATGCTGATGGCAGTTTTGGAGCGCAAACGCGAGTTGGGAATGCTGATGTCTGTTGGCATGAATAAAACCAAGGTTTTCTTCATGATTGTGTTGGAAACGGTGTTCATTTCCTTGGTTGGTGGCCCGCTTGGCGTACTACTCGGTTATGCAACCGTCACATATTTCGGAACGGCTGGAATTGACCTTGCGGTGGTTGGAAAAGGGCTGGAGTCCTTCGGAATGAGCACCATGATATACCCCAATCTGGAAAGCGGTTTTTATCTTAACGTAACCGTGATGGTGGTTGTGGCCGCTATTCTATCATCCATTTATCCAGCACGAAAAGCACTACAACTTAAACCTGCCGAAGCGGTGAGGGCGATTTAATAGCTGATACGAAAAACATTAAAAATGAAGCAATCTATCAATTTACGAATGGGCTGGCTCGGAGCGGTTCCCCCTTTACAAAGGGGGTGGCTCGCTTTTGGGCGAGACGGGGGATTATTCCAATCAAAATGAGATTTCTTCCATACAATACGGACCACAAAGAATTCTCGCAGATGCTGAGAAAAAACGCCATACTTGGTGAGGTTTTGCTGTGGAAAGAACTCAGAACCAAGAAGATGAAAGGTTATCAGTTCAATCGGCAAAAGCCACTTGGCAATTATATCGTTGATTTTTATTGTAAGCCTCTCAAACTGGTCATAGAAATTGATGGGGGAAGTCATCATTTTGAAGAAGTTATGGTGAAAGATGTAATGCGACAGGCCGTTTTGGAAGAAATGGGGTTGCATCTAGTGCGCTTCACTGAAATGGATGTCAGACGGAATATGATGCAGGTGCTTATCTCTTTGGAAACACACATTGAAAATTTGGAAAATGAAATATAAATCCTCCGTCTCGTACCTCGACACCTCCTTTGAAAAAGGAGGATCCGCAGTCTGCAAGAAATTTAGAAAACGAAAAACTTCAGAATCATCAAAAACTCAACAAGTCGCAATCTCCTCCCCTTTGGGGAGGTTGGGAGGGGCTGTAAAAAGAAAATCATGAGCGCAGTAATCAAAACAAATAATCTTCAGAAATACTACAATCCAGGCGAGTCACTTGAGGTACGAGCTTTGGACGGTGTAACACTTGAAATAGAACGTGGTGAATTCACCGCCATCGTGGGTCCTTCGGGATCTGGGAAAACCACCTTGCTAAACATAATTGGTGGATTGGATCACGAGACGGCCGGAACAGCCACTATCGGTGATACAACCATCACGGCACTTTCGGACAATGAACTAATCGATTTCCGATTGAATAACATCGGTTTCGTATTTCAAGCATACAATCTCATCCCTGTCCTCACGGCTCAGGAGAATGTAGAGTTCATCATGCTTCTTCAGAACAAATCGAAGGAGGAAAGACAGCGAAGAACCGCTGAACTTCTAAAAGAGGTGGGACTTGGAGATAAGATGAACAGCCGCCCGATGGAAATGAGCGGTGGTCAGCAACAAAGAGTGGCGGTTGCAAGAGCTTTGGCGTCTAAGCCACAGTTTGTTTTGGCAGATGAACCGACTGCCAACTTAGACAGTCAATCAACATCCGACCTGCTTGACATCATGGCCGAGCTCAACCAAAAAGAAAATGTCACTTTCCTTTTTTCTACGCACGATCAGCGTGTAATTGACAGAGCAAGAAGAGTTATTACGCTTGAAGACGGAAAGATTATTTCTGACGAAAAGCGATAGAACGCGGATGACACGGATAGCGCGGATTTTCGCGAATTTATTTTCTGTTTTTGTTCCACGAAAGTGGGCGTTCTCTGTGTGTCTCATTTTCTCATTTTTTCTCTGTGCAACCACCCTTGTCGTAGCTCAAGACAGCACAGAAGTCGAAAACCCGAAGCGAAAATTATCCGACATCGTTTCGTTCAACGGCTATCTAAAAAATCTGAATATCGTTTCGTTTTCGGGCAATCCGCTTATTGGAAATTCCCACGAACAGTTTTTGCACAATCGCCTCAATCTGAAAATCTATCCAGTCAAAGGATTAACAATAGATGCCGAGCTGCGAACACGATTTTTCTACTCAGGTTCAACCGCCAATTCGCCAACTGCCAAAGTTGCCATGGACATGGACCCAGGTCTAATTGATATGAGTTGGAATATCGGAAATAACGTCAATCCCGTTCACCTCAATACTACGCTCGACCGTTTGTGGATTGGTTATGGAAATGAAAAAATTGACATTCGAGCTGGCCGTCAGCGCATCAATTGGGGAATTAACACAGCTTGGAACCCCAACGATATTTTCAATGCCTTCAGCTTTGTGAATTTTGATTACGAAGAACGCCCTGGAACCGATGCGGTCCGTTTTCAATACTTTGGAAAGAATATGAGTGGCTTTGAAATAGCCGTAGCTCCACAGCGAACTTGGAAGCAATCCACAGCCGCATTCATGTATAAGTTCAACGCCAAGAGCTACGATTTTCAGTTCATCGCTGGGCAGTACAGAACAGACATCACCGCTGGTTTCGGCTTTGCAGGAAATGCAGGAAACGCCAGCCTAAAAGGAGAAATTCAGTGGTTTGGCCCGTATGAAGGCTTTGTGGATAGCACGCATACCGTCACAGGTTCCATCAGCACTGAATATTCCTTCAGAAACGCATTGGTCATAGGAGGCTCCATTCTTTACAACAGCAACGGAATTGACGACAGCGACCCAGCCAAACTGGCTACATTCTTCAGCGGCTCAGCCCTCACCGCAAAAAACCTGATGCCAACGAAATACAACGGTTTTATCATGCTGAGTTATCCAGCCACACCGCTGATCAGTTTAAGTTTTTCGGCCATGTATGGTTACGGCCCAAACCTACTTTTTCTTAGCCCAGGACTGACTTATTCTATCGTTGAAAATTGGGATATCATGCTCACAGGACAGTTGTTTTTTTCGGAGTTTCCTGAACTCACATCCGCAGGAATAGAGAGCAAATACCAGAATGTGAGCAATAGCGTGTTTCTGAGATTGAAGTGGGCGTTTTAACGTCAGCTTTCGGACTGATCCACATCATTCCAGCTAGCTTGTTTCCTGACCAACTTGCGAATAGTTAAAATGATGTGTCATGAAACAAATCCTAATCATAATAGTGTTTACGCTTTCGAGCGTCCATGTATTCGCACAGACTCCAGAAAAATTCAATTATCAGGGAGTCGCACGTGATGGGAATGGGGGTGTTATCGCAGATGAAGTAATCGCGGTTCGCTTCACCATCCTCGATGGCGACCTTACTGAGCACTACAAAGAAGAATGGAACGTATTTACCAATGAATTTGGACTGTTCGATATGAAAATCGGCAATGGTTTTGTCCTACAGGGTGATTTCACTTCCATCAGCTGGGGGGAGGCTTCCTACTATCTGAGGGTAGAGCTGGATCCCACGGGTGGAACCAGTTATCAGAATATGGGGACCACGCAACTTGTTTCCGTTCCATACGCGCTCTACTCTAAAGATACCGAGGCGGGTAAGTACAAAGTCGGTGATTATGCTCTGGGCGGAATCGTCTTTTATGTTGATGAGACCGAAAGACATGGACTGGTCTGCTACAATCAGGATCTTGGCTTCGGGGCTCGATGGTACATGGGAACCTATGGAGAGTCGTTTGCTACGGGAGATGGCATGTATGCTGGAGAAATGAATACGTTGATCATGATTACTGGTCAAATGGTTCTGGGATCGGATGGAGGTGGCAATGCCGCAACAGCATGTGCTGAACTATCAGCGAACGGCTTTGCAGATTGGTGCTTGCCATCAAAAGCTGAACTGAACCAGATCTACTGGAACCGCGATGTCATCAACGCGGCCATCCAAGCTAATTTTGGTGTGGTTCTGAGTACTGAGATTTATTGGTCTTCAACTGAATCGAACAATAACTGGGCGCATTCGCAGAACTTCACTACTGGTGGTCAAGGAACAAACAACAAGTCGGACTATCACCTCGTACGCCCCATTAGAAAATTCTGATCCAAGCCAGATGGAAAATTGACCTTGACTCTATTAAAAGCTAATCAAATGCTTGGCTGACTGGAGAGAACTCATTCGATATAATTGTGAGGCAAAATCTTTCTCAGATTAGATGAAGCATATGCTTATCCGTGCCTATCCTCAAACATCTAGAGTAATAACTGAACAGACATGAAAAGGCCACAGAAAAAAGGAAGTCCGTCAGAGAAATCAGTGGAAATCCGTGTATCTGTGGCTAAAAATATGTTCTTCCCCATTTCTCAAACCCTTTGGGGAAAATTGGGAATCTGCATTTCAAACTATATTCGCGGAAACCTATCTACAGAATAAAATGACCACGGTAGAAGAAGCAAAAATCCTTGTCGCCCAGTTCAATCCGAACCTCAAAACGTTCGTTTGCAATGTTCCCAGTTCATCTGGAATGGTGTTGGCCGAAGATGTTCTTTCACCCATTCACATGCCTCCTTTTGCGCAAAGTGCCATGGATGGTTATGCCTTGGGAGATGGTTCGAGAGTTCAAGGTTCAACGTTCAAAGTTGTGGGTGAAGCAGCCGCAGGAAGTGGCGTCAGCTTTCAATTGAAGCAGGGTGAGGCCGTTCGAATCTTCACAGGTGCTCCCGTTCCTGCAACCGCTACGGCCATCGTTCAACAGGAATGGATTGAGCGCAATGAAAACACAATTACCCTTCAAAGGGAAGTTCCAGACCGAATGCACATCCGCTCGCAGGGCGAGCAAATGCAAAAGGGAGATGTGGCGATTGAAAAAGGTACACTCATCACGCCCGCAACCATTGGCTTTCTGAGTATGCTCGGAATTACCACCGTTCCCGTATTCGAAAAGCCAAAAATCACCGTCCTAGTGACTGGGAACGAGCTTGTTTCGCCCGGCCTTGAACTGCAATACGGTCAGATATTCGAAAGCAATTCCACCATGCTCATTGCCGCCTTGGCGCAGGAAGGTGTGGAAGCTAAAAGCGAGCGTGTTGCCGATAATTTGGATGAGACCATCGAAAAGATCGGGCAGGCGATGGCGAAAAGTGACATCATCATTCTTTCTGGAGGAATTTCTGTAGGCGATCACGATCATGTCCGAACCGCTTTGGCAGAATTGCGCGTAAACGAAGAATTTTACAAAGTGGCGCAGAAACCCGGAAAGCCCATTTTTTTCGGAACGAAAGGACAGAAAGCGGTCTTCGCGCTCCCGGGAAATCCAGCAGCAAGTTTGAGTTGCTTTTACGAGTACGTGCTTCCGGTTGTCCGAAAATTCTACGGACACCAAGATATTCATCTGCCATCATTCAAACTTCCTATTGCTGATGGTGTGATACGCAAAATGGACCGTGCCCAATTCCTAAAAGCAAAAGTGGAAAACGGAAAGGTTCATGTATTGGAAGGTCAGAGTTCGGCCATGCTCAACACCTTCGCACTGTCCAATGCACAGGTTTACATTCCTGCCAATTCGCAAGAACTCAAGCAGGGCGATTTTGTGGAGGTACATCTATTGCCATAAAACAGTGGTTAATATGATGTAAATCATAATTGGAAATTCTAACCGATTATACTTTCGTTATCTTCATTAGGGAATAACGCTCATGTCATCATTATCAGCACGAAATCGGCTTTGGCTCATGAAAGATGGCCGTTCCTATTTGGGAGAAGGGCGTATTGAATTGATGAAAGCCATCATCGAACACGGCTCCATCAGTGCTGCTGCGCGCAGCATGAGCATGTCTTACAAGAAAGCATGGGAAGCCATTGATGCCATGAATTCCCTATCAGACGAACCTTTGGTCACCCGCACAACTGGCGGAAGTGGTGGCGGTGGAACACTCGTTACGGAGGCTGGAAAGGCAGCTATTTCACTTTATGAAAGCATCAATTCTCGGTGCAATGCCTTTTTGGATGAGGAACTGAAAACCGCTCGACCATGAACATTTTTGAAATAGAAGGGATTGGCATTTTTCTGGCACTTCTGCCTGTGGTTGCGTTCCTTTATGCCAGCGTTGGGCATGGCGGTGCCAGCGGTTATTTGGCGCTCATGGCGTTGTGGTCGTTTCCCGTAAGTATGATGAAGCCGACCGCCTTGGTGCTCAATTTGTTCGTAGCTGCCGTTTCGTTTATTGCTTACGCGAGAAAAGGACACTTCAACTGGAAGCTTTTTGCAGCATTTGCGGTCGCATCCGTTCCGCTGGCGTTCGTAGGTGGAATGATCGATGTGAACCCTACCATTTACAAGAAGATATTGGCCGTATTGCTTGTTTTCGCCATTCTCAAAATGCTGGGAGTATTTGGCAAGGAGAAAGAAATTGTGAAGGATGTTCCGCTGTGGCAAGGGTTGTTGGTCGGTGCTTCCATTGGTTTGTTTTCGGGCATGATCGGTATTGGTGGCGGCATCATTCTCACACCTGTTATTCTCATTATGGGTTGGGGAAGAATGAAAGAGGCCGCAGCAGTTTCCGCAGCCTTCATCTGGGTCAATTCTGCCGCAGGATTGGCAGGCCATCTCAGTCGCGGCATCACCATCGAACCACAAGCATACATTTTGGTAGGAGTTGCCCTGATAGGTGGTCTTTTGGGTGGCTACGCTGGAAGCATCAAACTGAATAATCTAACGCTCACACGGATTTTGGCATTCGTGCTCATCATCGCATGCGCAAAACTCTTTTTCACCTAATGGAACTTATTACGGGCATCGTATTGGCTGGCGGAAAAAGCACCAGAATGGGAACGGACAAGGGACTTATCCGCTTGAATGGAAAACCGATGGTGCAGCACGTGCTCGACCCGTTGGCGCGGGTCTGTCATCGCATTTTAGTCGTTTCTGGAAACCCCATGTACGGCATGTTCGGGTTTGAATTGGTGAAGGATGAGGCATCCGAATTTGGTCCCGTCATGGGAATTCTGAGCGGACTGCGGCAATCCAAAACCGAACGGAACCTCATATTAAGTTGCGATGCGCCATTCGTCACCTTCGATCTACTGAAGCAATTGGTGCTGCTTTCTGATAATGCCGATGTGGTGGCCGCCAGTTCTGAGAAAGGAATTCATCCGCTCATAGCGGTTTACAGACGGACTTGCATATCCGTATTTGAACAGGCAGTTGCTGATGGCGAACATCGGTTGAGAACCGTTTTAGAACAATTGAAAGTGGAAGAGATGAAAGTTGAGAATGATGATCTTGTCAGAAATATGAATACACAGGCGGATCTGAGGTCATGAACGATTTACCACAGAGAACACGGAGAAAAATCACAGAGGACACAGAAGTACTCCGTGTCCTCTGTGCCACCTTTGTGTCCTCTGTGGTTAAAAGAAAAGAAGCATGAAATTGAACGTAAAATATTTCGGAATGATTGCAGAATGGGCTGGTGTCACCGAGCAGGCGATTCCGTTTTCTGGGCGAACTGTCTGCGATTTAAAAACTCAATTGGAAACGGAACACTCAAAACTGAAAGGCATTTCATATCAAGTTGCCGTGAATCAGAAAATTGCTTCTGTTGATGAAGAACTGAACGAGAGTAACGAAATCGCACTTTTGCCACCATTTGCAGGAGGATGAGATACGCACGCCACATATCACTTTCCGAGGTTGGCCATGCAGGTCAGCAGAAACTGCTTGATGCCAAAATTCTGATGATCGGTGCAGGCGGATTGGGATGCCCTGCACTCCAATACTTAGCTGCCGCAGGTGTCGGAACCATCGGAATTATTGATGGCGATACAGTGGATGAAACCAATCTCCAACGGCAAATTCTGTTCTCTACCGATGATATTGGAAAGAAGAAGGTGGAAGTAGCCAAACAGAAATTGAACGCCCTCAATCCTGATGTTTCAATCCATATTTATCCCGAAAACCTCACGGCAGATAATGCGCTTGCGATTATTGCGGATTACGATATGGTGATTGACGGTACCGACAACTTCGCCACACGCTACTTGGTGAACGATGCCTGTGTGAAACTGGATAAACCATTCGTTTACGGAGCCATCCATAAGTTCGAAGGACAGGTTTCCGTATTCAATTTCGAAGATGGTCCGACCTATCGTTGTTTGTTCCCTGATGCGCCATCGCAAAGCCAAATTCCCAATTGTGCGGAAGCTGGCGTGCTTGGCGTTCTGCCTGGCGTAATTGGAACACTGCAAGCAACCGAAGCAATGAAGCTTATTCTCGGAATTGGCGAACCGCTTTCAGGCAAACTGAAAATAGTGAACCTGCTTTCCAACTCAGAACAGATCATTTCCTTTTCGAGAAATGAGGAACAAGTTGAAAAAGCACGGAATATCGACCTTGCCTATTCGTATGTGGATTTTGCCTGTTCAACCGAAAATTCAATCACACCAGAACAGTTGATCGAATGGTTGGAAACGGGAAAGGACATCAACCTGTTGGACGTCCGTGAAGCGTATGAAACACCCAAGTTGGAGTATCCGAATGTCATTTCCATTCCATTGGGCGAGATACCAGCGAGGTTTGAAGAACTACCAACAGACAAAGCTTTGGTTGTCATTTGCCAGAAGGGAATGAGAAGCCAACGCGCCATCGAATTTCTAAAACAGAATAACTTTCAAAATCAACTGATAAACCTGGAGGGAGGAATGGCCGCTGTAGGGGTTTGCTGTAGCAAACCCTAACCCAGAATCATTCCAAAGAAGATTTGGCTCTCAATCGTATTGAATTAGCATATATGTATTGTATATCTTTGTAGTATATCTAAATAACATGAAAACAATATCACTCAAAATAGATGATCTGGTATTCGGGGAAACTGAAAAGATCCTTTCCAGGATCAAGAAACCCAGAAACCGATACATAAATGAGGCACTGGTATTCTACAACAAAATTCAAAGAAGGCGTTTTCTTGAGAAGAAACTATCCATAGAGTCCGATCTGGTTGCAAAGGAATCCATGGCTGTACTGAAGGAATTTGAGCAATTGGAAAATGGAGATTAAACAGTTCGATATTTGGTTGGCGGATCTGAATCCGAGAATGGGCACTGAATCTGGCAAGACCAGACCCGTCTTAATCGTTCAGTCAGATCTTCTCAATAGAAAACCTCACCTGTCAACATTGATTTGTCCGATTACTACCAATGTGCAAAAGCAATCCGATATTCTCCGTGTTCACTTAAAAAAGGGCCTCGGCAAATTGAAAAAGGACTGTGACGTGATGATCGATCAGGTCAGATCTATAGACAATACAAGATTGACCGAACACATTGGAGTCCTCCCAGACGAACTTATTGAAAAAGTAAAAGAGAACCTTCTAATCGTGATGGATCTGGAAGATTAAAGGGGTCATACACCCAACAACCGAAAAAATATGAGCACAGAAAAAAAACTTAAAAACGTATTTGTCCAAGGGCCGATAACGCCCGAGAAGATTGCCACGTCCATTGCCCATCATCAAGTAAAAACCAACATTGGTGGACACGATATTTTCCTTGGTCAGGTACGTGCAGATGAGATAGACGGCAAGACCGTAAAAGCCATTGATTATTCGGCCTATGAGGACATGGCCAATAAGGCCATGCACGACATTCGCGAAGCGGCATTCTCAAAATTCAATCTTACTTGTATGCACATTTACCACAGTTTGGGCGAAGTGAAAGCAGGAGAGATATGCCTGTTCGTATTCACATCATCGGAACATAGAAAAGAATGTTTTGATGCCACACGTTTTATAGTGGAAGAGATAAAGGCTAATGCCCCCATCTTTGGCAAAGAAGTTTTTGAGGACGAAACACATATTTGGAAAAAAAATGGCTGATTAACGATTTCAGATTGAAGCTGAAATCAATAAGCCTAATTAGAGGATAACAGATATGGCAGTTGGAGATAGACAGAAATTAATAACCGAAGTAGTTAGCACGGTTCTGGGTGAAATAGGCGAGCATAATAAAAAATTTGAATGGTTTATTAATAAGCACACCAAAGAAGATTTTGGTAGCTCTTTTTCTTCAATTGATAGAGTGTTCCAATCCTTGAATGGAGACGCTAATGCAAATCAAACTAAACGGACAACTGGATTGGAGTGCGATGCATACTTTGGCGGAGAATTCAATTTTATTTTTGAATTTGATGAATTCCAGCACTTCAGCTCTGCGAGGTTGAAGACCTTTGACAGTTATCCTAATGAGTTGAGATTGAATTTTGATAAAGAGGAATGGAAAAGAGCATGTGCCGTTCACGGGAATAGAGCAGATAAATACAGGCGTTCCAAGACAACGGCTGACTTTGATTTCGATGGTGGAAGAACCGCTCAGCGAGCATACCTTGATTGTTTCCGTGATCTGCTCCCAGAAATTCATGGACTAAAACCCACATTAAGAATTAATGAATTTGAGGTTGCTGAGATTACCCGAAATGACAATCATGCCTGTCGGATAATTGAACAATTACTAACACGCAAATTGTCTAAATAATGGCGGCTTTCCACTACGTTGTACGCACGAAAGTGATCAAACAGATCAAAGGAACTGGTGAGATTGATTTTTTAGAAGTAGAAAAGGTTTTCGAGAATGAAAGTCCAATTATCGCAAGAAATTTAGCCTTCGAGCATTATCAAAGTTATATTGATGTCTTGCTGAAAGCCAAAGGCTTAGAATACGTCTCAGACAAGCAAACCAAGGTAGATCTTGCCACGTTTATTTCTCCTAATGCGGTCAGTAAAATCCAATTTGAAAACAGCGAAGTAGAATTCAATAGTCTCTTTGGAAATGGAATAGGAGTTTTTATGATTATTGATTTTCCTATGCCTGATGATCAATTCACTCTTAAAGAAGGTGATGAACTTTTCGTTCATGGGATTGGTCAGGTTAGTTTTCTAAGTGATGACCCCAATAGGATGATCACTGAACTTCAAAGAGAATTTGAGTATTACGAGTTTTTCAAATATCCCACTAACCACAAAATCACGAATGTTCTTTTTTGTAGTCAGCATGAGTGGGAAGAAGGTTATCGGGATGCTGAGCCAGCGACCTACCAAATTCTTGAGACCCCTTTCAGTTGGGAAGGACTTGATGTACCTTATTGGTGGGAACAACCTGCTGGTCTTGAGGTCAAACAAACTCAACAATCAGGTAAATCTTTGGATGAACTAATTGCTGGGGGAGAAAATAGTCAAGTCGAATTTAAACCAGCATTGGTTTACAATTTTTCAACAGAAAGGGGTGGAATTGGAATTAAGGGCATCATCGCGAAATCAATAAATGCCTTTTTAAATTCTGATGGTGGTTTTCTGTTTATTGGATTGAATGACAACGGAAACCCGCAAGGTCTCTCACACGACTATTCTCTTTCGGAGGGAAAGAATGAAAAGGACTTTTTCTTATTGGAGTTCGACAACATGCTGAAGCATTTTTTGGGCTTTTCAATTAGAAATTCTGTTTCTGGACAGTTTTACCATTACATCGATAAAGAAATATTTGTCGTCACTGTAAGCCCAAGTAAACGAAGACCAATTTTCGTCAACGGTCAGAATGGTAAAGAGTTTTACGTTCGAGGGGAAGCCTCATCAAAACAACTTACTGACCCAGAAGAATTAGTGAATTACTGTTTAGATAAGTGGGGCACTAATTAGTTAAGCCGAGGCCCCGATACCATAACGAGATATTAGGCACAATTGAACCGATATGATTGACATAACACATAAATCAAGCACACTTCGAATTGCAACCGCGCAAGCAATTGTAAGGGTCAGCAAACCCGAAACCATTGAGGCGATAAAAACACGCACAGTTCCAAAAGGAGATGTGTTTGAAATGGCCAAGGCCGCTGGGCTACTGGGCGTGAAGAAAACACCTGATCTGCTACCCGATTGCCACCCAATGCCGATTGAACAGGCAAGCATCGAATACAGCATTGATGGATTGGAGATTACCATCTTCATGCACGTAAAAACCATTTACAAAACGGGTGTGGAGGTGGAAGCCATGCACGGTGCATCTGTGGTGGCTTTGACCATGTACGACATGCTCAAGCCAATAGATAAAGGTGTGGAGATCCATCACATCAAACTATTAGAGAAGAAAGGTGGAAAATCGGATTACACCAACCGTTTCCGTAAAGACCTTCAGGCGGTTGTGGTGGTGTGTTCTGATACCATTTCGAGAGGAGAAAAGGAAGACAAGGCTGGAAAGGCCATCATAGCGAAGCTGGAAAGTTGCAATGTGAAAATTGCCAACTATCTGGTCATTCCTGACGAGAAGGAAGACATTCAATCGGAAGTAAACAAAGCAGTGAATTCTGGTGC
>JAIOYP010000053.1 GCA_021741155.1 Flavobacteriales bacterium | reverse complement strand
ACTATTCATTCCAAAAAAAAAACGGGGCTGGCTCTCAGTGACAAACCGAGCAACCATCCACTTCTCCGTGTTCACTGTGGTTAAACTGAGGCTCAGCGACCAAATCAGTTTTTATCAGTCTAATCCGCGTCATCCGCGTTCTACCAAGAAGCTTTCGCTATCAGCTTCTCTACGTTCACTTATATTTCAGCAACCATTCCTCGGCATCATTTTCTTCCGTAAATGCTTTAAAAGGAAATTTTGGAGGATAGACCTTCGTAAGAAGATTGTACAGAATTTTAGAAGGCGTTGACTTTACAATTACCGCTTCTGCTTTAATGAATTTAACAGCCTTTTCATAGCTACTGAAGAGATTCCGAGCCTCCTTCGTCATTAGAAAATCATATTCATTCACCAGCATAAGAAGGAGGAGTGGTTTGCCATCAGCAGCTTGTTCGGCCAGATTAAGAATGGCAATAAGATCTTGATCAGTATATACATCATCCGCTTCCGAACGGAAACGGACAATACCATCTTCAGACATCTCAATCGTATTGGTTTTGTAGCGTAGCAAATTCCTGTTCTCTATGGGTTATGGTAAAGATAAGTAGAGACTAGTTAGGGCAATAGAGTCTTATTACCGAAACCATTGAAAAACATATTTTCCCCACAAATTCATGGATTTTATCTGATTTCGCAGATGAACTTTACATCAATTTGGTGATTGTAATAACTTAGCCGACCTAACGCGAGCAAATGATAACATACGAAGCGGATGCGGTAATTATCGGAGGAGGAATTGCAGGAATAACGGCCGCCATCGAACTATTGAATGAAGGGCAAAAAGTCCTTGTGATTGACCGAGATGTAGAAGAAGAATTGGGCGGGTTAGCCAAATGGAGTTTTGGCGGTATGTTCTTCGTGGATTCGCCTTTGCAACGCAGAGCAGGCATGAAAGACAGCCCAGAAATTGCCTTGAAAGATTGGCATTCTGTGGCTGATTTTGGTGACGAAGATGTGCTTCCGAAGCAATGGGCAGAACGATACGTAAACACGTGTACCAATCACGTATATCATTGGCTTACCAAGGAGCACGGAACCAAGTTTTTTCCTGTTGTGCATTGGGTAGAGCGCGGACTTTACAAACCTGGCAACACCTATCCGCGTTTTCACATGGTGTGGGGAACAGGAAAGGGCTTGACTGATGATTTAATCAAAAGCCTGAAGAACCACCCGAAGGCAACCACGCACTTGAAAATGGTTTATCGCCATAAGGCAGAAGATTTTATTGTTGAAAATGGTGCCGTAGTAGGAGCGAGGGGAATAGAGGAATTGAGCAATCAGCCATTTGTTGCCAAAGGTGAAAACGTGGTTGTAGCAACAGGAGGTATGGGAGGCAACATTCAACGTGTAAGAGAAACGTGGTACAAGCCGTGGGGCGAACCGCCAACAATAATTCTTAACGGTTCTCATCCATACGCCATGGGCGATATGCACGATGCGGTAGAGAAGATTGAAGGCAATGTCACTCATCTCGATTGGGCCTGGCATTATGCAGCAGGTGTCCGACATCCAAGACCAAAATGGAAAGATCATGGATTAAGCCTTGTACCACCAAAATCTGCCCTTTGGTTAGATTATACAGGCAAGCGCTTTGGGCCAAATCCACTCATCACCGCATTTGATACGCGCTGGACGGTGGAACAAATTTGCAAGCAGGAAAAGAAGTACAGTTGGCAGGTTCTCAACATGAAAATCATGATGAAAGAATTCGCCATTAGTGGTGCCGAAAGCAATGAAGCAATACGTGATAAAAATCTCCTTAAATTCCTAAAAGACATTCTTTTAGGAAATAAAAAGTTGGTAAACGATATGCTTAGTAGTCCAGACTTTGTAACGGCAAATACGCTAGATGAGCTAGTAGATAAAATGAATGCTTTAGAAGGCACAAATGATGTAAAACTGGAGCACGTTCGCGACAGTATTCTGCCTTATGATGCACAAATAGACCGTGGATCTAGTTTTCACGATGACGAACAATTGAGAAGAATTGCCCATACACGTCAGTACCGAGGTGATAAGGTTCGTACGTGTAAGTTCCAAAAGATATTGGACCCGAAAGCCATGCCGTTAATTGCCATTCGTGAGTCAATTCTCTCACGGAAAACACTTGGTGGTATTCAAACCGACCTCGGTGGAAGGGTTATGAGCAAACCAGTTAACGGGAACTCAGAACCCATTCCTGGACTATATGCCATTGGCGAAGCCGCTGGCTTTGGTGGTGGTGGTTCGCACGGAAAAGGTGCTTTGGAAGGTACGTTCCTTGGCGGCTGCGTGCTTACAGCTCGTATTGCCGCAAAAACGATTGTAGATAAGAAGCTGTTCTAGGCGACTTTTCTACGGAAACCGTCCTCTTCCATCGTTTCGCGCATCAGTGTTCGTAGCCAGTGTTCAGCTCTAATAGGCGAATCAAAGTATTTGGTTGGGTGTGTTGTTGAATCGCTCATTGAAAGGAACAGGTTTCCAATCGTTTTACCGAGAAACGAGGTAGAGATGAGTGCTGAAGCAACGATTTTACCATTTACACCCTCACCGCTGTTAAGAAAATCACGAGCATCCTGATTTATATACGTCACATTTGAGATATCAAACATTCCAGCCCGATAAGGAATATTGTGGTCAGAAAGACTCTCTAACGTCTGAACCAAACGTTTTGCCGAGTTCAAATCAACCTCTGCACCCTTTAGAAGAGTAACATGACTGATGTTGCCAGGTAGAATAATAATTTCTGCAATGTCCGTTATTCCGCTTCTGTTCATCCCCTCATTTTAGTTGAGGAACGGGATTAGGAAAGGAGTGTTTCGATTTAAAAGCAGCTACTCGATAAGCGACCTAATTGTATCGCTAAGCAACAGGTTGATGCGACTTAGAATATGCAGTCGCACGTTGCAGTTGAGCCCTAACCCAAAGATTGGCTCTGATTGGCGAATCGAAATACAGAATCGGAAAAGCAATCCTATCTTGGTAAGTCAAAGCCAAATCTGATATTGACTTACCAAGTAATGAATTGGATGTCAAAGCGATAGCCGCCAAGTTGTTTTGAAAGCAAGTGCCAAACAACAAATAGTTCCGTGCATCTTCATTGATAGATGTAATCTTAGAAAGGTCAATAACGCCAGCTCGCAAATCACCATCATTCAACAACACGGAATCAATGGCACGCATCAGACGCTTAGCGTCTTCTAAATCAATCTCAGCTCCCGCAGACACGCTTATATTGAAAATGTTATCACTGAATAATTCGATGGACGCTTTATCTGTTTGACTGATTTTATACATGCTTATTTAACCTGCTAAAGAGGCTGCAAGTAAGACATTGCAAGATATATAACTAAGCAAAATGCGTAGAACTAGACTAATCAAACCAAGGGATAGATAAGTCCCTTTTTCGTGTCGATGAATCTGGCTAAGAAGCCATTTTTGTAGAATACTTGTAGTACTCGTTTTTTGCCCATTGATGAGCCGCAATCGGGTCTTTAAACACCTTAATCGGATAAGTTGGCTTATTTATGGTCAAGAAAAAGGATGCAATAGTTCGAGCTGTGAAACTGGTTGTAATGAATGCAACGGCAACTGTCTTTCCCCATTTGCTGCTTTGCTCAGTAAGAAAATCGCGAGCTTCTTTACTAATATGCTTCAAGCCAGAAATATCCATTACCGTAACATGAGGCTCAGATTCAGTCAACAATTCTACCAAGGAATGATAAGATTTAGCCTGTTCGAGGTCAATATCTGTGTTGTGAAACGCGCGCACGAATACCATTCCGGTTTCCCTCATCGTCACTTCACCAATTTCAGACCTTAGCGTGCGCTTCATTCCTAGCGTTAAGTATTTCGCATAAAATTACATGAAGAAATACGTCAAAAAGGCAAGGAGATTGACGAGAAAGTCTCAACAAAGAGACATAAAACGTGAAACGTTAAAATTCAGATGCCTTTAGCTTCATGCTATTGATTGTATTTCATGCTCGCATCAGTAATTTCCGAAGGCTGATATTTTAAGTTCTTGCCCATTGTTCCTGCAAAGCGTTTCCAAAAACCTTCACGTTCTGGCAATGCCACAAAATCATCCACTTCGGCCCATGTCGGGTCTATGGTGATGTTGGTTTCCGAATAATAGGTGTGAAGCGTATCAAATATGGCGGGAACGTAGGCAACATCAAGCTTTTTACTCCTTGCAAACGACTTCACCATCTTGCTTTGAAATGGGTCTGTGGCTACAGCGATGTTTGTAAAACCGAGGTCTTTGGCCATGTAATAGGAATAAAAAATGTTCTCCGTAGAATGTTCCGCCCGCTCTTCTGTGAAAATGTTTTCCTCAGGAATTCCCAATTTCTTAGCGTATTCGGCCATTATACGCGATTCGATGTAAGGTGTATAAACCGCGCTTCCTGTGAAGATGATATTCTTGGCCAATCCTCGGTTGTACAGGTGATAACTCCAAAGAACACGCATTCGCATAATGTCGCTCCAAGCAGTATCAAACGGAACTCCTGGAACAATGATGGCATCGAACGGCATTTGCGGTCTGGCTTTTTCAAAAGCCTGTTGCGTACTCCCGCAAGAAGCAATACTAAAGATTGCGAACACGACCAGATGGAATGCCAATATTTGAAGGACAACCTTTTTCATAATTCAATAACCAAAAATAGACCGAATTGTTGTTTGTGCGAAGGGGCGAGGCCCGAGGGTCACAGTCGGCACGTAGCTCCCTTCTCCCCGGACCTCATATCCTCCGACTTAGCTCTTCTTGCGCTTAATCATGTTCACATTCCATCCCAATCCGAACGAGATTCTGAACTCATCCAAGGCATAGTTGGTGCCCCATTCTGTTGGATGCTTGGCATGAACGTATTTCACGTTTGCCATAAAGTGGATGTATCTCCACACGTAGTAGTTGAATCCTGTGGCTACCGAAATGGCAGGCGAAGCTTTTATGTTGGAAACTGAATACTCCACTGGGTTTTCGGCAGTACCAATCGTAGGATTTTTGGCTTGTATCAAACTCACTCCAGGATGCAATCCAATGTATGGGTCAAAACGTTTGTAAGGAAAATGGTACTGCGCCCCGAAGAACAGGCTATGGTTGTGTTTCAAGTATCCATCGCCTTGTGTGTCAAGGAAATAGGAGATGTCACCTTTTAACGAAATCTTGTCTTGTAGGTAGTATTCCATATCGCCCTGTAAATAGAGGTTGGTATTGCCATCGGCAATAGTCCAGCCAGGTGATAAGGTCATCTGTGCACGTACCAATCCTTTTCTAAGGATGTCTTCGCCCGTTAATTCTGGGCGGTTCTTTTTCTGTCCGAATGCAAGTGTACTCACGAGCATTAATAGGAGGGAGGCTCTAGTTACCATAAGTCAGCGATTTTATAGTTAATACCAAGGGTGAATAATAAGTGACCTTCGAGGCTCAGACCCTCGTGCTCGTGAACTTGAAACACGCCTTCCGATTCATGTGCCTCAATATGTCCGCCCAAATGGAACATATATTGGGCAATGAGGGTGAGGTCGAAACGCTCGGTGATGTTGAAGTGATTGCCAGCTCCAAGCTGTATGGCCGCACTCCAGCGGTCTTTCGAGTTCTGAGGATTGATGTTCTCCGCCACTTTGGTGTAATCAAAGCAATGACCCATCACCAGATAAGGCTTCATAAATTTGGTGAAGGTCTTGTCCTTTAGCGGATAGAACATCACGCTCCAGCCTATGTGCGCATCTTGCCTGTTACCTGTTTTGCCAATGCTGGATGTCATGTAATCGGCAAACCACTCGGTATTGATACGGTCGTGTATCTGGAGGCGAAATTGTCCGCCTGCACCCACACTTGTTCCTTGCCAAGAGCCATGGTTGAATGTGCTGATGGTGGTTCTCATCCCGAGAGAAAAAAGACCACCGTGGTGATTCTTTAGCTTTAGCGTTTCGGGCTTTGATTGGTTTATCTGCGCTGAGGCCAGTATTGAAACTGACAGCATCAGCAATAAAAGGGTTTTTCGCAGCATGATAATTTGGTTTTGGTTTGATGCTTAAACCGACCGTCAAACTGGAAATTGTGCGTGTTAACTTTTGTTAAAGAGAATGCAACGTGGCGTTCTCGACCAGATATTCATTTGCTAGTGGATAAGGTATTGCTTGACCATTTCGAGGTCAATAAACTTGAATTCTGTATAATCTTGTGGTATGCAACTGGTACAGGTCACAACTCGCAAACAAGAAGACGAATGGATAGCATTTCCATCTGTGCTTTACGCTAACGACCCGATGTATATACGAAACATCAATCAGGAGATTCGAGATGTTTTTAATCCGAAGACGAATCGAGTATTTAGCGAAGCAAAAAGTGAGGCTATCCGCTGGATATTGAAGAAAGACGGAACGACCATTGGGCGGATTGCTGCATTTGTGAACGGGAGAAATACGGACAAGGAAAAGCAACCCACAGGTGGTTGTGGTTTCTTCGATTGCATCAATGACCAAGAAGCAGCCAACATGCTATTTGTTGCCGCCAAAGACTGGTTACAATTGCGTGGGATGGAAGCCATGGACGGCCCCATTAATTTTGGAGAGCGAGATAAATTCTGGGGTGTGCTAATTGATGGATTTGTGCAGCAGAATTATGGCATGTTTTACAATGCACCATACTATAAAGACCTGTTAGAAGGTTATGGTTTTCAGTTGTATTTCAAGCAATATACCTACGCACGAGACATTCGAAAAACCAAAGACTTTGAGCCACGTTTCTACGAACGGGCACAGCTAGCGCTCGATAATCCTGACTTGAGTTTTAGACATCTAACCAAAAAGGAGATGCCTATGGCAGCTGCCTACTTTCAAGAAGTGTACAGCAAATCTTGGGGCGGTCATTCGGGCGTAAAACCAATGACCTTGGAGCAATGCGAAAAGCTGATGGAAAAGCTGAAACCAATAGCGGATTTACGCTTATTGTATTTCGGATTTTACAAGGAGCAACCCATTGCCTTCTTCATCTCTATTCCAGAATTGAACCAACTTTTTAAGCATGTTGATGGAAACATGAATCTCTGGGGAAAGATTAAATTCATGTTTTACAAACTCACGGGCTCATGCAATAAGGCCTTGGGTCTCATATTTGGAGTGGTGCCCGAATGGCACGGAAAAGGAGTGGAGGCAGCCATTGTGGTGGCCTTTAGCAAACTAGCTTGGGGCAAAGGATTGCCTTACGAAACCATTGAACTGAACTGGTGTGGCGATTTCAACCCAAAGATGATGCGTGTGTGCGAACAACTAGGTGGAGAGATAATCAAGACACACGCTACGTATCGTTACCTTTTTGATAGAGAAAAGCCGTTTGAAAGATGCCCTGTAATTGGGGCGTAGTAGATTAGTCTATTGTCGTATCACTTTCTTCACCAAGCGCCCACCGTTAGAATCGGTAATAACTAGGTGATATAATCCTGGTTTAACAGATGCATTGAGGTTGTAAGAACTCAATTGATTTCCTGTATAAAATCGTTTTCGGCCAAAATCGTGAATCAGCTTTCCTGTAATATCGAGTAGCTGAATGTTCAAGTCTGCGGCAGAATTCAGGTTCAATCGTACTTGAAAAGCATCTGTGAATGGGTTAGGCTGCACGAGCACCTCATCAGGAATCAGAATATCCAAAATACCAGTTTGCGATGTGTCAACTGGATTTGTGGTCGTGTCTTCTGGTTCAGGAGGGTAGGTGCTGGCCGTAAATCCTCTCAGCGAATCAAGATATTCTACGGAGTTTACCACACGTTGTCCGAAGACCTCCCGTCCTCGAACTGTTAGCAAGGGAGTACGGATGTTCTTCCCTAACCATTTAATCTCAAACTCAGTTGGTCGTGGCTGCTCAAACCCGAATCCTTGAATACTGATAGTATCGGTGATGTTAAGGATGGTTGTTACGCGCAAGGTATTGAAGGTTCCGTAACGTGTAGTCAACTCGCCCCAAGCATCAACCGTATTGCTTCGCTCAATCTTCTGGCCGAAATGACCAAACTGAGGCACATCCACTCCGTATTGGGCAAACGAATAGCTATTGTCTTCATATTGAAGCGGAAACTCATAAATCATATCGCGTGGTTCCATTACGGATGTAAGCGGAAATCCGTTGATGGTGAGCCCTATTCCTACGTTGGCAAAGAAGCCGTTGGTCTCTCTGAAGAAATCATAGACTTCTTCGATGGCAACAAAATTCTGGTTGAACTGACCGAACACGTTTGGTGCTGAGATGGTGGAAAAATGGTCCATATCGAAGAAATTGCTGAAAGTGATGTTGTAAATCAGCGGTGTTCCAGATATAGGATCCACCCATTCATCCACTCGTTGGTCAAATGAGCCTAAAGTGGAGTAGTCCCATACCATATCGGCTCCTGTATCGTTCAAATCGATTAGCCCTAAAAGGTTGTCAACCGTACTATACCGAAACGTGTCGTTGATATTCGGCATATCCGTTCGTGTGATACTGATGGGCTGCTGTGCGTGTACTGTGAGTCCAACAAGAATGAACAACGGTAATAAAAACGAGAATTTCATAAGAGACCTAAATAAGTATGGCGGTAAGGTACGTGAACTTGCTAGGGACAACCGTGAGTTATGTCACAAATAGTCTAAATTCTGCAATAAATGGTTTTCTTCCTAATCCGTAATCTTTTTCCACGGCTGTGCCGCTTCTAACTGATAGGCAATATCAAGCAGCATGGCTTCTTGTCCGAGGTTGGCAGATAGGAGCATTCCCATCGGTAGGTCATCATCTAAGTAATGCTGCACGGGCAATGAAATGGATGGTCCGCCTGTGGCGTTATGATAAGGCGTGAAGCAAGCCCATTTCTGAATGCGCTCAAAGAGCGTTTCGTATGGCAATGTCATGCTTAAATAGCCAATGGCGGGCGGCACATGGGCGGTGGTAGGAGTGAGAATCATATCTAATCCCGACTGGTCGAACATCCTACGATACTGGCGGAAGGAGTTTCTCAACCGCACAATGGAACCAACTGTTTTGGCCTTATTCGCTCTAAAACGTTCTGACAAGCCTAATGTAAGGTCAGACAACTCTGCAGGTTCGTATTCCTCTCCAAAAACCTTCTTTCCGTAACGATGGAAATAGAATCCGCCCACACTCCAGAGGTTGGCAAAATCATCTACAAAACGGTCTTTTACAGGAAGGTCGAACGGAACTACTTCGTGCCCCATGGCTTCTAGCAACTTGGCGGTTTTCTCCAATCCATGCATGGTTTCTGCATCAGCACCCATGTTTTTTACGGATATACCTGTAAATCCAATCTTGTATTTGCGGTTAGAAGGGCCGTTTATCAGTCCAACGGATGGTAGGCGCTTGTTCTTATAGAACTTTTCGGCTTCGGCATAGAAATGCGCGGTGTCTCTCACGCTTCGGCTTACCACGCCATCAATGGCAATTTCGACTGGTTGACGCTTAAACTTGCTAGCCTGCAACAAACGGCCTCGACTTGCTTTTAATCCAACCAAACCACAAGCTCCTGCAGGAATGCGGATAGATCCACCGCCATCTGCTGCGTGCGCAAATGGAACGATTCCTGCCGCCACTAACGCAGCCGAACCGCCCGAAGAGCCACCAGCAGAGTGGTCGGTATTCCACGGGTTTCGCGTGGGGTCTGCATCGGCAAATTCGGTAGAAGCTGTAAAACCAAACTCTGGCATGGTGCTCATACCAAGGTTTATGAATCCCTGCGCATAAATCTGTTTCACAATGGGGTCGGTAGTTTCAGCGGCTTTGGTGTTCTTGTTGGCTGTTGTTCCATGGAAGGTAGGAACGCCTTTTACCATCAGCATATCTTTAAAGAACATGGGCACGCCCGAAAAAGCTCCTTCGTGGCCTTTTTCTGATTCGCCTAAAGCTCGATCGTATAACTCGGTAACAATGGCATTAATCTGTGGGTTGACTGCCTGTGCTCGCGCAATGCTGGCTGCAACTGCCTCTTTGGCACTTATTTCTTTCTTTTTGATGCGTGCGGCAATGGCCATTGCGTCCATCTCTCCAAGTGCATCGTTTTTAAAGGCGTGCACCTTCTTTCCTTTCTCGCTCATGTGTTGGGGTTGTGGCGTAAAGATAGGAGATAGGGACGAGAGGATTGGTTAGTAACTACCACCATTGAAGAGAGATGCTTCCTTCGTCAGCATGACAAAAGGATAACAGCAGAGAGACAGTGCCAAATAATTATTTTTAAAACATCAGCATAGCAATCATGCCGCATTATACCTTTGTGCCGTTGTATATGTCGATGGAGCTTTTTAAGTTCGTTTTTACTGGTTTTCGTTTTACCAACACCTGCAGCGAATCTGCTGTATGTAAATCATCCGAAACGTGTTATTTATCCTTTCTTTTTTGAAGACTATAAGAAATTGGAGAACAAGACGGTAGAAGTGGAGGAGTTTCAGAATCGTGAAATGGCGTACGAAATCATTCGTCAGAGTATGATTGATTATCAAGTGCTTATTCAAAACTGAGTTCGACATTATGGATAACCTCAGTACAGAACTAAGTCAATTATTAGCTAATGCAGCCATGCTCGGACCGTGGATTATCCTTTTTTCCATGGTGGTTGTTCTGCTGTGCATAGACTTCTTTGTATTGCATCGAAAGAATACCGTTCCTTCTATTAAGAAGGCTGCCTATGAGACCTTATTCTTTGTAGCCAATGCGCTTGCGTTTTCTGCCGTTATATATTGGTTTTATGAACAGCCAAATACACCTGGAGCAGAACTGCTTACTGGTTGGGAGGCTGTAATCAAATACCTCATCGGTTACCTTATCGAGCTCTCTTTGAGCGTAGATAACCTGTTTGTGATGGCGCTCATTTTCACATCATTCAAGGTTCCAAATCAATATCAGCATAAACTGTTGTTCTTGGGTATTCTTGGCGCTCTTGTTTTTAGAGCATTGCTTATTGGTGTTGGCCTTACCTTGATGGAAAAAGTGCACGGAATCAGCATCGTTTTCGGGCTGTTTCTTCTCTATACCGCCTTTAAAACGTTGAAAGACGAAGCCGAGCATCACGACCCAGAAGAACCCAAAGGATTGTCGCGCTTTTTACGGTTTAAGCAGGTAGATGGCGGTAAGTTTATTACGCGCATCAATGGTCATTGGCAGTTTACATCGTTGTTTGGCGCACTGCTTACCATTGAGTTTACCGACCTTCTGTTTGCTTTGGATAGTATTCCTGCAATTTTTGCGGTAACCACCGATCCGTTTATTGTTTACAGTTCAAACATCTTTGCAATTATGGGATTAAGGTCGCTGTACTTCTTTTTGGCAACCATGCTGCAAAAGTTCATCTATCTCAAATACAGTGTGTTTTCCATTTTGGTATTTGTTTCCATCAAGCTCATGACGGCTATGTTCTTTACCATGCCCGAATGGTTTTCGCTCTTGTTTATTGCCATTTCACTTGGAATTGGAATTCAAGTATCGATGGCGCATGACGCCAAGAACAAGACACAATCAAACAATGATTAATAGTATTAAGTTTTGAATTACTTAATAAATAGCAAGCTATTTAATATCAAGCAATTAAGGCTTGTATTTCCGTTGCTATTATTTCTTCTTTTAGAAATAGATTTAGCACCGATACAGGTTCATGTAACAGACACTACCACCATTGCTAACCAAGAAGTATCTGTTGGATATGTATCAAGCGGTGTACTTGCTTTACAACCCGTTTACCCGTTGTCTAGCGCCACGCCTGTTAGGGAGGTGCGCAACATGCCTGAGCATCAGCGCATTGTGCCGTTGGCAACATGTGCCGTTGCTGTTCTACAGCATTCAAAAGCAACTAGCTACGAAAAGCTTTCAAGGTATCTGTCGGTCAGTTTAACGAAGGCCGACATCGTTTTTCCTTTTCACTGGTTCTGGTAATTGTGTGCTTTCCTGATTCTCAGGAAATCCCCAACTTATTCTCGCATGCAGTTGCATAGCCGAGACAACTAGTACTATTTGAAATCGAAAAAAAATTATCTGAAATGAGTATTGAAATGTTGGTCCTTGGGGCCCTATTAACAGCTATATGTATTGTTCCATTTGGTTTAATGGCCATTGGTAGAAGAAAAAAAAGAGAACAGTTATTACAACTTATAGAAAATCTGCGCCAAGCAGAAGGAAATACCTTTACCAATGTGGAGTACTGTGCCGATATCTTACTGGCTACCGATGAGCAAAAAAAGCATCTTTTCTTTGCAAAAATTACGAAGGATGGAGTTCAAACATCTAAGTGTGTAGATCTCGGACAAGTAACGCGCTGCGAAGGCTTTAAACAAAGCCACGTGGTTAAAAATGAGAACGGAAGCTACCCGGTAGTTGATAGGTTGGAGCTGCGTTTCTTCGGTTCGAAGAATGACCAACAGTTGATTAAACTAGAACTCTACAACGCAGATGAGAGCTTTAAAGTGGATTCTGAATTGGAGTTGATGAACCGCTGGGAAGAAACTGTGAACTTGGTAGTTGGACAAAGCCGTAAGTCGGCTTCGAAGGGAAAAGCTATTTTACAAGTATAATTGACAGTCTACTTTATCATAAACCTATGACCATTTTGTGTCTGATTTGGTTCATTTTGAATACTTTTTTGGTCATAGGTAATGATGTCATACAGCCACACTTTTTCTCTATATCGGAAGCATCACAGGGCAACATGAAATAGCCGCAGATCAAGCGGAGCGACCCAACAGCGTTTTCATCAATTTCGTTATGTTTGTTTCACTCTCTAATCACTCAATCCATGAAACTTACGTCTTACCCGACAATCCTTCTTTGCGCTTTTCTATCGTTCACTGGTATTTCGGGCTTTGCCCAGCAAATTACCCACGGACCGTTTATTAGTGCGGTAAACGAAAACTCGGCAAGGCTATTTGTGCGTACATCAAGCGCTGCTTCCATCACTGTTAATGTTTCTAGCAATGTTGGAATGAGCAATCCAACGGCTTTTGCATCTGCAACAGTTGCCCAAAAAGACACGGTTGCAACCGTTAATTTGACTGGGCTGAATGCCGATACTGAGTATTTCTACCAAGTGGTGGTTAATGGCGGAGCAACAAGCTCTGTTCAATCCTTTAAGAGTTTTCCGCTTCCTGGAACGGTAAGTAACTTTCATTTCGATTTTGGTTCGTGTCAGGATTTTGAAGGAAACCCACCAATAAATGAAGACGTGGTGGAACGGATTTCTGCCGATAATCCCCGTTTTTTCTTGCAATGTGGCGATTGGGGTTATCCTGATAATACCGATGATTTTCCGAACGATACCAACTTCTTTCCTATCAATTATCAAAACGTAATTAACTCGTATCACAGAAGATACAGCAGTTTGCAGATGCAAGAGTTGATGTCTCATGTTCCGATTGATTATGTGTTTGACGACCACGATTACGTGAACGACAACGCTTCTCGAACCACAGCTTCGTTTTACTGGGAAGGAAACCCGCTCACAGAAGTCACCTTCAATCCAATTGCCCGAACAAACATCATTAAAGGCTACGCAGATTTTTTTCCGCACTATGATTTGGTTGATACCTCAGAAGGCATTCATCACAGCATCCGCTATGGTAATGTGGAGGTTTTCATGTGCGATAATAGATCCGCCAAATCAGGAACGCTCAATTCGTTGGTAGATAACAATGGCGTTTACACATTCAATCCGCCAGCATCGGGACACACCATGCTTGGAGACGACCAGTTGCAATGGCTTTTAGATGGACTGCAAAACTCCACCGCCACTTGGAAATTTGTGATGACGGGCGTGCTTTTCAATAAAGGATACAGAGACTTTATAGCCGACATTTCGGGCAATCAGGTACTGCAGCAATATCTGAATATTCCTGGTTATGGAACAGGAAAATCCCTGTTGGCTTTGGCTGTAGATACTTGGTCCGGATATCCTGATGAGCAAGATGCAATCATTGATTTTTGCGCTCAGAATAACGTTAAAAATGTCGTTTGGTTGTCGAGCGATTCGCACACATCGGCCATTGATGACGGAACAAACTCTGGCTTTCCAGAACTGATGTCGGGCAATATGCAACGTGGCAATGCGCGCATGGCGTGGCTGCTCGATAACCTGTCAACCGTGCCAACTATGAGCCAAGATCTTTCTATTTGGAATGGGGGCGGTCAAGGACTTGGAAACGATAATTTCCTCTATGCATTCGGCAGAATTGATGTGTTTGGTGACGATTCACTCAAACTGTCCATCATAGATGTGAACAATGAAGAAATCGCATCGCTTATTGTGTGCGAGGCATCTATAAATTGCGAAGAAGCTAGCGGCATCAATAACCCCGACCTTCTTGGAAATGCGTTTGTCCTTTACCCAAATACTGCTACCAATCAGATCAGCATCAAATTGAATGACAAGACCATTGTTGATGATAAGACCATGATTGGCCTATACGCGGTCAATGGACAGAACCTGCAAATGGTTCCTTCGCAATTGCACTTGGGTTTAGATCAGACTTTTAGTTTAGAAGGGATGGCTGCAGGTAGGTACTTTATCGCTATTCGTACGGCTACGGGCAACTTTGTAAAGAGCTTTCATAAACTGTGAAAGACAGGAATAGCAGTAAGTGGAAAAAAAAACAGAACATCCTTCACAAGCGTAAATCGCACTTCGTCAATCTGCACAAGAGCATACTGACCAAAATCAAGCTTTTGTATGGATAACGGTCAGGAATCGATTCTCGGAAATTTTGATTTTTGCTTAATCCGTTTCTTTATTGGAATGCTCATTCTCATCAAAAGCTTTCACAGCCTAATATGGGTTGTTTTCGTCATCTTCATCGGTTTCATTCTTTGGGGCGGTATCACTGACAACGTTAACGTTTATTCATGGTTGGCCGTTATTGCCATTGTATTTGAGGGAGTCGTACTCCTGTTTTTTAAAGGCAGTTGTCCGCTTACAAAGGTGGCAAGGAAATACTCTGACTCAAGCAAAGCCAACTTCGACATCTATTTACCAGAGTGGTTAGCCCGATACAACAAACGGATATTTGGCAGTCTCTTCCTTCTAGGGGTTATTCTGCTTATAATACGTCTAATTAGTTAAATCCGCGTTCTAATCAACTAATCACCAATCCCTGCCCAGCCTTTAGCTTCTTCAATCTCATAAGCCAACTCAAGTAGCCGTTTGTCTTCGCCATAAGGAGCTGCAAACTGCACACCCAAAGGCATTCCGTTAGAATCGAGACCCATCGGAAGTGAAATGGCTGGTTCGCCTGTTACATTATACAATCCAGTATAGGTGGCAAATTCAACTGCATTTCTGCACACATTTTCAAAGGTAAGCTCTGGAGAAAAGTGCCCAACTTTAGGTGTTCTGTGTGCCAAAACGGGCATCATAACCATGTCGTATTGATTGAACATAGCGGTACAATCATTTCCCATCTTACGCAAGGTTCGTATGTTTTTAGGAAGCTTGAATGCGCTGGACTTAAATCGTTGGCTCAGTCCAAGAGTAAACGGTTCAAGCTGCGATTTATCCACCTTGGCCTGAAACACAAACCGACCCCAATGGCTCGACATGTAAGCCAAAAAGCCATAGTAATTCAAGAAGTCGTCAATCATTGAATCGGCATCAATCGGTAGTGGAATCTGTACCACAGTATGACCAAGACTTTCTAGCAACTTGGCTGTCTCCAGCTGTAGTTGGTAGGTTTCGGCACCTTGGCGTCCCATTTTTCCTTCCGGACGATTTTCGATAAACGCAATCTTCAATCGCTTTTTGGATGCTTGGGTTACATGCCCCACTTTGGGAAGTCGCGAATTGTGATTGAACTTTTCCGCTTCTGAAACAAACAAAGCAGTATCTCTTACCGAGCGGGTTAAAACTCCCTGATGAACAATTCCGATGGGCATCAATTCGGCCCCATCCAAACCATACACACGATTTCTGGTTGGCTTTAGCCCAATTAAACCGTTAATAGCAGCCGGAATTCGAATAGAACCAGCGCCATCATTGCCAGAAGCAATAGGAACGGCTCCACATGCCACCAAAGCTGCCGAACCAGACGATGAGCCACCTGCGGTGTAATCTGTGTTCCAAGGATTTCGAGTGACATTCCATTTTGGGTTTTCTGTGCTACACAGCAATCCAAATTCTGGAAGGGTGGTCTTTCCCAAGTAATTGACCCCAGTGCTCTGAAATTGATTCACGAACTTACTGTTGCTCTTCGCTTTTTTAGAAGTGAACGCGCCCGTTCCCATTTGAGTAGGATGACCTTTGATGTTGTCGGTGTCTTTAATAAACGTGGGTACACCATAAAAAGCACCGCCCGTTTTTAGCTTGCCGTATTGCCGGGCATCGTCATACGCCTTCACCTTAATGGCATCTAAGCTGGGGTTTACCTTTTCGGCACGCGCAATGGCGGCTTCTGTTATTTCCTGAACACTGACATGTTTCTTAGCAATGGCCTCAGCTACACCTGTAGCGTCTAAATTTCCGAGGGCATCATCTGTAAAAGCACTAATTCGTTTGTTCATGATTTTGTAACTAAGTAATAACTATTTAAAACGATTTATGACAATCAGCGATTATCCGCTGTATCTGCCTTCGATACCAAGCATCCGTCCTTTGCATCTTTGTGAGAGGTAAAAGAACGCAGCAACTGCTTCGGTATTAATTCAAATACAGTTTCTTCATAACAGGTCCGCTTTCTGTTTGTAATTCAATTATGTAAATACCTGTTTTTAAATCACTTAAACTGATTGATGAATGCTGAATAGAATTTATCGCTTTAACCAATTGACCTCGAACATCCATGACCTTTAGTGAGGTCACGTTTTGAAGCAGGTCTACAATTAAGCATTTCGAATGTTGATCTACATAAACATTCCCAACAGTCGATTTTTCATCTATTGATAACGAATTCTGACACGTTTGAACCTTCTGATAGAGTTGAGATTCCGTTTCGGAGGTTGATACGCGCTCAATGGTTTTATCCAGGCAAATTTTATACACAACAGGGTAGAACGTCACATTGTAATCGGTAAATACACCTCGGTCTGGATATTCGACATTAAAAAGAGGGAAGGGCGTTCCTTCTAACCAGTTTCCTTGTGTTTGCCAAGGATCCCCAATCCCAATAAATGCGTCTCCATCATTATTTTCATCATACTCCAAAGCAAGAACCATAATTTCATCTGTTCCATTTGGACCATACATATTGTACATGTTTTTCAATCTATGGGTCAGATGATAATTCCAACATGTTGGGCAATGTGCTGCAAAAATTTCTAAGAAAACGGTTTTGTCAGAATCTAAATACGAATATAGGTTATGGCTGGTGCCGTTTAAGTCTGTGATTGTGAAATCTGGCGCAACACTTCCATCAGCAAGCTGTGCATATGCATGCTGACTAATTACGATTGCTATGAATGTGAGTAGTGTTTTCAATTTCAGAAAGTTCGGTGCTACGTTTAAACGCTAATTCAACGAAGGAATTATTTTATTCTCATAAAAGGCGAAAAGCAACCAGTTGTTCAAATTTGAAGTGAATAGTTAAAAGCACTCATCATGAAAACAAAAATGCCAACTGCCCCAAACCAGCCAATCCACCAAGCACAGCACCCACCAAAATCAGAATCCATTCATCTTCTTGAAACGCAGGGCGCAAAACAGCTTCAAACTCATCTGGTGAAAGCTCTGACATTTTCTCGCGCATGGTGGTTTCTAAGTCAAGGGCATTTTCTGCGTAATCGAACGTGCGATGGATAGAATGAGGCAGGCTCTCTACAAACCTTACGGCTGCCATGTTCTTTAGCTGATCGTACTTTTTGGTGCCGGCAAAAAGTTGGTAGATATTTTTAGACAATCCAACCTGATTGTCGATGGCTCGTTTGATATGACCATGCAGGATTGTGACCATTTTATCTGAAGCTTTTCCTCTAAAAATGCGGTCAAACATCCGTTCTACCGTGAGGATTTTAGCCGATACAATCTTGGAGTATTCTGCTGCTACTTCGGGCTGGCGTTTGATAAACAGTCCATGCATTTTAATACCGAAGATGTTTATCTCCTTCTTCGGATTGAAAATCATCTTCAATGCCAACCAATTGGTTGCCCATCCTACAATCAGTCCGCCTAGCGGCAATAGCCACCACGAATCGTTGAAATACCATACAATGGCTTGAATGATTCCGAAGAGGAATCCGAAGTACAATCCAGATATTTTAATGAACTTGAATTCCTCTTCGCCACACTTGAGGAAGATTTCGTTGGTGAGGGTTTTGTCTGCCGTTAGGTGTTCTACCACCAATCCTTTTAAATCGAGAAACTCTTCGATGTTGTCTCGAATATCGAGCATCATTTCTTCCGCCACTTCGGGCATTTGACTCACTGCTTGTCTGTAAATGGTTTCTTTAACCAAGTAGGGCGTAGCAAGCCACATCAATCTTGCCTCCTGGTTCATGACCTCATCAATCATCTGTCGCGCCAATTTATCCAGCACGGGTTGAAGGTCTTTGGCTATGCGTTTGGGTTCTATTTTTTCAAAGAGAGCCTGCACGTCAATGAGCTTGGAAGTCATCAAATCGACCGACTTCTCGGCCATTTTAGCAGCTTTGGAAGGCACAATTCCTTGCCAACCCAAGTAAGGTTTGATACCCACAAATTCTACGGGATAGAATGTCATGTGAATGGCCAGCCAGTTGGTGCCCCAACCTACAATGCCACTAGTTATGGGTATGGCTACATAAGGTAGCAGATAGGCGTATGAATCCCAGAGTTCGATGGTTGGAGAGGTTGATTTTAAAAACGGTTTGAAAGATAGGCTTATTCGTTAAATCGAATTCGACTATCCTACAAATGTCTGTAAATCGACACGACATTTCTAACCAATACAAGAAAACGTATGGAGAAAGGATTATATGAACATCAGCTGCGATCCTTCGCCAGCTGCGCGCTCATAGAATCCACCAACGGTTAGCACACCGTCAATGTCGTTATAGAGGTCTTTCTTTTCAAGATGAAACATATCCATAGCCAATTTGCAGGCCCACATTTTGCAACCAGAAGCGGTTAGTATTTCTAAAAACTCATCCACAGGAGGAATATCCAACTTGACCATTTCCTTCTTCATCATAGAGGTAGCAAATGCTTCCATACCTGGCAATCCGCCCAACATGGTTGGAATGTGCATGGCAGGATTTCCTACCGTGGCAACACGCAAATCGTTGAGTTTCTTCTTGTTGATGGCTTCTAAGCCAAAGAAAGTGAAGAATATTTCGGATTCAATGCCTTCCATTCGTGCGCCATTGGCGAGAATAAAACAAGCATATACATTCTCAATTGTTGCTTTAGAAAGAATAAGGAGTACCTTTTTTACTGGAGCGGGTTTCGTTTCGTTCATGATTTCGATTTTTTAAATACAGCTTACTGGCTTAGGAATACCAGCAATCTTTGATGCTTTTTTAAGCGGTCCGTTCGGAAATAGCTCGTAGAATTCCTTGATGTCTGTTACGCCACTCTTGCCAACTTTCCGAATAGTAAGCGCATCCTCATTTTTAAATTGTTCCTGAATCCAAGTAATTACCTGCCAGCTTTTTTCGTTCAAGGTTACTTCTTCTTGCTGTGCAATTTCCAAGGCAATTTCCTTGGTCCATTGGTTTAGGTCGGTCATGTAGCCTTCGGCATTAACGTTTACTTCTTTTCCTGCTAGTGTAGTTGTCATCTTAATTTGTTTGATGGTTTATTAATCGCATTCAATGGCTGAAAAATCTTTTCCAGCATGGCTCATGGTTGCTGGTACAAATGGAATTGGAACGCCTTTTAAAAGCATGTTCCAATACACCCACCTAAAGGCAAGCTTACCCATGTGGTTCATTCGTGTTTCTTTGAGCAATTTGAGAGGGCCAAATCCGCCAAGCGGGAAGGAGCCTTCCACGGGTTCGTGTGTGTAGTTGAAATCAATGAGCAGTGCCTTTCCGTGGCCTGTTTCTATGAAGCAATTGGAATGCCCATCAAATTCGAAGCGCATGGGTTTTCCCTCAATAAAATGCATCATGTTCTCTACCATCACTTCTGCCTCAAAGTGTGCTACCGCACCTGCTTTGGACGCTGGTAAATCAGTGGCATCTCCAATTACAAAAATGTTGTCTGCCACCTTGCTCTGCAGTGTGCATTTGTCGGTAGGCACATAATTCAAATCATTGCCAAAGCCAGACCGAGCCACCATAGGGTCACCCATGTTTGTAGGCACGGTAACCAAGAGGTCGTAGTCTACTTCTTGACCACCGTAATCATGAATCTTGCGGTTATCACTATCCACGCGTTCAATGGCGAAATCGGCTACTATTTTGATGTTTTTCTCCTTCAATAAATAGGTGAGTTGCTTGGATGCAACAGGCTTGGTAAATGCTCCGCTCAAAGGCGTAACAAATGTGATGTCTACTTTATCGCGCATGCCTTTTTCGGTAAAGAAAGCATCGGCCAGAAACGCGAATTCTAACGGAGCTACTGGACATTTAATAGGCATTTCCGTAATGTGTATAACGAGTTTACCGCCTTCCCACGTTTGTAATTTCTTGCGGAGCGCACATGCACCATCGTAGGTGTAGAAATCAAATACCTCCTTGTACCACTTGTCGCTCATCATGCCGTTTACTTCCTCTGGAGCTATGTTGCAACCGGTGGCAATAACGAGAAGATCGTAGGTGATCAATTCTCCATTTTCGAGCAGCACTTGGTTGCTCTTTGGTTCCACACGATCGATGCCTGCAACAATTCGCTTCACTCTTTTCGGTAGGAAGTCATTGATGGGTTTTATAACATCTTCAGGCTGATAAATATCAAAAGGCAAGAAGAGGAAACCTGGTTGGTAATAATGGGTTCGATTCTGGTCAACTATAACGAGTTCCCATTCGTGTTTCGGAAGTTTTTTGACCATAAGATTGGCCATCATTGTTCCTGCAGTTCCTGCTCCTAGAATTACTAATCGTTTCATATTCCTTAGATGGTTTGGCACAAATGAACACCAATCATCAAGGAGCGCGTGTGACTTTCATTTCGTCTTAAACTGAGGATTGTCAGTTTGTTTTTAGCAACCGCATCAGCTGGGCTTACGAACTGTAATCCGCAGACAACGGATGTAATCTTTTCTCTCTGTGAGCGTAAGGCAATTTATAATTCCGACATTACCTTGCTGCCTTCTAATTGAACGCTTAAACTTCTACCATTAATGAGTTCGCTACACGTAAAAACACTGATTTTATTATTATTGATTGTGCCTGTTTTTAGCAGTTACGGTCAATCTACAGCCAGAAAGCAATCAATGGAGATGATTACCAAAGGAGATAACCTCATGCAAGTTGCCAGTTGGTCGGATGCGTTATACGCCTACGATAATGCCATTGCTTTGGATCCCAGTTTTGCCACTGCGTACATGAAAAAGGCAACCATTTTGGCCAAGATTGGAAAAACACATGAAGCCCAAAAGTTATATGATAAGGCAATGGCCTTAAATCCTTCGTCCGAATATATTTATGATGGAAGTGCCAAGCTGAAAATGCTGGCGATGGACTACGAAGGAGCGTTGAAAGACATTGACGAATCAATCAGACTGAATCCAGAGAATGACGAAACTCGTGACTTAAAGGTAGATGGATTGATTGCCATCAAGGCTTACCAACAGGCCATAGTTGAGATTGACTCTCTTATTGCTGCTGAGTACAATGTAACGGATGGATTGGAACGCAAAGCCTTGGTGCAAATGATGATGGATTCGACCGCTGGGTGTAAAGAAACCATCAACGCCTTGCTTGCCATGAAGGATAGTTCGGCTATGGCGTATGATTTGTTGGGTCTCCTGAGCTTAAAAGAAGGTGAATATACCATGGCGTTGGAGCATTTTACCAAGGCTATAGATATTGACCCAACGTTTGCTCTTGCTTATTATAACCGAGGCGTGGTATTCCATTTTATGGGAAACAATGATGCGGCCATGAATGATTTTGACAATGCCATTGATCTAAGGCACAACCTTGCCCAGTTCTATTTTACTCGTGCCCTGACAGGGAATCAGGAAGGTAAGATTGATAATGCATTGGCTGATTACGACAAGGCACTTTTAATGAATGACAATTTTACAGCTGCATTCTATAACCGTGCTTACGCGCTCAAGTTATTGGGACAATACACGGAGGATATTAAAGGGGTTGATGATTATCTATTTACAGATCCCGAAAGTGCCCGTGCTTGGAATTTGAGAGGAAACGTTTATACCTTGAATAGTGATTATCCGAAAGCCCTAGAGAGCTACACCGAAGCCATTGATTTGGATATTGAATATGCCGAGGCTTTCTACAATAGAGGTGTGGTGAATCTGATGAGCAACCATTACCAACAGGGTTGCGATGACCTACAGGAAGCAGAACGATTAGGATACAAGGATGCCAGTTTGAAGATTAAGGCGTTCTGTACTTATTGAGGAAGGGCAAGAGGCAAGAGATATCCTCTTGTCAATCAGAGTAACGAGAAACGAAGTTCAGCGTAGTTAGTCAAGCCTTAAAAAGCCCATACATATTTCCTTGACTAAAGAGAACGGTGATTCTGGAGGTTCTGTAGCCGATTACGTATAAGAGCAGCCGCTGAAAAAGCAAGCCAAGAGCAACTTTCCACTTGTTCATCATCCT
>JAIOYP010000052.1 GCA_021741155.1 Flavobacteriales bacterium | reverse complement strand
GACTCCGACATGGTCATCCGACCAGCCTCTAGCTCTCTGATTATCCAGCGCTTTTCTGTAGTACTGAATTCTTTTTTCCTTTCCATTCTCTTGAGTTTTTATCCTCAAAATGTGTCAGGCTATTTCAGGAGTAGACAGTGATTGTGTTCATTTTAATAGTGAATTCGCTAAAATCACCAGTGAACGCCATCTTATTGATAGCGAGGTCATAAAAACCCTAGTGCGTTGACGTCATATTCTCATCCACACAAATAATAAAGTCGGCAATTCCTTTGTTTTCAGCATCCAGTTTAGAAACATCCGCTTGAGAAACGGTTGAAATGGTGACGTAGCGGTAGTCAGGCTGTGCCAGTTTCAAATACCAAAGAATGCCTTCATAATTATTGGAATGATAGGCTCCGTTGTAATGAATAAACGTCTGCGCTGGGCTGTAGTTGGCGAGAATAAAATGCGCCATGGTGGCATCTTTAATGGCTTGCGCTTTTGGTAGATTTTCGCCTCCGTGTCCGCCCATCATCGCCAACATTTCTACATAACCAGGTAGCTCTGGGTCGTATGCAATCGGCAGCGGAGCCATCCACAATTTTTCTTCTGCTGATAAGGTGTCGAGTGCTTCAAAACCACCGTTATACACCAATCTGGCAAACCTGCGCGGAACGTTGGCGGCAATAAATTTAAGCTTGTTCTCTTTTGCCAAATCCACGAGCGGCTTGTAATCTGTTTTGTGATTGGGCCACAATCGCGCAAGCGTGTCCAAAGCATCTGCATCAATTTCTCCAGCGAGATACTGGTTCAACTCAGTTTGATTATCGGCCTCAATCATCTCAGCACCCAGCACCAATTCGTTCGATTTAAGCAGGGTAGAAGTCACCTCCAACTGCAACCAATGAGATAGCGGATTATCATGAAACTCTCCAAAAAGGATGATTTGCGCATCGTCAAGCTGCTTAATCATCTTGGCGTACTTCACCTTTTTTCCGTTTGAATCAAACAGTTGAAAGGCATTATCCTGCGCATGTGCCGCATGAAGAAAATAGAACGTTGCGAATAAACTTATGACTGCTGTTTTCATTCTACTTCTATTGGTTTTTCGGTTTGAGAGGCTGCGTTCATCAACTCAACCATTTTAGAAACAATGGTATCGGAATACATTTCGGGAATGATGTGTCCGAGGCCCTCAATCCAAAGCGTTTTTGAATTAGGAATGAGTGCAGCCGTTTTTACGCCATGCTCAAACGGAATCAGCGGGTCGGTTTTGCCATGAATGACCAACGTTGGCGTTTGCAGCATTTTCAAGGCGTCAATCCTCGACCCAGATTTTTCTACCGCAGCCGTTTGCTGTAAACCCGATTTCCGATTTTGTCCGTTCCTGTTTCGGAGATTGTATAAGGTGAGTTGCGTGATGCGTTCGACATTGAGTTCGTATTTCTGACTTCCGTTAAGAAGTGTTCGTATGGCCAATGCCATTTTTACAGCGTTTACTTCATTGCTACTAAGCCCATATCGGATGGTGTTTATTCCGATTTGTTTGAAGCAGTCTATGTTCAGTTCAGGAATATCGGGGTCCATAATCCACGGAGTAGACATCATGGAAATGAGACTGATGGCACGTTCTGGATGCTCGATGCAGAGCGTTTGGCCAATCATTCCGCCCAACGAAACGCCACAGATGTGCGCTTTTTCGAGTTTCAACGTGTCCATTACCGCCAGCACATCATTGGACATATCGGAAAGCGAATACGGATTTTCAGAGTCAAAGTCGTCCCAATCTGACATTCCAACGCCTCTATTGTCAAGGCGAACAACTTGATAACCATAGGAGAGGAGAGCATTATTGAAGAATGATGGCCACGCCAAGGCATCGGCAGAAAGCCCCATGATGAGAACGACCGTTCCGCGAATCGAATCTTTGGGAGTTTGCACATCATACCAAATGCGGGTGTCGTCATTCATGGCATAACCAACTTCGCCAACTTGTTCTTGCAATGGCAATTGAATGGCGGCTTCAATCCGAGCCTCCTCTTCCGCTGTAAATTGAACCGAAGATGTGTAGATGTACACGGCTAGGGAAGCAACAAGAATCGCTACAAGCAATCCCAAAATGAGCACGACTTTCTTCAGCATTTGCTATATGTCTTTAATAGGTGTTTCGAGTGGAAGAAGTTGGAAAGTCATGCGGTGCCATTCTGTGGCGCCATGTCTTTCTATTCCCAAGCGATGCGCTTTGGTGGGATAACCTTTGTTCCTGTCCCAACCAAAATGCGGGTATTGAAGATGCAATTGGCGCATGATTTCATCTCGATGCGTTTTTGCCAAGATGGATGCAGCGGCAATGTTCTGGTATTTGCCATCGCCTTTCACGATTGTTTCGTGTGGCACCGTCTTATAAGGTATAAAGCGGTTGCCATCTACAATAATGAGTTGCGGTTTGGTTTTGAGCTGGTCTAACGCACGGTGCATAGCCACAAAACTTCCTTTCAGAATGTTGATTTCGTCAATCTCCACATTGGAGACGATTCCAACCGCCCACGCCAAGGCTTTGGCTTCAATTTCGGGGCGGAGCAATTCACGGGTTTTTTCGTTGATCTTCTTGCTGTCGTCCAATCCTTCAATCGGATTGTTTGGGTCGAGGATAACAGCAGCTGCAACAACTGGCCCAGCCAAACAACCGCGGCCTGCTTCATCGCAGCCAGCTTCTAAAAGAATAGTTTGATATGAGAATTCTAGTGTCAAATTCTATTGGTACTTTTTCGATGTAAAAGTCGATGGCAAATATGGAGAAGAAAAACAAAGAGGAATTGTTAATCAAGGATTGGACAGATTTTTCAAAGGCTTATGGGGTTATCTCGTCTGGAAGGAATAGGGTTTTTGTCAGAATGACCCTTGGTCTTGAAGAACTTCACCCAATAGACGTGCTAATTATCGCGCAGTTCGCGATATGGCTTCAGGCAAAAGGCGGTGATCTGACGTTGGCGGTTAATACTTCTAACCGTGAGTATATCGAAAGCATAGGATTGCTTGATTTTTGCAATGCGAACATTCATTTTCCATCTACTCTTGAGGATATTTCAAGCCGTTCCGCAATGCCCATCAAACGGGTCAATAGAGAAACGATGACCTCTTATATCATTGCGACAGGACAATATCTGAAATCACTTTGTCCGAATAAGGACTTACAGATGTTACAGGTGTGTTTGTCAGAGCTTATCAATAATGTTTATGACCATTCAAATTCACCTATTGATGCCTATGTTTTCTGTGAGTATTATGCGAATTCAAATTCCATCTTTATAGTCGTTTCCGATTTGGGAATTGGAATTGCAAGTTCCGTTAATAGTTTTAGGAGTACTGAAGGTCTAATGCCGTTGTCAACTGTTGAATGTCTTAAATGGGCGGTAAAAGAAAACAGTACAACTCGTTCCTTGCCGCATAATTTGGGTAAAGGACTTGACGTTCTAAACTCCTTCATTCAAGCAAATCATTCTTCTTGGCAAATATTGACCAATGATGTATCGATGCGAGCTGATCCAGACGAAATCAACTACGAGAAAAATCCGATTTCAGGCTTCATGGGAACTATAGTTAATCTCATTGTTCGTGTGTCTAATCTTCCAGAGATTGACGTGGAAGAGGATAATGAAATGGATTGGTAACTGTTCTTACCTTTGACAAATGGAACTTATTCTAAAAGATATTGTGCCTGACACTTTCACCAACGCATCTGGTGAAATTCTTTATGGAGAATTACGAAAGTGGTTAGTGAACTCTGACCGAATTGTACTTTCATTCAAGGACAGCACTGTCACTTCCACATCATTCTTGAATTCATCTTTTGCTGTCCTTATCGAAGAGATGGGATTGGAAGAGTTTAAAAAAGCGATTGTCCCGAAAGCTGTTTCGGCTACTCAGGCAACATTGCTTAAAAAGTATGTGTCCTCTTTTGATAAGAAGGACGCTGCCTAAAAAATCCGATTTCTGAATCATTTACAGTAGAATCCCTGCGCACTTTGCGCTTTTTCTCCGTGTCTTTGCGGTTAACCCAAATGTTTGCTCAGAATAGCAACAAACGTCCAAACATCCTCAAACGAATTGTAGAGCGGTACTGGAGCCAATCGGATCACATTCGGTTCGCGGTAATCGGTAATTACGCCTTCATTTAGTAAAGCTTGATGCAGTTTCTTGGCTTCATTATCTACATAAATTGAAATTTGACAGCCACGCTTTTCGGATTCTCTTGGTGTGATAATGCGAACGTCTTTCGAGTTCAAATCATCCAACAGGAACTCTAAATAACCCGTCAGTTTGAGGCTTTTCTCACGAAGTTTTTCCATGCCAACTTCTGCATGAATATCAAGGGCAGATTTATGCACCGCCATTCCAAATACTGGAACGTTGCTCAACTGCCAACCTCTCGCACCTTCCGCAGGTACAAATCCAGGGTTCATTTTGAAACGCTGGTCGGGGTCGTTTCCCCACCAACCAGCAAAGCGGTTGAGTTCTGGGTTGTTGCAATGCCGCTCATGCACGAACATTCCCGACACATTTCCTGGGCCAGAATTCAAGTATTTGTAGCTGCACCAACAGGCAAAATCAACGTTCCACTCGTGGAGTTTGAGTTCGATGTTTCCAGCTCCGTGCGCTAAGTCAAAACCAACCTTAGCGCCTACGTTGTGCCCCACTTCGGTTATTGTTTTCATGTCGAAAACCTGTCCGGTGTAGTAATTCACGCCACCAAACATGACCAGCGCCAATTCATCTCCCGTTTCGGCAATCGCTTTCAGAATGTCGACTTCTCTAATGAGGTCTTCGCCTTGTCGCGGAGCAATCTCAATAATGGCGTCTTCAGGTTCGTAACCGTGGTGTTTTACCTGACTTTCCAAGGCATATTGATCGCTCGGAAATGCCTTGGCCTCGCAAATAATCTTGTAGCGTTTTCCGCGTGGCTGATAGAACGAAACCATCAACAAATGAAGGTTTACGGTCAGACCGTTCATCACGGTCACTTCTTTCGGAAGTGCGCCAACAATTTTGCTCAGTTGCTCAGGGAAAATATCCTGATAACTGAACCAAGGCGTTTTGGCGTGAAAGTGTCCTTCCACCGCAAATTCTGCCCAATCGTCCAACTCCTGATTGACAAATTCCTTGGCGGTTTTCGGTTCCAATCCCAACGAGTTTCCGCAGAAATAAGTGGCTGGTTTCCCGTTCAGTTTTGGATGATGAAAACGGTTTCTGTGATCCTTAAGCGGGTCACTGGCATCCATCTTCTGCGCAAATACTTTTGAATTCTCGAACTGCATGTGGCAAATGTCGGTAAATCTTAATCCTTCACCATAGGTAGTAATTTTTGCGCATATTCGTTGCTGATGGCAATGTTTGGGCTTCTTATTGAACTCACAGGAGAACTCTTAGTTACGGGAGTGGGAAGTGCTATTAGAAGATTGTATTCTCGAACTTGGCTAAGTCGGAATCTTTTCATCGGAAGAGATCTTCAATCCAATTACCATCAACTATTGCATTCCCATTTCAAGTTCTATAGGGCATTACCTGCTCAAAGTCAGAAATTGTTTAGACGCAGGATAAGAGTGTTTGTTAAAGGACGAAAATTTCACGGACGAGGCGGACTGATTGTGACTGAAGAAATGAAAGTGTTGCTATCAGCAACAGCAGTAAAAATCACGTTCGGTCTTGATCATTTTGTATTCGACACGTTCAATAATATCTTCATTTATCCTGAGGTGTATTATTCTAAAAACACAGGAAATATGCACAAAGGAGAAACGCATCCGGTTGGAGCGGTGGTGTTCTCCTGGAAAGATTTCTTGCAAGGTATTGAGAACGAAGAGGATAATCTGAATCTCGGTCTGCACGAGTTTTCACATGCATTTGTACTCGAACTGAAGAATGGAAATATTCCTGATGAAGTGCTAACGGAACATTTCCTTGAACTAAAGACCGTGATCTTTAAGCCAGAAGTTCGAAAACTGGTAGTCGAACATGGCTATTTGCGCGCTTACGCTGAAGAGAATTACATGGAGTTTTTTGCCGTGTGCATCGAAAGTTATTTCGAAACTCCCGATCAGTTTGCTGCGCAAATGCCAGTCGTTTATAGGCAATTCTGTAAGATGCTAAATCAGGACACGCACCAATTATATTTGCGCGCTCAACGAACATCATGAGCACAAATAAATCAGAACAACTGTTTGACAAAGCCAAAAATCTCTTTCCAGGAGGAGTAAACAGTCCAGTTCGGGCGTTTGGTAGTGTTGGCGGAACGCCACGTTTCATTACTAAAGGAAAGGGAAGCCGAGTTTGGGATGCTGATGGAAACGAATACATCGATTTCTGCGCATCGTGGGGGCCGCTTATTCTTGGTCATGCCAATGAAAAAGTGGAGAACGCCATCATAGCGGCTGTAAAAGAAGGAACCTCATTTGGAGCACCAACAATTCAAGAAAATGAGTTGGCTGATTTGATTTTGAGCAATCACAGTTACGTTGAACGTATACGATTTGTGAGTTCGGGTACGGAAGCCGTGATGAGTGCCATTCGATTGGCACGCGGTTACACAGGCAGAAACAAGATTATCAAGTTTGAAGGTTGCTACCATGGGCACGTAGATTCACTTTTGGTGAAAGCAGGTTCTGGATTGGTTACGTTCGGCAATTCAAGTTCTGCTGGCGTACCAAAGAGTTTTGTAGACGAAACCATCGTCATTGCTTTGAATGATATTGAAGCAGTGAAAGACGCTTTTGTGAAGTTCAAAGACGAGATTGCTGCCATTATTATTGAGCCAATTCCTGCAAACAACGGATTGCTTTTGCAGGATGGAAAATTCCTCCGTGCGTTGCGCGAAATCTGTTCTGACGAAAACACATTGCTCATTTTTGATGAAGTAATTAGCGGTTTCCGTGTGGGATTTGAAGGTGCAACTGGACTTTACGACATCAAACCAGACATCATCACTTTAGGAAAAATTATTGGTGGCGGAATGCCAGTTGGAGCGTTTGCCTCCAGCGAAGAGATTATGAATTCCATAGCGCCACTTGGCCCCGTGTATCAGGCAGGAACGCTTTCAGGAAATCCCGTGGCAATGGCAGCAGGGAAAGCAGCAGTTGAACAGCTTCTCAATCCAAGTTTTTATGTTGAGTTGGAACGAAAAACGAAGAATTTGGTGGCTTCTGTACTGGAACACATTGAGCTTAAAGAGTATAAAGTGAAGATGTTTTCTGTCGGTTCTATTTATTGGATTGCGTTTACAGACCGCCCAAGTATTCGTAGTTCTGCCGAAATTGACCCAGAAAGCATGAATATCTATCGCAAATTCTACCATGCACTTTTGGACAATGGTTTTTACATCGGTCCATCGGGTTACGAAGTTGGTTTTGTGAGTGCCGCGCACACAGATGAGGAAATTGCAGAAGCGGCCAATATCATTAAGAAAGCCTTGGACGTGGCCTTGAAGTGAGAAGACTAGCTTTCATTACGTAAGAAATAATTATCTTTGTCGTATAATTGAAAGAAAACGCCATGGATGCTAAGATCACACTCAGTTTTGATGAACAGATAATTGTAAAAGCAAAGGAGTTTGCGGCTGCAAACAATATCAGTTTGTCGCGCCTTACCGAGTTCCTACTTAGCAAGGCCACTTCCGCCAATTCCTATTCTTTAGATGAGCTTCCAGTTTCTGATTGGGTAAATATGGTAAGCGAGGGCGAGGTCGAATACGTTCGTAAGCCCCGAACCAGTAAAGAGCGCAAGTCAGAATATCGTTCAAGAAAGTAGGGTGCGCGTTTTTCTTGATGCCAATATTCTTGTAACGGTACTTTGCAACGAATACCCCCGTTTTACAGCCTGTTCACGCATTCTGAGTTTATGTGATGACCCTCGTTTTGAGGTGTTCACATCGCCCATTTGTGTTGCTATTGCTGCTTATTTTACAGAAAAGAAAAACGGACAGAAATTGGCCAAGAAGAAGATTGCCATTCTGCTCGACAAATTGCGAATCACCATCATTGATGAAGCCATGACGAAAGAGGCGGCCCTCAATAAGAAGATTGATGATATGGAAGATGGATTGCAGTATTATTCTGCGCTCCATGCCAATTGCAAAAGCATTGTGACCTACGACAAGAATGATTTCCATTTTTCTCAATTGGAAGTGGTCGATGCGGAGCAATTTCTGCTGAAATACGCGGTGCGAAACACGCAGAAGTCTTAGAAACACCCTCAAATTGACTGAAAAAGGCTATTGCCAAGCTGCGTTTGGTTGCCCAACTTTGGAGAAACCAATATTCAATTGAATGGATCCCAATTATTTTGTGATGGATTTTCCGAGAGTTGCCGAAGTTTTCTTGGCAATTACGGTTATAGCTCTTATGGTAGAACGTGTGCTAGCGCTCATCTTTGAGTCGCGGTTCTATCTAGAAAAGGTGGAATATCGGGTAACGAGAAAGCCAAAAAAGTCGGAGCGTATCGAATCGTCAGATGGAACTCCGGCCAAAGCTGCATCAGGAAAGATAATCGGCTTAGAAAGAAAAGCACCTGCAGGGCTTAAGGAAATGATTGCTTTTGCAGTATCGTTGTTTGTTTGTTATTACTGGAAATTTGATGCCATGACAATCATTATGCCTATTCATGTCACCGAAACTTGGCCAGGAATGATATTGAGCGCTGCCATTATTGCTGGTGGAAGTAAGGCCGCTATAAAGCTTTTTAAAGATTGGTTAGATGTAAAAAGCACTGCAAAAACAGAGATAGAAATCTTCAAGAAAAGCCAAGATTCAAAGAGTTAATCTGATGGGAAAAATGAAATTGCTGGTACTGATTTTTTTCCTGTTTTTAGGTAACGGCTACGCACAAACAGCAAGTGTGTTGCGCAATGCGCATGTTCGGCAGAGACCAGATACAGACAGCCCTTCGTTGGTAAAGATGGAGCCGGGAAAAACCCTCAAATTGCTGAGCGAAAAGGATTCTTTGGGTTTTTACCATGTTGCCGCTCCCACGGGCGAACGCGGTTATGTGTATCGAACCTTGGTGAGATTATCGCATGAGAATCCTGAGTGGTGGAATTTGATGGAGACTGCATCCTTAAAACCCGGACAATTGAACGTATGCTCATTCAACATTAAGTGGCTCGGCTCATCAAAAAGCAAGGAAAACCACAAGTTGGTTGATTTGCTGGTGCCATATGATCTTGTGATTGTGCAGGAACTGGTTGCTCCACCCTATGATGGAGTTTATCCGGGAGGTGAAACCTATGAGGGAGATGTCGAGTCTACAGCTTTCTTTGATTTGATGAGCGATAATGGTTTCCGCTCCTTTCTTTCAAATGAGGACACTGGTAAGAACAAGAACCATACGGGTTCTGCACAATCTGAATGGTTTGTGGTTTTCTATCGAGATGGTGTTTTACGCATAGATTCCAACCGATGCGAATTCATTTCTTCGCCACTGGTTTCAAACAGTACGTTCGACCGTGTTCCATATCGTTTTCAGTTCAGTACTATTGATAATACGCTCGATTTTAGTGTGATTAATGTGCATTTGGCTTCGGATGAAAAAGCAGAACCGCAACGAGGTAAAGAACTGATTGCTATAACTGATTATGCTAAATCTCAATGGGTCAACGAAAAGGATTTCCTGATTGTGGGCGACATGAACATACAGAGTTGCAGTGAGTTTGCTTCCGTTCTTCCCGTGCAATGGCAATCCTTGAATGACGAATGTCGCGCAACCAATGTGGCCTCGGCCAAAAATCCAGACAATCAAAAGCCGTTTGATCACGTGATGTATTTTTCTAACTACACATCAAGAGACCTTGACCTCGTTTACGACATGCAAGTGGTTGACCTATTTAATCAGTATTTCCCACAATGGGCAGCCGAGAATCCAAATGCGGCTGCGAGCAGTTCGTGGGTTAATTCGTTCGGGTCGGTATTTTCAGACCATTATCCCGTTACCTTTAAAATGGTTTATGGCGTGGCTGATGATGATTGAGTTTTAGCTCAATTCTTTAAAATCCGAGTGCGAGCGTTGCCAACGGTAAGAATGTAAACGCCTGAAGAAAGTTCGGAAAGGTCAACTTGTTTTGTTCCAAGGCTCAATTCAAGAATGGTTTTTCCAGAAAGTGTAGTCAGATAACCAAGTTCTGAACTTGGTGTTTTCAGGAATATCATTCCTGTGCTTGGATTCGGATAAGCGATAGCTTCATCGAACGAAATCTCATCAATTCCAACAGTTCCGCTCACTGTAAACTGAAGTTGGTCATTATCGTCAGGAACAAAACCTGGACTACATCCAGGACCGCCAAAACCGCTCGAAAGCGTGAAATCGAACGTGTAGTTTCCAGCTGGTAATTGTCCAATTTCAAACACATCTGTGGTGTTGCAAATGGCAGTTAGCATTCCAACGCAATGCAATGCACTGGCGCTAATCGTAGTCCCATTCACGAGATGACCTTGATTGTCTGGCTGGCAATCTGAACTGGTGAATTGAAGGTCTACATGAATTTCTATGTTATCAGCAACTGTCGGATTGGCTGGAACAACTGAAATGGAACTAATCATTCCCTGAGCGAAAAGTTGGATTGAGAAAAAGGCGAAAAGGAAAAAGGTGAAAAGTGGTTTCATGGTTTAGAGATTTTGTAAAAAGACGTTATCCAAAGGATGCGGTTGTTAAGCAAAGTAGAACAGCAACGAACTGTAGCATCATTGTTCCTTCCACCCAAAACGAACAATAATAATCGCTGCGTTCAGGTGTGGCTATCGAGACGCAAAGCATAGTTAGGATTGTGCCACCTAAATAACCGATAAAATAGGGGTGGCTGATTCCAATCCGAAGCCATACGAGAAGGAGAAACGACAACAACAAAAGTTGAGAAAGTACGATTGATTTTTTCCATCCGATGGTGGAGGGAATGGTGCAGATCTCTTTTTTTGCATCATTCACCAAATCACGAATATCAAACGGAATGGTAATGGCAAGTATGAAAACGCCTCGCTCAAGCGCCAATTCCCAACTGAATATTTCAATAATTTGCTCAAAGCCGTAAAGATGAACCGAAGGAAGAATAACGGTCATTCCAACCCAAACAGCAGCAATAATGAATATTTTCCAAAGACCAATCTCCCGCAGGCGGATCTTGTTTGCGTTTTTCCGAATTACTGGAACCGTGTAGGCTAAGGCCACAATTCCCAATGGAATCATCAACCACCAAACAACAGCGTTTAGAAACCAGACCGAAACAGCAGTTAGAACGAGTCCAAATCCCAAAGTGAATTTCATCAGTCGTTCGTTATCCATGCACCAATGATGACGTTCGGATTCGGTTCCTTTTACTCGAAGTTCTGCTAGCCCGCTAATCATATTAAGATTGTAAATGACCAAGGTTGAACCGAGAATGAAAACGAAAAGTGGAGCGTTCCACCAAGTTCCTGTCAGTTCGAGCCACGTAAGAAGTCCCATGGCTGCAGCGCAAAGCGACACCCACCAACTGCCAAAAACGAAATAAGAAATCACACCTTTCATTCGGAAGGTGAAGTTACGCGATGTCGTGCCGAAAAGGCAAGAAGAAAGCTACTGCGTTGATTTTTGCAATATCGGATTGGTGAGCATGCCTACCGTAATTCCAACGGCAAGACCGCCTGTGGCACCCATCGCAAATGCGAAAATCTTCCGGCCTTTGGCGGATCGATGATAGCCGTCCATGTAGGCATCTGATGTCAGAAAATTCTGAGTGAGTTCGAGTTTAGAACTAGGCTTAATCTTTCTGAGTCCAGCCATTACTGCTATGCAGATTGCAGGCGGAATTGGGGCGTAAAAAGCATCCCATGTGTAAGTTAAAATTAGGGCAGAGGCAAGACCAACTCCAGCACCAATGTAAACATCATGGAAACTGTGTTTACGACCATCTTGTCTCCCTTTAATATACATCCGCATTTCTTCCACGCCATATTCTACTTCAGCTTCGCCATCAGCAAAATAGCCTAATGTGTCTGCGTTGTAAACAATTTCTTCAGTAGCATCAGTTCTCAAAATAGAAAATACCTGATTACGCGAAATGCTCTTGGTAAATCGTCTTCTGTGGAAGGCTTCCAATTTCTCGGCATCAAGTTCTGCAGATTGCTCATTCAGTTTGCTCGCCAGTTCACGCTGAAGCTCAATTTTTTTGATGGCAATCAATTCCTTGTTCTTCCATTTTTCGAAATCAGCGGGAGAAAGTGTTTCTAACTTATATTTCACATCTGCTTCAAAATCTTTTCTGAGAGCATCCAGTTTTGCTTTTTGCTTTTCTTCCTTCTTACTAAGTTTTGTAGCTTCCTTTTCTTGAGCTCGTTGCCACTTTTCGGTTGATCGAGCTTCCACCTGCTCAGTAGCACGCTTGGCACTGTCTAGTAGCATTTTGCTACGCTGCTCCTTGTTTTGATAGAAAATGTCGTTGTAATCGTAGGCAACCACTTCACCTTTCAGATGCTTGATTTTTCCATTGTTCATCAGAAGCTTGTCCTGCGCCTGAGAATCATTGAACATCGAGCAGATGAACACGGAAATGATGAATAGAAGAATTGACTTGTTCATACGAGATTTCAAATATATCCAAATGGCAAGTGTGCCGCCTTTCGGACTGTTGCAATTTATACAGTTAGCTGTGCATAAAATGAACAAAAACGACTGTTCGGAATTAAATGCTGTGGTAAATTTGCGCGACCTCACGAAAAACACTCATGAATCAAGACACATTTGTCAACCGCCACATCGGCACCAGAGCAGAAGACCTTCAGGAAATGCTTGCAACCATTGGCGTTGCCAGTTTGGAGGAATTAATCAGCAAAACTGTTCCCGCATCTATCAGGATGAATCGAGAACTGGACCTTCCAGAAGCGATGACCGAAGTGGAATATGCTGAGCATATCAAAGCCATTGGCGCCAAGAACAAATTATACAAAACCTACATCGGACTTGGGTATTACGATACCGTGGTTCCGAATGTGATTAAGCGAAATATTTTAGAAAATCCAGGTTGGTACACGGCTTATACACCTTATCAGGCAGAAATTGCCCAAGGAAGATTGGAAGCGTTGCTCAATTTCCAGACTATGGTTTGTGATTTGACGGGATTGGAATTGGCAAATGCTTCGCTACTGGATGAGGCAACGGCCGCTGCTGAGGCAATGATTATGCTGTACAATTCGCGTTCACGTGAAGCGACTAAAAAAGGAGTGAGCAAATTCTTTGTTTCTGCGGATTGTTTCCCGCAAACGATTGACTTGTTGCACACACGTTCATCGCCTTTGGGAATTGAATTGATTATTGGCGATTACAATGATGTTCATCTTTCGGATGAATTCTTTGGTGCTTTGCTTCAATATCCAGCTGTGAATGGCGAGGTGAACGACCTCAGCAAGTTTGTAGAGAAAGCGCATGGAGTTGGTGCTGCAGTTGCTGTTGCAGCCGATTTGATGAGCCTTGTTCTATTGAAAAGCCCAGGTTCTTGGGGAGCTGATGTGGTTGTGGGAACCACACAACGTTTCGGTGTTCCGTTGGGATATGGCGGACCGCACGCAGCTTATTTCGCTACCAAGGAGGAGTTTAAACGCAACATTCCTGGAAGAATCATTGGTGTTTCTGTTGATTCTCAAGGAAATCCAGCGTTGAGAATGGCGCTCCAAACTCGTGAGCAGCACATTAAACGCGATAAAGCAACTTCAAACATTTGTACAGCTCAGGCACTTCTTGCCATTATGGCTAGCATGTATGCTGTATACCACGGACCGAAAGGCTTGAAAGATATTGCAACAAATATTCACCGAAAAACAGCCGTTTTGGCTTCAAAACTGAAGTCGATTGGATACGAGGTGAAGTCAAATAATTACTTCGATACGATTCAAGTGGTTCCGCCATCAGGTGTAAACGTGACGGAGATTAAAGAACTTGCTGAAGCAGAACAAATCAACTTCCGTTATATCGATAATCGCTCGTTGGGAATTTCCTTGGATGAAACAACCAATCTTGGTCAGTTACAGAAGATTTTGGAAGTTTTCTCAAGCATTGCCAAATGCGATCCTGTTTATGTGAAACGTGAGGAATTAAGCGCAAATACTTCCGCAATTGCAGCTTCATTCCTTCGAACGGATGATTTTCTCACGCATCCAACCTTCAATTCGTATCATTCAGAAACGGAGATGATGCGCTACATCAAGCGATTGGAAAACAAGGACATTTCGTTGGTTCATTCCATGATTTCGCTTGGGTCGTGCACCATGAAATTGAATGCAGCCAGTGAGTTGTATCCAATTAGCATGGCTGAATTTGCGAACATCCATCCTTTTGTTCCATTGTATCAAACCAAAGGCTACCAAATCGTTTTTAATGAATTGGAGAAATCACTTTGCGAGATTACTGGTTTTGAAGCCGTTTCGTTTCAACCAAACTCAGGTGCTCAAGGAGAATATGCTGGTTTGATGGTTATTGATCAATACCACAAGAGCAGGGGAGATGCACATAGAAATGTGTCGTTGATTCCGGCTTCAGCTCACGGAACCAATCCTGCAAGTGCAGTAATGGCCGGCATGAAGGTAATTGTGGTGAAATGTGACGAAAGTGGAAACATTGATGTTGCCGACCTTAAAGCGAAAGCTGAGGAAAACGCTGCCAATCTTTCTTGTTTGATGGTTACTTATCCATCAACTCATGGTGTTTTTGAAGAATCAATCCAAGAAGTCACTAAGATTATTCATGATAATGGAGGTCAGGTTTACATGGATGGCGCCAATATGAACGCGCAAGTTGGCCTTACCAATCCTGGTTCCATTGGGGCAGATGTTTGTCACCTCAATCTTCACAAGACATTTGCCATCCCACACGGTGGTGGAGGTCCTGGCGTGGGGCCGATTGGAGTTGCCAAGCATTTGGCTCCATTTCTTCCTGGTCATTCGGTTGTGCCAATGGGAGGAAGTCAACCAATTTCGGCTGTTTCTGCTGCTCCTTGGGGAAGCGCGCTGATTCTTTTAATTTCTTACGGATACATCAAGATGTTGGGAGCATCTGGCGTTAAGAAAAGTACGCAGTACGCCATTCTCAATGCCAACTATCTTAAGACCAAATTAGCTGGGACTTACAATATTTTGTACTCAGGAAAGCACAATACAGTTGCCCACGAAATGATTCTCGATTGCCGTGATTTTAAGAAGAATTCTGGCGTTGAGGCAGGCGATATTGCCAAACGTTTGATGGACTATGGATATCACGCGCCAACGGTTTCTTTTCCAGTGGCAGGAACGCTGATGGTGGAGCCAACCGAAAGTGAATCAAAGGCTGAGTTGGACAAATTTATTTCAGCCATGGTTGCTATCCGAAAAGAGATTAGCGAAGTTGAAAATGGTGTTGCAGATTTGACGGATAACGTTTTGCATAATGCTCCGCATACGGCCAAAATGGTGGTAAGCGATACTTGGAGCCATCCATATTCTAGAGAAAAAGCTGCGTTCCCGTTATCATGGGTTTCTGATGCAAAAATTTGGCCTTCAGTTGGAAGAGTTGATAATGCACAAGGTGACCGTAATCTAATTTGTACGTGTCCAAGCATTGAAGAATATGCTTCGGAAGAATCGATTGCTTAATTAGTCAGTAGCAATAATTTTATGTCTTCAAGATTTCATTACTCAATGAAGCCTTGAAGATTTTATCTGTTTAATCGTGTTTATTGAGCAGATTTGAATAACCAAATAAAACTCCTATGAAAAAAACTTACCTACTCGCATTACTAACTCAGTTTATTCTCGGTTCTGCCATTGCGCAGAACGACACACTGCTTTGGGAAAACTTTGAAGCAGATACCATTGATTATATACTAATTCAATATCCAGATGGAGACCCACCGAATCTCTATCCGAACTGGCTCAATTTTGATGTGGATGGAATTGCTGACGGAAGTGGAAGCGACCGGCCAGACGAATGGTTTCTTGCATTCGGATTTGCAGATGTCGATAGTAGCAATACGGTGCTTGCTAGCAACTCCTGGCTGCAAGGCGTTGGCGATGTAGTTGAAAACTGGCTCATCTCACCGAGGATTCATATTCAAGACAATCTGGCTAATCTGTATTGGAAATCGGCCCCATATCAATTGCCAAGATATTTGGATGGATATAAAGTGCTTGTATCGACCACCGATAATTTGGAAACAAGCTTTACGGACACGTTGGCTGTTTTTGCCGAATTCAATGGTGCACTTACTACAGATATTGAAGATACCGCCACTTACGTATTTACTCAGGGCATTATGCATACCGAGCTCGAATACGACTCTGCAGATGTAACCCGTCATTCGGGAGTTTTGCAGCAATGGCAAGCATCATTGGCAGCCTATCAGGGACAAAATATTTTCATCGCATTTCTGCATCAAAGCAATGACGACAACCTGATTTCAATTGATGATATACTTGTTCTTGGAACAGGCTCTGTTGGAATTGAAGAGCGAAACGATGCATTTAGATTTAAAATGTATCCAAACCCTGTGTCTGAAGCGCAAGTGATTACCTTGGAATATGAGCTTACTGAGCTTGCTTCAGTTTCTTATTCTATTCTGAGTATTGATGGAAAGGTATTACTAGAAGAGAAAGGCCATACACAAATGGCGGGACTGCACAAATCGCAAATCAATGTTGCTTCGCTTAGCGCTGGAACCTACTTGGTTAGGCTAAGAATCAACGATAGAATACATTCAGAAAGAATAACATTGATTGACTGATATAAATCAGCAGGAAATGTCTTCTAGAATTAAGTTGAATCTACCGTAATTTGTATCTTAGCAGTTCGTCAATAGGCGAGTAAACACTAATTTTTAAATCAATTAAACATAAAATGAAAAAAATCTACGCTTCAATGCTAGCTTTTGGAGTTGTGTTTGGCGCAAGTGCTCAGGTAGCATTGCAACAAGTACAGCAAATCAAAATGCAAGCAAATCAAAACACAGTTGCTTTTGAGCAACCAGTATCAAATCCATCAGTTGCGGCTACAGGAGATACTATCAATGGTCTCTATTACGATTTCTCTGACGCTTCTGATTGGACGTTTGGAAACGTTGGAACGGCTACTGGTAGCTGGGTTGTTGGAACGACAGTACCTTCTGGAGACTTTCCGATTGCAGGTATTTTGTCTACAACAGCTGCTAACGGGTTTGCGCTATACGATTCCGATTTGATTTGCGGCTCTGCAGACAATGCATTTATTCAATTGGCCAACCCTGTGAATTTAACAGGTCAAGGCTCAGTTGCTCTTAAGTTTCAACAGTTCTACAGAAAATTCAATGACCAAACATTTTTAGAGGTAAGTATCGATGGTACTAACTGGACTTCTTTTGAGGTGAATGCTTCAGTTGCTGGAAATGCATCAACAACCAATCCACTCGTAACGCAAGTGAATATTTCAAGTGTTGCCGCAAACCAAGCTCAAGTATGGATTCGCTTTCGTTTTATGGGAGCATGTGATTATTCTTGGATGGTTGATGACGTTGCTTTTGTGGAAGCTGCAAGTAGTGACCTTGAATTAACAGATGTTTGGCATGGAGATATTATTGGAGCTTTTGAATATCAGCAAATTCCGTTGGCTCAAATTCAAGAAGTTATGATTGGTGCAACTTGTACAAACGCTGGCGGAGACGCTCAGACAAATGCAGTTTATACCTTTGATATTTCGGACGGTTCAACGTCTGTTGCATCAGGTACTTTTCCTGCAGGTAATACAAACATTGTTTCTCAAACAGCTGATACTACATGGTATTCAACTGGATTTACACCGAGCGCTACAGGAACATATACTGTTACAGTATCAGTTGCTTCCGATCAAGTAGACGAAGTTCTAGGAAACAATGACGGAGAGTCCATATTTAAGATTACTGAGAATATCTATGCTCATGATGATGAAGACAACATCGAGTTTCAAATCTCGGGAGGAAATGTAACAGGAACAACCACCGCAAATGAGTTCAAGGCTGCCTTGTACTACGAGGTATTTGCTGATGCAACGCTAACCGCTGTTCAAGTTGCATTTGGGGCAAGCACTACCACAGCTTCTTGCATTATCGAGGTGTATGATGTAGTTGCTGACCAAACTCTTTCTAATCCAATCGTCACGGAAGTGTATGACTTGGTATCAGGAGATGTTCCGACTGGTGGAGCGATTAACCTTGTAAACATCCTTATAGATGGAGGTAGTGGAATTCTATTAGAAGCTGGTGGTACTTACTTAATCAGTATTGGAAATACAGGTGAAGGTGAGTCTCTTACAATTCTTGCCAGCGATGGCGATGCTGACCGTGCTCGACTTGGTTATGGGCCATTTGGTGCTGGTGGCGCAATTGATTGGTATACTGGATACACTGCATCTCCAATCATTCGCGCAAACTTTGACCCAAGCGTAGGAATTCAAGAGAACGAAGATGTTGCTTCTGTAAGCATCTATCCAAACCCAACAAGCGATAACGTAAACATCAACTTTGTTTCTAAAGAGAATCAAAACGTGTCTATCAACGTTATTAGTGTTGATGGTTCGTTGGTGTTCTCTAAGCAGCTGAATACTAAAGTTGGACAGGCTTCAAGAACATCAGTTGATGTTTCTAACCTGTCAGCTGGAATCTACATGGTTCAATTGATGGGAGAAAAGTCGTCTCTCACACAAAGAATCGTAGTTCAGTAATTATTCGCTGAATTAAGTGAAGGTCAGTTCCGCAAGGGACTGGCCTTTTTCTTTGACATTTTTTTTAAGATAACATTGCCAGCAAAAAGGTTAAATTCGTCTTACTATTTAAGACCTAAAACATGAAGAAATCTTACCTATTTGCACTTGGCCTTTTGACCTCGGCCACCACCTCATTCGGTCAGCAAAAGCTTGTAACTCTTTCGAATCACGCTGGTTTGGAACAAAAAGAAGTGATTTTTCAGTCGAGTTCAGAAACTACTGATGCCGTTGTGAAAATCAATCGACCAGAAACTCAAACTTTGGTTAACAGAGGAGGAGTTCCAACTTTGTGGCAGGAAGATTTTGGAGGAGGTTTTCCTAACGGCTGGGCAGTTGACGATGCGTCAGGAATCAACCCTTGGAAATGGTCAACGCATGGTTCCCACGGAAACTTCAACAGTAGTAATGGCAGTGGATATGATGCTGCCATCAGCTCAACGACAGCAAGCAACGGCTTTTTGATTAGCGATCCCGATTCTGCCAATCATTATACTTATGGTCAGCCAGCTGCAACAACCTATCAAATTCTTGAGTCTTATTTTGCAACTGATGAAATTGATCTTGGAGCCTCTTATCCGAGTTTACTTCTTGAATTTGAGCAAAAGTTTCGATTTAATGGCAACATCGACCTAGTGGTTGAAGTAAGCACTGATTCAATTAATTGGACAGAATATCCCGTTCAAGGAGGTGTAAATAGTAATAGTGCATCAGATGACCCAGATTTGGTTAGTATCAATATTTCTGGCGTGGTGGGTTCTTCCCAAACCCTTTTCTTACGGGTTGGATGGTCAGTATTAGCTTATTATTGGATGATTGATGATATGCGAATTGTGCAAGGACTAGACAATGACCTTGCCATGACATCTGTTTGGCATGGAGATTTTATCGGAGATTGGGAATACCAGCAGATTCCGCTCGCTCAAACACAAGAAGTCATAATCGGTGCAGCCTGTGTAAACCAAGGAGGAACTGCTCAGACTAACGCAATTTATTCATATGATATTTCAAATGGTAGTACATCTATGGCTTCAGGAACATTTGCCGCGACTACGACAAGCATTGGTTCTACAGGCAGAGATACCACATGGTATGCAACTGGTTTCGTTCCTAGTGCTGTTGGAAACTACACAGTTACTGTTTCGGTAGACGCTGACGCCACAGACGAACTAACGACAAATAACGAAAGTGAGTCATTTTTCAAGATGACCAATAATATATATGCGCATGATGACGAAGACAACATAGAATTTCAGGTTTCTGGAGGTAACAACTCCAGTGCTGTACCAAATGAATTTAAAATTGGTTTGTACTATTCAACTGTTGTTGCTGGAACATTGACAGCAGTTCAAACCGCATTTGCAGCCAACACCACTACAGAATCTTGCATAGTAGAAGTGTTTGATGTTAATAATGATCAAACTCTTAGCGATCCAATTATCACAGAAGTATATGATTTGCTTCCAGGAGATATTAGTGCAGGAGCAGTTCCAACATTTATTAATATCTTGATAGATGGTGGAGATGGAGTACAACTTGCTGCTGACGGTTTGTACTTGATTAGTATTGGAAACACTGGAGAGGGTGAAAATCTTTGGTTTCTAGCCAGTGATGGTGATGATGATAGAGCGCAAGTGCGCTACGGCCCATTCGGGGTTGGTGGTGCAATAGATTGGTACACAGGTTACACAAATTCTCCAATGATTCGTGCCAATTTTGATCCGTCAGTTGACGTTTCTGAAGCCGCTTTGGCTGAAAAAGGATTCGGTATTTATCCAAATCCTACAACCAGCAACTTTACAATTGTTTTGGATAAGAACGAGAATGTGCAAACGGTTTCTTTGCTTAACCTCGAAGGAAAACTAATCATGGATCTTACTACTATGATTGCCGTAGGAAACCAAAAGGTGGAGGTTAGTACAGCAAATCTTGCATCAGGAGTTTATCTTGTATCGGTAGTTAGTGCAGATGGAGTGGGAACGCAAAAGATTGTTATTCAATAATAAATAGAACATAAGTGGGTTAGGGCTTCCAAATCGGAAGCCCTTTTCTTTTGTCTTAACTACATTTGCCGCATGAAGATTGGATTGATTACAGGACTGCTGATAGCGGTCGCTCAAATGGGAATTGCACAGGTTACGGATACACTAGGCTATTCGGATTTCCTAACGGGCACACAAGTGCTATATGACTCACCGAACGGTGGATACGCGTTTGGAAATAATGGTTATGGCGATAAGGCAAAGGCGCAATCATATTTTCATGACCAATCTTTCGTTTTAAGAAAGGTTTTGCTTCTTTTTGGAGATGTGAAGTTCGAATCTGCCGACTCAAATTCGGTTGTGCGAGTGAACGTGTATGACAATTATGGAACAGGTGTAACATCATTGGGTCTGTCAGATTCAATAGCGCCAGATAGCGTTTTGGGCTTTGTGGATATTCCAGTTTACCAGCTCGTTGCTGGAGGAAGTTTCACTGAAGCAAGTTTTGCGCACGACACGATTGTTATTAGAGATAGATTCTCCATTGGTATCGATTTGACCATGATGAGTCAAGGAGATACAGTTGGTCTAATTTCAACGACTGATGGAGACGCTATGGGCGCTTTCAATTCTTGGGAGTTGACCAGCAACAATGATTGGTTCACGGTAGAGCAACCTGTTTATTCATGGGGATTAGACGTTAGCTTGGCTATTTTTCCAGTCATTGATGTAGATGATCCAGCCGGTATTTATCAATACGAGAAAAGGTCACTTTCGGTCTACCCGAATCCTTGTGTTGATCAATTGATGATTTCTAATACAGATTTGAAATTTGCTCAACTGAGTATTTATGATGCGCAAGGTCGTGAAGTAATGAATATGTCTAATGCAAAGGACATTCGTTCAATTAATGTATCGGATTTGCAATCAGGATTTTACAGCATCACTATCACCAATGATCAGACTCAATGGTCAAGCAAATTCGTTAAAACCTACTAAGCGTTGAGTTACATCGAGTCTCTATTAGAACTTGATACGAATCTCTTTTTATGGGTTAATCAGCTATCCGGGAATCCCATCTTGGATTCTATCATGTTGGGCTTCAGTTCTACGTGGCTATGGTTGCCACTTTATGGATTTTTAGCCTATTGTTTATACCGAGATCATTTAAGAAGTAATTTGCCGTGGATTGCTCTAGCAGCTGGAATCGTGGTTGTTCTTACCGACCAAGGCTCAGTCAATTTATTCAAAGAAGTATTTCAACGATTAAGACCCTGTCATGAAGGCGACCTGAAAGGTTTGGTCAATTTAGTTTCAGGTAATTGTGGTGGACAGTTTGGGTTTGTGTCCTCTCACGCTGCCAATGTTTTTGGATTGGCTGCCTTTTTTAGTGTAGCTATTCCTCAAATTGGAACTAAAGGTTTGCTTTTATTTGGATGGGCTGCTATCGTGTCCTTGAGCCGAGTGTATCTTGGAGTACATTATCCATTCGATGTAATTATCGGTGCGGTTTTCGGTGGGATTGTTGGATTATCAACCGCCATTGTAACTATGAAATCAATTGTAAAATGACGTATTTGGTTGTATTTCTTGGTGGAGGATTAGGCTGCTTAAGTAGATATGCCATTTCCATTTTAACCAGCAAGTTTTACAATGGAGTATTGCCCGTTGGAACGCTGATAAGCAACATTCTTAGCTGCTTGATTCTTGTTTTAGTGGTTTGGATCTTTGGTAGACTAGATGGAGACAATAAACTGATTCAGACTGGAGTGCTGATAGGTTTCTGCGGAGGATTTAGCACTTTTTCCACGTTTAGTTTCGAAACCGTTCAGTTAATGAAAAACGGCAGCCATTTGGCTGCCGCTGGAAACGTAATCTTAAGTGTCGGTGTTTGCCTGATTCTAATTTACAAGCTGACCAAGTAAGAATCAGGTGTGGAATACCTCGATGGTAATTTTTCTGGTTTCACCCCCATAAGCGAT
>JAIOYP010000051.1 GCA_021741155.1 Flavobacteriales bacterium | reverse complement strand
CTTTCGCTCACTCCATTTTTCCGTCATTTTCCCCTGCCCAAGGGGGGGGTGGTTGGAGGGGGGGGGTGGTACCACCCCCCCCCTGGGGTCCAAAACCTAACCCAGTTAAATAAAAAACATAACCCTGTTAGGTAAAAAGATAAGCTCGGTAGGTTTTTTATTTAACTGGGTGGGTTGTTTATTAACCACGCTTAACAAAAAAGGCAACGTAGTTTAATCGTAGATATAACCGACCGGGTCTTTTATTAAGCGAGTTAGGCTTTTTATCTACCTCGGTTATGTTTTTATCAAACAGTTTTGGCTCATCCTATGCTGAATCTATGATTCCGTGCCCTCTCCTTCGAACGCAGCGAATTTCATTTGCGTCTTAGCGCCTTTGCGAGAAACCCATTGAGCGTAGCGAACATTTCTCTTTCCAGCTGCGTGCCACCTTTCTCCTTTTTCCTTTTCTCCTTTCTTCATCTCTCGTCCCCGTTTCAATAAATAGTTTTCTTTGCACCCCATAATTAATCCCAAACGCCTTATATGAAGAACCTTGTAATTGTTGAGTCACCTGCAAAAGCTAAGACTATTGAAGGATTTCTTGGGAAGGATTTTACCGTAAAATCCAGTTTCGGGCACATCCGCGACCTTCCTTCCAAAAAACTTTCTGTTGATGTAGACAACAACTACAAACCCGAGTATGTAATCCCAAAAGACAAGGAAAAACTTGTTCAGGAATTGAAAAAACTCAGCAAAGAGGCCGAACTGGTTTGGTTGGCATCGGATGAGGACCGCGAGGGAGAAGCCATCTCGTGGCACTTGCAAGAAGCACTTGGATTAAAAACGGAGAAAACAAGACGCATCGTTTTTCATGAGATTACCAAGTCGGCAATCCTAAATGCAGTAGAAAACCCACGCGCCCTTAATATTGACTTGGTAAATGCGCAGCAGGCGCGGAGAATTTTAGATCGTTTGGTTGGATATGAGCTTTCGCCAGTTCTCTGGAAAAAAGTAAAGCCAAACCTTTCGGCAGGTAGAGTTCAGTCGGTTTCAGTTCGAATTATTGTGGAGCGCGAGCGCGAAATCGAAGGATTTCAAGCCACATCAGCATTCAGGGTTTTGGCCTTTTTCAATGTCGATGGAATGGAGTTCCGTGCAGAACTTTCTAAACGATTCGATACGCTAGATGAAACCCGAAACTTCATCTCAGGTTGCAAAAATGCATCCTTCTCTGTCGAAGATCTTCAGAAAAAACCAGCAAAGCGTTCACCTGCCGCACCGTTTACCACATCCACCTTGCAGCAGGAAGCCAGCCGTAAATTGGGTTATGGGGTTACCAAAACAATGAAAATTGCCCAAGACCTTTACGAGCAAGGGAATATCACTTATATGAGAACGGATAGCGTTAACCTATCTGATCTTGCCATCAATGCGGCCAAGGACGAAATCACCAAACTTTATGGTGCCGAATACGCCAAAACCAGGCGCTACTCTTCAAAATCGAAGGGTGCACAGGAAGCGCATGAGGCCATTCGTCCTACATACATGGATAAGCAAGAGGTGAAAGGCGATGCTGGCCATCAGCGTCTATATGATATGATATGGAAACGCACCATCGCCTCTCAAATGGAAGATGCCCAGTTGGAGCGCACCACCGTTAATATAAAGGTGTCAAGTTCCGATATTGGATTCGTGGCCAATGGAGAGGTTATCAAGTTTGAAGGATTCCTAAAGGCGTATCTCGAAGGTACGGATGATGAAACAGAAGACACAAAAGGAATGCTTCCGAATATGAGCGTTGGCCAAAAGTTGGATGCATCCAAGGTGGAAGGAATGGAGCGATTTACGCAACCACCAGCCAGATATACCGAAGCAAGCTTGGTAAAGAAACTAGAAGAACTCGGAATTGGCCGTCCATCTACATACGCACCTACTATTAATACCATTATAAGTAGGAATTATGTGGTCAAGGAAGGAAAGGATGGCGTAGAGCGTCAATTCGGCTACATCGTTCTCGATTCCAAGGGAGGAATAAAGGAAGAGGTGAAGACCGAGATTACCGGTGCCGAAAAGACAAAGTTGTTTCCTACTGATATTGGTAAGGTGGTAACCGATTTCTTGGTAGAGAATTTCACCGAAATCCTCGATTACAACTTCACCGCACAGGTAGAAAAAGAGTTTGATGAGATTGCCGAAGGCGAAAAAGAATGGACATCAATGATTGATGCCTTCTACAAACCATTTCACCTCACAACAGTTGATACCGCAGAAAACGCGAAAAAAGCAACAGGCGAAACATTACTAGGAGTTGATCCTAAATCAGGGAGAAACGTCTATTCCCGTTTAGGAAAATTTGGCCCAATGGTGCAAATTGGCGAAGCCGACAATGAGGAAAAGCCAAAGTTTGCCAGCATTCCAGCCGGAACGAGAATGGAAGATGTCACTCTTGAAGAGGCGTTAGAGTTATTCAAACTTCCACGCGAAGTTGGCGAGTTTGAAGGAGAAAAACTCACCATCGGTATCGGAAAGTTCGGTCCGTATGTTCGTCACGGTAAGTCTTACGTTTCATTGAAAGATGAAGACCCGATGACCGTTACAAAGGAAACTGCGGTTCAACTCATCATTGCCAAACGCGAAGAAATTGCAAAGGCAATGATTAATGAGTTTAAGGATGGCGCGGATATCGTACAGGTGAAAAACGGCCGTTTTGGCCCTTACATCGCGGTGGGCAAAAAAAATTATCGCATCCCTAAAGGAACTGAGCCAGAATCATTGACCTTAGAGGCCTGCAAAGAGATTATTGCTAAAACACCAGATAAACCAAAACGTGGCGCGGTCCGAAAGAAGAAATAATGGTATCTGACATTGCCCTATTCTTTGAACCGATTTCTTCCGACTTGTTAGATGGTAATTCCGCTGGAACGCTTGGAGGCCGTATAAAAACCTTTTCGGATGGAATCGGATTTCCTGAGATTGAAACTGGTTCGGTAGTACTATTTGGAGTTTCTGAAGACAGGAGAAGCGATTGCAAAACAAGTTCAGAAAGCCTGAATGCTATCCGCAAAGAACTTTACGAACTCAAAGATTATTTCGGTAACCTCAAAATCCTCGACCTTGGGAATATCAGCCCAGGTGAGACGGTCGAAGACACGTATTACGCGGTATCAAATTCCGTTGCTGCCATCATCAAGCAAGGTGGAATAGCCGTCATTCTAGGTGGAGGTCAGGATTTGACTTATGCGAACTATCTTGCTTATGAAAAGCTGGAACAAGTCGTGAATCTAGTGTGTGTAGATTCTCGATTTGATCTTGGAGATGTGGATGACGAATTGAATTCCAATCGATTTCTGCAGAAAATTATCCTTCATCAGCCCAACGTCCTATTCAATTTCAGCAATCTTGCTTATCAAACACATCACGTGCTTCCTAAAGAAGTGGAGTTGATGAAGAAAATGTACTTCGACATTTATCGCCTAGGCGAAGTCCAAAATAAGATTGGAGATGTTGAGCCCGTGGTTAGGAATGCAGATTCACTATCTATTGATATGAGCTCTATTCGGAGTTCCGATTATCCGTCAAATCATAGATTCGAACCAAATGGTTTATATGGAGAAGAAGCGTGTGCCGTTGCCCGCTACGCAGGATTAAGTGATAAACTTTCTTCGATCGGACTGTATAATACATTCTGTTCAACTGAAGACCGACACTCTAGTAAGCTGGTCGCTCAAATGTTATGGTATTTTCTTTCTGGCGTTAGTAATAGAAAGAAAGATTATCCATTTGCGGACAAGAACGAATACTTGAAATACACGGTTTCAATCGAGAATGGAACCTACGATATCATCTTTTATAAGAGCCAACGTAGCGACCGATGGTGGATGGAAGTGCCGTACCCGTCCAAGCGCGGAGAGAAATATCAGCGTCATTTTATGGTTCCGTGTAGCTACGATGATTATCAGCGTGCTTGTGAAAATGAAGTTCCAGACCGCTGGTGGCAAACTTTTCAGAAGCTAGGATAGCGATGAATCATAGAATCAACGATATTTGCGCAGGTTTTTAGTCGATTAATTGATTTAACATCTTGATGTTGATAGAAATATTTGTTTACTTAGCCGCCTCTTGAATAGGGGTGTCCCGATTAGGAAAAAGGAAAAAGAAGGAAATCGAACAATTTGATATGAAAAAGATTTTTACCACAATTGCGTCTATAACATTTTTGTTCTTGGGAACAACGGTTCAAGCCCAGCAAGACCCACAGATTACGATGAACATGTTCAATAGGCTTTATGCCAATCCAGGTTACGCAGGTAGTAACAATGGAATTTGTGCTAATGTTCTTCATCGCCAACAATGGGTTGGTTTTGATGGACGTCCTATTACAACACTATTAAACGTTGATGGCACGGTAAAAGCGCTTCATGGTGGAGTTGGATTATCTATATTGTCTGATAAACTCGGAGCGCAATACTCTGGTGGGGTTAATTTGTCTTACGCCTTTCGATTGGCCTTAGGACCAGGTACGTTGGGTATCGGAATCGAGGGTGGTGTTTTGTTTAATACACTTGATGGTTCAAAGCTCAATCCAATTCAAGAGAATGACCCGAATATCGTTGCAGGTAAGGCAAACGGTGTGGCTCCAGATCTTGGGTTTGGGGTTTATTATCATACTGATAAATTGTATGCTGGTATTTCCGCGAAGCATTTGATTGCTCCAACTTTGAAATTTGAAGAAGGAGGAACATTGAGTGAATACACAGTGGCTCGTCATTATTACGCACTGGCTGGTTATACATGGGATATTGATCCAATTTGGTCACTTAATCCATCTGTATTCTTGAAGACAGATGCAGCATCTGTTCAGTTCGATATCAATTTGCGTGCACTTTGGAAGAACATGGTTTGGGCTGGTGTTTCTTACCGAATTGATGATGCTGTAGGCATCATGGCAGGTGTTCAGATAAAAGAATTCAGAGTTGGTTATTCGTATGATGTGACAACGTCAGGGATTAATAATTACAGTAGCGGAAGCCACGAGATTATGCTCGGATACTGCTATAAGTTGCAGTCGCCTATCTCGAATCAGCGTTACAGAAACGTACGATTCCTATAATCCGAAAACATTTTTGCAACATTTGAAAAAAAGTCTCGTTAAAGCATTGCTGATGCCTAGTCAAAGTAAAGGTTAGGGGAAAGTTCAACAGATGTCAATTACGAAACAGTTTATTCAATCGATGTTAACCATTATGGCGAGCCATTTCCCTCCGCTTGCTATGTCAAAAGAATTACCCATGAAAAAGCTGCTTTTTATCTGCGTAGTTGCTGCTGCCTTAAGTAGCTTGTCGAGTTGTAGTAATTTCGGACGAGGTCAGTTAACTGGTGTTCAAGGACGTGAAGAATGGTATATGGAGGACCCTTACGGGATGCTTTATATCCCTATGGGTAGCTATAATATGGGGCCAAGTGATCAGGACGTGCCATATGCTATAACCGCGCAAGCCAAGACGGTTTCTATTCAGGCTTTCTATATGGATGAAACGGAGATTACCAATAATGAGTATCGCCAGTTTGTATATTGGGTGAGAGATTCTATTGCTCATTTGCTTATTGGTGAAGATCATCTTCTTGAAGAAGGTGAATACGGAGAGCGTATTAATTGGGAGGAGGATATTGAATATGATGATGAGGAATTCATGGAAGTATTGGAGGAAATGTATCTTCCAGAGCATGAACGATTCTATAGAAGAAGAGAAATAGACACTCGTAAATTGAATTTCGAATACTTCTGGATTGATTTGAAAGAAGCAGCGCGAAAAGAAAATCGTGAGCAAGGGATGAAAGATCGTTCTGTGTTTATCAAACGAGACATCATTAATGTCTATCCAGATACTTTGGCTTGGATTCATGATTTTACATATTCATTTAATGAGCCAATGACGAATATGTATTTCTGGCATCCAGCGTATGATGACTATCCTGTTGTAGGTGTTACTTGGAAGCAAGCTCGTGCATTCTGTATTTGGAGAACGCAATTGCTTAATAGCTGGATGGCATCGAATGAAGAGGCTTTTGTTCAAGACTTCAGACTTCCTTCAGAATCTGAATGGGAATATGCATCACGAGGTGGTTTAGATTTGTCACCTTATCCATGGGGTGGTCCTTATATCAGAAATAGCCGCGGTTGCTTCTTGGCAAACTACAAGCCATTGAGAGGAAATTATGTGGCAGATGGTGGATTCCATACGGTAAAAGCTTATCGGTACGCGCCTAATGATTACGGTCTATATTGCATGGCAGGTAATGTGGCCGAGTGGACTAAAAATGCTTACGATGAAAGTGCGTTTAGTTTTACACATGACCTTAATCCAGATTATTATTATGAAGCAAAAGATTCCGACCCGCCTTCGTTAAAGCGTAAAGTGATTCGAGGAGGTTCATGGAAGGATATCGGGCATTACATACAAGCAGGTACTCGTACTTATGAGTATCAGGATACTGCGAAATGCTACGTTGGATTCAGGACAGTAATGACCTTCTTAGGTCGCGATAAAGCAGATTTCTAGAATAAAAAATAAACAACTAATCTAAATTCATAATCTAATTATCAAAAAGTCATGCAAGGGAAAAAGTGGAAAAGTTTCATGGCGAAGTTATACGGCTTCGGAGCGGCAGTAGTAATCGTTGGAGCGATGTTTAAGATTCAACATTGGCCGGGTGCTGGTCCAATGCTTGTAGTGGGACTTTCTGTTGAGGCGGTAATTTTCTTCTTTTCGGCTTTTGAAAAGCCGCATGAAGATCCAGATTGGAGTTTGGTTTATCCTGAATTGGCAGGAATTCCAGGTGAAGGCGGTCACGGTCATGGTGGTGGTGGAAACGGTCAAAAAGGTCTTTCCCCATCGCAAGAATTGGACAAATTGCTTGAAGATGCGAAAATTGGTCCAGAGTTGATTGAAAGTTTGGGGAACAATCTTCGGTCACTTGGGGATAATGTTGCCAAAATGAGTGATATTACTGATGCGTCTGTAGCTACCGAATTATACGTTGGTAACGTTAAGAAGGCTGCAGAAACAGTTGGAAGTCTTTCCGAAGCATACATAAAAGCTTCCTCTTCTTTGGGTGCTATGGTTGTAGACGGAGAAGGCGTTGACTTTGGTTCAGAAATGAAGAAAATGGGAGAAAACGTAACTCAGCTTAATTCTCAGTATAAGTTACAATTGGCTGGCACCAAACAGTTTTTGGAATCTTCAGATAGTCTGTATTCAGGTATGAGCGAGCTTATGAGCACATTGAATGAGTCAGTAGATGACGCCAAGAAATACAAGGTTGAAGTTGCTCAACTTGCACAAAACATCAGTTCCCTTAATACGGTTTACGGAAATATGCTGTCTGCTATGAACCGCCCACAAGGGTAGTCCATAAAATTGCAATTCAATAAATTTAAACAGCACCACAGTATCGAACTGACTTAGAAAATGGCAGGAGGAAAAGAAACCCCAAGACAAAAGATGATCGGGATGATGTACTTGGTACTCACCGCCTTATTGGCGTTGAATGTATCAAAGGAAATTCTAAACTCGTTTATTCTCATCAATGACAGCTTGATTGTCACGAATAAAAATTTCGCTAATAAAAACGGCTCTCAATATGATGCTTTTAAAGTAGCTCTTCTTAATGATCAGAAGAAAGTTCAAAAATGGTATGATATGGCCATCGAAGTTCAAAATTCAACTGAAAGTATGGTTGCTCACATTGAGGAGCTTAAACAGTACCTTATCATGCGCACTGATAAATTGGACTCAACTGAGACTAATCTGTTGTTAGCCAAGGTGGCTAATGCGTCAAATGTAATTGATCGTGAAGCGGCACAATTACTCGTTGATTCGGTGTTTGGTTTGAAAAACGTGAATTCTAAGGACAATTATGACATTCCAACCAACATTATGATTGGAGGTGACGAAGGCAAGCTGAAAGAAGGACCTCATACAGCGTTTGAATTAGCTGCTAAACTGACTGAATTTAAGAAAGGTCTGATTGCAAAGCTTGACCCAGCAAAAGGGCAAAGTATCATTGATGCGTTGAATTTGAATTTTAATACAGATACTCTTCTTCGAATCAGTGCTTCTGAGAAACAGAGTTGGCATCTAGCAAACTTTTATCATATTCCGTTAGCAGCAGTAATTACAAATCTCACTAAGATTCAAACGGATGTTAGAAATGCGGAATCCGATGTTGTGAAATACCTTTTTAGGGAAGTGGATGCTAGCGATTTTAAATTTGATACCCTCGCTGCAAAAATTATAGCTCCAAACTTGGTCTTTCAGGGGGATGATTATGTTGCGGAAATTTTTGTGGCAGCATTTAGTACAACCCAAAACCCACAAGTGCAGATTGGTAGGGTTGACACAAGTAAGAATCAAATTGTTGGACCTATTGATTCAACGTCTGTGAAAGTTGACAGGGGAGTTGGGACATACACAGTGAAGGCAAGTGCAGAAGGACTAAAAGAGTATTCTGGAGTTATTCAGGTTAAAGCCCCATCCGGACAATATTTACGCTACCCTTTCAAAGGTGAGTATATGGTGATGAAGTCTGGCGTGGTAGTTTCACCAACGAAAATGAATGTTCTTTATCGAGGTGTTAAGAATCCAGTTTCGATTTCAGTTCCTGGTGTCGCACCAGAGAACGTAAAGGCAAGTTTAACTGGTGGAACACTTTCTCCTGATAGTAAAGCAGGAAAGGGAAATTTCATTGCGGAGGTTAAAGGTGGCAGTGAAGCCATTGTGAAGGTAAGTGCCGAAATTGATGGTAAAGTAAGACCAATGGGAGAGTTTAAGTTTCGCGTTAAGGATGTTCCTCCGCCAGTAGCCACAATTGCTGGTGTAGAAGAAGGTCTTGTTTCTCCGGCTAGATTGGCTGCAGCACCGACTGTAATTCCTAAAATGAAGAACTTCGACTTTGAATTGTTTTTTCAAGTTACTAAGTTTGATTTAGTATTCCAAGTTGGCACTGATCTTATTACCAAACAGGTATCTGGAAGCCGTATTCCGGATAATGATTTGGATCAAATTAAAAGGTTAAAGGCTGGATCTAGAGTCTATATTGAAAATATTAAGGCAGTTATGCTTGATGAGAATAATCGACCTGCTTCTGGCGTTACTCCTGTAGCATTATCTCCGGTAAGTTTGAAGATGCAGTAAGATTTTGGTTCTACTAAATTGATTGTCATGAAAAAGAGACTTGTCATATTATCAGTAATTGTTGCTTTTGTAACGACACTTACTATAGAAGGTGTTGCGCAAAATGTACTTGACGGGGTATATGTTAAGGAACACTATCCGACAAGAAAAGTTATTCCTTATACACACCTTCGGGAAGCTGATGTGATGTGGTCAACGAGAATTTGGCGAAAACTGGACCTTAGAGAGAAGATCAATCAACCGCTTTATTACCCTACTGAATCCATCAAAAACAGAAGGAGCTTAACTCAAGTGATGATTGAGGCTGTTAGAGAAGGTAGTCTAACAGCTTATGATCCGTTGGATGATGAATTCACAATGACTCTAACGAAGGCGGAAATTGAACGTAAACTTATGTTTATTGATACACTTTACATTGAAAGTCCTGATCCGCCCTATGAGTTGCAGATGCAGGTCGTTGAGGAGCCTTTTAATCCTGCTAATGTGAAGGAAATTCGACTAAAGGAAGATTGGTTTTTTGATCGCCAGAAGTCAATATTAGATGTAAGAATTATCGGAATTCAGCCTGTCGCAGATAATATTGATAGAACCACAGGAGAGGTTAGAGGTAAGGAGCCGATGTTTTGGGTTTATTTCCCAGAGGCAAGAAATATTTTTGCTAGTGCTGAGGTATTTAATCGTCAGAATGATGCCGAAAGAAGAACTATGGAGGATATCTTTTGGAAACGAATGTTCGGTTCATACATCTACAAGGAGAAGAACGTTTATGATCGTTTGATTTCTGATTACATGCTAAATGGCATTGACCAGTTGTTGGAGGCGGAAAAAATCAAAGAGCAGATATTTATTCTTGAGCACGATTTGTGGGAGTATTAAGCTGATTGAAAAATATTTACAAGGAAGTCCTGATTGAATACAATCAGGACTTTTTTTTTACGAGTAACTGTTTGTTGTTTCTTTCTCTTGAAGAAGAGAAGAAGTAAGCTGGTTTTTCGGTGTAGAAGTAATAATTACCCCAGAAGGACCAGATTCTTGAAGGGGAGGAATTAATTGGTCCGAAGTAATATGGGTTTATTGGAGCAAGAAAAAAGGGGTTTCAAGCAATCTGCTTGAAGCCCCTCATACATTTCAAAAAGCTATTCTCAGTTGAACTACTCTGTCTGAGTGCTTCCCAATATTGCAGTATTTGAAGACAGTCTTTGCTGAGCTGTGTTCTATTCTGCATCGAAAAATAGCTTGTTTAATTAGTGAGCTACTTCAAACTGGCCCGATGTGTTTTTCGTGCCACCTGCTTTCAAGGCCTTATCTCCTGCAAAAAATCCTTTGTGGTCATCTCCAACATCCGAACCTGCCATTCGCTGATGTTTAACACAAGAAACTCCTTTACGTATTTCTTGACGTTGAACACCTCCTACGTATGCTAACATACCTTCTTCGCCAAAGTAACCTTTAGAAAGATCATTCATGTGCAATGCAGTTGTATGGTAGGTTGGTAGCGTAATTAAGTGATGGAAAACACCTGATACTTTAGCTGAATCCTCTTGGAATGTTTTGATTTTTTGATCTGCGTCCATACCTAATGCTGAATCATCGTATTTAGCATTCATTAAATCATTTGCATCATATTCAGAAAGGTCTCTTCCTGCAAGTTCCCAACGCTTGTAGGCTTGCTTACGGAAGTTTAATGTCCAGTTAAATGATGGCGAATTATTGTAGCATAATTTTGCATTAGGCGCTTGTTTTTTGATTCTATTGACCATGGCAGCAATCGCTTCTACATCTGGAGTTGGTGTTTCAATCCAAAGTAAATCTGCTCCATTTTGCAAACTAACTACACAATCCAATACAACTCGGTCGATGTTGGTGCCTGCTCTAAAACTAAACAGGCCATTAGGCAAACGAACAGGTCGAACTAACTTGCCATTGCGCTTTAGCAAGACATCATTGTCATTCACTTCGTCAATGCTCACTTCTTCTGCATCCACAAAATCTAAATATTGAGAAGCCAAATCACCAGGCTCCATGGATACCGGTAATTTTTGAGTTAAGCTTGCCCCTTCAGAATCCGTTCGAGCAACAATAATTCCGTCTTCTACCCCTAATTCTAAGAAGGCATATCGCAGCGCATTTAATTTGGCAATAAAATCTTCGTGTGGAACGGTTACTTTACCATCTTGGTGACCACATTGCTTTGCATCAGACACTTGGTTTTCAATTTGAAGGGCGCAAGCACCAGCTTCAATCATTTTTTTAGCCAACAAGTATGTTGCTTCCTCGTTTCCAAAACCAGCATCAATATCAGCGATGATAGGAACAACATGTGTTTCGAAATTATCAATCAAATCCTGCACATTTTCCCCTGCCGCTTTTCTACGGAACAAATCGTTTAACTCCGTTGCATCTGCTTGCTTCAAGAAATCATAGATTTCTGAGATTAATTTAGAAACAGATGTTTTTTCGTGCATAGATTGATCGGGTAAAGGACCAAATTCAGAACGTAACGCTGCAACCATCCAGCCAGACAAATAGATATATCTTCCTTGAGTAGTCTTGTGATGTTTTTTCACTGCAATCATGGTTTGTTGCGCCACAAAGCCGTGCCAAGCACCTAATGATTGTGTGTAATTTGCATGGTCCGCATCGTAAGCTGCCATGTCTTTACGCATAATAGCTGCCGTGTATTTTGCAATATCCAATCCCGTTTTAAAACGGTTTTGAGTTGCCATACGTGCTGCGTATTCAGGGTTTATTTCTCCCCAAGCGTCACCGTATTTCGCTTTCAAGTTTTTTACTGTTTCTAGTGCAGAAACATAATTTGGCTGTGAATTTTTCATGTTTTATATCTGATAGTTTTTAGTCGATGTAATTGTATGCATTCAGGGTAAGGAATTCCTCGAACTCCTCAGTTGCAACCAGCTTCTTGAAAAGCTCAGTTGCCAATTCAAATTTTCCATTGTTGAAAGCGTCATTCCCAACATAAGCTTCAATTTTTTCAAGTTCAGAAGGAATAAAGCCATCTACCATGTCGTAAGAAACTTTTCGTCCATCTTCCATTTTAGCTCCTCGCTGAATCCATTGCCAAACTTGTGTTCTTGAGATTTCCGCAGTTGCGGCATCTTCCATTAGGTTGTAGATGGCAGCAGCTCCGTTTCCGCGTAACCAGCTTTCTATGTAAAGAATACCAACGTTGATGTTCTTTCTCACGCCTTCTTCCGTGATGGTTCCTTTTGGAACTTCAATCAAGTTGGCAGCAGTAATTGTTTCGGTCCTCTCTTTCGTAATCTGATTTGGAGTTGGCATGTACTCGTTGAATACATCCAAAGCCACTTGTACCAATCCTGGGTGAGCAACCCACGTCCCATCGTGTCCGTTTTTCGCTTCGCGAATCTTATCGTTGCGAACCTTTCCAACCGCAGCGGCATTGGCATCTTCATCTCCTTTAATAGGAATGAATGCAGCCATTCCGCCCATAGCGTGAACACCACGTTTGTGACACGTTTGGATTACTAATCGTGAGTAAGCATCCATAAATGGAGTTGCCATAGTCACTTGGTCACGATTTGGAACGATGAATTCAGGATGATTTCTGAATCGCTTGATATAAGAGAAGATGTAATCCCAACGTCCGCAGTTCAATCCTGCACTGTGGTCTTTCAATTCCCAAAGAATTTCGTGTAATTCGAATGAAGCAAGGATAGTTTCGATAAGAACAGTCGCTTTGATTGTTCTTTGCTCAATTCCTAGTTCGTTTTGTGCCAATACGAAAGCATCGTTCCACAAACGAGCCTCTAAATGGCTTTCCATTTTAGGAAGGTAGAAGTATGGACCGCTTCCGTTCTCCAAAAGTTGGTGAACGTTATGGAAGAAATAAAGACCGAAATCGAAAAGACCACCTGAACACGGCTCGCCATCAATCATCAATCCTTTTTCTAGCAAGTGCCATCCACGTGGACGAACAAGTAGCGTAGCCACTTTATCGTTCAAGGCATATTTCTTTCCTTTCTCGTTTTCGAAAGTGATGGTACGCGTGTTGGCATCACGAAGGTTAATCTGTCCGCCAAGGTTGTTGTCCCAAGAAGGGCAGTTGCTATCCTCAAAATCCGCCATAAACATTTTGGCTCCTGAGTTCAACGCGTTAATCACCATTTTCCTATCAACTGGACCAGTGATTTCAACTCTTCTATCTAATAGGTCTTCCGGAAGTGGCGCCACCGTCCATTCGCTTTCGCGGATGTGAGCCGTTTCTGGAAGAAAATCCGGAAACTTTCCGTTATCGATTTCCGCTTGACGACTTTGTCGCGCAGCAAGCAACTCTTTTCTTCTACCATTAAAAGCACGGTGAAGTTTTACAACAAACGCAACCGCATCTGGAGTAAGAATTTCCTCGTACCCAGCTTTCAACCCTCCTTTTATTTCAACGCCATTCATGGCAACAGTTAGCTCTGACATATCCTTGAATTTGCTGCAAAGATAAGAATGGAAATGAGACTTCTAGCGAAAATTCGCTAATTGCGGAAATTTGCAACAATTGTGATTTTCGCATAGATCTTGAACTTATATTTGCAGATGGGTAAAACATGTTCTTTGCCACAGATGCACAGATTTCCACGGATTTCTCTGATTAGAAAGAGAAAACAATCTGTGGTTCATCTGTGAAAATCTGTGCATCTGTGGCTTTTAAATGTCTTTTTCACCACGTATTTGTAAAGCACTGACGTTCGCAACGCGAAATGGCACTCGGAGAAGAAAACATCAAACTCATTTTTGGTCTGAAACTCAGGCAATTGCGTACAGCTAAGAAGTGGTCGCAGTCTGAGCTTTCTGAAAAATCTGGTTTGTCGGTGTCCTATTTGAATGAAATTGAAAAAGGCAAGAAGTACCCGAAAGCGGAGAAGATCGCCACGCTTGCTGCTGTATTGGATGTTCCTTATGATAGGATGGTCTCCATTAAGTTGGATAAGCAACTGGCTCCTGTTGGCGAAATTCTGAATACTCGTTTGCTGGAAGAACTTCCTTTGGAACTTTTTGGGATTGACAAAGGCAAATTGATTGAGATTATAGCCAACGCTCCGCTTAAAGTTTCGGCTTTCATAAGCACCATTGCGCAGATTGCCAATACGTACAATCTCACACAAGAGAATATGTATTTCGCCATGCTTCGTTCGTACCAAGAGATGCATGATAATTACTTTGAAGAGATTGAAAAAGAAGCTAGTCGGTTTAGAAAGGAGTATAATTTGTCTTCTGATGGCGTGATTTCTTCCGATGTTTTGAAGGAGATTCTTCGGGCTAAATTCGGTTACACGGTTGAGGAGAACGATTTGAAGGAATATCCAGAGTTGACGCATATTCGGTCGGTATTTATTGAGGAAGCAAAGAAGATTCTGATTAATGCGAAGATGGCCGAGAATCAAAAGGCGTTTTTGTATGCCAAGGAGATAGGTTATCAGTTTTTAGAGATGAGTGGCGAGCGTGCGGTGATGACGCCTTGGCCACGCGCCACAAGTTTCGACCATGTTTTGAACAATAGCCGTGCGAGTTATTTCGCGGGAGCACTTCTTATCTCGCCCGAAGGGCTTGGAAAACAGTTGGAAGCATTTTTCGCGCAGCCGAAATGGAACGATAAAGCGTTGCTGAACATCTTGGAGTCATATAATAGTTCTCCTGAGATGTTTATGATTCGATTGCTCAATATCATCCCGAAACACTTTGGGTTGAGCGGCATGTTTTTTATGCGTTTTGATCATGCAAAAAAGGAGCAGGCAACATCGCTGAAGAAGCAATTACATCTTTCGCGAACGCGTAACCCGAAGAACATTACGCTACTTGAAAAGCATTGTCGCGAATGGTTAGATGCTTCAGTTTTCAATGAACTTGGTGATGGGCCAAAGGCACATTGCCACCGATTTGTCACGAAAAAAGGTGATCAAAAATTCATGGTTATGGCACTCAGCCGCCCAATGAAGCGGAACGCGAATGCGGCTCTTTCGGTATTGGTCGGGTTTGAGGAAACATCGGCCTTCGGGAAGAAAGTGGTGTTCGCTAACGATGCATCTATTACCGAAACTATTTTGTCGGTGGATGAAAGTGAAAAGGAACTTGAAGAGGAATTCCGCAATATTAAAAGTGCGATGCGTTCGTTGATGGAAAGTCAAAAGCAAGGTGCTGTCGCTGAACTGACCGAGCAAGAAGGCTGAATCTAGCTTCTTTGCGCCATGAAATCCAACCCAATTATTGATGTGATCATTCCTGCCTACAACGAGGCAGATGCCATTGGTTTGGTGTTGGATGAAATTCCGAAAGATTTAGTTCGCAACGTAGTGGTTGCCAATAACAATTCTACTGATGAAACGGCTGCCGTTGCCGAGAAGCATGGTGCTATTGTGGTGTTTGAACCAAAGGCTGGCTACGGAAACGCGTGTTTGAAAGCAATGGACTTTATCGCGAAGCTAGAAGAGAAGCCAGATATTGTTGTGTTTCTTGATGGCGATCATTCCGATTATCCTGAGCAACTGCAAGAAGTCGTTCAGCCTATTTTGGACGCAAAAACCGATTTGGTGATTGGCTCACGAGCGTTGGGGAAATCTGAAAGTGGAAGTTTGACTCCGCAGCAGGTGTTTGGGAACTGGTTGGCTACACGATTGTTGAAGTTGTTTTACGGAGTGAAGTTCACCGACCTCGGGCCCTTTAGGGCAATCCGCTATGAAAGCCTTGTGGCTTTGGAAATGAAGGATCCAACTTATGGTTGGACGGTAGAAATGCAGATAAAGGCTGCCAAGCAGAAGCTAAGGTGTGTTGAAGTTCCTGTGAATTACCGCGTGCGGATTGGTGAATCAAAAGTTTCAGGAACGGTGAAGGGAACCATCGGAGCTGGCTACAAGATTATCCTAACCTTGATAAAATACCTTTGAGCCATGGCGCTAGGCTATGTCATCTTCGGTATTTATGTGTTCTGCTTGTTCTGCATTCTGATTTACAGTTTAGCACAGTCGCACCTGACCTTCTCGTATCTAAGGTCAAAGAAACAGAAACCAGAAATAGTGGCGTTGCCGAAAGTGTTGCCGCACGTTACGATTCAACTTCCCATATATAATGAGTTGTATGTGGTAGAACGGCTGCTGCGTAAGGTGGCCGAAATGGATTATCCGACCAATTTATTGGAGATTCAGGTGCTGGATGATAGTACGGACGAAACAGTGGAGCTCACCTCTAAACTGGTTAGCGAAATCGCGAAGCTGGGAATTAATATCAAGCACATCAGGCGACCAGAACGTGAGGGGTTTAAGGCGGGAGCGCTTGCTTATGGATTGAAGGAGGCGAAGGGCGAGTTCATCGCCATTTTTGATGCAGACTTTCTTCCTGAGAAAGATTTTTTTCTGAAGACCTTGCCGTTTTTCAAGGATGAGAAAATTGGCTTGGTGCAAACGAAGTGGGAACATCTGAACAAGAACTATAATGTACTGACCCGATTGCTTGGAATGGCATTGGATGCACATTTCACCATTGAGCAGAAGGGAAGGAATTCGAATGGTGATTTTATGAATTTCAACGGAACGGCTGGGGTTTGGAGGCGAGAATGCATCGAAACTTCTGGTGGGTGGAGTGCCGATACATTGACCGAAGACCTCGATCTCAGCTATCGATCGCAGTTGAAAGGTTGGAAGATGAAATACGTGGAGGAATATAGTTCGCCAGCTGAGATTCCGGCTTTCATGCAAGCGGTGCGGTCGCAGCAGTACCGTTGGAACAAAGGTGGGGCAGAGGTGGCACGTAAAAACCTAGGTTCCGTTCTCAAAGCTGACCTTCCGTTTCATGTTAAGTTTCATGCGTTCTTTCATTTGCTGAACTCGGGAATTTTTCTTTGCGTTTTTCTCACGGCTTTTCTCAGCGTGCCCTTGTTGTATTGCTTTCAGCAAGAATTTATTGCGCACTGGATGGTCAATCTCACTTCGGTTTTCTATGTGGGCTTTGGATTACTTTTCGTGTTCTATTGGGTTTCGCTAAGACAGCGCAATAAGAACGCCTTTATGACCACGTTGAACTTCATTGCTTACTTTCCCATCTTTCTTAGTCTCTCGATGGGACTTTCTCTCTTCAATTCTATAGCAGTGATAGAAGGTTATTTGGGTGTTAAAAGTCCATTTGTGCGAACTCCGAAGTTTAATATTGTAGGCAAGCAAAATGGAACAAAGGACAATCAATATGCCCGTTCTAAGATTCCTGTAATTGCCATTGTAGAAGGTCTTTTAGTAGTCTATTTTGGTTGTGCAATTTGGTTTGCCATTGCGCATGGAATCTATGGCTCAGTGCCTTATCACCTGATGTTAGTCTTTGGTTTTAGTGGAATCTTCTTTTATTCCGTCAAGCACAGCGTTATCCGCATCTGATGTTGCCAAATTGGGCATATCGGTTGTTGCTGTTCATCGCGTTTCAGCTACATCTTTCGTTTGCGTTGCTCATTAATCGGGAGCACACCCTAGCAGTAATCGCCTCGTTTGCGTTGCTGTGGTTGGTGTTTGTCATTCAGTGGGCCGACCAGAAAATGAGTGTGAAGAAGATGCTTGTGGTGGGCATGATGCTTCGTTTTGTATACCTGTTCTTCTTTCCGGAATTATCGGACGATTTTTGGCGCTACCTGTGGGATGGAATGTTGGTGGCGGATGGGCAATCTCCGTACGAGATGCTTCCGAGTAACTGGGCTGCGGATGGATTGTCTTCGGCTTTTGGTGAGTTGCTTCCATTCCTGAACTCACCAGAATACTTTTCCATTTATCCGCCTGTGTTGCAGTTCTTTTTTGGATTGAGCGCGAAGCTATCGGAAGGCGATCCGCTTGAGTTTGTGATTGCGCTGCGAAGTTTTATTCTAGCTGCGGAGTTAGGTTCGATGGTGCTTATTTACAAGTTGCTGAAGGCCTGGAATATGAATGCGCGCAACCTCCTATTGTATGCGCTCAATCCACTTGTGATTATTGAGTTTGCAGGGAATGTACACGGAGAGGTGTTTATGATTTTCTCTTTGTTGCTGAGTTTGTGGTTGCTGAGCGAAGGGGTGACCTCAAAGACTGCCGTCATTGCGAAGGAGGAACGACTGAAGCAATCTGATACTAAGGAGGAAGGAGCAAAGAGATTGCCACGAAATTCCGAAAAGGAATTTCTCGCAATGACGGGACTTGGGAGCTTGTTTGTTTCAGCAGTTGTTTTTGGATTGAGTGTAGGAACGAAGCTCTTGCCGTTGATGTTTTTACCGTTTTACATTAAGCGATTGGGATGGATGAAAACGATGGTTTATGGAACCATTGTGATGGCTACCGTCATTCTGATTTATCTGCCGTTTTGGAGTTCGGAAATGATTCCGAACGTGCTATCATCGGTGAGGCTTTACTTCGCCAATTTTGAGTTTAATGCCAGTATTTATTACCTGTTCCGCGAAGCGGGAATACTGCTGACGGGCTACAATCAGATTGCCATTGTTGGACGAATGCTTTCGTTGCTAGTCCTCGCAATCATCCTTCTCATCGCATGGCGGAATAAGAACACGGAAGTTTCAGGATTGCCGACAGTAATGATGTTCGCGTGGTTCACCTATTATGCCTTTGCAACCACCGTAAATCCATGGTATGTAGCGGTGCTGGCGGTTTTTCTTCCATTCACAAAATATCGGTTTGCGTTGGTGTGGTTGATGCTGGTTCCGCTGTCGTATCATGCTTTTGGGCATTCGGATTACCACGAGAACTGGTGGCTGCTGGCGTTGGAGTATGTTCCAGTTTACGTGTGGCTGCTGTTTGAATTGAATGTGTTCAAATCGTTAGAAAGAACGTGGGCGTTGCGCAGGGCAGAGGTGAAGCGGAAACGGTTGTTGCCTTTTTTGAATAAAGGAGAGAAGGTATTGGAAGTGGGCTCTGGCAATGGGGCGTTGACGAAGTTGTTAAGTGATGAAGGGATGAAGCTTCAGCCCTTGGATATTGAGGATGGAAGTTTGTTTGATGACGTGAAGGTTGAGGTCTACAACGGAGAGAAGTTTCCGTTTGCAGATAAGCAGTTTGATGTGTGCCAGCTGATAACCATGCTGCATCATACCACCAATGCGGAGGAACTTATTCGTGAAGCAAAGCGCGTTTCAAGCCGCATCATTATTATGGAAGATGTTTATGAAAGTCTGTTTCAGAAGTACATAACTTGGTTTACGGATAGTTTGGTGAACTGGGAATTTTACGGTCATCCGCATACGAACCTAACGGATTCGGAGTGGAAGCAAATGTTTGAAAGGAATGGATTAAAGGTTGAAGTGGAAGAATCGTATCGTTTCCTGCTGTTCTTTAAGCAGGTTACGTATGTGCTGTCTCACACGGAAAGTAGCACTTCCCTGAGCGTAGCCCAAGGGTAACTGGTTCCAACTGCGCACAACCAATCGTAATTCTAAAATCGTCAATCGTAATTCAAAAATCCCTTACAAAGCCGGTTTCGGTTCGCGCTCGCCAATAATGAGGGCAACACTAACACCCACTAAAATAGCTCGAATCACGTTGAAACAGAATTCGAGCATTACCCATTCTGGGGCTTGAATGTTGAAATCAACATAGTAACCGGTTGCTGTAAGACCCGTGAGAATCCCCATCAAGAAACCGAATTTAAGACCTTTTACAATGGGCTTTCCTCCTTTGTAAAGCATGTGGTACACGTAAACGAATACTATTGCCCGCATGGCGTGCACAACCATGAAGTACGTAACCGATACATTCGGTTTTTCTACATAAATCATCCACTTGTTGTACCACTCGGCAAAAAGCACTTCGCCCCAAAACACACCGAAGAGCATGATGACAAACCATGCAACGATTACTGCAGCTATGAAACGGGCGATGTTCATTTGTGGGACACAAGTTTACGGATTATAGACAATAGCCACCAACCAATGAGATAAGTTGTTCTTACCAGAATCTTTTTAGGCATTACACATATCGTGAACAGGATTTGCATCATTCACACATTTTCTGGCCAAAGATGCCAGTAGAGGGTTCTCTAACCGCTCAATTTCCCAAGCGCTTTCATCAGCGTATCGCGCTCCTTGCGCAGTTGTTCCACTTCTAGTTGTAAACTTTCTACGGTGATGGTGCCTTGCACCATGCGGCCGTTAGTGGCAACATCAAGCTGGTCTGCAATGTCTCTGAATAGGTTGTATTGCAAGGCTAAACTCATTTGCCATAGAATGTAGGCCTGTGTGCTAGACCCTTTAATGAGGGTGCTTAGGTTGCTTTGGGAGCGGTGCGTGGCACGTGCCAAGGCGGCATGGGTTATCCTTTTCTGTTTCAGCACGTGGCCTACTAGCTGGCCAGTATGCAGCTCCTTTATCTTATTGTTGGCCATTTTTTAGTTTGATGAGGGTTGTTTTATGTTCAAAAGTACTTAATATGAGTAATCAATTAGTGATTTTAACTAATTGATTAATTAAGATAAATAATGTATTAATGAAAACAAGTAATCAATTAGCGACTTTGACTAATTAATTAGTTAAAATTAGTAATATATTGGTTAAAGTTAGTAATCAATTAGTGATTATAACTAATTGATTACACAAGTTAAGTATAATTATGTGGTAAAATGATAATGAAAGCTCAGATTGGATCTACACCATCGGGCAGGGTAGGCATGCTTCCACCAGTAAAGAATTGCTTCAGTTCATCCACTTTGGTATCGAATCCCAAACCAGCATCGGTACGGTTGCGGTATTTGGCGTATTCATAATCGACCATGGCATTTTGAAAGTTGTCATAATCGTGCAGTCTGCGACTTTCGGTAAGTGTGTGTGCCAGGGCCATCATTCGGATAGCCATCATTTCGTGATGTTTTCTGGTTGATCGATCTCGTTCAAATTCGGGCCAGTCCACATCCGGACTTTGCAGAGCCGGCTGCGAATTATGATAATCATTCACCTTCTCAACGGCCAGTTTCCGTTTCTCGCTTATGCGGCCAAAACGGTGGTTCTCTTCCGCAGAAAGATTATACATGTACGGACTGTAGAGGTCGGTTAACTGTTGCATCAGGTTTTGCGCCAATGCCTGTTCGGCAGCGGTCATGTGCAGTTTGGCAATATCTTGAAAAGGCATGGCGTGTATGCTGGGTTTTTATTGAGGAAACAACCACCAGACCATTACACTCGCAGATGGTCAGATTGTCAGCCATAAAAATAAAGAATCAGCAGGAGTATGCGCGTAAAACAGTTTGTGGTACAGGTCAATCGGGTCTTAATTCCAAATCTATTGAAAAACACATTTTTAAGCCACAGATGCACAGATTTTCACGAATTTTTTCACAGATAATCAGTGTTTTTTCTGTGGAAATCTGTGCATCTGTGGCTATTTCATGTCAATATTTTAAGACCCGATTGCCCTGCTGATACGTGATGCCAATGCTTGGCTTAATGTTTTACCAGTTTGAATGAGCGCGATGCGTAGGACGAACTGAAGCAAGAAGCAAAATAGACACCTGTTGGTAGCGTTTGAAGGTCTATGGTGAGGGTTGATTTAAGGGAGGTTTCTATGATTAGTCTCCCTGCGAAATCGGTAATTCGTAAAGTGATTGGTTCTGATGGTTGCTCTTTTAATTGAATGGTTAATTGGTCGGTGAAAGGGTTTGGATAGATGTTCCAGCTAATTGGGTTTTTGGCTTCAGCAATTCCTACCGAAGTGTTTCCGTTGAAATCGGTGCGGACAATGGCCACATCTTCTGTGTCATCGACATCGGCTTTGCCGCAAACGATGATTTGGTCGGTGTGAATTTGAACTTCGTGACCCGTTTCTGAACGGACGTTTCCGAAATAGCGCGTCCAGAGCGAATCTCCATCAGTGTCTAATCTTATAAGGACTAAATCGCGGAGATTTGAGCTGTCGGCTTTGTATGCCGAGCCCGTTAATGCGGCTCCGCCATCGGGCATGGTGGCAATATCGTATCCTAATTCGCTGCCTGTGCGACCAAAATCTTTGGCCCAAATAAATTGTCCTAGTACATCGACTTTCATTGCTAGCAAATCGAGCCCTCCAGAACCGATTGCGTTTGATGTGCCACCGATGTAGAATCCTTCGGATGGAATTTCGGCTATTGATTCGCCAAACTCTAGACCAGATGAGGTGTATTCTTCTTGCCACTGAATGTTGCCGTCCATGTCTGTTTTGGTGACGAATACATTATCGGTGGAGCCAGAATGAACGGAACCAACGATGATGATGCCATCGGTGAGCAAGGCCATTTCGCGTGGGTCTTCCTTTCCGGGGAATGGGTCGACTAGCTTGGTCCAAACGGTATCTCCATTTGAATTGAATTTGACGAGCAGAATGGTTTTGGTAGAGCTGGTTTCGAAGGTGCTGAGCACGATGGCGCCATTATCGGAAGTTGGAATGCAATCGGAGGGTTTGGTGTCTTGGGCAAACTCGTGCGTAAGTTGATAAACGGGTAATCCGTTACTCTCGTTGTATTCGGCTACAACGATGCCGAAGTTTCGGTTAGGCACATCGTAATCGTAGCCGGCAATAAAGACGTTTCCGTTGGGTAGTTGGCAAATGGTGGTGCCGTAGAGTTCTTGGTTGCTGATGAGTTGGCGGTTCCATTGTTCGTTGCCGTTGGCATCTACTTTCAATAAATAACCAGTGCGTTTAAGCGTGGCAGATTCGTAGCGGTCGCCAGCGGTGATGACGGATCCATCGCTTAAAATGACCATGTCGAAGGCGCGTTCTTCAGCTTCGGTTGTGCCGTAGGTATTGAAGAATAGGCTTTGGGATTGAGAGAAAAGGGGAAAAAGAAAAAGGAAAAATGGTGAGAAGATGCGCATGGGGTTGTTGATATGAGTTATTGATGCGATACGAATATACGAGAAGGGCTGAATGCAGATGGGCTTTGCGGCATGCACCGCGTGAAGGATGGGAACGGCATCCTTTTTTGCCTTTCGCAAAAAAGATATAGTGGACAGCCTGACCCGACTTTGCGCGGGTTTGCGCGTGGGCGAGGGGCACGCCCAAAAAAGGCTACTTATACTGTTTTTTGTGCTTGAAAATTGGTCGTTTTGTAGGTCGAAAAAGCGTATTGCTATTAACTATGGGTTCTTCTATATTTGCACGCTCCAAAAACGGAGGTAAAATTTTACACATTATATAATGCAGAACAAAGGCGCTATAAGGGTTTTCGCCATTTTACTCGGTCTGGTA
>JAIOYP010000050.1 GCA_021741155.1 Flavobacteriales bacterium | reverse complement strand
TTTACATCGATGGTATACATCCGAACACTTGGGTCAGTCTGCTGCCAATCTATCTCAATCATTCCAGCATTGGCATGGTCAAAAGCAGGTCCAATACGGTTGTCATTTGGTTCAACAGGCGAGTATTCTTGTGTAATTCCGCTCGAAGTAAGATCGTAAATCGGATAGCGATTTGCCTGCTCGATGCGCGATAGCTCCGACCAATGCATGTCGCCAGAAATAATGAGAACACCTTCCGCTTGCGTGGAAGCAATCAAATCGAGAAAACGATGTTTTTCGTGCGGCATATTGGCCCAAGCTTCGAAACCATGATAACTGATTCCGAACTGAATGCTGCTCATGACGATTCGGATTTCGGCAGGCTCAAGCAATGTTTGTTCCAGCCAAAGCCATTGTTCTTGGCCAAGTATGGTTACGGTGCTGTCTTCATTTGGGCGATAGGCGTTTTTCCAAGGTGCGCCATTTGCTGTCAATAACTGATCTCGAAAAAACCGTGTATCAAGCATGATAAACTGCACTCGCTGCCCTTCTGGGCCAAAAGTTTCTGAATGATAAGTGCCAGCATGATTCCATCGTTCTGAACTCAACGGCTCACCCCAAAAATTGAGAAAGATGTTTTTAGAAGCTTCTTTTTGAGCGTATTCTTTACCCGCATCATTCTGTCCGTAATCGTGGTCGTCCCAAACGGCCAGAAAATGACTTTGCTGATTAAGACTTCGGAATTCGGGTCTGCAGCCCAAAGCAGAATACTTGCGCTGAAGCACTTTCATGTCGTGGGTATCGCCATAAATATTGTCGCCCAACCAGCAGAAAACATCTGGATTTAACTCTGCAATCTTGTAAAGCACGGGCAATTCGGCATTCTGATTGGCACACGAACCGAACGCAATGCGACTTATGGTATCAGGTTGAGTTCCCTGATTTACATCGCCACAGTAAAGCGCATCAGTCTGACAGGCGGCAAGAAAAAGGAGTGCAAATACACTGAAGATGTGCCAGATTTTCACGCTACAGCCGTTTGCATCTGTTGCTCCAATGTTTTCCGCGTGTTACCTTCTTTTTCAGGAACATGGCTCATGGCGTATTCGCTCAAAGCGGTGATGGTCAAGCTTGGATTCACACCCAAATTGCATGGAATAATGGAGCCATCCAACACACGCATATTTGGATAACCGAACACTTCAAACTTATCATTCACAACACCCGTTTCTTTGGAATCTCCCATCGGACAACCGCCCAAAATGTGTGCTGTTGAACTCATATTAAACAGCACTTCGGTAGTAGCATTCATGGCCACACCACCCGTTTTTTCCGCGTAGCGATGCATTACATCCTGACCAACTTCAATGTAAGCCGGAATCTGTTCGCCATCTCCGCTTGAAGCGGTTAGTCGTCCACCGAAAAGTCCTTTTTTCCACTTCATTTGAAGCGCGTTATCCAATGATTGCATCACCAATAATATGATGGAATGATGGGCGAATTCTCTTCGAAGCACATTGAAAACCTTACGTGGACTGGAGATGAAGTTCCACAGCATTTTAAAGGTTCTCACAATGGCCGGACCGTCTCCTGCTGCAATAACCGATAAAAGACTCATCATGCCCGAACCATCGCCATATTTGACCAATTCGATGTGCGTATTCTCATCTGGATTGAACACACGGCTGATAGCCAAACCATGGTTCATCTTTTTATCAATGCCCGCAATTCCGCAGAGCGATTCTGAATTGGTTCGAAGGTTTGCGCCAAGTTTATCCGAAAGATTTGTCAACGTTTTGAACTCTTCCTTCTGACGAAAAAGCAGCTTCATCGTTCCCAGAACTCCTGCCGAGAATACGATTCCTCGGCTTTTAAAAACACGCTTTTTCTTTCCGAAAAGAGAAGTGGACGATTCAGTGTGAATGTGATAGAAATTGTCTTTGAATTCGACCTTGACAACCTTCGTTTCCGCTTCAACTTTCGTTCCCCATTTTTCCGCGAAATAGAGGTAATTTTTATCTAGTGTGTTCTTAGCATTGAAGCGACAACCCACCATGCAATTGGCGCATTCGGCACACCCTTTTCGCTTTGGCCCCAAGCCTTTGAAGTACGGATCAGTCTCATTTTCGGTATCTCCAATATAAACGCCAACATGGTCAACAGGCTTGTAGGTATCGAGCTTATTCATGTCGATGGCAATCTGCTTTAGCACTTCATCCTCCACAGCTTCTTTCTCATACTTGGTACTCCCAAGCATGAAGCGCGCTTTCGCATAAAACGGGTTTAAGGCTTCCTTCCAATCGCGGATTCCCGACCATACAGGATTGTTGAAAAACGCATCGGGCGGAAACATGTGCGTGTTGGCGTAAACGAGGCTTCCACCCCCTACTCCTGCACCACTCAGAACCATGATTCGGTTAAGGAAATTGATCTTTTGAATTCCGAAAGCGCGTAAAGCAGGCGCCCAAAGGAATTTGCGAATGTTCCAGTTGGTCTTGGGGAAATCGTTGGATTCCCACCGTTTGCCCATTTCCAAAACCAGCACATCATAGCCTTTTTCGGAAAGCCGCATGGCAGAAACGCTGCCGCCAAAACCAGAACCGATAACGATGTGGTCGTAAATTTTCTCTTCTGCCATCAGTATAATTTTCGGTTGTAGAGATACAGCGGAGTGGTTGGCGGCTGAATTGGAAGACCATGCGCATTCGATTCGCTTTTCAGCAAATAAGTAATCTTATCCAGCTTGGTAATCTTGAAATCGCCATCAACAAATTTGTCGAGTTTGATTCTGAGAATGTCAGACTCGGGCAAACTCCACGTTCCTTCTACCTCGTATTTCAGCGTATCTGCAGCATAATATTGCCCTGTGCAACGGTCGTTGTCGAAGTACTTAATGATGTATCGAAATTTCGGATTATCGGGTTGATATCCCTGAAGCATCAAGGTCATCATGCTCAGTTCGTTCCCCGGAATTTCAGCGTGATACAGCTCGAATGTGGAACTCTTCAATCCAAAATCAACGAAAACCTCACAGCCCGAAAACGATATCGCGGTGACCACGGCAATCATGCAAAATCCCAAAATGTGCCGAATTGATTTCATAGTTAGTGGCAATAAATTAGTGTTTGGATGACCTCAAAAATAACGATTGCAGCCAATGCGCTTTCTTCGCCATAAAAGAGCACAAAAACATCCCCTTCGCCTGCTTTAATTTCTACATTTGCACGAATTTTAATCCCAACGGTAAAAATTCGCCTATGTCATTAGACCCAGAAAAGTTCCGAGGTGAGGGACTTACCTATGACGATGTTCTCCTGGTTCCAGCTTACTCTGAAATTTTGCCTCGTGATGTGAACACAGGCAGCAAGTTTACGCGGAACATCCACATCAACGTACCCATTGTGTCTGCCGCAATGGACACCGTTACCGAAGCTGCCATGGCCATTGCCATTGCGCAGGAAGGAGGCATCGGAGTCATTCACAAAAACATGAGCATTGAAAAGCAGGCTCAGGAAGTTCGCAAGGTGAAACGTGCCGAAAGCGGAATGATTCTCGACCCCGTTACGCTAAAAGCCGATGCGCTTGTGGGCGATGCCGAGAATATGATGGCCGAGTACAAGATTGGCGGCATTCCGGTTATTGACGACAACAGAACGTTGGTTGGCATCATTACCAATCGCGATTTGCGGTTTGAGAAGGATATGAAGCGTCCGATTAGTGAGTTGATGACCTCAAAAGGCCTCATCACCATTACGGATGTAAAGGATGTGGTAGAAACCGAAGCCATGCTTCAGAAGCATCGTATCGAGAAACTTCCGGTTGTTGATAAGGATTACAAATTGGTTGGACTCATCACGTACAAGGATTTGATTAAAACCAAATTGCGACCAAATGCCTGTAAAGATGAGCACGGACGATTGCGTGTGGCAGCAGCCGTTGGCGTAACGCCAGATATGATTCACCGCGTGACTGCGTTGGAAGCAGTTGGCGTTGATGCCATCATTATAGACACCGCTCACGGACATTCAAAAGGTGTGATTGATTGCCTAAAACTTGTCAAGGAAAAATTCCCAAACCTTCAAGTGGTTGTGGGAAATATTGCCACAGCAGAAGCTGCGTTATTGCTGGTTAAGCATGGGGCAGATGCCGTGAAAGTGGGAATTGGTCCAGGCTCTATTTGCACCACCCGAATTATTGCTGGTGTTGGTGTTCCGCAGCTTACCGCTGTGATGGATGTTGCCAATGCGCTTAGAGGAACGGGTGTTCCTGTAATTGCGGATGGAGGTATCAAATTCACTGGAGATATTGTGAAGGCGATGGTTGCCGGAGCCGATGTGGTGATGGCAGGAAGCATGTTTGCAGGGACAGAAGAATCTCCTGGCCGAACCATCATTTTGGAAGGAAGAAAGTTTAAAACCTACCGTGGAATGGGTTCTATTGAGGCAATGCAAAAAGGCTCAAAAGACCGTTATTTCCAAGATGCGGAAGACGATATTAAGAAGTTGGTTCCTGAAGGAATTGTAGGCCGTGTGCCGTACAAAGGAACCTTGACGGAAGTGATGTACCAGATCGTTGGCGGACTTCGGGCTGGAATGGGTTACTGCGGTGCAGCCACCATTTCCGATTTGCAAGCCGGCAAGTTCATCAAAATTTCTCCAGCTGGTTTTAGAGAAAGTCACCCACATGGCGTGACCATTACAAGCGAGGCTCCGAATTATAGTCCTTAGGGTTTTCTGAAGGTTTGCTGAATAACTACCGTGCTTTAGCCCCAAATTCGGGCTAAGGTGCGGTTTTCTTTTTTAGTCCGTGTAAGCGCACTACACTGTCCTAAAACCACCAGCTCCACCATCAGAACCAATCATATCCGTCTTTCGGGTTGGTGCTGCTAATGTATGTTATTCAACTCCCTATTGCGATAAACATCGGCTAAATGGCGATACGGATACCAAAATGGTAATACTCGATACCAAAACAGTACTACCTGATACCGAAATGGTAATACCCGATACCGATATGGTAATACCTGATACCTAAATGGTAATACCTGATACCGATATGGTAATACCTGATACCGATATGGTAATACCTGATACCAAATCGGTACTATCCAGTACCAAAATGGTAATACCCGATACAAAAGTGAGAATGCAGGGCATCCATGATTACGAAAGGTCAACTCCAAACCTGTGAAAGTTTGTTAAACGAATTCGCAATTGCCCTTAAGCCAACAGTAGCACGCTTTTAAGCGGTTTTGGCGTGCTCATTTTTCTATTTTTGCGCTCCTTAATAAACAAGCTTATTAAATCATGAAGAATACCTTCTTACAAACAGCGCTGCTACTGAGTTTTTTAATTGGCGGTTCTGACCTTTTTGCTCAACAAAAAGACGCAGTTCTTTTGACCGTTGACGGGCAAAACATCACGCTTTCTGAATTTGAGGCCGTTTACAAAAAGAACAACCGCGATGAGGTTGTAGATCAAAAAGACCTCGAAGATTACCTTGAGCTTTACATCAATTTCCGATTGAAAGTGCGCGAAGCAGAGGAATTGGGTCTTGATACGGTGAAGAAATTTATGGAAGAATTGAAAGGCTATCAAAAGCAATTGGCTAAGCCGTATTTGACGGATAAAGAAGTTACTGAAAACCTGATTAAAGAAGCGTATGAGCGTTCGTTGAAAGACGTTCGCGCTAGCCACATTCTGTTGAAAGTTGGTCCAGATGCGTTGCCAAAAGACACATTAATCGTTTACAATAAGATTATGGACATCCGCAAGCAAGCGGAAAAAGGCGATTTCGGTGCATTGGCAAAGAAATATTCTGAAGATCCATCAGCAAAAGAAAACGCTGGCGATTTGGGTTGGTTCTCAGTTCTTCGAATGGTGTATCCGTTTGAAACTGCTGCTTACGAAACTCCGAATGGAAAGATTAGCATGCCGATTAGAACTCGTTTCGGATATCACATCATTAAAGCGGTTGGTAGCCGCGATGCGCAAGGCGAAATTTCTACTGCTCACATCATGATCAAAACCGGAAAAGAAGCAACGGAAGAAGATCAAGCTAAGGCAAAAGAAAAAGTAATGGAAGTGAAAGGACTTTTGGATAAAGGCCAAAACTTCGAAGACCTTGCTAAAAAGTATTCTGAAGACAAAGGCTCATCAACAAAAGGTGGTGTGTTGCCAAATTTTGGAGCTGGAAGAATGGTTCCTGCCTTTGAAGAAGCTGCTTTTGGTTTGAAAGCGGATGGCGATTATTCTGAGCCTGTTCTTACCGATTACGGATGGCACATCATCAAGCGACTTGAGCGTATCCCAGTTCCAACGTTTGAAGCATCTGAGAAAGATTTGAGCGCCAAAGTTGCTAAGGATAGCCGGTCTGAAATGAGTAAGCTTTCTGTGCTTGCTCGCATCAAAAAAGACTACGGATTTAAAGAAACAAGAAGCGCACTAGATGCGGTTGCAGCTAAGTTAGATTCTACCTTGATTGAAGGAAAATGGGATGCAGAAGCCGCCAAAGGTTTAAACGCAACCGTGTTCACCATCGGTAAAGACAACTACACGCAAGCTGATCTTGCTGCTTACATCGGCACGCATCAATCACGCAGAAAAGAAGAGCCTTTGGTTGTGATTTTGAATGGCCTTTACGGTCAATTTGTGGAGGAAAGCCTGTTGGCGTACGAAGAAGGAAAACTTTCACAGAAATACCCAGAATACAAGGCACTATTGAAAGAATATCGTGATGGAATCCTTCTGTTCGATTTGACAGACGACAAGGTTTGGTCTAAGGCTGTAAAAGACACTTCTGGTCTAAAAGTTTTCCATGAGAAAAACCGCGACAAATTCATGTGGGGAAAACGATTGGATGCTGAGATTTACTACTGCCAAAAGGACTCTATTGTTGAGCCGTTGAAGGCTACACTTGCTAAGAAAGCGAAGAAAGGAAAGCCAACAAAAGAGGAGATTTTGAAACAATTCAACGCCAATTCTAAATTGAACTTGAGAATAGAGCAAGATCAATATGAAGAGAACGAAGAAGAAATTCTGAAAAACGTGAAGTGGGAAAAAGGTCTTTACGGTCCTTTCAAGGATGGCGAGAACCAAGTGTTGATTTTGGTGAATTCGGTTCTTGACCCAACACCTAAAACATTGAAAGAAGCACGTGGATTGGTTACTGCTGATTACCAGAATTTTTTGGAAAAAGAGTGGATTGCTGAACTTCGCGGCAAGTACAAGTACACCGCTAATCGCGACCTATTAAAGCAGATCAAATAAATTGATTTTGCGCCATACAACTGCGGCATATTGTCTCACCCTGCTATGTATAATGGCAGGGTGTGATGTTTTTAAGAAGGAGGATGCGCGCAAAGTAATCGCCAAAGCAAAGGGTCACGAATTGTACTTGGATGAGCTTGTTTCGGCTCTGCCAACTGGCCTCTCGCCAGAAGATAGCGCAAGCTTTGCCAACAGCTTTATCAGAACATGGGCAACCCAAATGTTGCTATTGGATAAAGCCGAACTCAACCTTTCAGAAAATTCGAAAGATGTGGAGGATCAGTTGGAGCAATACCGCAGATCACTCATCATTTATCAGTACGAAAAGCAGCTTGTAGGACAGCGATTGGACACCACCGTGAGCCAGAAGCAAATTGAGGATTACTACAACAATAACAAGAAGAATTTCGAGTTACAGGACAACATTGCCAGAGCCATTTTTGTTAAGCTGGATAAGAACACGAAGGACGTAGAGAAGGTGAAGAAGTTATGCCGTTCGAGCAAAGAAGAAGACCGCATTGAGTTGGAAGAATACAGCATACAGCACGCTATTTCTTTTCACCTCAACGACCAGCAATGGATTCCGCTTGGCGAATTATTGAGCCAAATGCCGCAGACCTCTTACCTCAACGTTAACTACTTTTCGAGCTACGGATTTGCTGCAATAGAAGATTCTACCGCGCACTACTTGGTAGATGTGAAAGAGATAAAGTACAAAAACAGTGTTTCTCCTATTGAGTTTGAGAAACAGAACATCAGAAACATACTTTTGAATCAGCGAAAATTGGAGCTGATTCAAAAATTGGAAAAAGACATTTTTGAAGAAGCGGTTTCGAAGAACCAATTCGAAATCCTGAACGATTGATATGAAGAATTTCCTTTTAACCCTTGTCATTGCCTCATTTGCTACGGTTGGATTTGCCCAGCAAGAAGGTCAGGTCATTGACAGAGTGATAGCCGTTGTTGGCGGCAGCATCACGCTCCAATCTGAGTTGGAAACACAGTATTTGCAAATGCTTTCATCCGGCTACGAGCCGAATGACGATAGCCGCTGCATCATCTTCGAAGAACTCCTTTACGGCAACCTCCTCCTCCACCGCGCCAAGGTGGATAGCCTTGTGGTTTCGGATGGCGAAGTTGAAGACGAACTTTCGCGCAGATTGGCATATTTTATCGGCCAACTTGGTTCGCAAGAAAAGCTAGAAGAGTATTACGAAAAATCGATTCTTGAAATTAAGGATGAATTCCGTGAACTGATTAAAGAGCAATTGCTTACGCAGCGAATGCAAACACAAATAACGGGCGATGCCAAGGTAACGCCAGCCGAAACCCGCGCCTACTTCAACAAGATTCCGGTAGATAGTTTACCATTCATCAACATCGAGATTGAATTGGGCCGTATCATGCGCAGACCAGCCCTTACCAAAGAGCAAAAACAAGAAGCACGTGCTAAGGCTGAAGAACTAAGACAGCGAGTGAAAAGCGGAGAGAGCTTTCGTGCCCTCGCCATTCTGTATTCAGAGGATCCAGGTTCTTCGAAGACTGGAGGAGACCTCGGTTTCTTTGAGCGTGGACAAATGGTACCTGAGTTTGATGCCGTTGCTTTTCGTTTAAAAGAAGATTCCGTTTCCGAAGTATTTGAGACCAGCTTCGGGTTTCACTTCATGGAAATGCTAGAGCGGAGAGGAGAACAAATTAATGTGCGTCACATCCTCGTTCGGGCAAAGACTTCTGTAGAAGACCTTGAATTGGCAAGAACATTCCTCGACAGTATTCATGGCCTTATAATGGACAAGAAAATAACCTTTGCCGAGGCTGCCGAAAAGTATTCGGATGATGACGAAAGCAAGATGAACGGTGGCATCGTTTACAACCCAATGACGGGTGCCACGGTATTCGATAGCGAGCAATTGGGCTCCATTGACCAACGTCTTTTCCTTACGGTTGATAACATGAAAGCTGGAGATATTTCTAAGGCCGTGAAGACCCAATCACCTGACGGAAAGGAATCGTACAATCTCTTCTTTTTGAAATCGCGAAGCGAACCACACGTGGCCAACATGAAGGATGATTATCAGAAGATTCAGCAAGCGGCTTTGGGAGAAAAGAAGAACAAGATGATTCAGAAATGGATCAATGATAAATCTGCATCTACCTACATTAAAATTGACGATGACTTTAAGGACTGCCCTTTTGCGCATCGATGGAGTAAGGAGAAAAGTTTATCAGTTGATTAGTTGACAAAGTTGATTGGTTTATGAAGTTGACCAGAACTTTATCAACTGTATAAACTTTATCAACTCTATAAACTATATCAACTTTATACACCAAAAGAAATGACACAATACAAAAGTGATGTTGAGGCAATGGAAGCATTGCAAGTAGCGTACAAGAACCTGACCGCTGAAATAGGAAAGGCCATTGTTGGACAAGATTTGGTGGTGAAAAATGTACTCATCTCCATCTTCAGTCATGGGCACTGTCTGCTGATTGGTGTTCCAGGATTGGCGAAAACGCTTTTGGTGAACAGCATTTCGGATGCACTTGGACTGAGCTACAACCGTATTCAGTTTACGCCCGATTTGATGCCATCAGACATTATCGGAACGGAAATACTGAACGACCAACGTCAATTCCAATTTGTGAAAGGGCCGTTGTTTGCCAATATCGTTTTGGCAGATGAGATTAACCGAACGCCTCCTAAAACGCAGGCCGCTTTGCTTGAGGCCATGCAGGAAGAAGCTGTGACCACTGGCGGTGTGCGCCACGAATTACCACATCCGTTCTTCGTATTGGCAACGCAAAACCCGATTGAGCAAGAAGGAACTTATCCTTTGCCAGAAGCGCAATTAGACCGTTTTATGTTCAACGTTTGGTTGGATTATCCTACGTATCAGGAAGAATTGAATGTGGTAAAACTGACCACTACGGATAAGAAAGTGAAACTTAGCCCTGTGCTTACTGGAGAAGAAATTCTCTACTTCCAGCAACTAATCCGCAGAATTCCTGTGCCAGATAACGTATATGAATACGCAGTAAAATTGGCCACAAGTACACGTCCAAATACAGAAATGGCAACAGCCAAGGTGAATGAATACGTGAACTGGGGAGCTGGTCCGCGGGCATCGCAATACCTCATCATTGGTGCTAAGACTCACGCAGCCATCAATGGCAAATTCTCACCAGATATTGCTGACGTGAAAGCGGTTGCAGAACCCATTCTTCGCCACCGTATTGTACGTAATTACAAGGCCGAGGCGGAAGGAATTACGGTTGAGGATATTATTGCGGAGCTGGTGAAGGGGTAAAAGAGAAAAACGGGAAAAGGAAAAAGGAAAAACGTGGCTGCGGCTGCGGTTGTCATTCCCAGAAACGAGGAATCTCAACGCTGTAAAAAGAGATGCTTCCTTCGTCAGCATGACAAACGGAGTACGATAAAAAAAGGGGGAAAGAGAAAAACGGGAAAAGGGGAAAAGGAAAAATGTGGCTGCGGCTACATCATCCATCTAGGAGACACTTCCTTTATCAGCAATAAAACCGTCAACCACCAAATGAAGACGGATTCCCTTGCCTCTTATCTCTTGTCTCTTGCCCCCTAAAACAGCTACAAATAAGAGTGGTCTGATCCCCCCGCCTTATACTCCTTCTCCACTTTCTTCTTCACCATATTCATAACCCATTTCTTGAAAGGTGGCATTGCCTTCATCTTCGGGTTTTTGCCGTGCTTCTTAAATCGGTCGAAATAGTATTTGGTGGCAAGCACCGCAAAGCCCGCACAGGTGTTGTGATCCAGATGGTCGCTCAGGTTGTTCAGTTTGATGTGGTCAACGCCCAAGGCCGTGATCTTCTCATAGGCCACTTCGGAGTTCTTATAGCTCACCTCTTGGTCTCCTTTGCAATAGCATAGCTGCACGGGAGCCTTGGGTTTCCAATCGGTGAGGTTGTTTTGGCGCAGATATACCTTGAAGGGATGGTTGGGGTCGTTCTTATATGCTTCAATGAGTTTGGGATCCATCACATTACTGGGAACTTTGGGCAGCAGGGTGTTCAGTTCGTCAAGCGTTCGGTTGTCGTTCTCCTGAAAGAAGGGTTTGAACAGGGTGTCGAACGGGGCGCAGAAGGCGGTGTAGGGGTCATCGGTGTCCAAAATGCAGTAGGCTTCCTGATAGGAGAGCAGCAGATAGGGCAGATAGAACGGCCGTGGATATTCCTGAAACATGTATTTCTCCTGTTCGCCCGTCATATCATAAGCGCCCGACATGGGCGATGAGGCGGTGACCTGAAACCGTGGGTCGTTCAGCTTCTCAATGTATTTCTGTGCGGCAAATGCCGCATGCCCTCCCTGCGAATATCCCGTGAGGAACAATTGTCCGCTGGGCTCGACCTTCAGTTCTTTGTTCAGCTCATCAATGGCCATGAGCATATAAATGAAGGCATGCGCCTCCGACCATGCATGCTGATAGAGGTGCATCCCCTCGCCTTTTCCGATGCCGTAATAATCGGGAAACATGGTGGCGTAGCCATCGGTGGCGTGAGCTAGGCAGATGAATTGTTGCGAATCATCGTCCGTAATATTTCGATCTTTCTGTATCTGTGTGCCATGGCCGAACATCATATAAGGAACGGGCTTCTCCACCTTGGGCACATAGTAGATGCCCGAAGCATTGCGCCAGGTGCCATCTATCCATTGCACCTTGTAGATGATTTCGTAGATATCCACCGCATTCTTTACAGGCAGGGCGATTTTCGGCACGCTGTTCTTTTTCCAAAGGGCGCTGATGGTCTTCTTGGTGTGCGATTTAATGAGGGTATAACTCACCAAATAGGTGGCCGGGGCGGGGTCTGTAGCAAAGGTTGGCACCGCAAATAGCAGCGCAAGTAGAAGGGTAAAAGAACGCATGAGAGTTTTAAATTATGAGAGAGGCCCGAAGGTACTTTAATAAGGGGAAGGAAAAAGGATGAAATGAGAAAAGATGAAAGGGAAAAAGGAAAAATGGGAAAAGGGGAAAAGGATGAAATGAAAAAAGGGAAAACATGTCAGGTCTAAGACCTGTTAATCTAACTCAACGCGCCCTCCTCAAAATCGTGAATTATCGACCTCATCTTGGCCTTATTGTCGGCAAACTGAGCCGCCTTTTGCCCATCTGCCCCAAAAATGTTGGCCATTAGCTTGTCTATCATCTTTTTTCCTCCCGCCAAAATATCGGTCTCGGTGGCCTTTACCCTGATATCAATCCGCCCGTTGACGCCAATTCTCCCTTCATACGCTGTGGGCAAGGTTTTGATAAAAGCCAAGTCTGTAGATGTAGCACTGAGCTGAATGGCGCCCCAATGGTTGATGATTCCCGTCAGCCGTGATGGAAACGAAAAATCGGCCATGGGCAGCAACGGATTATTACCTTCCACCGACCTACAATAAGCGTAGCCATTATCGAGCAAATTGCCGCTAAACCGTGTGGCGTACGAACTGATAAAACCATAGGTGTTGGTGGTTACCTTGAAATACGCCTTATCTGAACTCAGCAGTTGCAAATTGGCCTTTACAAGTTTGAGGTACGCATCGTTTGTTTGCTGAAGATGAATTTCTATCAGCTGAAAGCGCTTTTTTCTTCCTTTTTCCAACTGCGCTTCAATGCCCGAACTACCAAACCAATACTTGAACGGCCTGCTGTACCACGCAACGCTAAGCATCGCTTCCAGTTTCTTCAATTCTTGATGCAATGCCCTTAGCTGAAAAACCCGCTGATGTTGCTCCGTGTTGTCCATGGGATGAAAATACAGATTAAGCCCGCCCAAACCCAAAATCTGAAAGTCCGTTCAATAAACTGTGTCAGCAGACAGGAAAATAGCTTTCAAAAGTGGCATTTACGCGAAACTCGAACCCAACTCATCTTATCTCTCTTCGGTTTCGTTCAGTGCACGCGAAAGTTTTAGCCACAAAAAAGTCCCAACCTTTTGCAAGATTGGGACTAGTTGGGTGGATGATGGGGCTCGAACCCACGACCCTCGGTACCACAAACCGATGCTCTAACCGACTGAGCTACAACCACCGTATCGGGCGGCAAAGATAATGCTACAGTTTATACAAGCAACAGGAATGTTTAGTGGGTTTAATAGGTGGTTTACACTTGTCCTTTAAACGGAATGTGTGAACTTTACAAAAGCCTAAGTTCTCTCCGCCTGAGGCGGAAGATTTAGAAGGGTTATTCGAAAATGAAAGAAGCAACGGTAATTGTGGAAGGAATGACGTGCAGCAGTTGTGCTGCGGGTGTCAATCGTGCCCTCACGAAAGGAGGCTATTCGAACGTGGATGTGAACTACGCTTCGGGCGAAGTTTTTTTGTCGGACGTGGCAGAAATCGACCTAAAACGCGTGGAGGAGTTGGTGAGAAAAGCGGGCTACGATTACGTTGGCACGAAGAAAATTGAGAAGCAAGGACTGGCTTCGATAGAGAAAAAATTCCTGTTTACGCTTCCGTTTACTATTCCGCTGTTGTTGCATATGGTGCCGTTTGTGCCTGCTTTTTTGAGCAATCCGATGGTGCAGCTGGTGTTGAGTTTGCCTGTGATGGTGCTTGGCATGTGGCATTTTGGTAAGAGCGCGCTTGGTTCGTTGCGCAATGGGGTTCCGAATATGGATGTGCTGATTTTTATCGGTTCTACTTCGGCATTTGCGTATTCGTTGGCGGGCACGCTGATGAACTTGGGAGATATGGCGGCACAGCACGAGTTTCTGTTTTTCGAGACTTCGGCCACGATTGTAACGCTGGTTTTACTCGGAAATGTGATTGAGCACCGCTCTGTGAAGCAGACTACAACTGCCATTACGGAATTGGGGAAACTGCAAGAAGGTTTGGCCGATAGAGTAGTGCAGCACGATGGGCATGAGCACATTCAGAAGGTGCCGTTCAACCAATTGAAGGTGGATGATATTGTGATGGTGAAGACGGGAGATAGCATTCCTTCGGATGGCATTTTGGTGAAGGGAGATTTGCGCATTGACGAAAGCATGGTGACGGGAGAGAGCATGCCTGTTTCGAAAGGCGTGGAGGAATTGCTGATTGGTGGAACACTGGTTTCAGACGGCAACGGCTTGGTTCGGATTACAACCATTGGCAAGCTGACGGTGCTTTCGAGCATCATTACAATGGTGAAGAAGGCGCAGATGGAGAAGCCTTCCATTCAGCGATTGGCGGATAAGGTGAGCGGGGTTTTTGTTCCTGTGGTGCTCGGAATTTCGGCATTGACGTTTGTGTTGGCGCATTTTGCGTTCGGGATTTCGTTGCAGCAATCCATTATGCAAGCGGTGGCGGTGCTGGTTATTTCGTGTCCATGTGCCATGGGATTGGCCACGCCAACGGCTGTGATGGTTGGTTTGGGAAGAGGCGCAAAAGCTGGCATCCTCTTTAAAGGCGCGGAAAGCATTGAGAATTTATCGAAGGTGAAGAAAGTGGTGTTCGACAAGACGGGAACGTTGACTTCGGGCGTCATCAAGATTGGTTCATTTAACGTGCTATCAGGAGACGAAGACGAATTGAAAAACGTGCTTTTCAGTATTGAGCAGCATTCTTCGCATCCCATTGCACGCGCCATTCTGGAAGAACTTCAGCCAACGGCTAAGATGGTTGAGTTCACTTCCGTTGAAGAGGTGAAAGGAAAAGGTTTGGTAGCGAAAGGCGCAGATGGCAATGAATGGAAAGTTGGTTCGTTTAAGATGCTTGACATCAGCATGAAAGCCACTGACAACGATATCTACATCCTAAAGAACGGAGCATTGGCTGCCGAGATTTCACTCACGGACAAAATCCGAGAAGATGCCAAAGACCTGATTACTTATCTCAACTCAAAAGGCATTGAAACCATTATGCTGAGTGGCGACCGCAAGCGCAAATGCGAATTGGTGGCAAAAGAACTGGGCATCAAAACGATTTATGCCGAGCAATCTCCAGACGAAAAACTGAAGCTGATCACTGAGTTTGCGGATAAGGTTCCAACCGCCATGGTGGGCGATGGCATTAACGATGCACCAGCCTTGACAAAAGCTACCGTAGGGATTTCATTGAGTAACGCCACACAAGTTGCCATCAATGCAGCCAGTGTGGTGGTGTTGGATAAGGGCGGAATTGGCAAAATCAAGGAAGCATTTCAGTTGGGGCATCATACCGTTCTTACCATCAAGCAAAACCTGTTTTGGGCGTTTTTGTACAACACGCTGGCCATTCCAGTAGCCGCTGTTGGATTTCTCAATCCAATGGTTGCGGCATTCAGCATGGCCTTTTCGGATGTGGTTGTGATTGGGAATTCGGTTCGGTTTAAGTTCAAGAAAATCAGTTGATATGACATTTTATCGCCACAGAAACACAGAAAGCACAGAGGATTTCACTGAAAATATTTCTTTTTCTTCTGTGAAAATCTGTGTTTCTGTGGCTAATTCATGTCCTTTTTGCCCTTTTTCCTTTTTCTCATTTCCCCTTTAAACGATGTGGCTCCGCTGGTTACATAAGGATGCCATTAAGTACTATGTCCTTTTTGGGTTACTGTATCTCGGCTTTCTGTTTGTACTGCCAGATGCGGGCTACGACAAATACTTCTGGATTACGTGGACCCAAGACATTCTGAACAACGGACTTGGAAACGTTTATCAGAATGAGAACGTCAATAATCAGCCGCTCATTCTGTTCATGCTCAAGGTGTTTTCGCTGTTTCAGCGCAATGCCGATGCGGTGGGGTTGGTGTCCGTCAATTGGCTGAAGGCGCTGGTGCTGCCGTTTGATTTCCTCACGTTGGCAGTGGTCATTCACATCTTAAAGCGCACAGGAAAACCCATGATGGGCTTCTTCGTTTTCTTCCTCAATCCAGCTTTTTGGTACAATACGGTCATTTGGGGACAGGTCGATACCATTCACACCTTTTTCGCTTTGGCAGCCCTCATTTATGCCGAACGTGGACATTGGAAATGGGCGCTAGTTCTCATGTTGGTGGCGGTCAATTTCAAGCTGCAAGCCATCATTTTCTTTCCGCTGGTTGCGGTGCTCTGTCTCCCGTTTATCCGCGAAAAAGGCTGGAAATACCTAGGCATTCATTTGCTTGCCATTGTTGGCATTCAAGTACTCATCTTACTTCCATTCGCACTCTCAGGAAACCTACCCGAAACCATCCAAGCACTTGCCACCCGTTCAATAGACAAGTACCCGACCCTTTCGCGAAACGCCTACAACATTTGGTATTACTTGGTCAACGACCCATTCACCTTCCCAGATAGCCGAACCGTCTTTCACGTACCGCTCAAATATTGGGGAATGGCACTATTTTTCACGGCATCCGCCATGGTCATGTTGCCGCTTTTCTTGGCCGTCAACAATGGCGCATTTGAGAACCTCAAACGCAACGAACGCCTCGGAACCATCTTCCAAGTCGCGGCATTGGTCACCATCGCATTCTTCCTGTTCAACACGCAAATGCACGAACGCTACGTCCACCCAGCCCTGCTGTTTTCGGGGCTGTTCATGCTGCTCACCAAACGCCCACTCGTGTACATGCTCGTCTCCATCGGCTACCTGCTCAACATGGAAGCCGTCATGAAATATCTGCGCTACTTCGACAGTTTGGTAGGCATCAATTTCAACCACACCGAATGGCTCATCTTTTGGCCCGAATTCATCGCCACCCTATTCATAGTTGCGTTCCTTTGGGGAAGTTTCGAGTTTTACCGCACATTCTTCTCGTTCAAAAACAACATTCCTGATACAGTTTACACTACATAAATCAGCTTTAGGTTTTGGGCGTTCCCCCAAGCTGCGCAAGGAGTCGGGCTTTCCGCTGTATCTTTTTTGTGAAAAACAAAAAAGGATGCCGCTTCAATCCCTAACGCGGGCGCAATCTGCCATCGTTGGAGGTCAAGCTGAGGGTCAATCCCTCTTTAAAAGGGCATTTCCTAGAATGTGGCAAGCCACTATAAATGTTTTTCTTAAAAAGAGCGAGGCCCTTCCTTCGTCAGGGAAGCAAATAGCTGGCTTTGATCTGTCCTTTTGTTTCCCTGACGAAGGAAGGGTCTCTTTTATTGAGCCATCTTTATCAGCGCTACCAACTGCCGCTAGGCCATCACTCTTTAAAGAGTGGTATCATTTGCTAATCCGCTAATCCGCTAATCATCTCATTAACTAATTCCCTAATCAACTAGTCAACTATTTTGCTCACGCCAGTTCGCTCCCTTCAGTTCTTCCAAGTGTTGCGTTTCGCAACCTTCTTCCTGACGGGAATACTGTTCACGAAACTTGGGCTCAGTACCTACGAAATCGGGATTTACGAAGCCTTGCTTTTCCTCGGAAGCGTGCTCAGTTTCTTCTGGCTTTCAGGATTGACGCAGTCGCTTTTGGCTAATTACGAACCAAAGGAAAAATCGAAGGAATTCTTCAACGCCTTCCTGGTGCTTTCGGGTATTTCCGTGCTTGTTTTCATTGCCTTCCGATTGCTCATTACGCCCTATTCCTTTATGGCCAACAACCCCGAAGTGCTGTATTTCTACGGCACTTTCTCGTTCTACCTACTCTTTATCGGCCCAAGCTTTTTGGCCGAATACATCCTTTTGTTAAAGGAGAAATCGAAGGGACTAGCAGTTTACGGAATAGTCGCTTTTGGAATACAACTGGCAGCTGTTGCTGCACCGATCGCTTTGGGTTATGGTTTGGATGAAGCCATGTATGGACTGGTGCTGAGTTCGGTTGTTCGGTTCGTTATCACCATTGGCCTGCTTATTAAGTACGCGGAATTCAAATTGGATGGCAATTTCATTCAGCAGTTTTTAATTACCGCTGGACCGTTGATGGCAGCTACCTTACTTTCTGGCTCTGCTGAGTACTTGGATGGGTTCATTGTCTCCAAGTATTTTGATGAAGGCACGTTTGCTGTCTATCGTTATGGTGCCAAAGAATTTCCGTTGGTGCTGCTGTTGGCAAATGCATTCAGCAACGGCATGGTGCCAAAGGTGGCACAGTTAGGAGTGAGTGAAGCAGTCAAAACCATCAAAGCGGAAAGTCTCAAATTGATGCATCTGTTCTTTCCCATTTCCATTGGGTTTATGCTCGTGAGCGAATGGATTTACCCGCGCTTATTCAATGCAGATTTTGCAGATAGCGCAGCTGTTTTCAATGTTTATCTCTTGCTGGTGGTAAGTAGATTGGTGTTTCCGCAAACGCTTCTCATCGGACTAAAGAAAGCCAAAACCATCATGCTCGTTGCTGGTTTAGAACTGGCAGTCAATTTTGGACTGAGCATCCTATTCGTTCATCAATTCGGATTGGTTGGAATTGCCTTTGCAACCGTCATTGCGAGCGTATTAGATAAGCTTGTACTGATGTTTTGGCTGAAATCTTCAGAAGGCGTTTCACCAACGAGCTACTGGCCTTGGAAATGGCACTTGGGGTATTCGGTGGTGATTGGGTTAGCTTATTGGTTTGTTAGTTAACTTCGTTAAAGATGAAGGCTAAATGAAAGATTTCTGGAGTACCAATTTTGGATTGGTCATTAGATGGGTTCTCTTCCTTCCAATTGTTATTGGAATATATTTATTGCTGCTATTCTTGGCCTGGTATCCGTACGATTGGTTTGGAACATTTGGCCTCTATGCCTTTTGTTCTGTCATAGGAATTGGAGGAGTACTCGCAGGAAGTGTAACTCCAGATTAGAAGGTAAGCAAAACCATTTCCACAGTCGGAATTTTGTTACTTATCGTGCTTGAGCTTTTCGGAGCTCTATCGTTGGATTGGGTGCCAGTGCTTGACTTCGTTTTTTTCCTAGCCTTAAGCACTTTTGCGTTCTTGGCAACTTTTTGGTTTGACCTGAGGGATAAATAGATGGTCAGATTAAATCAAACAAATTCTTCACCCCAACATTTCTTGCGGTAGTAAACCCTTCAGCATACTTCGCTCCGATGGGCCGCCCGACCAGTTTAGCTCTTCCAATAAGGAAATCAAGAAAATCCTTTCCAGAAATGGGTGTTTCTGGTAGGTCGCTATCGGGCGTGTAAAACTGAGACGTATAAGCCTTAATGCTTTCCATTTTCTTATCGAAATAGGGCGTAATGTCAACGGTCAAATCTGGATGAATGTACACGTCTTGAATGTAGTGATAGACAACCCGAGGTCGCCAAGCCTCTTGACCTGTTTCTATCTTGATTAAGCCCGCAAGGAAACAAGCATCTGCTACCAACTTGGCCGCCTTTCCGTGATCGGGATGGCGGTCATGAACCGAATTCGCCAACACAATTTCTGGTTGATACTTCCTGATCATCTTAATAATGGGAAGCTGGTGCTCTCTATCATTTAGGAAGAAACCATCGGCAAAACCGAGGTTTTCTCTGGCTTCAATTCCAAGAATGGCTTTTGCTCTTTCCGCCTCTTGTAAACGGAGTTCACCGCTACCGCGTGTTCCTAGCTCGCCTTGGGTGAGGTCAATAATTCCGCATTTATAGCCAAGGTCAATGTGTTTGAGAATGGTTCCTGAACAGGAAATTTCCACATCATCTGGGTGTGCTCCGAAGGCGAGAATATCGAGTTTCATGAATGCGAATTTAGTTTAACCACGGAGGACACGGAGAAAAACACAGAGGCCACAAAGAAATCTCTGTGACCTCCGCGAAAAGCTTTGTGTTCTCAGTGGTTAGAGAAATCACTTACCAGCCACCCAATTAACGATTTCATCATCCATCGGAACTGTTTTTGGTTCCAAGTTCTTTACAAGATTTCCATTCTCATCAATCAGGAACTTCTCGAAATTCCAGCTTACCTGCGCATCCATCACGCCATTTTCTGACTTGTTTGTGAGCCATTTGTAAATCGGGCTTTGGTCTTTTCCTTTCACCTCAACTTTTTCCATCATGGTAAAAGTCACGCCATAATTCTTCTGACAGAACTCAGCAATTTCATCACTACTTCCAGGTTCTTGTCCCATGAAGTTGTTGGCAGGAAAACCAATGATTTCGAATTTTTCGCCTCCGTATTGGTCGTAAAGTTTTTGCAAATCGCTGTATTGCGGAGTAAGACCACATTTAGAAGCCACGTTCACAACCAAAACCTTTTTGCCTTTTAGGGAAGCGAAATCAAAATCACCTCCTTCGAGAGTTTTCGCTTTGAATTGATGAAAATTGGTTTGTGCCATGGCCGAAAAAGTTAAAATGGAAAAAAGTAAAACGATAAAATGTTTCATGATAGGGTTTTGGTTTGAAACAAAGGAATGAGCCCATTGTTTTGCAAACCGAAAATTAGGCATTTCATGTTGCTTAACTTCGCCCCGTGTTACAGCAGGTCAAAACCCTATTTATTAAAGAGTTTACGCTCGAATGGCGAAACCGCTATGCCTTGAACGGCATGTTGCTGTATGTAGTCAGCACCGTTTTCGTGTGCTATCTCAGTTTTCGTAGTGTGGTTTCTGTTCCTGTTTGGAATGCGCTGTTCTGGATTATCATGCTGTTTGCATCCTTAAATGCGGTTGGGCGCTCCTTCATTCAAGAACGAAAAGGAAGGCTGCTTTACTATTACAGCATTGCTTCGCCACAGGCTTTTTTGTTGGCCAAAATGCTTTACAATGCTTTGCTGATGTTGGTCATCACGTTTTTGGCCTATGCCATTTATGCGTGGTGGATTGGCGATTTGGTGCAAGATCATCTCACATTTATGCTTGCGCTGGTGCTCGGAAGTACAGGTTTTGCACTCATTCTCACGCTCATGTCGGCCATTGCATCAAAAACTGAGAACAACATGAGTTTGATGGCCATTCTGAGTTTTCCTGTTCAACTGCCGTTTCTCATCACGCTCATCAAACTGTCTAAAAACGCGGTTGATGGTCTTGATCCTTCAATTAGCTACAATCTTATTATTGTCTTAGTAATGATCATAATGATCGTTCTTGCCCTCAGCTATATACTATTTCCCTACCTTTGGCGCGATTAAAAATGAAGGGTAAATCACGTTCAAATTACCCACGTATCGATGCTTAAAATCGGAGAAACATCAACACAAATTTTGGGACTTGCTTGGTGGAAGTGGGTTTCAATAGTTTTAGTCCTTTTCGCACTTACTGCAGGAATGATTTTGGATGTCCCGAAACTGCCCATCCTCCACGAAACTATCCGAAACCTCTACTACCACGTAACGCAATGGTTCGGGATGATGATTATTCTGACCGCTTCTTTGGTGTACAGCATCATTCATCTCGCCAAAGGCGATAGACGTTCGGATATCATTGCTTCTGAAGGGGTAAACGTGGCGCTTTTTATGGGTGTTCTTGGACTGCTAACAGGAATGCTTTGGGCCAAGAACACCTGGGGAACGTATTGGACTGGTGATGCCAAATTGAATGGTGTAGCCATGGGAATGTTGGTGTATTTGGCTTATACCGTACTTCGCGGAAGCATGGACGAAGAGCAAAAACGTGGTCGCGTGTCGGCCGTTTACAACATCTTCGCTTACGTCATGTTCATGGTTTTTATCATGGTCCTGCCGCGAATGACAGACAGTTTGCATCCCGGTAACGGTGGTAATCCCGGTTTTGGTGGTTACGATTTGAATAGCAACATGAGGATAGTTTTTTATCCAGCGATAATTGGCTGGACGCTTTTGGGCGTTTGGTTCATCAATATTCGCGTAAGGATGAAATCGATAATTGAAAGAAGAAACGCGAAATAGGAAAAATGAAAAAGGTGAGCAGAATTCTCGTTTGGCTGATGGCGTTGCTGCCATTCTCTGTTTTTTCGCAAGAAGCTAAAAAAGTCGAAATGGCTGATTTGCTACACGAAAACGGAAAGATTTACGTGGTAGTTGGCGTTATCGCGATCATTTTCATTGGTATCGTTGTTTACCTCATAACCATCGACCGAAGGTTGACCAAGATTGAAAAAGAGGAAAAATGAAAAAGACACACATCCTTGCCATCCTTGTAATAGCCATTGCGATTGGAGCCATTATGACTACCGTTTCGGATAGCAGCACGTATTCCAATTTCAGCGAGGCGATTGAAAACCCAGGAAAGGAATACCACGTGGTTGGGCAGTTAGACAAAGAGGCTGAATTAATTTATGATCCAGAGGTTGATGCCAACTTGTTTACGTTTAATATGATTGATAATAAAGGCGATAATCACCTAGTTCATTTTGCTGGTTCGAAGCCACAAGATTTTGAACGATCAGAGCAGATTGTATTGATTGGTAAGTACGAGAATGATGCGTTTCAAGCATCTAAAATCCTCATGAAATGCCCTTCTAAATACAATGAAGGACAGAGTGGTGAGATGCAGGAATTCACCGCAGAAACGGCTTCTTCTTAATGGATATTAATTATATCGGAGAGCATCTCTGGGCTGGTCAGCTGGGCCAAATCAGCATTATTATCGCTTTTGTTTCTGCGCTTGTTGCCGCCATAGCTTATGCTTTTGGCGCACGAAATGATGCCGCGTTCAGCGATTGGAAATTGCTGGCACGCAGCGCGTTCAGCCTTCACATCATTTCGGTTTTCAGCATTATTGGAACGTTGCTTTACATGCTTTACAACGGCATGTTCGAGTATCATTATGTGTGGCAGCATTCCAATTCTGAGATGCCGATGCGCTATATCATGTCCAGTTTTTGGGAAGGACAGGAAGGTAGCTTTTTGCTTTGGCTTTTCTGGCATGCCGTGCTTGGAGCGATATTGCTAAAAACATCCAAAACATGGGAAGCACCGGTTATGTCGGTGTTTGCAATGGTGCAAATGTTCTTGGTTTCGATGGTGCTGGGCATCAATTTGGGGGATGTAATCCGTATTGGAAGCACGCCATTTTTGCTGCTTCGCGAGCATCCAGATTTTATGAATTTGCCGTTTTTGCAGAATGCAACGTATCTCGATAAACTGGACGGTCGCGGACTAAATCCGCTCTTGCAGAACTACTGGATGACCATTCATCCGCCCACACTTTTCCTTGGGTTTGCTTCTACACTTGTTCCGTTTGCTTTTGCGATAGCTGGACTTTGGAAGAAAAAATACACCGAGTGGATGAAACCCGCTTTGCCTTGGACATTCTTCGGAGTAATGATACTCGGAACAGGAATTCTAATGGGCGGTGCTTGGGCCTACGAAGCATTGAGTTTTGGTGGTTTCTGGGCTTGGGATCCTGTTGAGAATTCAAGCCTTGTGCCGTGGATTACGCTGGTTGGTGCGGCTCACGTAATGGTTATTCAGAAAAACCGTGGACAATCGCTCATTATGACGTTTGTACTCACGGCAGCTTCGTTTGTGCTGGTTCTTTATTCAACCTTCCTCACGCGAAGCGGAATTTTGGGTGAAACCTCTGTACACGCTTTTACCGACCTAGGTATGTCTGGTCAGTTGTTGGTGTATTTGTTGGCGTTCCTTTTCCTCGCCATCGGACTGCTGATTTACAACTGGAAACACATCCCGAAATCGAAAGACGAAGACAGCCTTTACTCGCGTGAATTCTGGATGTTTATTGGTGCGTTGGTGCTCATCATTTCCTCGTTTCAAATCATGTTCACCACATCTATCCCTGTGTGGAACAAACTTTTCGGAACCAACCTCGCGCCACCGTTAGATCCGATTGCACACTTCAATAGTTTCCAAATTCCGCTGGCTATCATTTTGTCTATTCTTATCGCGGTAACGCAGTATTTTAAGTACAAGAAAACCGACCCGCAGCAGCTTGCAAAAGCATTAACGATACCGTTCCTCCTTTCGTTGGTTGGAACGGCCGCCATCGGATACTTCATGCATTACACCAATATCATGTATATCGTGATGTTGTTCACTTCCCTATTTCTGATTATCGCCAATCTGAATTATTGGTTACGCGTGCTCAAAGGCAAGATGAAGATTGCTGGCGCATCTGTGGCGCACATTGGCTTTGGGATGATACTGCTCGGAGCTTTCCTCAGCACATCCAAAACGCAGATCATTTCTATGAACACCTCGGGAACGGACGTGGAAAGTCTGGGTAAGCAAGGCGATTTCAGTAACCGCGAAAACATCCTTATGATGAAAGGCGACACACTGCGGATGGCGGACTATTTCGTGAGTTACGTGGGCAAGCGCAAGGAAGGCGTGAACGTGTTCTATCAGGTGGATTACCTGACCAAAACGAACGACACATACGAATTAGCGTTCTCGCTTTATCCAAGAGTTCAGACGAACCCACGTATGGGAAATATTGCTGAGCCAGACACCAAGCATTTCTTACACAAAGACATCTACAGCTTTGTGACGTATGCCGAGGTGGAAACCGAAGAAGCAGAGGAAAAACCAGAAGAATACAAGAACACTTCTACAAAACAAGTGGCTCCGGGCGATACCCTTTTTGCGGGTACTGCCATCGTTATTTTCAATGGCTTTGAACGTGAGGTGGACGCTGCCGAACACGGCATACAGGAAGGCGACATTGCCGTTGCCGCCAGCTTGACTGCCATCGATATTTCAGGAAAGAAATACGAAGTGAAACCGATCTACGTCATTCGTGACCGCATGGCGCTGCCAATTCCTGGTGAGTTGAAAGAACTAGGATTGCGTTTTGTGCTGAATAAGGTCATTCCTGAAGAAGGAAAGGCCGAAATTGCTGTGTACGAAAAGCCTGACAACTACCGCGAGTTTATCGTGATGAAAGCCATGATTTTCCCGTGGATCAATATCCTTTGGGCGGGGTGCTTGGTGATGATCATTGGAACCATCTTGGCGATCAGGAGGAGGTTGAAGAGCTGATTATTGTTCTTTTCGTCTCATGAAAAATACGTAGGTGAAAGACCCCCCGGTGGTTCCAGTATTGAAAAGTTCCCACCCTTCATGTTCCAACTTATTCACTTGGTTTAAAGCATTGCTTACGTCATAAGCATGTTGTATTTCTCCTTTGTTTGCTCGGGACTGAACGAAATCGGTTCCATTAGTACTTATTGCAAGTATTCCGGTAATAGGTGAAAAAGTGATGACAACATAATCATACTTCTCCTGCGCCATCAACGCGTTCACAGAAAAGAGCAGGGCAAAGGCCAGTAGGGTTGTTTTGAGGTTTTTCATGGTTTTGTGTTTTGGTTGTGATGAAAGTAAAGGATTGAACACAGATTGAACTGATAAAACTGGTTTTAACAGATAAAAAATCACTTTCTATCAGTCTAATCAGTTAAATCTGTGTTCCATTTCAAAAGTTCTTTATCAATGCAGAAAGTTCCTTATTGGTAATCGTAGCCGTTTCACTCTTATCGTAAATGGCCAATAGGGTAACGGTCGTTTCGTCAATGCTCAGAATGGTTTCCACATAGGTGATTACCCTTGCGCCACCGCTTTTTCCTTTTCCCTTGCTTTGGATCTTCAATCTTACCTTGAATGCATTCTGGCCAAGCGGTGTGCCGAGTTCTGGCGTTTCCTGCAAATTGCTT
>JAIOYP010000007.1 GCA_021741155.1 Flavobacteriales bacterium | reverse complement strand
AGCGAAGGTGTACACGTCTCGGGAGACATCTTTATTAGCATTGACAGAGTAGAAGAAAACGCTAACTCTTTTGGTGTACAAATGATTGATGAACTGCACAGAATAATGGTACACGGAACACTTCATTTGCTTGGATATACAGACAAGACCGCTTCAGCGAAAGAGCAAATGACCGAAAAAGAGGATTTTTACCTATCTTCGCGCTCCTTTTAGGTTTTACAACCTTTTGGTTGTCAAGAACTTAGAGTTGTTCCACGTGAAACAAGTTTCGAACTATGCAGAAGCATTATGATGTAATTGTCGTTGGAGGTGGACATGCTGGCTGTGAAGCTGCTGCTGCTGCTGCCAACCTTGGGTCAAAAACCTTACTCATTACCATGAACATGGCCACCATCGGCCAAATGTCCTGCAACCCAGCAATGGGAGGTGTTGCTAAAGGACAAATCGTAAGGGAAATAGACGCACTAGGCGGCTATTCTGGAATAGTATCTGATAAATCGATGATACAATTCCGAATGCTAAACCGTTCAAAAGGTCCAGCTATGTGGAGTCCACGGTCTCAAAACGACCGTTACAAATTCGCTTATGAATGGCGAATGATGCTTGAGCGAACCGAAAACCTTGACTTCTGGCAAGACACGGTTAATGAACTAATCGTTGAAAACGAAACGGTTTGCGGAGTTAAAACCTCCTTGGGAATTGAATTCCGTTGTAAAGCTGTTGTACTCACTAACGGTACATTCCTCAATGGACTAATACATATTGGCGAAAAGAATTTTGGCGGAGGAAGAAGTGCAGAAAAGGCAGCAACTGGACTCACAGAAAACCTCAACCAACTCGGGTTTGAAAGCGGTAGAATGAAGACTGGAACTCCTCCAAGGCTTGATGGAAGATCCATCAATTACTCGGTAATGGAAGAGCAGCCAGGAGATGAAAATCCAAGCAAATTCTCATTCACCGACACTCCAAAACTGACCCACCAACGAAGCTGTCATTTGGCCTATACAAATGATACCGTTCATGATATCCTACGAGGTGGGTTTGAAAAATCTCCAATGTTTTCCGGTAGAATACAAGGAATAGGTCCGAGATACTGTCCCTCCATTGAAGATAAAATTGAACGTTTTTCAGACAAGAATCGCCACCAACTTTTCGTTGAACCAGAAGGATGGGATACGGTTGAAGTTTACCTAAATGGTTTTTCCACTTCGTTACCAGAAGACGTACAATACGAGGCATTACGGCACATTCCTGGAATGGAGAATGCGAAAATGTTCCGTCCAGGATATGCTATCGAGTATGACTATTTTCCACCAACTCAGTTGACCCATACATTAGAAACTAAGCTTACTAAAAACCTCTTCTTCGCTGGACAAATCAACGGAACTACTGGGTACGAAGAAGCTGCATGTCAGGGACTGATGGCTGGAATAAATGCACATCAAACAACTTCAGACAAAGAACCGTTCATTTTAACGCGGTCTCAGGCTTATATCGGTGTGCTTATTGATGATCTTATAACCAAAGGGACTGAAGAGCCTTACCGCATGTTTACATCGCGTGCAGAACACCGCATTCTTCTAAGACAAGACAACGCAGACGTCCGCCTTACCGCACTTGGCCACAACCTTGGTTTGGCTTCAGAGGAAAGCTTGAAACGAATGGAAACCAAAGTTCAAGACGTGGCCGCAATTGAAAAGCTACTTGGTAAACACAGTTTAGAAACAGAAGAAAGCAATCCTTACTTAACTAACAGAAATAGCAATTCTGTGAAGCAAAAACTTCGAGCATATTCGTTAATCTCTAGACCTGAAATTGATCTTCCTTCGATGATAAACGAAATTCCATCTGTTGCTAAAATTGTACACTCAGTAAGCAATAACCTAGAAGTAATTGAGCAAGTAGAAATCCAGGCGAAGTACAGTGGTTACATACAGAAAGAACAGGATTCAGCCGATAAGATTCTTCGTTTCGAAGGAATCAACCTCAAACTTGACTTCGACTATAATAAGCTTGAATCACTCTCAGCAGAAGCAAGGCAAAAACTAACTAAGATTAGACCAAAGTCAATTGGTCAAGCCTCCAGAATAAGCGGAGTTTCTCCTTCTGATATATCCGTTTTACTCGTTCATTTAGGTAAATAGTTTCACGTGGAACATTCTTTAGAAACACTTCAATCATGTCCATCCTGCGGGCATGATTCCTTTAAAAACATCCTTTCCTGCATCGATTACACGTATTCGAAAGATGCGTTTTACTTGGTAGAATGTACCTCATGTAAGCTTCTTTTCACCAATCCAAGACCTGATGAATTAGCGATTGGTAAATACTATGATAGTCCCGAATATGTCTCACATACCGACACTAATTCTGGACTACTTTTTACACTATACGGAATAGTAAAACGTTACACACTTAAACAGAAAAGAAAGACGCTTGAATCACTATCCAACGAAAAAAACATCTTGGATTATGGTGCAGGAAGTGGTGACTTTTCAAATGAACTAGTGCAGAATAATTGGACAGTTTCTGCATACGAACCTGACGGAAACGCGAGAAAGAAAATAGAAGAAAAGAACTCCAAAATAAACTTGGTGGGTCAACTACCCGAAGTAGGAACAGAGTCAAAATCAGTAATTACCTTATGGCATGTATTAGAGCATGTGCATCGTTTAAATGAGACCATCAAAGAATTTCACCGCATCTTAAAAAATGATGGTATTTTAGTAATAGCTGTTCCGAACCATACATCATTCGATGCTTCTTACTACCAAACCGATTGGGCAGCTTATGATGTACCACGTCACCTATATCATTTCAACCCGGCAACTTTAGAAACCTTGATGTCGGCAAATGGCTTTCTACTGCACGAAATAAAGCCAATGTGGTTTGACTCTTATTACGTCAGTTTGCTGAGCGAAAAAAACATAAGTAATCCAGGAATACTCAAAACAGCGTTTGGATGGATAAGAGCCTTCTTGTTTGGCTCATATTCAAACATAAAGACAATTGTAGCAACTAAGAACTGCTCGAGTGTCACTTATGTCTTTAAAAAAGCCCTTTAAAGCCCTGTAGGCGCATTTTATTAATGACGTGAGGGTAATAATCGAAATAATTGAGAACCACGCTTAAAACGGTCTCCAATTAAGCCAAGAAAATAACGAACTCAATTAGCTGATTTACAAATGTTTAAACGAATTTCAGCCTACTATTAAGCTCATCACGATAAGAACCACCTACTGGAATAATTTTCTTCTCATCCTCCATAACAAGATTGCTTTGCTCAATAGCAACTATCTTATCAACCCTCACAATGAAAGAGCGATGAACACGAAGGAATTCGCTAGTTGACAATTTAGACAACATATCTTTCATCGTTGAATGCACTGTAAACTTTGAATCCTTAGCATGGATGATTACGTAATCTTTTAGAGCTTCAACGTAATAAATATCCTTGGTCTTCACTTTAACCAACCGACTATTGGATTTTACGAAAATGCAATCATCAGCAGACTTATCTAAAACGATAGAGGAATAAAGGTCTCTTTCCTTCTTAACCTCTTGCTCTTTACCATGCTTGTACAAAGCCATTTCAATAGACGTATGCAAATCAATTTCCTTGAATGGTTTGATAATGTATCCATAAGGTTCTGTGACTTTAGCCTTGCTTAAAGTGCTTTCATCGGCATACGCAGTAAGAAATATTACAGGAATCTGATAGCGGTCCTTAATCTGTGCCGCAGCTTCAATACCACTGACTTCTCCTTTAAGCATTATATCCATAAGAATAAGATCCGGACGGTGCTGGCCAGCAGCTTCAATAGCCCCTTCACCTGAATTCTCAACACCCGGAACCGAGTACCCTAACTTCTTCAGACTGTTCTGAATATCCTTCGCAACGATACTTTCGTCTTCGACAACCAGTACACTTGTTTTCGCCATGATTATTGTTCTTTGAACACAATATTAAACCGAGTCCCATTAGTGGAATCGATATTTAAATCACCAGTAATTTGAGTTACTAATGTAGTTACCAACTGCAAACCGAGAGATTCAGCATTTTCAATATCAAAATTGTCAGGTAAACCTATACCGTCATCACTAACAATAAGTTTCAGTTTACCATCCGCAAGTTTAGAAAATTCTATTCTTATCACACCCTTCTCTCTTCCTCTAAACGCATACTTCAAAGAATTAGATACTACTTCGTTGATGATAAGCCCACAAGGAATTGAAGTATCAAGATTGAGATATAACTCCTCCAAATCAAAATCGAGTGTCAAACCACCTTCTGGTCTTCCGTAAGAATGAAACAAATTTCGCGCAATATTTTGAATATATTCAGAGAAATTAACCTCAGATAACGTCTTACTTTGATAAAGACTTTCGTGAACAAAAGACATTGATTTTATCCTGTCTTGGCTTTCTCGAAGAATACCCAAGGCTGTTTCATCATCAATATAAGAAGACTGCAAATTGAGAATGCTTGAAATCACCTGCATATTATTCTTTACACGATGATGAACCTCCTTTAGAAGAACCTCTTTCTCCTTGATTGATTCCTCTAATTGCTTTTCGTATTCCTTACGTTCAGTTATATCCTCGAAAACAGCAACGAAATAATTAGGACTATCGTTAGAATCTCGAACTAACGATACCGTGACGTTAGCACTTAACAACTCCCCGTCCTTCCTGACGTAAGTTTGTTCCCGCGAGAAATTTTTGATTTTTCCACTCAATAACTGATCCCAGTCAACAAGGCTTTCTTCAACTTCTTCCTGAACACCTAACTCGTAAAACGTTTTCTTGTATAACTCATCTGCTGTATAGTCTAGCATATCACAGAGGCGTTCATTCACAAGAAGGAAACGTCCCATTTTTGCTATTCTTGCTATCCCAATATATGCTTGGTCATAGATTGCTCGATGGCGTTCTTCGCTTAAACGAAGTTCCTCTTCTGCTTTTTTAAGTGCTGTAATGTCTCGCGAGACACCCATGGCACCAACGGTTTCTCCTTTCTCATTTTTGATGACAGAAGCAGACAAAAAGGATATGAAAAACGTACCGTCTTTCTTTCTATTAATAATTTCATTTGCTAACGAGCCTACATCATTAATACGCTCAACGACCTTAGTCATTTCCTGATTATCCGAAAATAGTATGGACAAAGGCTGCCCCATTACCTCTCCACGAGAATAACCGAAAGTTGCCTCCGCAGCTGAGTTGAATTCATTTATGTTGTAGTCAATATCAGTTGCTACAATCATATCCAACGAACTATCAATGATACTCCTTGCATATTCCTGAGCTTGCCGAAGTTCCTTCTCGGCTTTGCTTCGTTCAATAATTTCCCGCTGAAGTTGCAGATTCGTTTCTTCCGCAATTTGGGCCCTTAATTGCTCACGAGCCAGCTGCTTTCTGGTAGAAATATCATGGATAAGTAACTGAACCGATCCATCATCCAAAAGCGCACCACTCGTTTCAATATCTAGAATAGCGTTTGTATCAACCTTCCTTATTTTTAACTCAATAAAACCTGGTTGTTTCCCAGCTCTTATTCCATTAAGTAATAAATCAAATTCATTATTATATGAAGGATGTAAGAACTGTACCGGCTTTAACTTTGACACTTGGCCTTCAGTAATTCCAAGCAATTTGAGCGCATGCGGGTTTGCATAATCAATCCTTTCGTTATTGATTATTAAAACTCCAACAGGAAGATTCTCTATCAGAATCTGATAGCGAGTTGAACTCTGATCTAACTTCACACTACTCATCCTCTTTCTCTGCTTGCACTACTTTTTCACCATCCACTTTTATGGTTTCTCCTTGCTTGTAGGTAACCACCCGTGTTTCAATTCCCTCTTCATTATAGGAATACCAATCTCCCTCCTTTAAACCAAATTTAAAGCTTCCCGTTTCTTGAACTTGACCACTTTCGAAGTAGTACGAATGTCTTCCATTCTCGGCTCCTTGTTCAAATTTACCTTCAAACTTGATTTTACCACTAAGAAAATAGCTTTTCCACTGCCCATTACGTTGCCCAGCAACATAAGTTCCTTCTTCTCGGTCATCACCTAAATCTTGAAACCAAGCACCTTCCTTTTCTCCTGATAAATAACTGCCTTTAGAAACAACTTTTCCTGTGTCATTGTATTCTATGGCCAGACCTTCCTCTAATCCATCATAAAAGATTTCTTCACGCCAAGTTTGGCCGTTATTATATGTCCATTTCCAATTACCATCTGGTTTTCCTTTATGATAAGTACCGCGCTGCTCTTCCTTACCATCACGGTAGTAAAACAACCAATCTCCCTCACGTTTTCCATCCTTGTATTTGCCTTCACTTCTTAATTCACCAGTTTCGTAGAACTCCTTCCACGGACCCTGACGCCTTCCTTCGGCATCCACAATTCCTTCACCAATAATTTTTCCCTTGCTGTAAATTTTTGCCGCAGAAACTACACCTTCAGGAGTGTATTCCCGATGCACTCCTTCCTTGACACCTTTATTATAACTACCCACTGACCTTACTTGAGCATTAGGATGATACTCTCTCTTGATGTCCAGTTTGGCCAATTCCTCAGGATCTGGAATCAAAATACCATCCACATACTTTAAGGTTTCCACCAGATTACCTTCTTCATCATAGGTTTTGAAGTACCCGTTCTTCTTATCGTTACTATATCTCCCTTCAACTTTGGTTGAAAGACTTGGATAGAACTCTCTCCATAATCCTTGCTTTTGATTGAACTTGTCTTTTCTGTTGATGCGTTCTCGACCTGCTACAAAACCATTTCTGTATTCAACAACGGCCGTGATGCGGCCATCATCTTCAGCAAACTCATAACCAAAACCTTGTTCTTTTCCTCTTCCCAACGTATCCAACGGAATGGTTTCCAGCAATTTCCCTGATGGATAAAAGCTTCGGATGGTTCCTACCAAAACATCATTGGCAAATTCTTCTTCTTTTTGGATAATTCCATCCTCGAAATGCGACTTTCTCAAGCCATTTTTCTTACCGTTTTGGTACGAAATACTCTGAGAAATAATTCCAGTTGGCGCATAGAATTTCCACAGACTATCAAGTTCGTGGTTCAAACGATTACCTTCGGATTTCAAGGTTCCATCATCGTAAAACGTTTTCCAGTAAGCCTCAGGCTTTCCGTCCAGCATATATCCTTCGCTAGAAACAACTCCGCTTTCGTACTTAAACTTGACGTATTCCATTTCCTGACCAACCGTTTGGCCAACGAAGCAGAAGAGTATCAGGAAAAGACTAACTTGAAATTTCATTCGGGGTGCTAAAGATAGTTCCATTAAATCTTCCTTTAATTTTAATGAACAGACTATAGTATTATTTAAAAGATTGATTTAAAAAATATGGTAATGATATATGCTTGTTTATTCGTGTAAAACAATTTTTTGAGTGGTTTGGTTAACGGACTTATAAGCTTTACATAACATGAAATGAACAACTTTTATTGAGTTACTGTTTCATAAAACCAAGCAATTAGAGAGTTATTCACGGTATGTCAATAAAGGTGATTGTTGGTAATTGGATGAAAAACGAACGATCCAAAAAAGGGTCTTGATCGTTGAAACTTGGCGGATCTTTTTGTTTGGATTATCCAATCATTTGCCCAACTGCAATTATGTTTTGGTTCACACAAACTTATGTTTGAGAAGATGTTGACAACGAAATTAGTTTTGCAGATACCGAACGTTAATAAGTGCCAAGTTTGAATCACCACTTTATCAACATACAAATACAGATGAAATACATTGCTATTTCTTGCGACCATGCAGGATTTGAACTGAAAGAGCGAATTAAGCAGGTTCTAACAGAAAAAGGGTACTCAATCAAGGATTTTGGGCCAAGTACAGACGATAGAATGGACTATCCAGACGCCATACATCCTTTGGCAAAAGCTATTGATAAAGGAGAAATTGCTTCAGGAATTATTATTTGTGGGAGCGGAAATGGTGTGGCTATGACGGCAAATAAATACGCGAATGTCCGTGCAGGAATTGCTTGGACTCCTGAGTTGGCAGAGCTTACTCGTCAGCATAATGATGCGAACGTGCTTTCGCTTCCAGCACGATTCATATCGGAAGAAGTTGCCTTTGAGTGTGTAGACAAGTTTCTGAATACAGATTTTGAAGGAGGAAGACACGCAACACGTGTAGATAAAATTGCGATTCCATGTTAAGAGGAGTTTTACTAGTTGGCTTGGTGTTAAACAGCGTTTTTGCTTGGGCGCAAAAGGATGAATTACAGCTGAAATATGCTGAAACCATCACTGTAAAAGATCTCCGTTCTCGGTTAGAGATTATTGCTTCCGATGATTTTGAAGGACGCGAAACGGGGCAGCCAGGGCAGAAGAAAGCGGCAGAGTATATAAAGGAGCGATTTCAGGAATTTGGTTATCAGCCGATAGAAAAACTGGGCGGCTATTTCCAGCCATTCAAATTGCAGTTGACGTATCCTGATACCGTAAAACTGGTTGTGGGCAATGACTCACTAGAGTTTTTGAAAGACATGTATTATTTCCCTGGGTTTGGTGATATGCTTATCAAAACAGAAAACCTATTGTACTTAGGTTTTGGAATCGATTCGGAGAAATACAGCGACTATAAAGACGCCAAGGTAAAAGGCCGAGTTGTGATGATTTCGGGCGGAGAACCTACTGATAAAAATGGAATTTCGTGGGTATCAGGAACTAAAGAGAAGAGCAATTGGACCGTTGATTGGGCTAAGAAAATTGAATTAGCGCAAACGAAAGGAGCAAAGGCACTTCTTGTGATTGACGATAATTTCACCTCTTCGGTTTCTCAGTTTGGCCGTTACATCAAGAGACCTGATTTACAACTGGGAGAAAGAACGGAAGGACAAGAAGGAATTCCGTTAATCTATATCAGCTCTAAGATGGCAAATCGGATTCTTAATGGCGCTGGAATCAAAGGCGGACACAGCAAGTTAGAAGCGAAAATCAATAAGAAAGGTGACGCGTTGAAGCAAGAATTAAACGTTTCGGTGACAATAGACGTGAAGAAGAACAGAGAGGAACTGACATCTGAAAACGTGTTAGGGTATTTGGAAGGAACGGAAAAACCGAACGAATTGGTGGTTATCTCCTCGCACTATGACCATCTCGGAAAAAAAGGAGACGACATTTTTAATGGAGCAGATGATGATGGTTCGGGAACGACTTCGCTCTTGGAATTAGCCGAAGCATTTGCATTGGCGAAAAAGAATGGTCACGGGCCGAAACGGAGTATGCTTTTTATGACCGTTTCTGGAGAAGAAAAAGGGTTACTTGGCTCAGAATTCTATACTGATAATCCAGTGTTTCCGTTAGAGAACACGGTGACCGATTTGAATATAGATATGATTGGTAGGATAGATGAAAACCACGCGCCCGATTCAAACTACGTTTACATCATTGGCTCCGATAAATTGAGTACGGAACTGCACGCGTTAAGCGAAAAAACGAACGAAACGTATTCTGGAATTGACTTCGATTACACCTATAATGATGAGAAGGACCCAAACCGATTCTACTATCGATCAGATCATTACAACTTTGCCAAGAACAACATCCCGGTCATTTTTTACTTCACGGGAGTACACGAAGATTACCATCAACCAACAGATACGGTGGATAAGATTATGTTCCAGAAAATGGAGAAGATAGCACGACTTATCTTTCACACGGCTTGGGAAATTGCCAATCGTGATGAGCGATTGAAGGTGGATGTAATGCCGAAAAAATGATCTGGACGCTTCCGTTTATAGCTGCTTTGGTGGGTTGGTTTACCAACTACATTGCGGTCAAAATGCTTTTTCACCCAAAGAAACCGGTGAGTATTCTTGGAATGTATAAGCTGCAGGGTATTTTTCCCAAAAACCAGCAAAATGTCGCTAACAAAATGGGGAAGATGGTGGCCGAAGAACTGCTCTCATCTAAGGATCTTAAGGACAGAATAATCTCAGAGGACAACATTTCGTCTATTGTTCAAATCATCGAAAACAAGATTGAGGACTTCTTCTCGGTTAAGGTGCCTAAGAGATTTCCTACCCTCAGCAGGATTCTTCTCAGCGAAAAACGAAAGGAAAGAATAGTACAAGAGCTTATGGCCGAAGTTCATACAGCCGTTCCGGAACTGATGAACAGCTACTTTGGTGATCTTGAAGAGCAATTCAACGTGGAGGAGATGATTACCGAAAAGGTGAACCATTTGTCATCAGACAAACTCGAAGATTTGCTTATGAGCCTGTTGGAAAAGGAGTTCAAGTTCATTGAACTCATTGGAGCCGTTATTGGCTTTTTAATTGGCTGTATTCAGGTTGCAATGGTGCTATTAGGAGGAGTCTAAGCGACTATTTATACTTTCTTCTACGAATGATAGAGTAGAAGAGGAGTGCCATCAGGATTCCCGCACACCAAAGGCCGTAAACGCTAATTTCTGGTAGCCCGTAGATATAACCGATACGATTACCCCAATCGATGGTCATGGTGATGGCAGAGCCGATAATGAATGCAACAATCAGAAATGTGATTGCCATGCGGTTGGCAATACTGTCCAATTTTTTGAGCAGATAACCGTAGCCTTGCAACTCAACCTCAAAATGGATTTTCCCGTTACGGGTTTGATCCAGAATTTCTCGAACGTCCTTTGGAAATGATGTGAGGAATGCGTTAATGGATGTAAAGCGCTGATTGACGTCTTTCCAAATGTTTTCCGGAGAATATTTCTCCTTCATTAGCTTTAAACCATACGGGCGGATAAAGTCGTACGTGTTAAAGGTTGGATGAATCGTCTTTCCTATTCCTTCTAAAATCGCAAAGGCGCGAAAAATGAGAAACACATCACCAGGCACGCGGATTTGATGATCAAACATGATCTTTTGAAGCCGCTCTACTGTATCAGCTATGCTGGCTTCATCCACATTTAGCGAGGCAAAATCTTCAATCAACTCATTGAGATCGTACTCTAATTGACGCATGTCCGTAATGCCATGATCAACAGAGAGAGCCTTTAGGTTTCTGGCCATCTTGGCTGAGTCGCGTTCGGCCATTCCCACGAAAATGCCGGCAAAGGCATATTTGTCCTTTCGCATTAGGCTTCCCACCATTCCAAAATCGAGTAGACAAATCACTCCATCCCTTCGAACGAGTACGTTTCCGGGGTGCGGATCGGCATGGAAAATACCGAACTCGAAGATTTGAGTTAGGTAGATGTTCATGCCATTTTCAGCAACTTTTTCAGGATTCAGACCCCATGCTTTCAACTGTGGAACATCAGATATTTTACAACCTCCGATGAATTCCATCACCATCATTTTTTCGGTGCTGTACTCGCGGAACGCAGCAGGAATAATGAAGTTTTTGTAATCCTTATACAGACTTCTGAAACGCTCCAGATTACGGGCTTCTGTCCTATAATCAAGCTCCTTGTGCATGCTTCGCTCGAAGGACCGCACCAAATCCATGGCATTAAGTATGCCCTGCTTTTTGAGGTAGCGATCTGCCCGATTTACACCATCAGTCAAAATGGCAAGATCACGGTAAACCATGTCTTTAACACCCGGACGTTGAATTTTTACCACGACCTCTTTCCCTGAATGCAATCGTGCCTTATGAACCTGCCCTATGGAAGCAGTTGCCAGCGGTTTTTCGTTGAATACTTGGAAAACATCTTCTAGCTTTCTTCCCGTCTCCCGCTCAATGGTGGCTTTTATCTCTTCAAATGGAACAGCCGGAACATTGTCTTGTAATTTTTCTAATTCCGCAATAAGCGGAGCAGGAAGCATGTCTGGGCGGTTACTGAGTACTTGTGCAAGCTTGATAAAGGTTGGCCCCAACTCTTCACAGACCATGCGAACGCGTTCCCATCGCGTGTATTCAAAAACGGGCTGACCCTGCCGTTGCCACGATACACGACCCTTCTCAGAAACAAAGTTCCTGAGCGTGGAGTTGGTTACCACATCCTCAAAGCCATACTTTATCAGAACCGCGATGATTTCGCGGATTCGACTTAAGTTCTGGAAGGTTTGTCCGTTGAATATCATTTGTAGCGGAAGCCAAAGGGCGAAAGTACTAAATAGCATGCTCAACGAATTGAACAAAAAACGCCCAGACATTTGTCTGAGCGTTTAAATAATCGGCCCTAAGACCTCAGTAATTTTCGTTTAACTACGCTGTTGCAGCTGCTTTTGGTGCAGCCTTTGTAGAAACCTTACCCATTTTGCTTTCTAGGTCAGCAACTTTTGATTTAAGATCAGCAAGAATTTCTTCTTCTGTTTTCTTGATGATGCCAACTTTTTCTTTGATTTCGTGATACTTCGCTTCGAATTCTTCTTTGCGAGCCTCCGTTTTTTCAAAAAGTTCGTCTACCAATTTTTTTCCCTCTACATCAGAGATTTTACCTTTTGCGATAAGCTCTTTTACAGACTCTTCGAATTTTGTAGATACTTCTGCAGCTAGATCAACACCAGCGTAAAGGAATTTTTTGAATGCGTCTTCCATAATATTTGTTTTAGTTGTTTGTGATTTAATGTTTGACGTTGGGCAGTAGGCAATTACCATGCGCATTGGTGTGCCAAAGTCGAATTCTAAAAACAGAAACTCGCTGAAAGCCTCGTCAGTAAAGGGATACAAAAATAATTGGCATAGTTTGGCATGCGTTTGTGCAAAAAAACAAGAACACTGACACGGGTGACAGAGCGTTTGTTAGACCGAGATTTTAGGGTCGTGATGTCATGTATGTCATGTTTTTCGTTCTTTGACGCAAACTCAGAAAATGAACCACTACGATAAACTTCGTGAACTGGTAGAAATTGATTCGCCTACGGGATTCACATCAGATGCCTGCAACTACATCTTCAATTATTTCAAAGCTTTGGGCTACACTCCCGAATACACAAATAAAGGAGCAGTAAAGTGCGCGCTGGGAGAAAATCCAACCTTGGCCATGGCTGCACATGTTGATACGCTTGGGGCAATTGTCAGTGGCATTCAGAAAGACGGGCACTTGAAGTTTTCACTTTTGGGCGGATTGTCTCTGAATGGTTTTGAAGGTGAATATTGCCGCATTCATACCCATAGCGGAAAGGTCTATTCAGGCACCTTGCTTTTGAAAGACCCATCTGTTCACGTCAACAAGGACACGAATACGAAACCGCGTTTACCGGAGAACATGTTTATTCGATTAGATGAAGAAGTTTCATCTGCTGAAGACACCAAGAAACTGGGTATTGGAAACGGAGACATCATCGCGTTTGATACCAAGTATCAAGAACTTCCGAGTGGCTATATCAAAAGCCGATTTATGGATAATAAAGCGGGCTGTTTCGTTTTGATGGAGGTTGCGAGAAGACTCAAAGCGGCAGGAAAATCGGCACCAGTAGAACTGTTCTTCAGCAACTACGAAGAAGTCGGACATGGAGGAACTTGTGGTTATGCGCCAACCATTCAAGAACTTTTAGTCATTGACATGGGCGTACTTGGTGATGCTTGTGATGGTAGCGAGACCGCCTGTTCCATCTGCGCCAAAGACAGCAGCGGACCTTATGATTATGACTTTAGAAAAAATCTAGTAGACCTAGCCGAGAAGAATAAGATTCCTTTCGCTGTAGACATCTATCCATATTATGGTTCAGACGGCTCTGCTGCACTCCGCGCAGGAAATGATTTCCGCGTTGGACTTATTGGCCCAGGCGTTGCGGCTTCTCACGGAATGGAGCGCACGCATAAGAAAGGCGTTGAGGCTACTGTAGAGTTGTGTTTAGCCTATATTTCAGCATGATAACTACCAAAGGTTGCAGTTATCTCATCAAATGATGAAACGAACGGTGAATAGCGAATTACCATCTCCTTACATTTGACCCATGCTGTTTTCTCAGGTTGTAGGTCAGTCGGAATTAAAGAAAAAGCTGCGCGATTCGGTTATGAACAGTCGTGTGGCGCATGCGCAGATGTTGGTTGGGCCGGTAGGCTCAGGTTCACTTCCGTTGGCGTTGGCCTTTGCTCAGTATTTGGCTTGTACAAACAGAGGAGAAACCGATTCGTGCGGAAAGTGTGCTGCATGTGTGCGTTATGCCAAGTTGGAGCATCCCGATTTGCAACTGATTTTTCCAAAGAACAAAACCGCCAAAATTGACCACAAAAACTTTTCGAGCAAGGATTTTTTGCCGGAATGGAGAAAGGCCGTTCTAGGAAATCCGTATCTCAGCCTAAACGACTGGTTGAAGGAGTTGGGAATTGACAACAAGCAAGGCGCCATCAATGTGGATGATAGCCGCGAGGTGCTACAGAACTTGAGCTACAAGGCTTATGAAGCAGATTACCGCGTGGTGCTTATTTGGCTTGCCGAACACATGAACGCGTCTGCGGCCAATAAACTCCTTAAAATACTGGAGGAACCGCCCGAACGGACCGTTTTTCTGATGGTGGCCGAAAGCACCGAAAACATGCTTCAAACCATTCTTTCCAGGGTTCAGATGCATCGGCTTGGCCGACTGAGTGAAAAGGAAATTTCAGAGGCACTTTCGACCGGTTCGGATGATGGGGAACAGATGGAAAAGCTGGCCCATTTGGCTGATGGAGATTTGAATTTGGCTAAAAACTTGTTGGAAGATCAGGCATCAATAAGTGCGTCCATAAATTTCTTCATCCGTTGGATGCGGGCATGTTTCGTGCTCAATTTGGAGATTCTACAAGAACTTAACGAGGAATTTAATGCATTGGGAAGAGAGCAACAGAAGGCGCTCTTGGCTCAATCAGAAACAATTCTCCGCAAGGTGCTCATGTACCGCACATTACCCGAAACCAAGACCAAACTATTGAAAGAAGAGCTTGAGTTCATTCACAAATTCTCACGCTTTATTCAGGTTGAAAACACGGCTTCTATGTTAGAAGCGTTGAATGAAGCACACTATCACATCGAGCGTAATGCCAATGCTCGAATCACTTTCGCAGATCTTTCATTTCAGATGTCGGATAGCCTGATGAGTCAGGCCATGAACTAATTAATGGCGCTGCCATTGAAACAATTAAATTTGCCTTCTTAGTCAAAAAGCAAGAGATAGATGGGATGTAGCGGATGTAGCAATGGAAAGACCGAGAGCGGTCTTCCAAGAGGATGCAAGAATAACGGGGCTTGCCAAACAGGAAGCTGCGACAAACTGAGCGTATTCAATTATTTGGCAAACATGGAAGACACGGTAGGATATACCGTTTCTGAGTTTGTGGAGGTTCGATTTAAGAATACACGAAAGCAGTTTTTCAAGCAAGAAAACATGCGATTGGTAGAAGGAGATGTGGTGGCGGTTGAGGCCTCACCCGGCCACGATGTAGGAACGGTATCTCTTTCGGGCGACCTTGTTCTTCTTCAAATGCGCAAGCGGAATGTCGATTCTGCTACGGCAGACTTCAAGAAGATCTATCGAAAGGCCACTAAATCAGATATTGATATGTGGCAAGAAGGGGTTGACTTGGAAAAAGCAACCAAAACACGCGCTAGGATTATTGCCCGCGAGATTGGTTTGAACATGAAAATCAGCGATGTGGAATATCAGGGCGATATGAGCAAGGCCGTATTCTACTATACCGCAGAGGATAGGGTTGATTTTCGCGAACTTATTCGCAGATATGCCGAGGAGTTCAAGGTTCGTGTAGAAATGAAGCAGATTGGAGCACGACAAGAAGCGGCTCGTGTTGGCGGAATAGGAACTTGCGGCAGGGAATTGTGCTGTTCCACTTGGTTGACGGATTTCCGAACGGTAAGTACCAGTGCGGCACGGTATCAGCAACTTTCGCTTAATCCACAAAAATTGGCCGGACAATGCGGGAAACTCAAATGCTGCCTCAATTTTGAGCTAGATAGTTACTTAGATGCGCTAAAAGATTTCCCAAATCAAAAGAGTAAGCTCGAAACAGAAAGAGGAACTGCTTTTGCTCAAAAAGTTGACATTTTCAGAGGCGTTATGTGGTTCACCTTGCGCGATGATCCGAGCAACTTCATCGAAGTGCCTGTTGAGCGCGTAAAGGAGATTCTAAAAATGAACAAGGAAGGGAAGAAAGCGCCCATTCTGGTTGAGAAAGAATACGTGGCTGCGCCTGTTGTAAAACACGATTTCGAAAACGTGGTTGGGCAGGATGATCTCACACGATTTGATCGCCCAAAAGGTCAAGGCGGACAGAAGAAAAAAGGTTCGGGAAATAAGAGAAGGAACAATCGTAACCGAAATAAGCCTCAAGGGAATAAACCGAATGATGCAAAATGATTATCTGCATGGTTACCCAAAAATATCTAATCCAGAATTGACATCAGTAAGCCACAGATACACAGATGAACACAGATGTTTCACGGATAAACGAAAACACATCTGAGAAATCAGAGAAAATCAGTGCATCTGTGGCTAAAAACATGTTTCAATGGATATGGAAAACATCAGATAATCAAATCGATACAAGCGCTTTTGGTATGCACATACACTCGTCTAATGCAAAATAGATTTCGGCTGTTTTTTGGAGCATTGGCTATTCTTGCACTTGTTGGGTGTCACGAAAGCCTGTTTCAGGAAAGCAAACCTGTTCCTAACAAAATTTGGGAGATTGGAAATACGATTTCGTTCGAAGTGGAGGTTACAGATACCATGGAGGGCTACGATTTTTACATCGACCTCCGCAACGAGGCTACTTATCAATACGCCAACATTTTCATGTTTGTAAACACTACTTTTCCTTCAGGAAAAAGCGCCATTGATACCGTTGAATGCTTTTTGGCAGACCAATCTGGCCGTTGGCTCGGAACTGGTTTGGGCGATGTGCTAGACAACCACATTCTCTTCAAACAGAACATCCGATTTCCCAACGAGGGAACATACACATTCGGTTTCCAGCAAGGTATGAGAAACGAAGCATTACCTTCGATTTTGGATTTGGGAATTACCATCGAAAAACACAAGAACAAGTAGTGGATCAGGAAAAGAATACTCCGATTAAGAGGAAATACGTTCTGTATTTCTGGCTGTTGGCGTTGGCAGGCCCGTTATTTATTGCGTTTCACCTTCTTACGATTTCTTTGGGTCTTTGGGGGCAACTACCCTCGTTTGAAGAGCTCGAAAATCCAAACAGCAATCTAGCCTCTGAAGTTTATTCATCTGACCAGAAAGTACTCGGAACATACTTCGTTCAGAACCGATCAAACATCAAGTTTGAAGAGCTGTCTCCTTATGTGGTGAATGCTCTTGTTTCAACCGAAGATGAACGCTACTACCAACATAGCGGAGTTGATTTTATCAGTTTGGCACGTGCCATTTTCTTACTTGGAAGTAGAGGCGGAGGTAGTACGGTTACACAGCAGTTGGCAAAAAATCTGTTTGAAACACGTGGAAGTTTACGAGGCGGGGCGCTGGTTCAGAAACCTGCCGAATGGATTATTGCTACGCGGCTAGAACGCAGATATACCAAACAAGAGATTATGGCCTTGTATCTGAACACGGTCGATTTCATTAACGGAGCGGTTGGAATTAAATCCGCAAGCCACGTTTACTTCAACACAAGTCCAGACTCGTTGAAAATCGAGCAAGCAGCCGTGTTTGTGGGAATGCTCAAAAACCCTTCTCTTTTCAATCCAAAAAGGAGATTGGAACTCACGCGTGACAGAAGAAATACTGTTTTTGGGCAGATGATGCGTAATGGCTTCCTTACCGAAGCAGAAATGGATTCGTTGGATGCGCTTCCGTTGGAATTGGATTTTCGAAGTACAGACCACAACTTGGGTTCCGCCACCTATTTCCGCGAACATCTGCGAAGCGAACTCACTAAGTGGTGCGCCAATCACGTTAAGCCCGATGGCACCAATTACGACCTCTATCGAGATGGTCTGAAAATCTATACAACTATCGATTCGCGCTTGCAGCAATATGCCGAGAAGGCTGTGACCGACCACCTTACGGAACACCAGGCCAAATTTTGGAAGGATCAGGCGAACAATAAAACAGCACCATTCAGAGGCGTCACCGAAGATGAGATTGAGGGAATCATGCTTCAGGCAATGAGACGCTCAGCTCGATACAACGTGCGATTGGATAGACGCGCAGATATCCGCAAGCGATACCGCGAGTATTTTGTATACAAAGGAGAACAAAACCAATACGAATCTGAGATAGATCAGCTTTACAAAGAGTACCAGCGAGCCGGCCGCATGCAAAAGGAGGACGAGCAGGAAGACATTAAAGATCAAATTGACAAACTCAAGAAGAAATCAAGCAAGCTTCAATCGGACTTGGATAAAACATGGGATGATTATCAAGTGGTATGGAAACCGTTTGATGATTCCCTAAAAGCAGAATTTAAGAAGCCGGTTAACATGACCATTTTCTCTTGGGCTGGAGAGATTGATACGGTTCTAGCCCCAATGGACTCTATGCGCTATTACAAGCATTTTCTGCAAACAGGCTTGATGTCAATGGATCCACATACAGGATTTGTACGGGCGTGGGTTGGCGGCATCAATTACAAGCATTTTAAGTACGATAACGTGAAGCAGGGCGCACGTCAGGTTGGGTCCACATTCAAGCCATTCGTGTATGCGCTTGCCATGCAAGAGGGCTGGTCGCCATGCGAAAAGGTGCTCAACATTCCCGTTACGTTTGAGAAAGACCGCTGGAATCTACCGCAGAACTGGACTCCGACTAACTCCGACAACAAACTTAATGGTCAGGAAATGTCGCTTAAAAAGGCCCTTGCTAATTCGGTGAACATGGTTACGGCATTTGTGATGAAGAAATTTGGTCCACAGGCGGTAATTGATCTCGTGCGAAAAATGGGCATCACGGCAGCAATTGATCCTTATCCAGCAATCTGCTTGGGAACACCAAGTATTTCGGTTTATGAGATGGTGGCAGCGCACAGCACATTTGCCAATCAGGGAGTTTACACCGAGCCAGTCATCATCACCCGAATTGAAGATAAGGCAGGCAACGTGCTAGAAGAATTTGTGCCAAAAACCAATGAGGTGATGGATGAGCAAACCGCCTATACCATGATTAACTTGATGGAAGGCGTGGTTCAGTCAGGCTCAGGCGTTCGTCTTCGTTACAGATACAAGCTTAACTATCCGATTGCAGGAAAAACAGGAACAACTCAGAATCAATCGGATGGATGGTTTATGGGTCACACACCCGATTTGGTTACAGGAGTTTGGGTTGGTTGTGAAGACCGTGCTGCCCATTTTAGAACGATTTTGGAAGGTCAAGGAGCCGCCATGGCACTGCCCATTTGGGCGCTTTACATGACGCAGGTTTATGAGGACAAAACCGTTGGTATTTCTACTGGACCATTTGAGCGACCAGCTGGCGAACTCAAAGTAGAATTGGATTGTAATAAGTACGATAAACTGCACGGGAACAAACCCGACTCGTTTGATGACAATGAATACGAATTCTAGATGAACAAAGTTGTTAGCGGCCCGCAAGCGGCATTGAAAGGCATTGAAGATGGAATGACCCTCATGTTGGGCGGTTTTGGCCTCTGTGGAATTCCAGAAAACACCATTGCTGAACTGGTGAAACTAGGCGTGAAAAATCTTACCTGCATTTCAAACAATGCAGGAGTGGATGACTTTGGATTGGGACTTTTGCTTCAAAAACGTCAGATTAGAAAGATGATTTCGTCTTACGTTGGCGAGAATGCGCTTTTTGAACAATTGATGCTGAGTGGCGAGATGGAAGTGGAACTCATTCCGCAAGGCTCGTTGGCCGAAAGATGCCGTGCTGGTGGTGCAGGAATTCCAGCATTTTTCACCCCTGCTGGTTATGGAACCGAAGTGGCCGAAGGCAAAGAAGTGCGTGTTTTCAATGGCAAGCCACATATTTTAGAATCAGCCTTGACAGCAGATTACGCCATCGTAAAAGCATGGAAAGGCGATCATCTTGGAAACCTCATCTACAAAGGCACTGCACGCAATTTCAACCCAATGATGGCAATGGCTGGAAAGATTACCATTGCGGAGGTTGAAGAACTTGTTGAACCTGGAGAATTAGACCCGAATTTCATCCACACGCCAGGGATTTTCGTTAACCGCATTTTTCAAGGAGAGAAATTCGAAAAGCGAATTGAACAGCGAACGGTAAGAGCACGGTCGTGAGTTTAGCTGGCAAGCTCGATTTGGAAAAGAGCCTTGCTTTTGGGCTTATGGCCTGTGTGTTTGTCTATGTGGCTGTTCGGGCAGCATTTGTGCCGCTCAGTTTTGATGAATCCATCACCTTCTTCTACTACATTCATCAAGGAGAATGCTGGCCCGGCATAGCGCATTGGGACGCCAACAACCATATTCTTAATTCCTTTTTAGGCTCCATCAGTCACTCTCTTTATGGAGATTCCGAATTTGCCATTCGCTTGCCGAACGTTCTTTCGGCCATGCTTTATTTAGGATTTTCGTACTTGATTAGCTTTCAGCTCAAGAATAAATGGCCGCGTTGGGTACTTTTTTTGGCACTGATTTTCAGCCACTTCACCATCGAATTTCTTGGCTATACAAGAGGTTACGGAATGTCGATGGCGTTGCTGCTTCCAGCCATTTATTTCATTCAGAAATGGATGAATCAGACAGCTAGCTTTTTATACCTGCTGATTGGAATTGCGGCCATGCAATTGGCCACACTGGCAAACCTATCATTGCTCACAATCAATTTGCTTTTGTGGGGATGGATTCCGGTCTGGCTGCTGGTCAAAAGGGAAAGGATTCAGATTGCTCAAGTGGTAATTTGGTTGGCGAACAGCTATTGCATTTATTGGTTTGCGGATCTCTCGTTCCAAATGAAAGAATTGGGACTTCTTTACTATGGATCGGGTGCTGGTTTTTGGGAAATCACAGTCAAATCATTGGCGGAAAATGGATTTGGCCCGTTGGCAGAAGTGATTCTTGTTTTCGTTCCGATAACAGCAATTTCAATCGTCATTGCCACTTCGCTTTTGGTCTATCAATTCATCAAAAAGGAGTTAAGGCATGAGTTGTTCTTTGCGTATCTCCTTTTCGCCAGCGTGGTTGCCAACCTTATGCTGAATTGGCTTTTTGAGGTCAATTTTCCGGAAGATAGAGTGGGAATGTATTACTTGATTTTCCTTCCGTTGGCACTGGTTTTTACCATCAACGCGGTTGTAGAAAACCAAAAATGGTTTGGTCGGAATAGAATACTTGCTTACACAGCCTTGCTGCCGCTGCTTCTGTTTCCAGCTGGGTTTGCCCTTTCAATGAATACAACACATGCGGTTTTATGGAAAGGCGATTCAGCCGTAAAGGATTTCTATGATGAAATTGCCCATAGAACAGATAAAGGAAGCATGCCAACCATTACCGGGTATCACCTAAAGCGAATTCCGTTCTACTACTACAATCTAAGAGGCGGAGATAGGCTGCATCTTTTACAGCAAGACGCTTACCGAGGTGATGAGGCGGATTTTCAGATTGCAGACCTAAAAGAGGAAGGCGCTTGGGACAAGTATGATACGATTGCCTATCACAAACCATCCGACCAGTACCTTCTCGAAAGGAAAATCAAAAGAGAAAAGGCGCTTGTCTTTTCCAATGAATTGAGTCCCAAAGAGTCATCTGCCGATGAGTATTATTCGCTGTTTCAAGGAAACGTGGATTCGATAGGCGGTAAAGACTTGATTTGGCGCATTCAAGTGCAAATGACAGACATTCCAGAGCCACTTCCGGGTTGGATTGTGGCGGAGGTTTATGACAAGGACGGCAAATCGCAGATAATGGTCAATCTGTTTACTCATTGGATTCGCACTTCTTGGAAGCAGGGTCAAATTTTTGATCACACGCTCATGCTGCGAAACATTCCAGAAGATGGTGTGTATCTCAAGCTCTATTATTGGAACATCAAACAACGACCGATTGCCTTTGGAAAAACAACGGTTGGATTGTATGAAATCCTTCCAGATAAAAGTGACGCAACATTAGCGGAATGAGATTACCTCATTGGGAATCCATTGTCAGCAAGTGGCTTCCGCCTTTATTCGTGCTGTTCTGGGTACTGTTTGCATTTGATAAGGCAGATGTGTTGCCAAAACTTGAGCAACGTCCGGTTGGTGAGCACCTTTGGGCACAGATAGATCGAGCTTCCATGGCGCTTACGTATTACATGGATGATGCCCCGTTTTTGTTGCCGCGCTGTCATCAAACGTCTTTTGATGATGAAGGAATAACCGCAGGTGAGTTTCCGCTCATTCCGTACACGGTTTCCAAACTCTACAAAGCTTTTGGCTTCAATGAAGCTTACCATCGGCTGTTTGTCCTTTTTCTGACCTTGCTTGGAATACCATTCGCTTATAAGCTGATGGTGATTTTGATTGGCTCGCGATGGTGGGCAGCCATAGTCACAGCATTGTGGTTTGCTTCGCCCAATATCGTTCTCTATTCCTTTTCGTTCCTACCCGATGGCCCTGCCTTGGCCTTTGTGTTGATGGCGTTATACTTTCTGCTGAAACCAAACCAGCGAAAACTCGACCTCGTGGCTTTTGGCGTTCTGTTCGCGCTAGCAGGACTTCTAAAACTGACCAGTGTAGCGCTGATTTTACCAGTGTTGGCTGCATTTCTCATTCAGGATTTATCGGTGAAATCTTTCATGGTGCGACTGAAAACCATCATCATTCCCACAATTTTAGCACTTGTTGCCGTTGCAAGTTGGGTTCTGTATGCGAGAGCGGTGAATGAAAACCATCACACATTCACCTTTCTGCTTACACCGCTTCCTCCCGAATCAATCGAGAGTTTTTTGAACGGGCTCGAAACACTTTTTGTGTTCAAAGAGCAGTTTTATGCAACAGGTTTCTGGTGGTTTCTTTCCATCGCCACCATCATCGGACTTGTGTTTGTTCGTAAAGCAGATAGGTTCCTTGGCTTTGCAATTCTTGGGTTGTATGCCAGTTTCATCGCCATGTTCTTTTTGCTCTTTGATAAAGCCCCAACACACACGTATTACTGGGTGCCTTTTCAGGGTACGTTCCTGTTTCATCTGGCGTGGCTCTTCAAGATATTCCTGAGTTTTCCACTTCCAAAATGGATTAGTGCAGCGGTATTTGCAGGGGTAATCGTTCTCATCAATTACTACTCTATTCACATTCATCGCAGCATAAAGAGTAGATGGAATCACAGTGAGGAGGTATATTCAAAGTATCATGATTTGGAGGAAGCCTTGAGTGAGATGGGCGTATCGTACCAAGACCGCGTTTTCAGCTACCAAGACGAATCGTTCAACAATTCGCTGTATTTGATGAATAGGAAAGGAAGCGTTGCTCATGCGCAGATGGATCCGCAGCGCATCCACAATTGGTTGGAAAGGTGCAATTATGCGGTTCTCAACGACACCACCATTCTGTCCGATCCCGAGTTTAAGCACTACTTTTATCAGCAAATAGGACAACACAAGCAACTTTACGTTTACAGACTTCATGCTCAATAAGAACCAGATCGCGCAGCGAATTGCACAGGAATTGAAAGACGGTTATTACGTCAACCTCGGTATCGGAATTCCAACCTTGGTTGCTAATTACATTCCTGAAGGGATTGAAGTTGAATTCCAATCTGAGAATGGAATTTTAGGCATGGGCCCGTTTCCATTTGATGGAGATGAAGACGCAGACCTCATCAATGCTGGCAAGCAAACCATCACCGCAAGGGCAGGTGCCGCGTTCTTCGATTCGGCTACGAGTTTTGCGATGATTCGCGGACAGCACGTACAGCTTACGGTGCTTGGCGCGATGGAAGTTTCGGAAACAGGTGACATTGCCAACTGGAAGATTCCCGGGAAGATGGTGAAGGGAATGGGTGGAGCGATGGATTTGGTGGCCTCGGCAGAGAATATCATCGTTGCCATGATGCACGCCAACCGAGAGGGAGAAAGCAAGCTTCTGACGAAATGTTCGTTGCCAATAACAGGCGTTGGCTGCGTGAAGCGAGTGGTTACAGATATGGCCGTTCTTGATATCACGCCTGACGGATTCAAGCTAATTGAGCGCGCGCCAGGAGTTTCTGTGGAAGAGATTAAGAATGCAACCGAAGGAAGATTGGTGATTGAAGGAGAAATTCCAGAAATGCGTCTTTGATTGATGGATGTTTCCGTAGTCATACCGATTTATAACGAGGAGAAAAACATTCCCACGCTTTACGGGCGGCTTTCTACGGTTTTCGCTGGTTTGAATCTCAGTAGTTTCGAGTTTGTTTTTGTGAATGATGGCAGTGTTGATGGCTCTATAGAGCTATTGAAACAGCTTTCTAATGAGCACAAACACGTAGCTTTTGTTGATTTGAGTCGGAACTTCGGACACCAAATTGCAGTCACAGCTGGATTAGACCATTGCAAAGGAGAACGCATCATCATTATTGATGCCGACCTGCAAGACCCACCTGAGTTGATAGCCGACCTTCTGAGCAAGATGAATGTAGGCTACGATGTAGTTTACGCCAAGCGTAAGGCTCGTAAGGGTGAAGGCTTTATGAAAAGGCAGACCGCAAAATGGTTCTATCGCATTTTGGACAAAATTACATCCGTAAAAATTCCGGTTGATACGGGCGATTTTAGGGTGATTTCGAGAAGAGTGCTTACCGTGTTGCAACAAATGCCAGAAAAGGAGAAATTCCTTCGTGGACAAATTGCTTGGATGGGATTCAATCAAACGTTTGTTGAGTACGATAGAGACGAACGCAACGCGGGCGACACAGGATACACGTGGCGCAAAATGATTCGGTTTGCGTTGGACGGCATCACCTCGTTCTCCAATTTCCCTCTCAAAATGGCAAGCATCCTAGGTTTTGCCGTTTCGGGAATCTCATTCATTCTCATGCTCTATGCCCTATATTCGCGCTTCATTTTGAAGGTGTATGAACCGGGTTGGACATCGTTGATGCTCAGCGTTTTGTTCATCGGTGGCATCCAACTTATTTGTGTTGGAATCATTGGCGAATACATCGGAAGAATAAGTAATAACGTAAAGCAACGACCTCTTTATTTGGTCAAGGAAACCAACAGTCCTTCCAAGGATGACTAATAGAGCCATTACGCAGCTTTTAGCGGTCTTAATTTCGGCTTGTTATTTAGTGGTGCTTTTGGTGATTATTACGCTCCCACTTCATATGGATGAGGCAATTACGTATAGGTATTTTGTTTCAAAGGGGTGGAAAATTGCTGTTTCAGTCTATTCAGACCCTAACAATCATGTGCTTTATTCTTTGTTTTCAATACTAGCAGTAAAGCTACCTCTCCATCCCTTTGTCGCAATTAGAATACCCTCGTTACTGGCGGGTTTAGGGTGTGGCGCAATCATTTATCGCATAGTTCGGATGTACGCATCCACTTTTTGGTCACTCTTTGCGGTGATGGCTTGGATAAGCTCTCTTGGAGGTCTTTATTATTTAACGCACGCAAGAGGATATGGTCTTCAGTGTCTCTTTATTCTGTGGAGTTACTTAATTACTTTGAAGATAATACGCCTTCCTGATGGCATTGATAATTTAAGACTTTGGGCTCTTTTAATTGTGGTTTGTTCTTTCGGGTTCTTTACTCTTCCCACATTCCTGTTTCCCTTTGTATCGATAATTGCGATTTTACTGTTCAGGGTCCGCAGCTTCCCGACCACTCAACTATTTTGGAGAGTTTTTGCTTTTGGAGCAATCGTAACCTTCACCACTACATTGCTTTACCTCCCGGTTCTTAAATACTCAGGATTAGAATTCTTGACAAATAATTCAGTTGGCCTTACCCGAAAGCTCTGGAATATTTCCACTGAAAATTCCGTATCCTTCTTTGTGGATCTAGTTGCCTATGTCGGTCCTGTATTATTATCGCTGGCTGGTATATCCATCTTTTTATATAGGCGAAGAATGGTTGGGATGGCAGAGGAATTGAAATGGCATTGGGTTGCATTTACGTTTTTACCGCTATTGCTTGTTTTGCTTGTTATGACTGTTCCCTTTCCTAGAAACTTTGCGTATTTCACTTCTCTTTTTGCCATATTCGGAACACTACATCTAGCACGTTCTACAAAGTTTGAAGGCGGCCTCGTTAAATTAGTTTTGATTTTAATCCTTGGAATTTCGTTTACAACGCTTATTTATAGAATGGTTACGTCCGAAGTGAATGGGCCAGACAAATCTGCGCAGAGATTAATCACTCAACTGAATTATTGTTCAACTTGTGACACAATATATACTGAGCGCTTTAGCGGTGTCGGGGCTATGATAAACTTTTATGCTTGGTACGATAGTTTACCCTATCGGGTAGTTTATCTGAATTGTCTAAATATTGAGAAGAAACTGGAATCAATGAATACCGAACTTTTTATGTCGTCACCACAAGATTCTCTCAAGTTCGATTTTATTGTGGCTAAAAGTTCAGGAGAATATATTTACAGTTGCCAAAGGAGACCATAGAAGAATCACCACTAATTACGATTTTCACACACTGATATAAAGAGATGTCATTTTCAAAACTTTCGCTGGTTATTCCGGCATACAACGAAGGAAGAACCATCCACCTCATTCTTGACCGGATAAAGGCAGTTGAACTCGTTCACGGCATCCAAAAGGAGCTCATTATCGTGAACGACTGTTCTTCTGATAATACTGTGGAGGCAGTGGAGAAGTACAAAGCAGAAAACCCGGACATGGACATCCGTTTGTTCTCACAACCCGTGAACATGGGCAAGGGCGCAGCGCTTCATAAAGGGATTGAATTGGCCACGGGCGAATACCTGCTTATTCAGGATGCCGATTTGGAATACGACCCGCGAGAATACAACGACCTGCTAAAACCAATTGTAGAAGGCAATGCCGATGTGGTTTATGGCTCTCGCTTTTTGGGCGGAAATCCGCATCGTATCCTCTTCTTCTGGCACACCATCGGAAACCAATTCCTAACGTTCCTCTCAAACATGTTCACCAATTTGAACTTGTCCGATATGGAAACATGCTACAAGCTTTTCAACACCAAAATGGTGCAGAGCCTTAGCTTGAAAGAGAACCGTTTTGGATTTGAGCCAGAAGTAACGGCTAAAATCAGTCGCATTCCTAAGATTAGAATTTACGAAGTGGGTATTTCCTATTATGGAAGAACCTACGAAGACGGAAAAAAAATTGGTGCCAAAGACGGCTTCCGCGCCATCTATTGCATTCTAAAGTACAATATCTTCAGTAATTAGTACTCAATGATTTGAGACTGAGAACAACAATTTCTCTCGTTTTTTTCGGGCTGATTTGTTTCGCTGGCCTCACCCGCTGGCAAACACTTTCTGAAGACCCAATTATTCAAACAGACGGACAAGGCTACCACGCTTATTTACCGGCAGTTTTTATCTATCACGACCTTCAATTCGACTTTGTCGATTCGCTCAATCAAACCTATTATCCCGAAGACAAACGCGCTCGGTTTATCGTTCCTTCGGATGAGGGAAACGTCAACAAGTATTTTGTCGGAACGGCCATTGTTCAAGCCCCGTTCTTTCTCGTTGGATGTGCGGTCAGTTGGGTTCTAGGCGTGCCTGTTGATGGCTATTCGTGGCCGTTTCAGTTGATGTCAGCGTTTGCGGCAATTGCTTGCCTTAGTTTGGGACTGTGGTATCTCGGACGATTACTTCTTGCCTTTGGATTCAACCGATTTGCAACCCTTACTACGCTGCTTTTCATATCCTTCGGCACCAACCTGTTGCACTACACGCTCTATGCGCCAGCCATGTCGCATGTCTATTCGTTTTTCACCATTTCGGCCTTTCTGTTTTTCATCCACAAGGCATTTTCGGAGCAGCATGGTAGGTCGCTTTTGTTTGCAGCCGTTGCTGTTGGTCTCACCGTTCTTATTCGACCAATAAATGGTCTGGTTGTGTTTGGAATTCCAGTGTTAACCTCGGGGTTGTTCGGAACAGTCTACGGGCTTGAGACTTTCCTATCGGAGAAGAAAGCACTCTTTACGGCCATTGCTATTGGCCTTTTGGTTGTCATGATTCAGCCATTCATTTACTTCCTTCAAACGGGCTCGCCTATTGTTTGGTCCTATCAGGAAGAAGGCTTCAATTTTTCTTCTCCCGAATTGATGAATGTACTTTTCAGTTACCGAAAAGGGCTGTTCGTTTACTGCCCTATTCTGTTTCTCGCTGTGCTCGGAATGGTTTCTGGAGCTATAAAAGAAACGGCCCGATACGCTTGGCTCATGTTCTTTCTATTCGTGGTTTCGTGGGTTATTGCCTCATGGTGGATGTGGTATTATGGCGGATCATACGGCCACCGCGCTTTTATCGAATACTATCCATTCTTCGCCATTGGCTTGGCCAGCTTGCTTCATAGAGGCTGGTGGTTATTCAGGCCATGGTTTTTTGCCTTGCTCGGTCTTGTTCTTGTTGGGGTTCAATTGGTGCAGACCTATCAATACAATATTGACATCATCCCTTTTGATAATATGAACAAAGCCAAATATTGGAATCTGTTTCTGCGAACAGGAAACGACCTTAGGTGGTATTATCCTGGCTATGAAGGCGAAGACAGCTATCTCGGAAAAGACAGCGTTGTTGTGAAGAATGACATGGAATCCGAACGCGGTTGGGGCAACGAGGATCAACGCACCAATCAGCACAGCCGAGAAGGGAACTTCAGCATTGCCATGGGGCCAACACAGGATTACGGCATCACGTTCCGCCAGCCAGTTTCTGAGCTCAGCTTGTCTCCTGATGTCGTTAGGGTAGGTGCTTGGGTTAAATCAAATTCTCGATCCTCCAACGTAGCCTTCGTCTTCGCCATCGAAGACAGCACTGGTGCCTCTTACTGTTGGAAAAGTCGCGCACTGAGGCCGCAATTTGCGGGAAGAAACGAATGGTCGTGGGTTGAAGCCGTTTTCAAGTGCGGTTTTCCTAGAGACTCTACGGATAAGTTTATTCTTTACCCGATGAAATCAGACCGTTCCACCGTTTATTTTGATGACATACAGGTGAGTTTCATCACCACGCAATGAGGATTGGAATCATCATACTTGCGTTAGTTAGCGCGGCACTTTTGGGGCTAAGCGGCATCTTCGACAACGAAGCCATGTACGGTCTCATTCATGCCGATGCGCAAGGTTATTACGGCTACCTCGTGGCTATTTTCCTCGAACATTCTTTCAACTGGGAACAGGTAATTCGTTCCTATGCCGATGTTTATTTTGATGGTGGAGGTGCCGATTTCACTGTTCATTCCGAAATAGGAAGGGTGAACAAATACTATGTAGGTACGGCAGTGCTCATGTTGCCGTTCTTCCTTTTATCGTGCTTGGCAGCCTTGGTGTTTGGTTATCCTATTGATGGATATTCTGAGCCTTTTCACATCGGAGTCATGCTCGGAGCACTCTTTTACGTGGGGGTTGGGATGTATTTCCTCTCGCGTTATCTCGAAAATCGTGGAACGGACCGCATTGTTTCCTTATTCGTGGTGGTCTTACTCCTGTTCGCAACGGGACTTTTTCACTATTCAATTTCCGAGCCCGCCATGTCGCACGCCTACAGCTTTTCGCTGTTTTGCGTTTTTCTGTTTTCTGTTGATGCGTGGTTTAAAACAGGAAGCCGAGCCTCGTTCATCATTTCTTCCATCGTCTTTGGGTTGATTGTGCTGGTTCGTCCCGCCAACGGACTTGTCATTTTTAGCGTTCCCTTCATTGCGGGAGGAATCGTTCCACTGAAAGAGAAACTGCTAGCGATGGAAGGCATTGGCAAGAAGCTTTTGCTGGGAGTGGCGGTTGTATTTATGGTGCTTTCCTTTCAGTCGCTTATGTATGTTGGTCAGGTCGGCAAAGCATTGATTTGGTCGTACGAAGGAGAAGGCTTCAATTTTATGAATCCAGAGATATTGAACGTCCTATTCAGCTTTAAAAAAGGGTTTTTTGTATACACGCCCATTGCGTTTTTGGGAGCGATTGGATTAGGGTGGATGGTGCTTAAAAAGCAAGCCGATGCCATTTGGCTTTGGGTCTTTCTTGCGCTTTCCGTTTACGTTATTTCCTGCTGGTGGAACTGGTATTATGGCGGCAGTTTAGGAATGCGCGCCCTCATAGAATACCTGCCATTCTTTGCAATAGGATTGGCCTTTCTCCTGCAAAATTCGGGAAAGGCGGGGAAAGCTGTAATCGTCACGCTCTGTTTGTTTTTCATGTCCGTCAATCTGGTGCAGAGCTACCAATATCAGAAGTTCATTCTGCATTGGGACGGAATGGACCAAGAACGATTTTGGACGGTTTTCATGAAAACCGACAGGAAATATGACGGTATTTTCTACCGACAAGAATCACAACCACAACTTCCTTCTGATGAAGAAATTCAAAGTCGTGCCGTGTTTGAAAGCGATTTTGAAGAGGGAACAACTTGGGGCAATCAAGGAATCAATACTGAGAAGGCTTACGCAGGGCTTAGAAGCACGCTTATCAATGCAAAGAGCAATTACGGTTCAACCCTAGGCGTTCCCGTTTCCGAGATGGGAGCAAGGGGAGACAGAAAGCTGCTCATCACGGCCATGGTTTGGGCTAGTATCGCCTATCCAGAACTGACCATCGCGTATTCGTTTAGAAACGATTCCTCAGATTATGGGCATGAGTATGTTTCACTCGGACATTTGGTGGCCGAAGAAGGGAAATGGTTGAAAGTGGAGACCATCGTGCCCCTGAAACCAGCCGTGGATACAAGCGATAATTGGATTGTTTACCCATACACTACCGGAAAAGCGGACATCTACTTGGATGACATCCGGTATGAGGTGATTACAACCAAAGACTAAATTTATTCCCAACAGTAAATTTAGACGACTATATTTGTCGGCATAAATACTAGTTTATGATGAATCAGGAATTTGCCAATCCGTTTCGGCCAGGAGCAGGACATCAGCCTCCCTATTTGGCTGGAAGACAGAATGAACAACGAGAGTTTGACACGTTGCTTAATCAGAACCCCGTTCTTTCGAACCTTGTATTAACGGGACTCAGGGGATTGGGTAAAACGGTGCTTTTGGACACTTTTCGGCCGATAGCCCTGTCTCGTGGATGGATATGGGCAGGCACAGATCTGAGCGAATCAGCAAGTGTGAGTGAAGAAATGCTTTGCATTCGTATCATCTCCGACCTTTCTGCAATTGTTTCATCTTTTACAGTACACGAATCTGAAAGAAGGAGTATCGGATTTATTTCGACCACAGAGAAGATTCCCATCAATCTAGGATTTGATGTCCTGACCAATGTCTTTAGAAACACTCCTGGCCTTCCATCCGACAAACTCAAAGCCGTGCTTGAACTTGTATGGAAATCTGTTGAAGGAAAGGCAAATGGAATTGTTTTGGCATATGATGAGGCTCAAAACTTAAGCGATCAGGGGGGGTCACAGCAATACCCACTTTCAATGCTTTTGGACGTGTTTCAGTCCATGCAACGGAAAGGAATACCCTATCTATTAGTGCTTACTGGTCTACCCACACTCTTTCCGAAACTGGTGGATGCCCGAACCTATGCCGAACGTATGTTCCATGTGCTCATGCTAGATAGGTTGAACAAGGATCAATGTCGGGATGCTATCCTCAAACCAATAATGGACTCGGATTGCCCAGTACGTTTCACAAATGGCGCTGTAAATGAGATTATCGCAGATTCTGGAGGGTATCCTTACTTCGTACAGTTTCTTTGTAAAGAAGCTTACGATTCTTATTTGCAACAGATAAGTATTGGTATTACTAGTCCAGTCGTCACCATCAAGGAGGTCATGAGAAAATTGGACAGTGATTTTTTCGCTGGCAGATGGAATCGAGTCACCGACCGACAGCGAGACCTTTTAGCCGTGATAGCCAAACTTCCCAATGCGGAAGAGGAGTTCACTGTTCAGGAAATTGCCGAAAGGTCTAAGACCATGGAGATGCGGAACTTCAGCCCAAGTCAGATAAATCAGATGCTGAACAAATTGGCCGAATCGGGGCTGATCTACAAGAACCGACACGGTAAGTATTCCTTTGCCGTTCCAATGCTGTCGCAGTTCATTAACCGATTGCCTATCGGGTAAAGGAATCAGTCTAGCTTCAGAACAGCCATAAAAGCCGACTGAGGAACTTCAACGTTTCCTACCTGGCGCATACGTTTCTTACCCTTCTTCTGCTTTTCTAGGAGTTTACGCTTACGCGAGATGTCGCCACCGTAGCACTTGGCGGTCACGTCTTTTCGCAGCGCCTTTACCGTTTCTCGGGAAATGATTTTTGCTCCAATTGCCGCCTGAATGGCAATATCAAACTGTTGTCTTGGTATAAGCTCGCGCAACTTAGCGCAGATTTTCTTTCCTAAAGTATGCGCATTATCTGCGTGGATAAGCGCAGAAAGTGCATCTACCGGATCTCCGTTTAGTAGAATATCCAACCTTACCAATCGGCTGGCTTTGTAGTCAAGCGGTTGATAATCGAAGGATGCGTACCCACGAGAAATCGACTTTAGTTTATCGTAAAAGTCAAAGACAATCTCGCCCAACGGAAGCTCAAATTGCAACTCCACACGGTCGCTGGTTAGGTAAATCTGATTTTTCAGAACGCCTCGCTTCTCAATACAAAGCGTCATTATCACCCCAACGTATTCAGATTTGCTGATGATTTGCGCAGCGATGTAAGGCTCTTCCACCATCTCCAAATAATTCGGTTCTGGAAGGTCAGACGGGTTGTTCACAATTAAACGTTCCCCTTTTTTGGTGTGAGCGATGTACGAAACGTTGGGAACGGTGGTAATTACCGTCATGTCAAACTCGCGCTCTAGACGTTCTTGGATAATCTCCATGTGAAGCATTCCCAAGAAGCCACAACGGAAACCAAAGCCAAGCGCAGCCGAACTTTCTGGCTCGTAGGTAAGGGAAGCGTCATTGAGTTGGAGCTTGTCCATGCTGGTCCGCAACTCCTCGTAATCCTCCGTATCAACAGGATAGATACCAGCGAAAACCATCGGTTTCACGTTCTCAAATCCTTGAATCGCAGTTGTGCACGGGCGACTAACCGATGTAATCGTATCGCCAACCTTCACCTCTTTGGCGGTTTTAATTCCTGAAATGATGTAGCCCACATTACCCGCACAAACTTCTTGTAGCGGGAACGGTTTTAGCTTCAAAATGCCAATTTCATCCGCGCCATATTGTTTCTCTGTGGCCACGAATTTCACCTGCTCTCCTTTTCTGATTTTTCCGTTCAGAACGCGGTAGTAGGCAATAATTCCTCGGAAAGGATTGAAAACAGAATCAAAAATCAACGCTTGCAATGGAGCATCAGGGTCACCTTTGGGAGCAGGAACGCGTGCTACAATAGCCTCCAACATTTCCGGAACACCCACACCTGTTTTTCCGCTAGCGGCAAGAATGGAGCTTCTTTCGCAACCTAAAAGATCAACAATTTGATCCTTCACCTCTTCTGGATTGGCACTATCAAGGTCAATCTTGTTCAGAATCGGAATAATCTCAAGGTCATGCTCCAACGCTAAATAGAGGTTGGAAATGGTCTGAGCTTGAATTCCCTGAGCCGCATCTACGATGAGCAGTGCGCCTTCGCAGGCTGCAATGGCGCGCGAAACTTCGTACGAGAAATCAACGTGTCCAGGAGTGTCGATGAGGTTGAGGATGTAATCTTCCCCATTCAAATGATAGTTCATTTGAATGGCGTGACTCTTAATGGTAATGCCGCGCTCGCGCTCCAAATCCATATCATCCAACACCTGAGCTTGTGCTTCTCGGTCAGTAACAGTACCAGTCACTTGTAGAAGGCGGTCGGCCAAGGTGCTCTTACCGTGATCAATGTGGGCAATGATGCAGAAGTTGCGGATGTTTTTCATGGGCGGCAAAAGTACGCCATGGTTGTGAGGTGGCAAGTAGGGGCGCGTAAGGTTAGGGCGGCTCAAAATTGATTAACTCTTGTGAAACTTTGTACACAATTAAAGAGTAGTGGTTCATAGGTCTTAACAATAGCAACTTTTGAAGCCCATAAAAATCATAATCGTTGAAGACTTTCATGCTGAAACGGAGAGTGTGTTGCGCGAGCTTGATGATGCCGAATTCGGTTATACCTATGAAGTTGCCACAAACGAAAACGAGTTCAGAACCAAGCTTAAAGCCTTTTCTCCTGACGTTATTCTTAGCCCGTATAGCTTAGCTGATACAAACGCAGTAAAACTTCTTTCTCAGGCGAACGAAATTGGTCTTAGTGCGCCTTTTATCCTGTTAGCTTTTGACCTATCTGAAGACATAGCGATTGAACTTCTCGGAGAGGGCATTGAAGATTATGTGCTGCGCTCAACGCTCAAACGTTTACCTGTAGCAATAAGAAAGGCGTTGCAACGACTACATTCTACGCTGCGGCTTCAATTGAGTGAAGAGCGCTTAAAATCGAGCGAAGCTTCTATGCGAAACATGGTTCGCAACGCGCCAATTGCGGTAGCAATGTTCGACCTCAATATGAATTACCTTGTGGTAAGCGAAACATGGCTGAGTCTTGAATCTAAGACTGAGGAGGAGCTTCTTGGGAACAATCATTACGATGTGGTGCCCGAAATTCCAGATAATTGGAAGGCCGTTCATCAACGATGTCTTAAAGGCGAAACACTGAGTTCTGAGAATGATTCAATGATTCGGGCAGATGGGAAACAACAAATTCTGAGGTGGAAAATGAACCCTTGGTACCAATCGGATTCGGTTATCGGTGGCGCTGTTCTTTTCATAGAAGACATCACCGATAGGGTTCTTATTCAATTGGAGTTGGAACGGAGCGAAACCGCACTTATTACTGCTCAATCCATAGCTAAAATCGGGAGCTGGTCTCTCAATCCTTCAGACCCAACCGTCATTTGGTCTGATGAGCTGTTCAGGATACATGGTATCGAAAAACAGCCGCTAAACGTGGAGTTGATACGTGGCTTAACACATACAGACGACCTACCATTATTTGATGCTGGATTTGCCAGTTTGGTAAAAGGAATTGACACCGATTTCATATATAGGATTGTTACCCCTGATGGCAAAACAAAACACTTGCGCGGTGTAGGAAAAGTAATTCTCGATGCCAAAAATCAAACTCAGAGCATGTCTGGAACTGTTCAAGACATCTCTGATCGTGTTCGAGTACAGCGCGAATTGGAGGCTAAAACTCTTCATCGTGATCTTATTCTGAGCACTGCAAAAATTGGAGTCTGGTATTGGACTGTTGGTAGTGACAAATTGAAATGGGACGATCGATGCGCGAAACTCTTTGAAGACTTTGCCCCCGAACTGGAAGCTGAACAGTTTTATAATATAATCCATCCAGACGATAGAGAAACCGTCAGAAAACAGCTAGTTAATGGTCTGAAAACGGGAGAATACTCAGCAGAATATCGCCTTCTCAAGAATGGAGTAACCACGTACGTTCTTTCCCGAGGTCGGGCAATTCTTGATTCAGATGGCAGAGCCACACGTATGGATGGAATCATCATGGATATGACAGAACGACATCTGTTAGAGTCTTCCAAAAAGGAGAGTGAGCAACTGTTCCGCGATATGGCTGAGAACATATCAGAGGTGTTTTGGCTAACAGATTGGGAGTTGAATAAGGTTTTATACGTCAGTCCGCGTTACGAATCCCTTTATGGCAGTTCTGTTCAGGAACTTTATGCCGATTCCCGTTCGTGGATTAAGAATATTCATCCTCAAGACCTTGAGTTTGTCACTACTCAATTCAGGCTGTTTGCTTCAACAGGGGAATATGATATAGAATATCGCCTTATGATGAAGAACGGCAGCGTCAAATGGGTGCGCGATCGGTCCTATCCAGTTTTAGATGCAAATGGAAAAGTTGTTCGCGTGGCAGGAATAACGGAAGAGATTACTGACAGAAAACTGACGCAGGAAAAAATAGAAACGCTCTCTTTGGTTGCTTCAGAAACAAGCAATGGTGTTTTGATTCATGCGGCAGATGGACGAATTACATGGGCTAATCGAGGATTTACAGAAATAACGGGATACTCGGAAGAAGAGATCGTAGGTAAAGAACCATGGTCATTTCTGTCAGGTACGCAAACCAATCAATCGCTAATCAACGAAACATATCAAAAGATGATTAATGGCGAAACGTTCACTTCTGACAACATTTTATTGACGAAATCTGGTGAGGAAGTTTGGGTTTCAACCACGTTCAATCCAATTATGGATCAGACTGGTAAATTGAAGCAAATTGTCAGCATTGGTGTAGACATAACTCGCCAAAAGGAAACTGAAGCCTTGCAGAAAACCAAGCTTGATGAACTTGAAAAAGCCAATCAGGAATTGCGTAAACGCGGTCGTTAAGGCAGAATAGAAATCGTAAATGCCGCCTGAAATGATTCTCGGCACTTCAATCTAACGATGGAGTCTTTTTTGAATAAATCTGCCGGTTGATTGGCCATGTCGGCACATCCAATCCACGGTTCTATACAAACGTAATCCGCCTCAGGAACAGACCATATTCCTAAATGCGAAAATCCTTCATAATCAACCTGAAGTCGTTTTCCACCATTCTTATGTTGAATCCAAACCTGTTTTGAAGGAATTTCCTTAAAAACCAAAGCGTCTTCCTTGAAGAGTTCATAGAACAGACCAAATCGATTTTCGCTACTTAAAAAAGAGCGCGTTTCCCCGCTATATAGTCCTTTGTCAGTCAGCAGATGGCGCTCCAAAGTCTGCGGTGAATCGAATACAATTTCATACTCATCATACTTTTCTCCATCATGAAAAGGAACCGCAAATGCGGGATGTCCTCCTAACTGAAAGCCCATTTCAGCATCACCCGTATTCACTACTTCAAACGACTGAACCAGTTTTGCTCCGTCCAATTGGTATCCCACCCTAAATGAAAACTCAAATGGGAAACACTTTTGTGTGGTCTGATTACTCTTCAGTTCAAAAACGACTCTTTTGTCACTCTGTCCCTCCACAGAAAACTCCTCAAAACGGGCAAAACCGTGTCTTCCCATGGGATAAGCGATTCCGTTGATATTTATCTTCCCATCCTTAGATTCTCCTACGCACGGAAAAAGGATAGGCGCTCTTCGTGGCCAAAACTTTGGGTCAGCACTCCACATGTGCTGCACACCGTCCCTTTTATCCAAAAGACTGCAAAGTTCAGCCCCTAAAGTGCTGATTGTGACATTCAGGTAGTCATTTTCCAATGTTAAGTTTTTCATTTTTTGAGTTTGATTTGAAACAACCATAGCTCTACTTCGTTACCTTTATATTAAGTTAATGTTAACAAAAGCAATGTTTTCGTTAACGATGAATTAACAAAAGAGCACGGTCATGAAAGCGTTTATGATAAGTTTAGCGGTTTTAGCAGGTTCAACTTGCTTCGCGCAAAATAAGGTAAAGACCACTTACGAAAATGGTTCGGTAAAGAGCGAATTGGTTCAAAATGGTGAATTGGTTGCGGTTACGAATTACTACGAAAATGGAACAATAAAGGAAACTGGTTTTTTTAAGAACGAAGTTCCTGAAGGAAAGTGGGAAACCTTTTCAAACGAAGGTGTTAAAACTGCCGAATTGAGTTACCTAAATGGCAAACGGCATGGTGAATTTCGAGTTTGGGATGAATTCTCAAATGCCTACATCGAAATGAAATACGCCAATGGTGAAGTGATTACCGCCAACCGATACGTGCGAGAAGCCGATTTCGCATCAAAGGATAAATAGTAATTAAAGTGAGAAAGAATCAAATGTCCCGTGAGACCAAGTCTCACGGGACATTTGATTTTCAACAATCCAAGAAATCATTAGGGTCGAACGGAATATCATCGTCTAGGTCTTTGTCGTGTGGACCAACTCCTGGTGGATTGAATAATCCCCAGCGATCAATGATGTAATTCTGTTCATCAAAACTAGCTACCCAATCAATAAAAAGTAGTCGGTATTCCTCCAGTGCTTCGCGAAGGAGGGAATAGTATTCGGGATGCTCAAACCCAAACATGTCTAAGCCGTGGGTATTTACCACCAGCTCCCGTGCCGATTTACGTATGATGGTGGCATTCTCCATTCGAATATCGTAGAGGTCGGCACCTTCGGCCCCTGCCACTTTAACGGCCAAATCGTAGGCATTAACCAGCATATCGGCACATACGCGTTGCAAATCATCGTTGTCCTCATCAGCAAGGTCAACAATCCTACGTACGAGCTCACCAATCTCATCTCCTTTCTGATAGATGGCAAGTTTTTCTATTTCATCTCTCATGTTTACAAATGAACGGAAACAACAGATTGAGTGGTGAGCGAGGATTCGTCACCGAAGAAATTTCATTGAACAGAAAGTTGAAAAACGGGTTGCTAACGCGATTTTGGGAACCTCTAAATGGAAGTCCGTTTTTTCAGGAAGGGTCAGCTTCATATCCGAGATCTCCTATCGCTTAATGAAGCGACCCTGCTGCAAACCTTCATCGCTCTTGGCGCTGAAAAGGTAGATACCTGCTGGCAACTGAGAGACATCTACCATGAGCGAAGCTTGCTGGCTTTGCTTGCTTAGGAGCAATTGTCCCATGCTGTTGTGCACTTGGAGGTTGAAAGTAGTGGCGCCACCTGCCGAAACAGTTACCACATCAGAAGACGGGTTGGGATAGATGCTCAACGAGCCTTCCTGTGCCTGTGCTTCAGCTAATCCAACCGCGTTGTCGATGGTATTGACGGTGGAGTTGGTGACAATTGGAGCGTTGAAGTCAAAATATATCTCGGCAGTATTTTCGATTACCGTTCCTTCTGGTAGGCTGGCCAAAGGACTGATGGCGTAGATGATAAAACCACTGCTGCCAGCAAGGTCTGAGGTGCTATCTGGCAGATTGATATTGTCGAAGAAGAAGTCGAGGGTACGATTCTCATCAATGCTCAGTTCCATACTGTGACTGCTGGCCAATACGCGTAAACTGAAAAGGTCTAAATCCTCATCCAAAGCATCTATTACATGAATAAAAGTGGCGGGGATGGAGCCGGTGTTCTGGAAACGAATTGTGTAGGTCAGTTCCTCCGTGCCAACGATATATCCTTCGGGTCCGACACCTGCTGGCGATACTTGTTTGTCGTTTGGATCATACGAACAGAGCACCAAAGGCATTACGATGTCTGAACTGCTGCTGGTGGTTATTTCCACGCTCACAGCCGAACCGCAAGGAGTGGTCAAGGGCACACAAACCATAACCTGAGGAGCAAATTGCTGTCCGGGAGCAATTGCGATGCTATTCCAAGTAATCACATTCCCGGTCACATCATCTGGCGTAGGGTTGATGGTTCCCAAATTGACACCAGCATCATACGTGATGGTTACTGGGCCACTATAAGCCGTACAAGAACCATTCGCTACCAACGGATAGGACCATAAACAAAAGCCACGATTCAACCAACCCGGACAATAACCATGCATTTCTCCACCAACGGTTGGCAGGTAGGTGGTGGCAGTGGCTGTGCACAAATTACCATCCGTGAGGGTGAGCTGTACCACCGATTGTTCTGTAACAGAAATGTTATCTGTAGTCTCGCCTGTTGACCATAGATAGTTGTAGTTTCCTGTTCCGCCCGTGACCACAGCTTGAAGCTCAATGGCACCTACACAAGGGTCGCTATTGCCCAATTGAATGCTAACAGCCACGTCTCCTTCCATTATAACAGCCGACTGAGTAGTCGCACATCCATTGGCATCCACCACCGTGACATGATACACACCAGCAGGCATGCCAAACAGATTCTGGGTAGTCATTCCAGTGGACCACGTATAGGCATAGGGAGGAGTGCCACCGCTCACGCTAATGAGAATGGAACCATCTGCTGCGTTATTACATGTTGTGGCCGTTGGCGAGGTAAGAACCGAGAGTAATGGTGGTTCAGTTATGGTGACAAAATTTGAAACGGATGCTGCGACCGCATCTGTAACGGTCACCCAATACTCTCCGGCACAAAGGGCGCCAACCGTTGATGTTACATCCGCGCCTGGCGTGGTCCACAGATATTCATACGGTTGTGTTCCGCCTGTAGCCAAAGCCTCGGCTCCGCCATCGCAAGCGAAAGAACAAGTAACATTTGTCGTATTAAAGTTTACTGCAAGTTGTGCCTGCGTTTCTAAGATGCTCAGAGATGCTAGAGATAGAAAAACGAAAAGTTTTTTCATGGTAGGGATTAGGATTGTCAGACCAAATGTAAGCTCCCAACTGTTCGAGTTGTCCTCATCGCAACTAATATTCTTTGTACCATTCTGTACCGAAAAAATTTCATAGCGCCATGAATCGAAACAAGAGTAGCTAACCCGATTTTGGAAACATCTTCAAAAAGTGTGAGGCTATTTCAGGATTAGATACTTCTCACTTTCAAATAATCGGCACGATTGTAACTTGCATGCTTTAAGTGAATATCATGCGAAGCAGACGAGACTTTATCCGCGCCAGCGGTTTTATCGGAATTGGATTTATTGGTCTTAAACTTTACGCCTGTGGCGATAAAGTGGCAAGCGGAGATGTTGCGGCTGCACTTGCTTTAGATTATGGTCCGCTGGTTAAAGACCCATTGGGCGTGCTCGATCTTCCCGAAGGATTTACCTACAAGATAATTTCTACGCAAGGCGACCCAATGGACGATGGTCTATTGGTGCCAGGAAAACCAGATGCGATGGGAACCTTTAAGGGTGAAAGTGGAAGAATCATCATTGTAAGAAACCATGAGATTGTTCCAACCGATAAGAATCTTGGAGCCTTTGGAATTGATAACGTGAACCTTGGAGCCATTCCAAAAGAAGATTTTTACGAGTTTGGAAAAGGGACATTCCCCGGGCTTGGAGGCACAACCACCTTAGTTTTCAATGAAGAAACCCAAGAAGTGGAGAAAGAGTTTCTCAGTCTTGCAGGAACGTATCGAAACTGTGCTGGAGGAATAATGCCGTGGGGTAGCTGGATTACGTGCGAAGAAGACGTGACCAAAATTGGTGAGTTTGAAGGAAATGTAGAAACGGAGCACGGATACATTTTTGAGGTTCCAGCAACTACAGAAATAACGCGGGCTGCTCCAAAACCAATCAAAGAAGCAGGAAGATTTAACCACGAAGCTGTGGCCTACGATTCTGAAGGAGGTATTCTTTATATGACCGAGGACCGATCGGACGGATTGCTCTACCGTTTTATTCCGAACACGAAAAACGACCTTCATTCGGGTGGAAAATTGCAAGCATTGGCAGTCAAAAATGGCCCAAAGTTCGACACCCGTAATTGGCCAGATACACTTGGGCCAGATATTCTACAGAACATACCAATGGCATTGGAATGGATTGATTTGGATGATGTGGAAGCGCCTCAGGACGACCTTCGAATGAGAGGACACCAAAAAGGGGCTGCTCTTTTTGCCCGTGGCGAAGGAATGTGGTATGATAAAGGCGTGATATATTTTGCTTGCACTAACGGTGGTGATTTGATGAAAGGGCAGATTTTCAAACTTACTCCCGATGCTGATGGTGGCAAATTGGAGCTCTTTATTGAGCCAAATAATGTTGACATCATGAAGTATTGCGACAACCTAACCATTGCCCCATGGGGCGATGTGATGATTTGTGAAGATGATGTTGATGCCTACCTCCGAGGAGTAACACCAAAAGGTGAGATTTTCACTTTCGGACACGCTACAAAATTCGAGTCTGAATTCTCTGGAATTTGTTTCTCGCCAAGTGGGAAAACTATGTTTTTAAACATTCAACACGCTGGCATCACGTTGGCAATTACTGGCCCATGGAAAGCTTAAGTCGCACGGTTTCTCGCTAAGTCAATTGAGAGACTAGGTGTTAAATCTTAGCAGAACTCTGTAGGTTCTAATCTAAAAAGTAAAACGCAGCTGTAACGTAAAGTTCCTAATAGGCTCCGCCTTACTTGGGCGGTAAGCATAGAGCTTATTAGTGAGGTTGTTGATGATGAAGGATGCCTTCATTATCTTGAAAACCTGATAAGAGAAACGCATATTGAAGATTACATCGCCTTTTTCGTGTGCCTTAGAATAACGTGCCGTGGCACCAAGATCGCCAGAGATAAAGTCAACCGCCACACGCTCGGTTTGCGGAATGTTTTCTGGATAACTGTTGTATACAACGGTAAGCCCAATAGCAGCTTTTTTGAATGACAATTGAACATCTCCCTTCACCATATGCCGTGGCCTCAACTTCATAATCTTTTCTACCTCTACTCCCTCTGCTCTGGTTGTCATGAGGCGGAAGAATTCTTCAAAATATTTTCCTGCACTGTATCCCTTTGCCGAATCAAGATTGATGGGATAGGTGTACGTGTAACCAATCAATGCCTCTGTTCCTATAGGCCCTATCGATCCTCGCGTGGCCAATCCAAATTCATATCCGGTAATCATGGAGTTGCTAACGTTTCTCGGATAAAGGCCGATTACGTATGTAGTGGGTAGTCCTGCAAAAAGTTCTGGGTGACTTCCTGCCGAGACAAAGCCGTATTCCACAAAGTTTTTAAACTGCTGATAGAACATAGAAAAATCGATGAACGCTTGCCATTTGCTCACTCCTACAACCTGTTTTATTCCAAACTCTGCACTCATCCCTTTTTCAACACCAAGATTCGGATTTGGGATGATTTTAACCTGAGGGTTTAAGTCGTCATCAAGAAAACGTTCGGCAACTGTAGGTATGCGATAAGATTGGCCAAAGGAGCCACGTAAGAATGTGGTCTTACCCAAATTGTAATTGATACCCATTCTGAACACCGGAGTACTGGTCTCCACAAATTTGTCCACTCCCAAAATCTCATACCTCAGTCCGGCAACGGTAGTCAGTCTCTTGGTCTTAAACTCTCCTTGAGCGTAGAGGGCGCCAGAATAGGTAATCCGCGTTCCTCTATAAAGATTACTCTGCGAAATGCCCGTATTAATTGGCAAACCAGTGGTTACCGACCATTTTTTCCATAGCTTCTGAAACTGATAATTCAAATTAAGCTGGTGAGAAATGGCGTGAGGTGTGGTTGCAGGGGTATCTGATATCCGCATGATGTACATGTACCGCGATTCCAGAGAGTGCTTGAAACCCTTGTCATTCAAATAATGTAAGTGTGGATCTATATTGAAGCGGAAATATTTATCGTTGGCCGGAATTGCAGATCGCAACGCTCCCTCGTTAGGGTTTTTGGCCAGAAAAAACCTGCCAGAATGTTCGTACACAAAGTTCCCATTCACTCCGTAGTTAAGACCAGCGTCTTTCTTACTGTGAATGCGGGTTTTGAAATTGATACCACCACGTACTTCGTCTCCTGCCTGAAGAAAACTTTTGTGATTTAAAAAGTTACCTCCAACAATAAGGTCGGTTCGGCCAATCTTCTGTGCATGGTTAATATTAACCCCGGTAGAACCACGTATTACACCGCTGTCCCACCACTTCAACGTATCATCTGGCACGGTCATAATCGTATCACGCGTCACGCCTGTCACTGGGTCCGTTATCTTACTGGTAAATGTATTTCCGCCATACACATTTGGTGGATTATCGTACACCATCTGAAACGTGGAAACGCTCGTTACTGGTTCGGCAGAAGTAGGCCAAGCCGTAATTACGTTAACCACACCATTCAATGCAGAGGATCCATAAACTACGCTAGAAGCTCCCTTTATTACTTCAATCTGCGCCACATTCTCCAATGGAGCTTGCTTTAATTGCGGCTCTCCAAGGTCGGCACTCATCATCGACACACCATCTTGCATCACGGCAGTACGTGTTCCCACACCATAGGACCAACTGCTTCCTCCACGAATACTTACCTGACTGTCCTGAATGGTTACGCCTGGGGTTTTATTGATGGCCTCGCCTAAATCGGTGGCGTTGCTGTTCTGAATAAGTGCGGCACTTATCACCTCCATTGATACGGTTTCCTCGGCAACACTTTTCTCGTACTGACTGGCAGATACGACCACAATTCCTAACCGCTCTGATTTAATCTCAAGTGCCACGTTCTTGGTAACTGGCGCACCTGAGCTTAAATCAATGTCTTTGAATACTGGTTCATATCCAATAAAAGAGTATTTCAATTTGTGCATTCCGCGAGACAGTTTGATGCTATACTTGCCATCAAGATCTGTGGTAACTCCAGAACCTTTATCGGTAACAACGCTGACTCCGACTAGCGCCTCGTTGGTAGTCTTGTCTGTAATCGTACCAGATACGACTACGTCTTGTGCCTTAGAAATGAATGAAATACAGAATAAAAAGGCAACAGTAAATAAAAATCTATGCATGCATTGGTTTTAGTGGGCGGATAAAAATAAGAAAGTTGCTCATCTTTATGCCTTAGGCTGACATTATGAATACTCAATCCTTTCAAAACGTTATTACAGGAGTTGCATTATTCTTCTGTGCTCAATCAAGCGGACAACCACAGCCTCAAGCCAAAGAAATATTGGCCATTGAATCTACATCGTTCGCGTGTTCTGTTCCCGAACAAAAAGACCTGATTGGCGGACATTTACAGGGAATTCAACTGCACAACGAAACACTCTTCGTCTCAGGAAGCTCGAAAGAGTTCGGGTTTCTCGGACTGTTCCAAAAATTGGGAGATGATTTCCGATTTATTGGATTGAAAAGATTGGCGACCAATCCACTTAACCACGCTGGAGGATTTCAAATAGCAGAGAATTGGCTCGCAATCGGATTGGAAGACCCAGTTGGAAAACGGGAATCTATCGTTCAATTGATTGATATTTCAAGTTTTGAGAAACTTCAGAAACCACCCGCTTACACACTTCGAAGAAAAGGAGAATATCAGTTCAGTACTGCTGGCGCGGTGGCGATTTTGAAGCGCAAAGACCACTTTCTACTCGCCATTGGAACATGGGATTGCACGACTATCGATTTCTATACCTCCAATAACCTTAACCCCTATTCAAAAGGATTTGAATTTGAAAAATGGACTACGTGGGATAGCCGCGAGGCCATACGTAGAAAATGGGTTGATAAGAAGTTTGGCAACTATCAGAACCTTCAACTCACGCAAGATTCAACAGGGGTCTACATTACTGGATTTTGCCGAGCTGGGAATGGCTCAAACCGCGCGGACGTTTACCGCATGGACACCGATGCCGACCCTTACACGATGATGCAGAAAGTGGCTTCTTATTCGGTTCAATGTAGCGGAGATGTCACTTTTAGAAATGGTTCGGGCTTTGCCAATTACAATGACAAACCTTCCATCATTGCGGTCGGACATGACCTAAGTCCTAAAATGGAGTTTCAGATATTTCCAATCAAAGGGAAATGATTCATACTTTGGATGTCATGAAATCAATATCTCCTTCAAGTCCACTTTTAACCCTCGTTATTGAGCCAAAACAAGGAACGACCACGCAGAATCTACTGGTGCAGTTCCATCCGATAATGAAATCGCTTGGTTTCGGACATTTTGAGAAGGAACAGGATGATTTTTTCCTTGCCAGCAAAGGCGGTGACGGCATTTTCACAAATGAGACATTCGTGTTTGCTGAAGTCGATGCGAACTCCGTTGTGGTCAACATGGACGGTCACTCCGTTTTCGGATTGAAGGGCGTGGAAGTACAATTACAGAAGATTAAGGAGCAATACGAAAGTTCAGGGGCAACGGCCAAAATTCTCGGACCAAATTATGCAAGTGCTTTGATTGGAAACCTTCTTTATACCGCCTTGCCTATTTACACGAGCGCCTGCCTAGTGGTAGGGTTGATGTATGCATTGGATGCACTCAGAATATCTAATGTCTTCAATGTATTTCTTTATGCCACCATTGGTGTTCTCGGGGCAAAGACTCGGTTCTGGGTCAATGAGCGGAGAAAACAGCGACCTATCTGGAAAAGCATCCTCATCATGCTGCTGGCTGCTCCCGTATTACTTGGTATTGTGATACTCGTGTTTTGGGCAATTGACAAATACGCCTAAAGCCGATTAAGCAACCCGCGCAACCAACCGCCATCACCATCTTCCAATTTTTGGATACGCATTCTGGTCATGTCCAATTCCAATTGAAGCTCAACGCGTTCGCGAAGCGCCCATAGTGTTTCCTCGTCTGTTTTCCCTTCGTATTCCTTGGTAGAAATGCGCTGACCGAAAGCATAGTACTGCCGTTCGGGACGCGGAAATAAGGTCGGGCCAATACCTCTCACCAACGGAAACATGGTATCGCCATCTTTCAGATATTTTTCGGCTATCCCTTTTTCCTTCAACCACTCTCCGAACTTCGATTCCATCAGTTCGTCACCATCCATCACAATATCATAGGAATCCTCCTGCCCAACCTGTGCCACGGTAATGATGTCGTAGCCACTTTCAATCGCCATACGGGCAAATCCAGTTCGCTTTTTCCACGTGAGTTTATACTTCTCGCCTTTTCGTTTGCAGGTCTCCCTTCCTCCTCCCGGATAGACCATGATGTGCTCACCGTGCTCCATCATGGCTGCACAGTTTTCGCGGCTTCCTTTTACAAAACCAACTTTGGCCGCAAGATCGCGCCAGCCTGGTAGCATGTAATGAAGATCATCTACCAGTGAACGGGCAAAAATTCCTTTCTCCACATACATTTCGGCAGCCCAAAGCGTTCCGTCCAACACACCTAAAACGTTGTGGTTGGTCACATACATCGCAGGTTTGTCCTTGTCGAGGTTTTCCATTCCGAAGAACTGTGGCTGAAAATAAGCACGACCAATAGCCGTCATGTTGCTCACAAATTCGGGAGAAGGTGGGATGAAGTTCGGGTCGTAATCTCCCAATTGCAGGTTGGTGGTATCGCTCATGACCGCAAAGATAGTACGCAGAACGCTGAGGACTAATAAATTATCGTTACCACGGTTGTATCAAACGCGGTGGCGAAAGCTGTTTGGGCAATTTGGTGCGTGCCTCCGTTCTGATCGGCATAGTTTCCGTTAACTGCAATCTGCTGTTCCCCAAAAACCTGACAGGTAAAGATGCTATCAACGGCACTTCCTTGTACAATTGTGTTGGTGGATTGGCAACAATCGGCACAGCCATTTGTCTCGGCCACCACTTTAAATGTGGCTGTTTGAGAGCTATTCTGATTAATCAAATGCGTAGAAACCCAAGCTTTTGGTTCAACGACAAACGTGTTAGAATAAGCAGTACTAAACGGAACATTATCTGGATTGATGTCGAAGGTTCCGTTGAAGTGTTTTGAGTGTGAAACCTCAACCCGAAACGAGTAATAAACGTTCTTTTCCACTTCGATATAAAACCGTCCGTTGACATCAGTTGTGCCCGTGCCTACAGTCACAAAAACCGGGTTAAAACCGCCAGCAGCATTCTGCACATTCATCACAATGCTAGCTCCCGAAACAGGCGCATTCACCTTTTCATCAAAGACAACGCAATCGAACATGAAAACATCAGATTTCTTTTGGCAGCCAGAAAGTGCCAAAATCAAAAAAGCTAGAAATAAAATCGTTCTCATTGACCGCCAAAATACTGATAGCGCGGGCATCTTTGATAGTGCTTGCCACACATTTCTCTAACATTCACATTGGCGCAGAATGAAATACCAATTCTAAGTACGTTTGCATCAAGTGAAAAAAGACATACATATTCCGAAAGTTGAGGGCGTTTCGATGGCAGTTGTCAAAGAAACCGATGATGCTAATCCCGAATGGGGCGTTTATCTCTTCAACCACAAACAAGTTGAGTTGAAAAACATCATTGTAGCCGCCAAAGGCTATGGCTGGCTCAATGATGAAGAGATAAAAACCTCTACGCTAAGCCACTTTCTTGATGAACTTGGAACAAATTCGTTCAAAAAAGTTGAGAAAATTATGCCCGAAGTATTCGGATTGAATAACGAATACATGCTCACATTCTACATCGATGGCGTAATTCACGACCGCAAGTACATTTTTGTTCCCGACAGCGTGTTGGAAGACAACCTCATTCAAATACCTTTGATAGACAGACCAGGAATTCTGATTCGCTGACCATGCTGCTCCACCTCGACTTAACCAAGATTCTGTTTCTCGATATCGAGACCGTTCCGCAGTTTGCGGACTACAAGAAGTTGGACGAGACAACCGCCACGCTTTGGGACGATAAAGCCACGAAGCTTTCGAAGCAAGAGCAAACGGGCGAAGAGATGTACGAACGAGCTGGAATTTATGCCGAGTTCGGAAAAATTATCTGCATTTCTGTTGGTGCTTTTAAGCTTCGCGAGGGTGGAAAAATGGAGTTTCGACTTCACTCATATTATGGTGATGACGAATACGAGTTGCTTCGTGAATTTGCTGAGATGCTGAACAGTCATTACAACGCTCCAAATCAACTTTTGTGTGGGCACAACGGCAAAGAGTTCGACTTTCCGTACATCGCAAGAAGGATGCTCGTAAACCGAATTCCAATGCCAAAAATCCTGAGCATGGTGGGCAAAAAACCATGGGAAGTACAGCACTTGGACACGATGGAGCTTTGGAAATTCGGAGATTGGAAAAGCTATACTTCGCTTAAATTGCTGACACATATTCTCGGAGTTCCAACTCCAAAGACCGATATTGAAGGCAAAGATGTGGCGCGTGTTTATTATGAAGAAAAAGACCTTGACCGCATCGAGCGTTATTGCAAACGCGATACCTTGGCGGTGGCGCAGCTGTTGCTTCGTTTTAGAGGAGAAGAAATTATGGATGAAGATCAAATTGTAGGACTATGAGAGCGCTTTTATACATCACTATTGCCATTACTTTATTTGCCTGCGGAGGGTCGGAATCTGTAGATGTCCTGGGACCAATAATGGGTCAGAATAAAGGACACTTCCGCGGAAACTCCATCGGAGATAAATACCAAGACGTGCTGAAGCAAGCGGCAACCGACAACCCGATTTCAACCGAAGAAGGTGTGCTCAATTGCGAGTTTAAAGTGGAGGATTCTGAGCTTTTAGTTCGCTATGAATTCGACCAAGAAAAGCTTTACGCCATTCAGGCTGATATTTTCTTTGCAGATACTGCAAGCTTGAACAGCTTTCAACAATCATTGGTAAACCAATACAATTCAAATTTTGGAGAGGTGAATTTGGATGGCGGTTTCTACGTTTGGAGACATCGAGAATCTGACGCGGAAGTCGAATTTGCGTTGGCAGATGAAAGCATCGAATTCGGCCAGCCGAAGCTCTCCCTCACTATTTATAATTTTGACAACTGATTAAACAAGCGCATGTCGGATAGAAAACTGTTGGAAATAAAGAACCTCGTTACGGAATTCCGTACCGATGGAGAAGTGATGAAAGCTGTGAACGATGTGAGTTTCACGCTCAATCGTGGCGAAACCATCGGGATTGTTGGCGAATCTGGTTCTGGAAAGTCGGTTACTTCCCTTTCGGTAATGCGTTTGATTCCGAGTCCTCCAGGAAAAATTTCTGGTGGAGAGATTCTATTTCATAAGAACGATAATACGGTTGTTGATTTAGTAACGCTCAACGAAAGAGACATGCGCGCCATTCGTGGAAACGATATCGCCATGATTTTCCAAGAGCCAATGACTTCTCTAAATCCCGTTTTCACCTGCGGTAATCAGGTAATGGAAGCCATTCTTCTTCACCAAAAGGTCAACAAGAAAGAAGCAAAAGAGAAAACGATTGCACTTTTCAAAGAAGTTCAACTTCCGCGCCCAGAAGCCATTTTTGATCAGTATCCGCATCAAATTTCTGGTGGACAGAAGCAGCGGGTAATGATTGCCATGGCAATGAGTTGCAGTCCGAGCATTCTGATTGCAGATGAGCCAACAACTGCGCTTGACGTAACTGTTCAGCAAACCATTTTAGACTTGATGCTGAAACTTCAGCGCGAGAAAGACATGGGCATCATGTTCATTACGCATGACCTTGGTGTGATTGCCGAACTGGCCGACAAAGTTGTGGTGATGTACAAAGGCAAGATTGTGGAGCAAGGTCCTGTTTTGGAGATTTTCAGCAATCCGCAACATCCTTATACTAAAGGATTGTTGGCTTGTCGTCCGCCTTTGGATGTGCGTTTGAAGCGACTTCCAATCGTATCCGACTTTATGAATTTGGATGAGGCTGGCAATATTCAAGAAATTGACCAAAGTGTTACCGAAGCCACTGAAAAGGAAATTCAGACAGTTGCAGAACGCGAAGAAGCACACAAGAAATTGTATGCACAGAAGCCGATTCTGCAAATCAAAAACCTGAAAACGTATTTTCCTCTCAAGCGGAATTTCTTCGGAAAAGTGACGGAGGAAGTGAAAGCGGTGGATGATGTGACGTTTGATGTTTATCCAGGCGAAACGCTTGGTCTGGTGGGCGAATCGGGTTGTGGAAAAACCACGCTTGGAAGAACGGTTCTCCGATTGGTGGACCCAACCGGTGGCGAGGTCATTTTTAAAGGAAATCCACTGCATTCGATGACAACTGCGGAGTTAACGGAAGTCAGAAAAGACATTCAAATCATCTTTCAGGATCCGTATTCTTCGCTCAATCCACGAATTACGGTTGGCGATGCGATTATGGAGCCAATGCAGGTGCATAAGCTTTATGCAAACGACAAAGAGCGCAAGGAAAAAGTGTTGGAGCTTTTGGAGCGTGTGAACATGCTTCCAGAGCATTTTTACCGCTATCCACATGAATTTTCAGGTGGTCAACGTCAACGGATATGTATTGCCCGCGCCTTGGCGTTGCGTCCTCAATTTATCATTTGCGATGAGTCGGTTTCGGCCTTGGATGTTTCTGTGCAAGCGCAAGTTCTCAACCTGTTGAACGAACTGAAACGCGACTTCGATTTCACCTACATTTTCATCTCACACGACTTGTCTGTTGTGAAATTCATGAGCGACCGAATGGTGGTGATGAACAAAGGCGTTGTGGAAGAAATGGGCGATGCCGATCAGATTTATTCCAATCCTCAAACGGAATACACCAAAAAACTCATTGCTGCCATTCCGAAGGGAAGATTGGAAGATATTGAGGCTTCCATCAAGGAAAAACAGGAGTGGAATCAAGGCGCAGAAGTCTAAGTTCATTTTTGTACACATTCCTTCGTTAAAATTTTTCTCCATTTCCAACAGTGGCAGGGTAACTGCGCTATACCTTTACACTGACTAAACACGTTAACCTAATTATGAAACAACTAGCAATTCTTGCACTTTCTGCGCTGCTTTTCAGCAGTTGCGTATCCACAAAAAAGCACACTGCTCTCAGCGATGAATATGTCGGCCTGAAAGACATGTATGAAAAGAACCAAAACGACCTTGGCCGTGCTCAACGAGAACTCATTGCCTTGAAGAAACAAGCGGAACGTGATAGCTTGGAATTAGTAAGGCTTCGTGCTCAAACTGATAAGTTGATTGGCAACATGGGCGACATGGCAACACTTTCGAAGAAAGAGGCTGAAAACTTGGAGAAATCCTTGGAAAAAATCAACGAAAAGGACAAGCAAATTCGAAGTCTGCAAGACGCCATAACGCGTAAAGATTCGGTGACATTTGCGCTTGTAACCAGCATCAAAGGTGCTATTGGCGATTTGAACGATGAAGATATTCAAATCAAAGTTGATAAGGGAGCGGTATTCGTTTCCATCTCAGATAAATTTCTTTTCAAAAGTGGAAGCTTCAAATTAAACAGCGGTGCGATGAGCGTCTTGGAAAAAGTTGCCAAAATTCTGGTCGCAAAAGCTGATTTTGAGGTGATGATTGAAGGTCACACAGACAACGTAACTTATCGCAAAGGCGATTTGGAAGACAATTGGGATTTGAGCACAAAACGCGCAACTTCAATCGTTCGGGTTTTGCAAGAAAATTTCAAAATAGACCCATCGCGCATGACTGCTGCCGGACGTGCGGAATATGTTCCAATTACAGACAACGAAACGGCTGAAGGTCGCGCGGCAAACCGTAGAACGCGCATTATCATCCTTCCAAAGTTGGATCAGTTTTACGGAATGATTGAAGAAGGTTTGAAAGAAGGGAAATAGACATCTCAACACTAATTATTTTGAAGCCGAGACATATGAAAGTCTCGGCTTTTTTTGTGCTCAAATGCTTGATTTTCATCTCATTTTAATTCCACTCGCTTGAGTGCCATATACTTTTGCGGCAACAATTAATGTTTAACCTTAAAATGAAAAAAGTACTAGTGTTCAGTTTATCAGCCCTCCTATTGAGCAGCTGTGTTTCTAACAAGAAGTTCACCAAGCAAGGTGATGAGCTTTCGGCTCTCAAAGATTTACATGGCAAAAACCTTTCGGATTTGGCCCACGCTCAACGGGAATTGATTGCTTGTCAGTCTGCTCTTAAAACTGCTGAAGGTTCGTTGGATTACCTGCGTTCACAAAATGATCAGCTGATCAGCAACATAGGAGATATGACCATGCTTTCTGCTAAAGGAGCTACCAACTTGGAAAAATCGTTGGAGAAGATTAATGAGCAGGATTTGCGAATTAAAACCTTGAATCAGGCCATGAACCGTAAAGATTCTGTTACCATTGCGCTTGTTACAAGCATCAAAGGTGCTCTCGGAAATCTTTATGATGATGACATCACCGTGAAGGTGGAAAAAGGTGTTGTGTTCGTTTCAATCTCGGATAAGTTCTTATTCAAGAGTGGTAGCTACGCCATCAACACTAACGCAAAATCTGTTCTTGGAAAAGTGGCCACAATTCTTGCATCGAAGCCTTGGTTGGATGTGATGGTTGAAGGTCACACAGATAACGTTCCATTCAACAGAGGCGAATTGATAGACAACTGGGATTTGAGCGTAAAGCGTTCTACTTCGTTAGTTCGAATTCTTCAGAATGAGTTCAAGATTGCTCCAGAGAGAATTACTGCTGCAGGTCGTGCCGAATTTGTGCCAATTATGGATAACGGTTCTAAAGAAGGCAAAGCCGCAAACCGCAGAACGCGTATCGTTATCATGCCTAAACTGGATCAGTTCTTCGGAATGATTGAGGAAGAGTTGAAAAAGAAGTAATTGAGAGTGGTTGGTGAGTGCAAGAGCGGGTCCGAAAGGGTCTGCTCTTTTTATATTTTCATAAACCTGACAACAGACGAGGAATTTCCTGCATCGATCCTCACCATATAAATTCCACTTCGCAATGACGAAACGTCAACATTCTTAGAGAATTTGGATGTGATTCCAACCTTCTCCGTCCAATGAGTTCTTCCTATCATGTCAATGATGCTCAATTGAACATTTGCCGAACGTGCTAGTTCGCAACTGACCGAAATGGCTTCAAAACCGAAGTTGGTCACCGATGTTTCCATCGTAATTTGCTCTTGAATATCTGTCACCGTTCCAACGTTGAGGATAACGGTAGTGGCTGTGTCAAAACACATATTGGTGCAAGTGAGGGTTACTTCATAATCTCCAGGCAATGCGTATGTATGTGTTGGGTTTTCGTCAACGCTTACTTCTCCATCGCCAAATTCCCACACGTAGGAATCTGCCCGTTGTGAATGATTCTCAAAATAGTATGTGTTGCCTCCCAGCGGCTGCGCAGCAAACTGAGCAAATTGATACCACGTATTTCCGCAAAAACTTTCTGACTCAATGAAAACACCTGAATCGAGCGAGCCATCCCCAGCATCGGCAATCGCAATTACAAAATGGTACGTTTCTCCGGGCGTTACGGGATATTCCAAACTAAAAACGCTAGTATATCCATCATACTGAACGTATGGGCCACCTGAATTATCAAGATAGTATTGGCAATTGGAACATGGTCCTGTAGCTGGTTCAGTTGGGCTATATCCGTTGTTAACGTTATCGATTGCAACAGGTATCGCGGTTCCAGGAATCCAAGCAATGTTTTCCGCCCCATTGGAAAATGGTCCAGAGATTCCGGGTCCCGAAATGAAAAATCCGAATACATCATTGTAACCACTATTAACATACTCTGGATATTCTTCCGATCCGAAAACAAAATCTGAGGCAAAAATCGTATCCGCTAGTGGGGTAAAATCGAATTCTATCCAAACTGCATCAAATGTGTTAATCCCAGCTAGTTGGTTCAAATCAACGTAGCCAGCACTATTTTGATTAGCGCCAGCCGAGTTTGCGTCATCTGGTCCAAGAGCAATTGTTGCTCTTCCTGAGGTGAGAAGCATTCCTCCATTCATGCCAATAGCATTTACAGTATCAACAAAAATCCCAAAAGCATCAGCTGGGCCGTGAACCTGAAAATTGGAAACCTGAACGCAACCGCCAATAATCAGAGAATCCAGTAATCCAAGAGTTCCAGAATTTAATTCTGTGATGTGAAACCCTTCTGAAGGTGTTGCTCGTGAGTTCGGGTTGTAGTCAGATACCCGTGATTGACCGAATGCGTATGAGCAGATAAACAGCGAAGCGAATAGGAAATAATGTTTCATGACGTTCAATTTAGCTATAAGACGCTCTGCAAAAACAAATAGTTACAACCGAGGCTTCGATTGAATACCCACCTTTGCGGCCGCTTAGCCGATTTATGACCAAACAGCTTACTTACCTTCTTGCGTTTATCAAGTTTACCCATATCATGGATTTCATGATAATGATGCCGCTTGGACCGCAGTTGGAGCGCATTTGGGGCATCTCGCCACAAGAGTTTGGCCTATTGGTGGCAGCTTACACCTTTAGCGCAGGAATTGTCGGCTTGTTTGGTTCGTTTTTCATGGATCGTTTTGACCGCAAACATTCACTGATTTTTCTCTACACAGGCTTTCTGATTGGAACTTTCGCTTGCGCCCTTTCTGATTCGTATGAAATGTTACTTTTTGCCCGTTGCGCCACTGGTTCGTTCGGTGGCCTTCTTGGTGCAACCGTGCTTTCCATTGTTGGAGACCTCACTCCGCTCGACAAGCGGTCCGAAACAATGGGAACTGTGATGGCGGCTTTCTCTGCCGCATCCGTTTTCGGAGTTCCGTTTGGATTGTTCTTAGCCAATCAATTCGGCTGGCAGGCTCCTTTCTTGTTCTTGGGGTTAATCGGAGTGCCAATTCTTGCTTTCAACGTGAAGATGGTGCCGAATGTCAGTGAGCATTTGAAACATGGAATTGAAAATCCTATCACACTATTGCGCGTGATGTTTGCCGACCGCAACCAATTTACAGCTCACTTTTTCATTGTACTTCTGATGTTGGGTCAGTTCAGCGTTATCACGTTTATAGCGCCTTACATGGTTTCAAATGTTGGGTTTACAGAAGGCGAATTGTCCTATATCTACTTGGTTGGTGGGTTCTGCACACTTTTTTCCGCTCCGCTATTTGGCAAATGGGCAGATAAGTACGGACAGCTCAAGTTCTTCACGGTTGTGACTCTGCTATCGCTCGTTCCACTTTGGGTAATTACCCATCTACCACAAATGAATCTTTACGCTGTATTGGTCATCACCAGCATCATGTTCATCCTTATTTCAGGTCGTATTATTCCAGCCATGACCATGATTACTTCTTCAGTAAGACCCGAAAGACGTGGTGGTTTTATGAGCGTAAATTCCGCCATTCAGCAACTTGGGGCTGGTGTTGCCAGTTATGTTGCAGGAATAATTGTAGTGAAAACAACTTCAGGCACCTATCAAGACTACGACCTGGTTGGTTATTTGGCAATCACGGCCTCCCTTATCGCCATTCTTGTGGCACGCAGAATGAAAGCGGTTTCCTAATCTTAGGAATACCTCAAATCCAACGAGAACTTCTCAGGATGTTTTGGTGCGATGTCTTTGTAAAATGCCATAATCTTGCGCAAATCAGCTTCCATATCTCCACTTGGGTGAATGATTGGGCCAACGCCAGCATGTTTCCGCTTGTAATCCAAATAGCCTAACGCTATGGGAACTCCCGCACCAACTGCCACATGGTAAAACCCCATTTTCCATTCGGTTCTTAGCGAGCGTGTTCCTTCGGGAGTAACCATCATTGCCAAGGTTTGATGTTCTTTAAAAAGATCACTCATGGCCTCCGTCATGCTTTTGCGTTCTGCACCAGGTTCTTTGGGCGTTCTGTCAATTGCCAATCCGCCCATTGCTTTAGTAAGCCATCCGAACGGAGGTCGAAACCACTCTTTTTTGATGGTAAATCGAAGTGGAATTCCCATCAGGTAAAACGCTGACCGGGCATGAACCAAATCCCAGTTGCTCGTATGCGGAGCCGCAATGATAACGCAGCGTTGAACATCGGCCGGAATGTCTTTATCCATTGTCCAGCCACTGAAAAAGAAAATGATTTTTGAAATGATTGTTCCCATTCGGGTAAATGTAAGAACCCGTTGGAATTACATAGCGAGTTCTATTAGAAGCGCATCACGTTTATGGGCGATGAATCGAATTCGTAATCATTAATTAGCTGAACCAAGTAATATCCTTCGGCCATATTTACCATGTTGATGGTAGAAGGCGTTTCGGCATATCGTTTTCTGAAGACAATTCGACCAATGGTATCAACAATTCGAAGTTCAGATTCTGTACTGGAAAACTTTCCTGTTTCAATGGCAAACCGTCCATTGTTCGGGTTCGGATACATGGTAAAGGTCTTCTCGCTTGATTCGATTTCGTTGTCGATAACGGTGATATCCAAACTACATGTGTTGATGGCGGATGAGTCTGGTGCCAAACAGAAATCAAGATTATAGAATGTCTGATTGCCCTGATCTGCCATTATTTCATAGGTGGAGTTCACTGGAATTCCGGGAATACTCACGAAGATTGTATAGGTCGTATCGCTGCTTGGCACAAGGACAAAGGTGTACCCGCCATTGTTGTTTGTAGTCTGCCTTCCTTGGGCATGGCCGGGAGGCGTTTTCTCAACTACAACATCAATCAACGGAATGGGGTCTTCATCTGTTTCGGTTTTCCAAGACTGGCTGTAGTAAACGGTACCATCAAAAATGTTGGAGCCATTAAAATTCATCGGCTCAGGAATATCGATATTGGTGGTGAGCGCTTGCCCACAAACATCAGAAAATACCGTTGCCGTGTTCCATAAATGTCCCTCAGGATAAAATGTGGGAACAGCCATTGGGTAACTGGCCGCATCCGGATTGGCAAGGATGGTGAATGGCAAAAAGTTGGCAATGACCCCGAAATCATAATTGCCGAAATTATCGGTGGTTGTTGTGCTTACAGGATACCATGATTCGATAGCCGAGCTATACTGATATTGAATCACCTCACAGTTCATGCAGGGATTGCTACCCACAGCAACCGAACCGCTCAGTGTACTTGGTAATGAACTGATGAGAATGGAATCGCTGGCCTGACATCCGTTTCCGTCCTCAACAACAATCGAATACGTCATGTCCAAACTCTCGGATGTGGGAGTGAATTGTGTCAAACCATTATTCATCGCAATAAAATCGGAAGCCTCCCATGAAATCTGATAAACGCCTTCACCACCTGTGATAAATAAAGAAACATCGGTAACTCCCATTGCGGGACAAAGCCCTAAGTCATAGCCCTGATTAATATTTATCAGTAATTGGTCGGGTTCGGGAAGATTGATATCGATAGTTGGCAAAGTGGTACAACCAAAACCATCGGTTATAACGGCAGCATGATTCCCCGCGCATAATTCACTGATGGTGTTTCCTGTGATTGCAACGCCACCTGCGACCATTCCAGCAAGGCCACCGTCCCACTCCACAGTGTACCAAGAGGAATTCATCGATAGAATGTCAATGGTAAGGGAACCGTTGCAGTTTCCAAAACAATCAATGGTGTCTATCACAACGGTGTACTCTGGGTTTCCAATAACCCTGATTGTTTTAGAAACGGTAATGTCTGGACACACATCAGAACCTACCGTGAGTGTGGCCGTGTAGATTCCTTCTCCATTATAAAAATGTGACGTTTGCGTAGATAGTAGTGCGCCCAACGAATCAGTCCCATCCCCGTAAACCCAATCTCTGGTGGATTGTGTCCCGTCAAGTGCCGAAATATCCTCGAGCGTAACCAAAGTTCCAACGCAGGTGATAGCCGTATCATTCATTTCATTCCATAGAGTCGTGACATCCAAAAATGCATCACATCCAGCGGGAAAAGATTGAGCTACTAATCTGTTTAAACCTACTATCAGTATAAGTATGATGGTGAATATGCTCTTAAATTTCATGGTCTATAACAGGGTTTATGGTATAAAATTAGATAAATGTACAGCATGATCCGCTTTCATATACAGATATCAAATCTGTTCAACGAACTGTGTCAATCATTTTTCAATGATATAGTACACAAACAGGAAGTGATTTTGCTCTCTTTCCGCCATCTATCCGCAGTAGATAATATCCTTGGGGAAGCCCAGAAAATTGGAAATCGTGCGGGGTATTTTCAAAACGTCCGTTGCAAAACCACTCGCCCCTCAACATCAAAAACGTTTACTTGGGTTTTTTCACCTTCAAAGTAGCCCATTGCAACTTGAAAACTTCCGTTGCTCGGATTTGGAAATACGGAAACAACAGAGCGATTTTCAATTGGCTTATCAACGCCCAAGGCTATGCAGGTTGAAATATAGGTTCCTTCGAGATTGATACAGAGATTGAACTGAGGCGATTGAGACACCAACGATTGGTTAATCTCTCTGACAAAGAAATTAGGCTGTCTATGGCTTTAGATGGTCCAAACCAGCATGGCATCATCTAGCTTTTTCCAACCTAAGCTGAGGTTGGTTTGTAATTCATTATACACGAAACTGCTCGGCAGTATTTCTGGTTGGATGGAATGGATGGTAATGGGCTGTCTGAAATCCAATCCTGGCAAGGCGTTGTACTTGTAAATGGCCTCTTTGGCCGCCCAAAAAAGCGTGGTGGTTTCGATGTCTTGTGCCAATAGCTGTTCGTTTTCGTCCAGAAAACGGTCGCGCACTTTAAGCACATTTGGTTTGTAATGCTGCACATCTACCCCCAACTTTCCTGTTCCCAAAAGAATGGCGGCAAAGCCCTCGGTGTGCGAAATAGAAACATCAAACGGGTGGTTTGGTAAAAGCGGTTTGCCGTGCTCGTCCTTCAAAACTTCGGGCATTTGGCCCAGCATTTCTGCCAACAGCAACCGCGATGCATAGCGTTGCAACTGCGTACGAGGGTGGCGCACAGACAACTGCGCGGCCTCGTTGGGGAACTCCGACTCGAACCGAATTTCTGAGCCATCAATCTTCCACAGCCCCAAACGGTTCTTTCCTACTGATATGTCTTGGATTAACGGCACTATCTGTACTTAGCAAGATGGGCAGAGATTGGCTTAGCACATGCTTCAAACGCTTCTTGCATAAGCCAATGTCCTGCCGCTAAATCAATGCGCTCGTAAGGGCCTTTCATGTACTGAGCCGTGCCGTCAATGCCAACGGGCCCAATGGCGATGTCCTTGTTTCCCCAAAGCATGAGCGTGGGTGTTTTTACATCGCCAAAGGCATCAACACCTTCGCCTTTTTTCAAGGTTTTATAGTTGGCGCGATAATAACCCAACGTGGCTTTTAGGGCAGGTTTATTTCCCATTACATCTAAGTAATCTTGCAATTCTGCTGGCGAACTTTTCTTCCATGTTTTACGAAGATTCAATCTATCCTTCTTCAATAGAAACCATTCGGGAATGCCGCGCCATTGGAAAAACGCCATGTATTGACTCATCTTCTGCTGCTTCTTATCAAACCGAATGGCATCGCTAAATGCCTTGATGTGCGGAACGCTCATAGCAGTCCAACTTTTTACCCTAGCGGGATGAAGCGCCACCACTGCCCAACCAATAGCAGAACCCCAATCGTGCCCAATCAGCTGGAAGTTTCCGATGCCAAACGCATCTGCCAGTCCAATAATATCTCCCGCCAACAAGCGGATGTCGTAATCCTTCACACTCTCAGGCCGCGCTTGTGGGCTAAATCCCCGCTGATCCGGAGCAATGCAATAGTAGCCTTCGGCAGAAAGTTTCTCCATTAGGCCAATCCACATGTGCGAGGTTTCGGGCCAACCGTGAAGCAGAATAACAGGTTCATCAGTCGGGTTTCCAGCCACGCGGCATTTAAAAGTGAGGCCGTTTACTTCTTTGTTTACAATGCTAATCTGCGCCATGATGGTGTGGGTTTGAATGAGTAGAAAAACGAAGCCGAGAAGAACTCTCATGGCTTCAAAGATGGGAAAACTCAGTGGAGATTAGGCGCAACCCTTCAGCGGACACGAACCACAGCACTTGCCTTTGCGCTTGTACTTCTCGCAACACTTCTTCTTTTTCTTCTTGAATTCGATGCTCGGAAATTTCAAGAACCCTGGCTCTTGAACTTCTTGAATCGGCTGCGGAGTGCTTTGCATGCTTCAAATGTATTGGAGCGGAAGGCGGGCGGCAATACCCTGATTGGGTGATTTACACCAACTTCTCCTCCGGCAACCTTGCCAAGCGCGTTTTCAGAAACGCAATCACTTCTTCTTCCGTTTTGAAAGAATCATCTAAGCGCACAAATCGCTTGGCCAATGCCTTGTAATTGTGCGTCATGGCAAAAAACCACACCATAAAGAAGTCGATGCCCTCAAAAACGATGGCTCTTTCCTTTACATATAAATCAAGGTTCTCGCGGAATTCCTTGGCCATATCCGTGTAATGCATGGCAGGTTTGATGTGATGAATGATGTGGTAGCCATCATTAAAACATTGCTTATTGTACGCCACTTCGATGCAGGTGAGGCTGTTTCGGTAGCAATTGGCAGGGGCATCGGCATCCACAAAGGCGTGTTGTCCCCAGTTGCCAGCCATCATCATAAAACGGGTGAATACGAAAGGAATGATGAAAACCACCAATGTTGCCTGCCAACTCACAAAGCTCATGGCAATCACAAACGTGTACCAACTCAACTCGCCCAAAACGGTGTTCCTACGTAACTTGAAACGCTTTTTGCGGGTGAAATAATTCGTCAGATCAATCATTCCCAAGGTAAAAAAGCGGAGGAAGTACTTCATGAAATCGCCAAAGCTATCGCGCTGATATTCGATGGTGCTGCTGAGGTCTTCGCGCAGGTTATTCTCTGGGTGATGCATGCCCATGTGATGTCCGAAATAGGTTTCGGGTGTTTCTCCAAAGAACGGTCCTAGAAACCAAGGGATAATCTTGTTCATCCAGTCATACTCGCGCTTAAAAAGCGGCCTATGGCTGGTGCAATGCAACATCAAAATATACGGAGGAGTGAAGAATGCCCAATTGATTCCTAAATAGACTGGCGCAAACCACCAACTAAACATTCCTGAGAAGTACAAGAATGCCGCCATCGGAACGATGACAAGGAGGATTTTAATAATAAGCTGGATGAACACGATATCACGTTCATCACGGATGAACTTCATCATGAATTGCGTGAAGGAAGAACTCTCCTTCGGAACGTAAACGGGATCGGTAAAAGGAATTTCGGCTACGTGTCTCATGTTGGGAGGCGAATGTACAGAAATGACATTACCGCCATAGATGACTATGCTCAGTTCAGTCTTGACCACGACACGGCTCTCATTGGTTACGCTACGTGATTTTCATAGCTTCGCAGCCCGTTCAAAAAACCAAGCAAACAGCTGTTTACAGTAGAAGCCATGTGGCAAACCGTTGCTCGTATCATTCTTAGAAACCGTATAGTCATCTTGGTGATTATCGGTTTGGTTACTGTCTTTATGGGCTACAAGGCCACTTCGGTGAAGATTCGCTACGATTTTGCCGCGCTACTGCCTGGTACAGACAGTACACTTATCAATTACAGAGCATTTAAACAGAAGTTTGGAGAGGATGGAGATGTGCTAGTGATTGGCATTGAGAACGAGCATCTTTTTAGGAAAGATGTGTATGATGCGTGGTTCGATTTGGGCGAAGAAATGCGCCAGTTAGATGGTGTTGAACAAGTGATATCGGCCGCTAGATGCTATCATTTGGTTAGAAATGACAGTCTAAAACGCTTTGATTTTAAGTTAATAAGCGAAGACAAACCTGCTACGCAAGCCGAATTAGACTCCATCAAAGAAGAGATTGTAAAACTGAAGTTTTACGACAAGCTGATGTGGAATGAGGAATCGCATGTATCTGTGATGGCAATTACCATGAATGCCAAGGTACTTGACAGCAAGAAGCGGATTGATTTAACCGACCGCATCATTAAAACAGGAAAGAAATATGAAGAGCGCCTAGGTTCAAATCTGCGCTATTCGGGCATGCCTTATATCCGCAGCATTCTTGCAAAGGTGGTAAAGGATGAAATGGCTCTTTTCATTCTTTACGCGCTGTTGGTTACCACGTTAATCATGTATATTTTCTTCCGCTCGTTCAAGGTGGTGATGGTGGCAGTGCTTGTTGTGGCAATTGGAACGATTTGGTCCATCGGTCTTGTTTCGGTGTTCGACTTTCAGCTTTCCATATTGACGGGTTTGGTACCTCCGTTGATTATCGTGATTGGAGTGGCCAACTGCATCTTTCTGCTGAATAAATTCCATACGGAATACCGCTCACATGGAAACAAGATTAAAGGGCTGCAGCGCGTGGTAAGAAATGTGGGCCAAGCCACCCTGCTGACCAACGCCACCACAGCTGCTGGTTTTGCCACATTTACGATGGTCGAAAGCTCTATTATGCGCGAATTCGGAGTAGTGGCATCCACTTCCATCATGTTCATCTTCGTGCTATCACTGCTACTGGTGCCCATCGTTTTCAGCTTTTTAAAAGCACCCAAAGCACGGCACTTGAAACATCTTGACCGCGATTATTCCAAAGCCTTTGTGTCTAAGGTGGTAGAAATTGTTCTTTCCTACCGAACGCGGGTCTATCTGTTCTTCGCAACCTTGGTTATCGTTGGGATTTACGGCATAACGCTTATCACATCCAACGGAAGTATTGTGGATGATTTTCCTGAAGATAGCCCCGTGCTTGCCGACCTTGCCTTCTTTGAAAAGAATTTTAATGGCATAATGCCATTCGAAGTTCAGATTGATGCGCTAAAGCCAGATAAAGCACTTTCGTCTGCTACACTCAAGCGAATTGACAAATTGCAAGATGCCATCTCTGCCTATCCAGAGTTTTCGAGAGCCGTAAGTATGGTCGAAGTAATCAAATCCCTAAAACAATCATACTACGGAGGGATGTCTTCTAAGTACAGCCTTCCAAACGGTAGCGAACGTGGGTTTATTCTCTCTTATGCCAACAATGCTGGCGGAAAAGAAAAAGGAAGCGAGCTACTCAACAATTTCATTGACAGTGCGAAACAGATAACCCGTGTCAGCTTTCAGATGAAGGATGTGGGCACAGACGAAATGGACCGGCTACTAACCGAGATTCAACCAAAGATTGACAGCATATTTGCACCAGACAAATACAAAACGCTGATGACTGGAACCTCAGTGGTTTACCTTCGTGGAACGGATTATTTGGTCAAGAATCTGTTTGTGAGTTTAAGCATGGCGGTGGTACTTATAGCCATGCTGATGGCATTCATGTTTCAATCTTGGCGCATGGTGGTGGTGTCGCTCATCCCAAACATTATCCCACTTATTGTGACTGGGGCTCTGATGGGTTATTTAGGAATCACCATCAAGCCATCAACCATCCTTGTTTTCAGTATTGCATTCGGCATATCGGTAGACGATACCATCCACTTTCTAGCCAAATACCGTCAAGAACTGAAGGTCAACAATGGAAACATCAAGCGCAGCGTAATTCTTGCACTGCACGAGGTCGGGTTGAGCATGGCTTACACTTCCATTGTGCTGTTTTTTGGCTTCTCCATTTTCAACATGAGCACCTTTGGCGGAACCAAAGCCTTGGGAATGCTTGTTTCAATTACGCTGTTAGTGGCAATGTTCTCCAATTTGATTCTGCTACCATCTCTATTACTTACATTAGAGCGGTCTATGACAGACAAATACAGGAAAAATGTAGAAGAAGATTCTCCCGAATCTGAAGACAAGAAACTCGAATTGAGCGTTAAAAATCCCTCTATATGAAAGGAATCATTTTGGCTGGTGGATCTGGCACCAGATTGCACCCGTTGACCCTTGCAGTAAGCAAGCAACTGATGCCAGTTTACAACAAACCCATGGTCTATTATCCGCTAAGCGTTCTAATGCTGGCCGGAATCCGAGAGATACTCATCATCAGTACACCGCACGATTTGCCGCACTTTGAGCGTTTGTTCGGAACTGGAGAACAAATTGGGTGCAAATTCAGCTACAAAGTTCAGGAAATTCCAAACGGACTCGCACAAGCATTTGTACTTGGCGAAGAGTTTATTGGCGATGATAAAGTGGCCTTGGTATTGGGCGATAATATCTTTTACGGCCACGGGCTGGAGCAATTGCTCAAATCGAACAACGACCCAGAAGGTGGTGTAGTGTACGCCTATCACGTAAGCGATCCAGAACGATATGGCGTGGTGGAATTTGATGCGGAATTCAACGCGGTTTCTATTGAAGAAAAACCAGTTCAGCCTAAATCAAATTATGCGGTGCCAGGATTGTATTTCTACGATAATTCGGTGGTTGAAGTGGCAAAAAACCTAGAGCCAAGTGCACGAGGCGAATACGAGATTACAGACATCAACAAGTATTACCTGAAAGAAGGAAAACTGAAAGTTGGTCTGCTAGGCAGGGGAACAGCTTGGTTAGATACTGGAACATTCGCATCTCTTATGCAAGCTGGGCAGTATGTTCAGACCATTGAAGAAAGACAAGGTTTGGCCATTGGCTGTATTGAAGAGATTGCTTATCGACAGAAATTTATCAATGCCGACCAATTGCGAAAAATTGCCGAACCACTGGTAAAAAGCGGTTACGGAGAATACCTTATGAAACTGCTGAAATAGATGAGATATCCAGCACATATTAAGAATAAAATTCTCGTTACAGGAGGAGCGGGATTTGTGGGAAGTGGCATGGTGTCAAAGCTGATTGCCGACCCAGAAAACTATGTGGTTGTGGTTGATAGTCTGCTTACAGGATCACATAAGAAAATTCCAGAGGCCGAGCACGGAAACCTGCGTTTCATCAAATGCGATGTAAATGACTACAAGGATATTTCGAGTGTTTTTTATGCCTACTCTTTCGATTACGTTTTTCACTACGCAGCTGTTGTAGGCGTAAAACGCACATTGCAGAATCCTGTAATGGTTTTGAATGACATTACAGGCATCAACAACCTTTTGCAGCTTAGCAAGAATACAGGGGTGAGACGAGTATTTTATTCGAGCTCATCCGAAGTTTATGGCGAGCCTGTTGAGTTTCCGCAGAACGAAGAAACCACCCCACTCAATTCGCGATTGCCTTATGCGATTGTGAAAAATGTGGGCGAAGCATATCTCAAATCATTCCATCGCGAATTTGGATTGGAGTACACGATTTTTCGATTCTTCAACACCTATGGACCAAAGCAAAGTAGAGAATTCGTGATATCACGATTTCTATCGATGGCGCTTCAAAATCAAGACATTACCATTTATGGTGATGGTTCTCAAACACGAACATTCTGCTTTATTCAAGATAATATTGATGCGTGTTATGCAGCTTTCAAAAATGACCTTTATGTAAATGATGTGGTGAACATTGGTGGCGGAAATGAGCTTTCTGTACTTGAGTTGGCCAAGATTATCATCAAAGTCACAGGTTCAAGTTCAAACATCATTCATCTCCCTGCCTTGGAAGAAGGAGATATGACCCGAAGATTGCCCGATACAAGCAAAATGAAAACGCTGCTTAAGCGCGATGTAACCACACTTGAAGAAGGTCTAGAAATGGTTATTCAGCAAGGTCAGTTCATATCGCTGATTGAGTAAATGAAGCACCTTCAAGGTCTTCAAGACCAAGTAAATTTGGCTATGGAAACGTTGGAACTGCCCAACCAGCCTAGCCTGCTATACGACCCTATTTCGTACACACTTTCCAATGGCGGAAAACGAATGCGCCCGCTGCTGGTGTTAATGGGGTGCAAGGTTTTTAGCGAGGATATTTCTCAGGCGGTGCATCCAGCAATAGGAATTGAAGTTTTTCACAATTTTACCCTGCTGCACGATGATATTATGGACAATGCGCCAATCAGAAGAGGCAAGCCAGCGGTTCATAGCAAGTGGAACAGCAACATCGCAATTCTTTCAGGCGATGCCATGATGATTCTCGCCTATCAAGAGCTTTGCAAAACAGACCCTTCGGTTCTGCCACAGATATTGGAGGTTTTTAACAAAACAGCACTTGAGGTTTGTGAGGGTCAGCAGCTGGATATGGATTTTGAAACGGCAGAAGATGTTTCAATTGCCGATTACTTGAACATGATTCGGCTAAAAACAGCCGTAGTTCTAGGTGGCGGATTACAAGTTGGAGCCATCATTGCAAAGACAGATTCTGAGCAAGCCGACCTTCTGTATCAATTTGGACTAAACACCGGAATCGCCTTTCAGCTGCAAGACGATATTCTTGATGTGTATGGAGAAAGCCATAAAGTTGGCAAGCAGAAAGGTGGCGATATCATAGCAAGCAAAAAGACTTTTCTTCTTCTAAAAGCAATGGAATTGGCCAAAGGAGAAGAGGCCGAATCCCTGAAAAAGTGGCTGGCGAGTAATTCAGAATCTGAAAAAGTAAAAGCCGTAACGGAAATCTACAATCGACTCGGAATACGAACGTTGGCCGAAGAACAGATGTGGGATTATTACAACAAGGGAATTTCGAGTTTGAATCAGCTGCAAGGCGATAAGGAATGGATTGGAATCCTTCGGGCTTTCTCAGAAAACCTCATGCATCGCGAATCGTAACCAACGAAACCTAACAGGTTTTTAAAACCTGTTAGGTTTGGCGTAGAGTACATGGACAACCTTCCCCTTTCCAAACCAGACTTTGACCGCTACGAACGAAGCGTAACCCTGCTTCAAGAAGTAGTTGCACAAATCAATAAGGATTTCCGTTTGCATGGTTTTGATGTGAATTTCTCTGGCGAAGGCGAAACGGCTTACAGAGAACTTTCAGACCAACTTGCTCCCGTCATAGAATACATGCTAGAAAACCAGGCCGAAACGTTTTGGAATCTCATCTATAGTATCGATTTGAATGAGAATAAAGTGAAGCAAATTCTTTTCGGAAAAGAAGAGGTTGATAATGCCATAGGTCAACTCACCGACCTCATCCTAAAACGCGAATTGCAAAAGGTGGTGATAAGACATTTTTATTCGGGGAGAGAGTTGCCGTAGGATTTGTTCGACCTAGCCCAACACAATTTGGTCAAACCTATTCGATTCCGAACCGAACACATTCAATTTTCCACCCCCTCAGCAGGGAAAATTTGTGGAGATGCGAAGGCCGAAAAGTTTGAACAGCGAAGGCGAAGACTACCAGAAAACCACGCATATATGGAGTAGTTCTAAATGGCGATGCTGTGCTCGTGCCTCAGAGCTATGTCATCCAAAACCTGAGACTGTGTCTCGCAGTCAACGTGCTCTTACCGTGATTGATGTGGGCAATGATGCAGAAGTTGCGGATGTTTTTCATGGATTGTAAAAGTAGTCAGTACGCATGCGTTCAACACAAAAAAAGCACCTCCATCGGAAGTGCTTCTTTATTCAAGTTGACCCACTAGGGCTCGAACCTAGACTCTTCTGGACCAAAACCAGACGTGTTGCCAGTTACACCATGGGTCAATTCGGGCGGCAAAAATAAGAAAGTTTAACATCGGCACAAACAACTTTTACAATCTGTTCTAAGTCTCTTGTAGGTAATATTCCTAAATTCGGCATCGCTAAAAAAACAGCTTCAATGAGCAAGTATAGATTAGTAAATAACATAACGGGATGGCTGGTGTTTTTCATGGCATCGTTCGTTTATGTGTCAACGATTGAACCTACAGCAAGCTGGTGGGACTGCGGAGAGTACATCTCGGCCTCCTATAAATTGATGGTTGGTCACGAGCCCGGAGCTCCGATGTTTCAACTTTTGGCTCGGTTCTTTGCTCTTTTTGCAGGCGATGATGTGACGCAAGTTGCGAAATGGGTGAACATTATGTCGGCCTTGGCAAGTGCGTTCACAATCCTTTTCCTGTTCTGGTCTATCACCCACTTTGCCAAGAAATTGGTGATTGGAAAAGATGGCGATGAGAGCGATTTCGGAAAAATTCTTGCCGTTATGGGAAGTGGAGTTGTTGGTGCATTGGCGTTCACTTTCTCCGATTCGTTCTGGTTTTCGGCTGTTGAGGGCGAGGTTTACGCGCTTTCTTCCATGTTTACCGCCATGGTGTTCTGGGTTATCCTAAAATGGGAAAGCGTGGCTGATGAACCGCACGCAGACCGCTACATTGTACTTATCGCGTTGCTTTTCGGTATGTCAATTGGCGTTCACCTTTTGAACTTGTTGGCTATTCCAGCAATCACATTCGTGTATTATTTCAAACGTTTCAAACCAACAACAACTGGATTTTTGACTGCTGGAGTGTTGTCAATTGTCATCTTGGGATTTGTGCAGTATGGCATCATTCCTTACGTGGTGAAAGTGGCTTCATGGTTCGAACTTTTGTTCGTGAACACGATGAAAATGCCGTTTAACTCAGGCCTTTTGTTCTATCTCGTTTCGTTGGCCGTAGCCATCGCTTTCGGACTATACTACACAAAGAAGCAAAAGATGGTGACCGCAAATACGGTCATTCTCAGTTTGATGATGTTGCTAGTTGGCTACTCGGCCTACACACTTACAGTAGTGCGTTCGATGGCAAATCCTCCGATGGATGAGAGTAATCCGGACAACGTTTTTGCTCTTCAATCATACCTGAATCGTGAGCAATATGGAGATCGTCCATTGTTCTACGGCCCATTTTTTAATGCAGAATACACAGGCAAAAAGGATGGTGATAAGGTCTACTATCAGGCAGAGCATTCGTATGAGGTTTCTGGCCGCAAATCAATTGCAGAGTACGACTCTAAATTGAGTGGACTTCTGCCAAGGATGTACAGCAATCAAGAGCACCACATCGAAGAATACAAAAGTTGGTCGGGTGCAAAAGGTGGCCAGTTCAAGCCAACATTTGGCGAGAACATGGCATTTCTTTTCAAGTATCAGATTGGACACATGTATCTGCGTTACTTCATGTGGAATTTTGCAGGTCGTCAAAATGATGTTCAAGGACATGGAGAAATCAACAAGGGAAACTGGATTTCTGGTATTTCTTTCATTGATGAAGCGAGATTAGGGCCACAGGACGATCTTCCTCTTTCTATGACAGCCAATAAGGCACACAACAAGTTTTATATGTTGCCGCTAATCCTCGGATTGATTGGCTTCGTTTTCCAATACTATCGTGATAAAGAAAGTGCATGGTTGGTTGGTTTGATGTTCTTGATGACTGGTTTGGCCATTGTATTCTACCTGAATCAATATCCAATTCAGCCGCGAGAGCGAGATTACGCCTATGTCGGCTCATTCTATGCCTTTGCCATGTGGATTGGCCTTGGCGTTGCTGCTATATATGATGCACTAAAGGACAAAGCCCCGAAAGTGGTGGCGGCTGGTGTTGCAACGGTGCTTTCTCTTTCTGTGCCTGCCGTGATGGCAAAAGATGGTTGGGATGACCACGACCGTTCTGACCGTTACGCAGCTCGCGATATTGCTGTCAACTACCTCGAAAGCTGCGCTCCAAACGCGATTCTGTTCACCAATGGTGATAACGATACGTTCCCATTGTGGTACGCACAAGAAGTGGAAGGCGTGAGAACAGATGTTCGCGTGGTGAACCTCAGTCTCTTCAATACCAATTGGTATATCGATCAGTGTAGACGGGCGGCTTATGATGCGGCTCCAATACCTTTCACATTCAGTGAAGAAGATCTTTTGGGAGAAAAACGACTTCAGATTCCTATTTATGACCGTAAAATCACGGGGAATGTGGAGCTGAAGGAAGTGCTTGCTTTTGTGGCGAAAGACGACAAACAATACATGCTTCAAACCCGTGTTGGCGATTTCAATTACATGCCAACAGGAAACCTAAAAATTACTGTCGACTCTGCTAAAGTGATGAGCACAGGAACGGTAAGACCAGATCAAGCAGATCGCATTGTGAAGGAAATGGCTTGGACAATCAAGGGATCTTCCATTACCAGAAACCACTTGATGGTGCTTGACCTTATTGCCAATACAAACTGGGAACGCCCAATTTATTTTGCTGTTACCGTTGGTGGCGACAACTACCTAGGGTTGGAGAAATATTTCCAAATCGAAGGATTGGCATATCGCCTAGTTCCAATTGAACAAACAACGAAAGACGGACAAACAGGAGAAGTGAATAACGTGGCGATGTATGAAAACATGGTCAACAAATTCCAATGGGGAAACATGCACTTGCCACAGGTTTATCACGGAACGGAAACCGAACGTATGAGCTTGAATTACCGCAGTATGTATGCTCGTTTGGCAAACAGCCTGATTGCAGAGGGAAAGAAGGAAGAGGCAGTTAAAACCCTCGACCGCTGTATGGAGGCCATTCCACATGAATCTATTCCGCTTAATTTCTCAGCAGCCGGAATTGTGGAAGGCTACTACAAAGTGGAGGAATTTGAAAAAGGAAACGTAATTGCACTTCAGTTGATGGATGTTTACGCTCAGGAAATTGAGTATTACACCCGTTTAGATAGAACGCAAGTGTCGCGTTTGGGCAACGAGCCTGAGATTGCGATGTCAGTCCTTCAGAAACTATTGATTCTTGCGCGTATGCACAAGCAAGATGAAGTTTTGGCAACGATTGAAGCACGATTTGATGAGATTGAATCGAAATACATGCAATCGCCACTTTCAACGAAGTAGTGATTGGGAAGACCTAACAGGTTTTCAAAACCTGTTAGGTCTATAGTAAAATGGACTTCCATGTATCTAATTCGTCCACCAAAGGTTTACCAATGGCTATTTAAAAAAGCCATTTTCAGAGGAAATCCAGACGAGAAAAAGGTCTATTTGACTTTTGATGATGGACCGCATCCCGAAGCAACCCCTTTGGTGATGGAGATTCTCGATTCACACGGTATCAAAGCCACGTTTTTTGTGCTTGGCAAGAATGCCGAGGAATATCCTGAGTTAATCAAACAACTGAAGGAAAAGGGACACGCCATTGGCAATCACGGGATGAATCACCTCAATGGTTGGACATCGTCAACCAGCAAGTATGTTGCCGATGCGATGGCCGGAAAAGCGATTACACAGTCCTCTCTTTTCAGACCGCCCTACGGGAAGTTGACGCTTTCGCAATACAACGTCTTATCTCAAACAGAGAAAATCGTGTTTTGGGATGTGATTTCTGGAGACTTTGATACTACAATTAGCCCGCAAAAGGTAGTTTCTAACGTGTTGGATAACGTGAGGAATGGAAGCATTATTACGATGCACGACAGTAAAAAGGCGATGAACAACCTTTTTGGTTCGATGAATGAAATCATTACCTCTTTGAAGCAAAAAGGATATGATTTTGGGGTTTTTGAGGTCCCGAACGAACCCCAATATTGATTAGTTTAGCGGCAAGTTAAGGACGTGGATAGCTGGCACAAGAATAAAAGAAGAGAACAAATCAGGAACAGCATCATGATTGCGTTGGCAATCATTTTGGTGATTCTGAATATTGTCGTCTATTTTACCCGCTAATTAGCGGCCTTTAAACGCTGCTTTACGTTTTTCAACGAAGGCAGAACCACCCTCAACAAAATCTTCCGTTTCGCAGCATTCGCCAAACTTGTCAATCTCGAATTGCAAGCCATTCACACCATCGGTGAAGAAAGCGTTTCCGCATTCAATCACTTTTGCAATTGCAAGAGGGGCTTTTGAAGCAATTTTGAGCAAAATCTCGGTTGATTTAGCAAGCAACTCTTCCGCAGGAACAACATGATTGGCAAGACCCAAACGCAACGCTTCGTCTGCTTTAATCATATCGGCAGTCATTAATAATTCAAGTGCTTTTCCTTTGCCAATTAGTTGAATCAATCGCTGTGTTCCTCCGTATCCTGGAATCAAGCCTAAATTCACTTCTGGTTGTCCGAAACGAGCTGATTCGCTCGCCACACGCATGTGGCAGGCCATGGCCAACTCGCAACCTCCACCTAAGGAAAACCCGTTAACAGCCGCAATAAATGGCTTTGGCGAATGCTCTATGGCGTTGAAAACGTCTTGTCCTCGCGAAGCAAGTCGCTTTCCTTCTTCCTTGGTCAATCCTCCAAACTCAGAAATATCGGCACCAGCCACAAACGCCTTGTCGCCACTTCCGGTGATGATTGCACCCGTAATCTCCTTATTCGCATAAACTTCTTTCACCGCAACATCAAGGTCGTTAAACACGCCTTTGCTCAAGGCATTCAGCTTATCTGGGCGGTTGATGGTGATGGTAAAGATTCCGTTGTCGAGAGAGGTTAGGATGTTTTCGTAGGACATGTTTGCTTCTTTATTGAGCCTCAAAAGTAGAAAAACAGAGGGCTTTGACTAAGGCTTTTAACGATATGATTTCCGAATGAAAATGAGACCTTTGATTCACCAAATATGACACAAGGAATGAACATATTATTGATTGGATCGGGAGGAAGAGAACATGCCATGGCTTGGAAACTGTGCCAAAGCAGCCGATTGTCTAAGCTTTACATTGCCCCAGGAAATGCTGGAACCAAGACCGTTGGAACCAATGTAGATTTGAATCCGCTCGATTTTCCTGCGGTACGTGATTTTGTGCGTGGCAATGGAATTCACATGGTAATTGTTGGCCCAGAAGCACCATTGGTAGCCGGGATTGTAGACTATTTCCAAAGCGAACCCTTTCTGAAATACATTCCGGTCATCGGCCCTTCAAAATTGGGAGCCATGCTTGAAGGAAGCAAAGAGTTCTCGAAGGAATTCATGGTTCGTCATAACATACCAACGGCAGGTTACGGTTCGTTCACAACGGATTCACTCGAAGAAGGCTTCAAGTTTTTGGAAACGCTTGATTCTCCTTATGTGTTGAAGGCTGATGGACTTGCTGGCGGAAAAGGCGTGTTAATCTGTGATGAATTGGTGGAAGCACGGATTGAACTCACATCCATGTTGGTGGAGCACAAATTTGGCTCGGCATCTGATAAAGTGGTTATCGAAGAATTCCTTCGTGGAATAGAGCTTTCGGTTTTCGTGCTTACGGATGGAAAAAACTACAAGATTCTTCCTTCTGCCAAGGATTACAAACGAATTGGCGAAGGCGATACAGGACTCAATACAGGCGGAATGGGTGCCATTTCTCCCGTTCCTTTTGCCGATCAAGAGTTCATGAATAAGGTGGAGGAACGTATCGTGAAACCGACCATCAACGGGTTGGCAAAAGATGGCATCGACTACCGTGGTTTTGTCTTTATCGGATTGATGAATGTGGGCGGAGAACCATTCGTAATTGAATACAACGTTCGGATGGGCGATCCAGAAACGGAAGTTGTCATTCCAAGAATACAAACGGATTTGGTTGATTTGTTTGAAGCAGTTGCTGATCAAACGTTAGATAAGGTTCAACTGACAGTTGATCCGCGCACAACTTGCACCGTAATGTTGGTTTCAGACGGTTATCCAGGCAATTACGAGAAAGGCCGCCAGATTGCAGGTTTGGACAAAGTAAAAGACAGCGTGGTGTTCCATGCAGGAACAAAAGACAGCGGAGGAAACGTGCTTACAGATGGTGGCCGCGTGTTGGCAATTACATCCTTTGGAGAAAGTATGAATGAAGCGTTGGAACAATCATACGCCAATGCGCATGTAGTGAACTACGAAGGCAAATACTTTAGATCAGATATCGGTTTCGACCTTTAAGATTTGCGGTTTAGCACCTCGTCCTTTTGGAAACCAGCCAATTTGAAAGTCCAATAAACCAACGCAAGAGCAATGGTGATTATCAAGAGATAATTGACCATGTTTTCACCAGCCTCCAAAAGGCCAAATGTCCAAAGAAAAAGGTCTTCAATTGGTGCAAGAATTTGCTGTAAGTTCATAGCGTTTTGATTTGTTGCCGCAAATATATCCAATATTTGAAATCGATTAGGATTACGTTAAGCCCAACCTTTTACAGATAAATGACGATAGTAACGAGAAATAGAAGCACATCCTTGTTTTGGGGCGAGAGACAAGGGACGAGCGGCAAACGTCCCTTGCCCCTTGTCCTTCGTCCCTTTTTTGAACCCAAAATACCCTTGGATAACATCAGTTAAGATGCTAACAGCCATTCTCAAGTCAAATACGATTGTAGCATTCGTGCTTAGCTATTTGCTGGGCGGGCTCATGCTTGTTTTACCGTACTTTTTCTTGGCCGAAAACAGCTTCAATACGGATATGCTTTACGCGCATTGGGCATTTGCATGGCTTCAACCGAACGCGGCTTTTATACCGTATTTATGCATGATTATCATCGCGATAGCGGCAATTTTATCTCGATTGCGCTTGCGCGAAGCAAAACAAGTATTGGGTAATAGTAATGTTGTAATGGTGGCATTTGTGTCTTTGATAATGATACAACCAAAAGCCGCACTTGCCCGCCCAGACATTCTTGTTACGACATTAATTGTTATCGGAACGTTCCTGTTGTTGCTTTCAACCTACAAACGAGAGTCGGTTCTTTCGGAGATATTTCATATTGGATTGTTGATTGGCGTTGCAAGTCTGTTTGCAGGACGAACGGTTTTCTTCTTGGTTCCAATAGGATTCTCGTTGCTTATTCTAAGGTCAGGAAATTGGAGAGAATGGGCCGTTTTGAGTTTAGGAATTGTGATGACGGCCATTTTCATCATGATGTTTGCCGTTTGGAACGAGTCTCCGTTTTTGGCCTTTTTAGGAGTAATACAGTCTGCTTGGTCGGGAAGTACGGGGCTTGATAGAGTGAATGCAGGTCACCTAACCTTAATTCCAATTGCGCTGATTGGCTTGTCGGGCTTATTTGGTAGCCTCACAATTGGAACGGTCACTGAGCGAAACATCATGCTAACCAATGGTGCATGGATTGTAGGAGGCGTCCTAATTGTCTTGCTGCTTGGGCTGAGCTGGCAAAACGGAATTATTCTGATAGCGTTTCCGCTAAGTGTTCTTATTTCTCGAACGCTTGAAAAAATGAAACGTTGGTGGCTGGCCGATTTCCTACTGCTTTCGCTGATTGCAGCGCCATTTGTCAGTATCCTATGGCCTCTTTGAATCGGGCTAAAACCTGATTCGCAACGGGCTTGGCCTTTTCGGCTCCTTCCAGCAATAGCTTTTCGATGTTTTCAGGGTTCTGCATCAATGCATCAAAACGGATTCTTTCGTCCTTGAACTCTTCCAAAATGAGTTCGAAAAGAGCTTGCTTAGCATGACCGTAGCCATAATTTCCTCCCAAATAATTCTGGCGCATTTCTACAATCTGGCTTTCCGAAGCGAGAAGTGAATAAAGCGCAAAAGCATTGCATGTATCAGGATTTTTCGGGTCTTCTAGTGGCGTGCTGTCCGTCACAATTCCCATCACCTGCTTGCGCAATTGCTTTTCTGGAAGAAAGATGTCGATGATGTTTCCGTAAGATTTGCTCATTTTACGACCATCCGTTCCCGGAATAGTCATTATTTCTTCACTAATTTTCGATTCAGGAATCACAAAAAGCTCCTGTTTCATCTGATAATTTACGGCACTTGCCATGTCACGCGTCATTTCTACATGCTGCTTTTGGTCTTTCCCAACAGGAACAACATTCGCGTCATACATCAATATGTCGCAGGCCATCAGCACGGGATAGATAAACAGCCCAGCATTCACATCCGACAAATTCTCAGATTTATCTTTGAACGAATGTGCGTTTGCCAACATCGGAAATGGCGTAAAGCAGCTCAAATACCACGTCATTTCCGCCACTTGCGGAATGTCTGATTGCCGGTAGAAAACCACTTTTTCAGTGTCCAATCCACAAGCCAACCAAGCCGCAGCCGTAGCCAAAACGTTCTCTTTTCTCGTTGCCGCATCTTTGATGGTGGTCAACGAATGCATATCGGCAATGAACAGATAAGCCTCGTTTTTTGGGTCGCTGCTCAGTTCAATTGCTGGCCGAATGGCACCAAGAATATTTCCCAAGTGTTGTCGCCCCGAACTTTGTATGCCTGTAAGTATTCTTGCCATATTTTCGTCTTTATCAGACAGAATGCCAAAAGTAGAAATTCTGATTTCGGACTTGGCCGAAACATCCTGTTAAATTTGTTGCATGTCAAAGCTAGTTTGGCCGCTGAAAATACTCTGGAGAGGATGGTTTTTCGCATCGTGTTTCATCACATTGATGCCACTTTTTCCGTTCTTTCTCTACTTCGTGCATCGCGAACAACACTTCAAAAAAGCCATGTTTCTCAAGCGGATTTGGGCTCGGATGATTTGTTTTATCACGGGAGTTCGAACCACGGTTGAGATTGAAGAACCACTTTCGGATGGCCCATACATCATCGTCCCCAATCACGTTTCGTTCGTAGATATAGTCCAATCGTACATCGCTTTCCCCATTTATTTCCATTACATGGGAAAAGTGCAATTGGGCAAATGGTGGTTTTTCAACATCTTCTTTCACAAGATGAATATCCTGATTGACAGAACGAATCTCCGTGCTTCGTACAACTCGTATCAACGCGCAGCGGATGATTTGAAAAAGGGAATCACAATCGGTGTTTATCCCGAAGCGATTATTCCCGATAATCCGCCAGAGATGCTTCCGTTTAAGAACTCACCCTTCAAAATTGCTATTGAGGCGCAAGTTCCCGTTGTTCCCGTTACTTTTGTCAACGGATGGAACATCTTGCCAGCCAAACCACATGTTTGGGAAGGCGGCAGACCAGGCAAAACATTCATCAAAATTCACAAGCCAATTCCCTCAAAAGGGATGACCGCAAGTGATGTCGCTGAACTAAGAGACGCTGCGCAGGATGTGATCAGACAAGAATTAAAACGACATGGATATAACGGATAAAACGGTTGATGAATTGGCGCACTTGGCGCGATTGAGCTTTGAAGGCGAGGAAAAAGAACGCATCAAAAAAGACCTGAACAAAATTCTTTCGTTCATGGAAAAGCTGAACGAACTCGACACAGAAGGCGTGGAGCCGCTCATTTATATGTCGGAGGAAATGAACGTGATGCGGAATGATGAGAAGAAAAAAACCATCACGCAGAAACAAGCTTTGAAGAACGCACCAAAGGCAGATTCAGACTACTTCAAGGTTCCGAAGGTTTTGAAGAATCCGGGTTCGGAGTAGCCGGAGACTTCCCAAAGGTGAAAGCTAACCCGATGCTGGGAGACAATGGGAAGACCTTAACTCCCTGAGGTGCAATTTGCACAAGCGGAGCGTTAAAAGACAGGCCGATTAAGGGTTCTATGTTGATACCACGCCCCAGAGCATATGCGTATCTTAATGCGAGTTGTCCTTGCAACACACTCTTGACTCGTCCATCAATAGTTGGATAACCGCGAACATCACGACTGACCCAATTTTCTTGGTTTACCAGATGACTGTAATAGGTTGAAAGTGACAATATCAGGTTGTTCTTACCTTCTTTAAGACAAAGCCATTTGGCTTGAAGACCAGTGTTGAAACCAAGCGACTTTGAACGGATGAAATAAGAAACCCGCTCATCGCCATGTGTGGTCATCACGTTTCCCTCTGACTCGCCATTTCGCCTAGCTGAATAGTTCAAACCAATCATTGGACCAAGTGAGACGTTCTTAACTATCTGTATGTCCAGCCCGATTCTCCCATCATATTCTGGGGCAGCAAATTGATTATAGACATATTTAAATTGAACGCTTCTTAGGGCATCGTACACAGTGATTTCTGTCGAAAAACAAACATCAAACCTCGCCTTAATCTTTGAAAAATTGGGATAGTCTTTCCCCTGCCCAAAGCAGTTTTGGCAGAGGAATATCAACAGAAACAAAACGCGTAGCATAAGACAAAGGAACTAAACGGAATAAAAAAGCCGCTCCAATCAGAATTGAAGCGGCTTTTTCATTTCCCGATTAGCTAAAAAATTTAACGGCAAATACCTAGTAAAACGTTAAACCGCAACCTTCAACTCGTTGCCCGAAGCGCCAAGCTGTCGCAGAACAACTTGAGTTACTAAGCCTTTTAGTGAAAGGTCTTCATCCAACTCTTCCCATTGTATTCCGATACCAGATCCAATCAGCCGCCAATTGTTCAATGCTTTTTCCGATCCGTTTCTTAGCCCAGCATGGTCAGAAAGCGAAGTGGCAATCACGCTGCCACTCGAAAGGATTACTACCAAACGGTCTGTTTCCTTGTTCACGTGAACGTCTTTGATTCGCAGCTTTCCTTCAAGGATAAGGCGCTCGAATGAATCGGACGATCTAAAATCAGTTGAATCTTTCATTCCACGTATTTTTAAATAGGCTCAAATTTGCAGTTGCAATTTCAAGAATCTGTTTTTGTTCCTTAACGGTGAAGCCGTAAAAATATTCCCGCTCTAACGTTGGTTCAAGCCACACTTTGCCAACCGCATCGCCTTTTTCAACGTGAATATGCATGGGTTCGTTGCCTTCATTACTGTAAAAAAAGAAGCGAAATCCGTTTAAACGAAGTACAGTTGGCATACATGAAAGGTAATGAAAACTCTAATTCACTGAATTAACAAAACTCGTCAAAAGCTCCTGTCAGATTTTCAACAATCATTTCTGGCGTACGGCCTTCAATATGATGACGCTCGATAAAGTGAACCAGGTTTCCGTCTTTAAAAAGCGCAATACTTGGGCTTGATGGTGGATAAGGCGCCATGTATTTTCGCGCTTGAGCAACGGCCGCAACATCAAAACCAGCAAAAACAGTGGTCATTCTTGTAGGCAACTTGCTGTGTTTCAAAGCCATTTTAATGGATGGACGCGCATTTCCAGCCGCGCAACCGCAAACTGAATTGATAAAAACCAAGGCAGTTCCTTTGGCTGTGATGGCAGCATCAACATCTTCTGGTGTCAGCAATTCCTTCACTCCGGCTGAAGTGATGTCATGCTTCATTGGCATTACTATTTCTGGTGGATACATATTGAAAAGTTCTAAGTTAAATGTTCAAAGTTTGAGGCAAAGTTACCGTTTATCTAAACTCATTCCAGATAACTTTGTTCACGGTCAAATTGAGTTAAAATGCGCTACAACATAAGTGAGATAAGGGCAGTAATTGAAGATAGGAGAACCATCATTCCAGAACACTTTTCTACACGGAAAGTGCACAAGGAAATTGTGATGGAATTGTTGGATGCCGCCAAGTGGGCACCTACGCACCGCTACACGCAGCCTTGGCACTTCAAGGTTTTTATGGGTGATGGTCTGAAAAAACTGTCTGATTTTCAATCCGAACTGTATATGCAGAAAATGGCAGATGATTTCAATCAGGAGAAATACGACAAATTGCGTGATCGACCTTTGATGACAACCGCTATCATTGGCATCTGTATGAAAAGAGATGAAGCAGAACGTGATCCAATTGAGGAAGAAATTGCCTCGGTTTCGATGGCGGTTCAGAACATGATGCTTGTTGCAGCTGCGCATGGTATTGGCGCATTTTGGATGAGCGGTGGCATTACGTATTGGCCCGAAACAAAAGATTTTATGACTTTGGGCGAAAAAGACAAATTCCTTGGATTTCTTTACCTCGGCTATCCGAAAGAAGATTGGCCGCGAAAAACAAGAAGAAAACCACAGGAGTATTTTACGCAGTGGATAGAAGGATAGATAAACCAGACCTTCAAGGTTTTCAAAACCTTGAAGGTCTTATTAGTTAAAAACATGTATAAAGCATTTCAAGAAGACAACATTTCATTAACCGAAGCAAAAGAGGCGGCAGAGCGACTTTCATTCTATCCCATGATGTTTCAGGCGGCAGTTTCGCTTAACAGAACAGGCATTCTGCAAGCCTTAGCAAATGCAGGAAGAAAAGGTGCTACATCGGAAGAATTGAGTAAGGAAACTGGTATTTCTGAATATGGTGTGGAAACGCTTTTAGAAGCGGGATTGAGTTTGGATTTGGTCAAACTGATGGAGCCGTACACGTACAAGATTGGCAAGACAGGTTCGTTTTGGTTGATGGACAAACAGACGGTTGCAAACACCGATTTCGTTCAGGACGTGTGCTATCAGGGCACTTTTCACCTTGAAGAAGCCATCAAAGAAGAAAAACCAGCAGGTTTGAAAGAATTGGGCGATTGGCCGACCATTTATCACGGACTATCCAAACTTCCTGGTCGATCTAAAGAAAGCTGGTTCACGTTTGACCATCATTATTCCGATCAGGCTTTTCCTCAGGCTAGGAAAGAGGTGTTCCATTTCAAACCAAAATCTATGTTGGATATTGGTGGAAACACAGGCAAATGGTCTTTTCAGTGCGTGCAAAATGATTCCGATGTGCACATGACAATTGTTGACCTTCCCGGTCAATGCGGGCTGGCCAATGAGCTCATTCGGTCTGTTGGTTTGCAAGAGCGAATCTCCACCCACGAACAAAACGTGTTGGATGCGGATTATCAACTCCCAAAAAACCAAGATGCGGTTTGGATGAGCCAGTTTTTGGATTGCTTCTCGCCCGAACAAATCAAGCACATTCTGAGTCATGCAAAAGATGCGTTGAACGATGATGGACGAGTTTTCATCCTCGAAACTTTTTGGGATTTACAGGAAAGCATGACTGCCGCTTATTGCTTGCACGGCACATCGCTGTACTTTACTTCAATGGCTAACGGAAACAGCAAGATGTACGACAGCAAGCGCATGGCACAATACGTGGAGGAAGCTGGTTTGGAAGTAGAGAAAATCGTGGAAACGGTTGGGTACTATCATTCATTGATGGTCTGCAAAAAAGCCCCTCTGCCTTCGGCATCTCCCAAAAGGGGAGAAAAGTGATTTATATAGCCGTGTTGTAATCGGCTAGATGCGCAGAACTCTATGAACCGCATTCGTATATTCGTTCAAATTCGTAATTCGTATCAGCTTTGGGTTGGAAAGACATGTTTAGTGGTGGAGGTTCGAGTGTTCCGTGGAAAACGATGAACTCTGAAAGGCAGATTGCGGAAATTGTGGAACTCTCTCACGAAAAACCGCAACTCATTTTCAAGCACAGCACGCGCTGCTCCATCAGTTCCATGGCTAAAAGTCGATTGGAGCGAGAATGGAACTTGGAAAACCTAGAGCCGTGGTATTTAGACCTTATCGCTTTTCGCAACATCTCAAACGCCATTGCCTCGCAATTGGGCGTTCATCACGAATCGCCCCAAGCAATTGTTTTGAAAGACGGAGTTGTGGTGTATGATGCCTCGCACAATTCCATTTCGGTTTCAGAAATAGCGAAGCGCGTATCTTAGGGGAAAATTCTGCCCCATGCATTACACTTCTGCCATCCTACGGCCAACCGTTTTTCTTTTTCTCCTTTTCACGTTTTTCGGATGCTCGCAAGCACCGGTCGAAACAGCGGAACCAGTCACAAACTGCGACTACAACAATTTCAAAACCCCTGGCACTTATCAAGCCGGAGGCGTGCAAATGATTGACCTTGTAGAAGGCTACAAGGTTTGGACAAAGCGCTACGGAAACAGCCCTATGAAGGTGCTGATACTGCATGGCGGTCCAGCAGGAACGCACGAGTATTTAGAGAGCTTCCAGAGCTTTTTTCCGCAGGCGAATATTGAGTTTTATGAGTACGATCAGTTGGGTTCGTATTACTCCGATCAGCCCGAAGACATGAGCCTTTACACCATTGAGCGTTTTGTAGAAGAGGTGGAGCAAGTGCGTGTTGCTTTGGGGTTGAATAAGGACAATTTCGTGCTTCTCGGACAAAGCTGGGGAGGCATTCTAGCGCTGGAATACGCGCTCAAGTATCAGCAGAATTTGAAAGGCTTAATCATCTGCAACATGACAGCCGATTTTCATAAATACGCGGCTTACAACAACAAATTGAGAGAGCAATTACGGCCAAGTTTGGTGGACACGCTAAAGATGTATGAAGATGCCGAAGACTACGGAAATCCGATTTATTTGGAGTTGGTGGAGAAGGAATTCTACGCCAAACACATCTGCAAAATTTACCCTTTCCCAGAACCAGTGGCACGAAGCTTTAGCCACTTTAACGGGCCCGTTTACAGCTACATGCAAGGGCCAAGCGAGTTTGTGCCAGGTGGTATTCTAAAGGATTGGAGCGTGTGGGATAGACTACACGAAATTGCCACACCAACCCTCATGGTAGGTGCGAAATACGATAGCATGAATCCGGATGAAATGAAGGAGATGGCTACCCTCGTTCAGAATGGAGAATCATTGCATTGCCCCAACGGCAGCCACATGGCCTTGTGGGACGACCAAGAGGTTTTTATGGAAGGGGTGATTGGGTTTATTCATCGAACGTTTGAACGGTAGAGACGCAATGCTTGCGTCTCAGTCACCGCTGACCCAACTCTTTTCGAACCGTTTGCCACTCTAATTGAGTGGCGACATTCAATAGATCATTATAAACAGGGAGTGACGCGTACAAGATTCGCTTGGTAAGGAACAGCTTTTTCTCTGATCAAGCTCAGTGATGTTGAAGATGAGTATGTTGAAGTTTGTTTTGTCAACTAACCTTACCCATGAAATACTTCGGCATTTTTCTATTTATTCTTTTAGGGCTCAGCTCTTGCAAGAAATCGGGGATTATCCAGCACCGTCTCAAATTCACCAATGCGACCATTGACGAAGGTTCGGGCAAAACCTCTGAGGATTCGGTCTACACCCAGTTCGGACCCTTAGTCACCACCCTCACACCCTACATGTTCAAATCCAAACTCAACATTTTGGCCTATCAGGACAACCTCGAGAGTGCGGGGTCCAATTCGTCCACGCACATGATCTCCTACATCGATGGACACGACAACGACCCTAATTACCAGATTTATCTGGATGTCGATTTTTCGAACAATCAGGAGGTAACGGCCGAGCCCATCTTATACGGCAACGACCTGCGAGATGGTGTTTACGAGCAGGATGAAGTGACCATGAACTACTTCATGTTCATGCCATACTATTACTATCAGGAAGTGGAATTGCCCATAGGATACCAGAACGTGTTCTTACAGAATCTGGCGAGCGATGCCGTGACATACGATGCAGGAACAAACAGGCTCTTGCTAAAGTGCAACGAGATTCGTCTCTTAGACATGTTGTATCCAGAGAACCTGAGGCCATCAGGAATTGTGTTTGGTGGAACGGATTCGACCTACATCCATAACCCACAGGGGCTTCCTGATGTTTCAGGGTGCCCTTTTGCCGGGCCGATTTGCAATCGTCCATTCATCCGAAGCCACCGCTATTCACCCATCATTGTGACCATGCCAAACGGAGGAGAAACCATTGAAATGTTCTCAACCATTAGTTTTACCCCCGATAATCTGATACAGGTGTATGCTGGTAGTGATGGTCTTTCCTACACCTCTGACGATGTGTTCGTCTATGCCCCAAGGTATTGGGAGCGAGTGGTGGCAAGGTTGGAAATTAGATAGCCGAGCAGTGGTTGAGTTACTATTAAACTTTCTCCACCATCAACCCAGCATCTGTCTTGGTCACTTTGGTCAATCCGTGAGAGACTAGTTCTTGATGCCCTTATCCTATTGGTTTACCGCGTAAGAAACGTCTTCCAGTTCAGCACTTCGAAGCCGTCTTCTGTTTTGAATTCCATTTCGCCATCATAAAGCAGAGTTCCTTTCAGAACATCGGAATAGGATTTAAACTTTTTGAGGTTAGTGAGGAAATCCTTCGAAAAGGTCTGTGCCGATTTTATTTCGATAGGGACGAAGGTTGTACCCGAATCAAGAATCACATCCACCTCCACACCGTTGTTCTCTCGCCAATAATAAAGCGATTGGTGCAATCCTTTATTCAAACCATTCTTCACCAATTCCATGATGATGAAATTCTCAACCAACGCACCCTTAAAGTGGGAGACCGTGAGCTCATCGGTTGTTCTTATTCCAAGCAGTGAGCAGACCAGTCCAGAATCAATAAAATAGAGTTTTGGCGACTTGGTAATTCGCTTATTAAAGTTGCGATGGAACGGAGACAGTCGTTTTATCACGTAGGTACTTTCCAATACAGAGAGCCAAGACTGCACAGTTCTCACATCAATACCGCATTCGTTGCTTAGAGCAGACATATTTACTTGCTGACCGACCCGACCCGCACAAAGGCGAAGAAACTTGGTGAACAGCGCGGTATTCTCAATGTTCTGCACCTGACGAACATCGCGCTCCACATACGTTCGGATGTAGGAGGGATACCAGATGCTTGGGCTTCGGTTTCGATCATAAATCTCTGGGTAGCTGCCGTTGAAAATGTGTTCTTCCAAAGTAAGATTGCTCTTTTGCTGTACTATTTCGCGGTAACTGAGCGGCATCAGATCAAGCACGCCCACACGCCCTGCCAAGGTTTGGCTCACGTTATCCTGAAGCAGAATATTGTTGCTGCCAGTAATAATGTACAATCCATCCTCTTTGCTATGGTCCAGAATCTCTTGCAAATAGTTCAATAGGCTTGGAACACGTTGAACCTCATCAAGAATAGCCCCTTTGGGGAATCGTGCCAGAAACGCCCGTGGATCTTCATTTGCTAGCGCACGTTCATCGGGATTTTCTAACGAGACGTACGGTTTTTTAGGGAATGTAATCTTGACCAGCGTGGTCTTTCCAGACTGCCTTGGGCCGACTACCATAACTGCCCGAAACTGTTGCGCGTAGTCAAGAAGAACCGTTCTTATTTCCCGTGCTATGTGGTTCATGCCAACTAAATTTTATACAAATATAGCGGTTGAGTGTATGATTTGTATAAAACTAGCTGAAATTCGAAATAATCTGAACCAGATGCGAGGAGGGAATACCTATCAGCCCACTGTTTTAACCGACAACCCCGCATCCGTCTTCGTCATCTGGGTACTGACCGCGTAAACTAAAGCCTTATACCAACCAGCAACACATCATCGGTTTGGGTTGCTTTGCCCTGCCAATTGATAAACGCTTCTTTAGCCCCTGCCTGTTGTTGCTTTATTGGGAGTGAAGAGATGGACGATAAGAGTGCGGTGAGCCGTGCTTTTCCGAATTTTTTATCCTCAGTCCCGCCAAATTGATCCTGAAAACCATCTGAACCAATGTAGAACATCAGGTCTGGGGTAATAGGAATGGTGATGGTTTCGAATGTTTTATCGTGTCTAGATGAACCGCCACCGATTGAAAACGAAGATCCTTTGTAGTAGGTAGAGATGCCCGCATTGTCTACCGTAATTAAAGGCCGATAAGCGCCAGCATACTGGAAGGTGCCATTTTTTTGATCTACGATGCATAGCGCCACGTCCATACCATCGTTAATGATAAGGTCTCTAGATTTTATTTGTAGCCGGTTGATGAGTTGTTCGTCCATCTCCAAAAGCATCTCTCCAGCACTAGCTAGTTCTGATTCTAAAATAACGAGGTCTAAAATCTCCTTTCCCAACACAGACATCAACGCCCCTGGTATGCCATGCCCCGTGCAATCTACCGCTGCAATAATCTGCAAATCTCCAATCGTTGCGCACCACACAAAATCTCCGCTTAATACCGAATGGCTCTTAGCGAACACAAAAGAATTGGGGAACACCTCCGTAACTTCTAAAGACGAATCTAACACGGCATCTTGAATACGCTTGGCGTAGTTCACGCTCGAAACAAGGTCTTGATGAATAGCATCCAATTTCTGACTGGTTATCAAAAGGTCTGCTGTGCGTTCTTCCACCCGTTTTTCCAAGTCGCGGTTTGTAAGAATGAGCTCATCCTCAGCCATTTTTCTGGCCGAGATGTCTTGTCTAAGCACAAACATCTCTTCAATCTTACCCATCTCATCCCTAAACGGAATAATGGTAGTGTCTAACCAAACAATGCCACCGTTTTTTACGCGGTTAAGCATTTCTCCCTTCCAAACATTTCCCGCCAAAACCGTAGTCCAAAGGTTTTTGTAGAATTCTTTGTCATGATGACCTGATTTAAACATCCTTGGGTTTTTGCCAACGACTTCCTCTTTCGAATAACCCATGAGTTTGAGCATCTGTTCGTTAGAATCCGTAATTCTTCCTTTAGAATCGGTTACCGTTACAATCATAGATTGATTGATGGCCTTGCGGTAAAGATCACTGCGATGAACCATGCGGTCTGCGTGCATGTTTGTGAATTTGATGGCAAACCCCAACGCAATTAACAACGCTATAACTACAAGAGCCAGCGCAACAACCGTATAGCTAAGCGCAAAGGCATTAGACTGTAATGCAGTGGCTTTTGCTTTTCTGTCCCGCACTATATGATCAGACAATGATGAAACGGAATTTTGCAGGTTTTCATATGTCTTTTGCTGAATTTCATTATGATAATGGATGGCTTTTTCGGCATCATGTGCCCAGCTAATTGCAAGTAGCTTTTCGCGTGCCAACATGTTTTCTGCACGATACATTTCTAACGTGTCATAAAGGGCGTAGCCCAAAGAATCGGAGAGTAATGATCGGAGATAATCGAGCCGTTTTGTGTTCTCCGCACGTTCTGCATTTATTATGTTTTCTTCTGCAATCTTCGATAGGCTATCGGTTGCACAGAGGTGTCGTAAGAGGGCAACTTCGCGATGCGAAATGCTTTTTTTGAGCTCACCAATAGTCAGGAAGCTCTTGTCTATGGTATCTGAATTGTTCTCGTATTTCGTTATCACACTAGCCGACCAAACCAACGTAATTGTAATCATGGTAGCCAATACCAAACCCAGTAGGGCGTAAATGAGAAGCAGGATTCTTCCTGCTTTAGACTTAGGGAGTAAGGGTTTCTTTGACATGATGGTTTGGATGGTAGAAGTAAAAAAGAGAAACGCTTACAAACCTGCACAGCAATGCAAATATATCAATGTGTCACATTCGCGCATCTTGGTCAACAGGAAATTAGCCAAAAAAGGCTATTTAACTGGATGAATGAGGTTTTTGGTTTGACGAGCTTCCAAAAAACGAATCAGATATGATATATCCGTCAAGGTTGGAAATTAGATAGCCGAGCAGTGGTTGAGTTACTATTAAACCGTCTCCACCATCAACCCAGCATCTGTCTTGGTCACTTTGGTCAATCCGTGAGAGACTAGTTCTTGATGCCCTTATCCTATTGGTTTACCGCGTAAGAAACGTCTTCCAGTTCAGCACTTCAAAGCCGGTTTCTGTGGAGTATTCCTTGTTTTATACAAATCAGGGAATCGATTGGGTGATTTGTATAATACCAATCAGCCTACCGCCTCCACCGTCAACCCAGCATCCGTCTTCGTCTCCTTGGCCGATTCGTGAGTAATGCCTTTGTCTAATTGTGAAACGACCAACAGGTTTTTATGGATGAGCCGAATGGGTTTATTCTGCGCCTGCTTGAGCTTTCGCAGAAAGGCCAAGATGTTCTAATTCAGCGGCAACCAACCCACTAAACAGGACAGCACCTTCGTGGTTTAGGTGGGCTGGGTCAAAAAACAGGTTTGGCTTGCCCATAAACGCAGAATCGCCTCTGAAGTCGTAAAAAGGAAGGTTCTTTTCCTTAATTCGATCCACCATTATTTGCATCGATTCAGACTCGGTTTTGTCAGGCACATGGAATGTTGGGGAAACCACAAAAACCAATTTCACTTCGTTAAAAGAAGAAGTTTCAATAATTTCATCGAAAGCAGTCACAAAATTGGTGTCTATAGCAGGCTTTTCAGTATTAGAAGACAGCCCATCACTGTCTACCTCTGTAGATAGAGCCATTTTTTTGTACGATGGAAGATATCCGTTGTGCGCTTCTTGAGGTTTCACAAAATAAAATGCCATGTGAACCAGTGTTGAGTTCATTCTATAGGCTTTACTGCTCATTCGCAGGTCAACAAAAGTGGACTTAAGATTTAGCACCGGTAACAGTATTTTGCGGTACTCCCAATAAAAAGGATGAAAATCTGAAAGTCTATCGTATGCTTCTTGAGACTCTTGCATCCAATTATTGTCAATATTTACGATGATAATTTTTGGTTTAGACCGATCCAATATCATCTTTTGCAAGGTGGAGGTAAAAAGAAGTCTTTGTCCCTGAACACCAGCGTTATAGCTTTTAAAACCAAGGAGGTTCTCAAAAACCTCGGGCACGTAATGACGATTTGCATGCGAGCTGCCCAAGACTAACAGTTCAGAGTCGTTGAAATTTAAGGAAGCGATGATTCTTGCTTGCTTGCCAGTTGTTTGAGAAAAGTAGAGCCTTTCTGCAATGGTTCCCAAACCGAAGTCTACCACCAATAACACAGCAATAAACTTCAAAGCATTCAGCCCAAGCAAGTTCAATTCTGAATTTTTCATTGGTTAAAACTGAAAGTAAATGAATTGTCCTTTGTCAAAAACACCCAGATAGAGAATGAGGAAGATGATGCACGCAAAGGCCGCCATCCTCACCCATTGATTGCGGTGATTTGTAATTGAAAAACGGTTTCCCAAAAACTCCCTTTTTAATTCAATCAACAAGAGCAGGCCGATTGAAAGAATAGCGTATATTGGCGCTGTTACATCGCTTTCGGAAGAAAAAAAGAGACTTCCTGGATGAGTGAAGATGGTACTGACGATGTGACCTGCTTCTTGCAGATTTGCTGCCCTAAAGAATATCCATGAAAAATTAATTAACCCGAAGGTTAAAAGAATCCTAAAGGGGTTTCGGCTGGCCTTAATACCCAACAAAATCTCTAAAACCAGATAAGCTCCGTTCAATGCTCCCCAAATTACAAAGGTCCAATTGGCACCATGCCATAATCCGCTTATTACGAATGTTACAAATAGATTCAGAAGCATTCTGGGCCGAGGAACTCTATTCCCGCCTAATGGAATGTACAAGTAGTCTCTAAACCACGTTGAAAGAGAAATATGCCACCGTGTCCAGAATTCTTTTACAGAAAAAGAGAGATACGGACGACTGAAATTGGTCATTAGGTCGAATCCGAACATTTTAGCTGTTCCAATTGCTATGAGCGAATATCCAGCAAAGTCTCCGTAAATTTGAAATGCAAATAATACTGTTGCGAAAATGAAGGTCAGTCCCTCGTGTTGATATACATTATTGTACACAGAGTCAACATAAATGGCAGCCCTATCTGCAATTACCAATTTCAAAAAGAAGCCCCAAACAATTTGCTTAAATCCTTCGGAAATGAACTGATATGAGAATGTTTTCCCGGCTTGGAACTGAGGCAAAAGGTGCGAGGCTCGCTCGATCGGACCTGCCACAAGTTGAGGAAAGAAACTTACGAAAGTGAAAAATTTGATAATATCGTTCTCCGCAACAATTTTGCGTTTGTACACATCAATCGTGTAACTGAGCGTTTGGAACGTATAAAAGCTGATGCCGACCGGTAGCACTATTGCTAGGTGCTCAGAGTTCAACTCTTTACCAAATAAGGTGAATGCGTCCTTTAAACTCTCAAGGAAAAAATTGAAATACTTGAAGAAACCCAGAAGACCCAGATTGACCACAACACTAATTGTCAAAAACAGCTTACGACTTCTTGTGTTGCTGGTCAAACTCAATCGTTGTCCAATAATAAAATCAACAAAAGAGCTGAAGGCAATAAGACCAAGAAATCGCCAGTCCCACCAACCGTAAAACAGATAGCTGGCGCCAAGTAAAAGGACATTTCTGAAATTGTTACTTCGACTGGGAATTACCCAGTACAACAACAGGACAGTGGGCAAAAAAAGCGCAAACTCTATGGAATTGAATAGCATCTACATGGGTTGAGTTAGTTGTTTGCTTCCACCATCAAACCCGCATCCGTCTTCGTCACCTTGGTCAATCCGTGAGATGCCAAGCCCTTAATTCCCTTATCCCATTGCTTGCCGCTGAGGCCAGAACGTTCCTTTAGGTCGTTCAAATCCATTGGTGAGTTCTTGGATAGGATGCCGAAAATGAGCTTCTCCGTTTCGTTCAATTCCACCTTTTTCTCCGCCTTCTTTTCTGGTCGCATTTGTGGGAAGAAGAGAATATCTTGAATAGAATGTTGATTGGTAAGCATCATCGCCAAACGGTCCATTCCAATTCCCATTCCTGAGGTTGGCGGCATGCCGTATTCTAAGGCACGTAGGAAGTCTTGATCGATCATCATTGCCTCGTCATCCCCATTATCGGCCAGTTGCATTTGCTCTTCAAAACGCTCGCGTTGTTCTAGCGGGTCGTTCAGCTCAGAATAAGCGTTGGCAATCTCCTTTCCGCAAATCATCAACTCAAAACGCTCTACCAAACCTTCCTTGCTTCGGTGCTTTTTGGTAAGGGGAGACATCTCCACCGGATAGTCTGTAATAAAAGTTGGCTGGATGTAATTGCCTTCGCACTTCTCGCCAAAAAGCTCATCAATCAGCTTGCCTTTTCCCATGCTATCCTCCGTAGGAACGCCAAGGTCCTTGCAAACTTTGCGCAGTTCATCAACGCCCATTCCGGTAATATCTACACCTGTATGTTCCTTAATGGCATCCAACATCGGCACACGCGGAAATGGCGCTTTGAAGCTCACCTTGTGCTGTCCGTATTCAATTTCAGTCGTTCCGTTTAGGGCGATGCAGGCTTTTTCCAAGAGCTTCTCGGTAAAATCCATCATCCAGTTGTAATCCTTGTAAGCCACATAGATTTCCATCACCGTAAACTCTGGATTGTGCGTGCGGTCCATGCCTTCATTTCTGAAGTCTTTGGCAAACTCATACACCCCATCAAAACCCCCAACAATCAAACGTTTTAGGTACAATTCGTTCGCAACGCGCATGTAAAGCGGAATATCCAACGCATTATGATGCGTCATAAACGGGCGCGCAGCTGCTCCTCCAGGAATAGCCTGTAGAATTGGGGTTTCCACCTCTAAAATTTCGTGCTCGTTGAAGTAATCTCTGAACACGCTGTAAAGCTTCGTCCGCTTCTTAAAAACCTCTTTTGTTCCAGGGTTCACAACCAGGTCCACGTACCGCTGACGGTAACGGAATTCCGCATCGCTCACGGCATCATGCACCACACCTTCTGCATCGGTTTTTACCACCGGTAGCGGCTTTAACGATTTGCTAAGCAAGGTCAATTCTTGAACGTGAATAGACGTTTCTCCCACCTGCGTTTTAAAAACGTAGCCTTTGATTCCGATAAAATCGCCACGATCCAACAGCTTTTTAAAAACCTCGTTGTACAAGGTCTTATCCTCACCCGGACAAATCTCATCTCTGGCGATATAGATCTGAATTCGTCCGCTTGCATCTTGCAGCTCAGCAAACGATGCTTTTCCCATCACGCGAGAACTCATCATTCGCCCAGCAAGAACCACATCCTTCATCTCCTTGCCTTCCGTAAATTGTTCCTTCACATCCTTAGCCAGAATATTCACTGGGAATAATGCCGCAGGATACGGGTCAATTCCAAGGTCTATAAGTTTCTGAAGCGCCTCTCTTCTGACAACTTCCTGTTCGCTGAGTTCTTGCATGCCTAAAATTTTGCGCAAAGATAACAGGCCGCGCCAAGGCAGCCGCCCACAGAAACACGGATAGGCAGTATATTCGCGCTCCCATGAAAAAAAGCACCAGCCCCTCAGTCCTCAGCGCCCTAAAACCAGCACGTTTTCTCCTTTTTCTTTTTTCCCTTTTTCTGTTTTCTCCCGTCCACGCGGGCGGTGGCAAGGAAGGCACCAAAACCCTTGGCAATTCGCATTACAATCCAGAGCCTCAGTACAAGGCAGCCTTCGATTATTCTTCGAAATACATTTCGATGAGCGATGGCGTAAAGCTGGCCGTGGATGTTTTTCTTCCGAAAAAGTTGGAAGAAGGAAAGAAGGTGCCAACCGTGGTTTATTTCGTCCGCTACGTTCGAACATTTCAGTTGAAAGCATTTTGGAGAGGATTGAAAGACCCGGCTTTTGGAAGTGTGGCAGAGGACGAAGTGAAATTTTTCAACTCACATGGTTATGCCGTTGTGATTGTTGATTTGCGCGGAACGGGAGCCTCATACGGCCATCGCGATATGGAATTCTCTCCCCAAGAAGTGAAAGACATGGGCGAAACCCTCGATTGGTTAGTGTCCGAGCCTTGGTCGGATGGAAAAACAGCCACAACAGGAATTTCGTACACAGGAACGACTGCCGAATTGGCGTTGATTACCAAACATCCATCGTTGAAAGCGTGCGTGCCGCGAAGCAACATTTGGGATTTGTATACCGATATTGTTTTCCCTGGCGGAATACGGCAAACGCCATTTGTGAAAGAGTGGAGGTTGACCACTAATTCGTTGGATCAAAATGATCTCGCTCCGCTCGGAAAAAAGGTGAAGACGTTTGTAAAATGGCCAAGTCCAGTGGATGGAGACAAGAAGGGAGTGCAATTGCAAGAAGCGATGGCGCAGCACAAAGGGAACTACGATATTTTCGAAGGGCTTTATCGCATCGAAGCGCGAGATGAACCAGACCGTGGTTACGGTGCAGAACTAACAGCCGATGATTGCAGCATTCACGCCCGTAGGCTAGACATTCAAGAAAGTAGCGTTCCTATTTTCCGCATTGGCGGATGGTTTGATGGCGCGCTTTCCAACTCTGTTTTCAAAGGATTTTGGAACACATCAAACACCAAACGAGTGTTGGTTGGCCCTTGGGATCATGGTCCAGGGCAGTATTTCACCAATTTCACAGGAACGAAGGAAAAGGAGCTGAATATCAAATTAGAGATTCTCCGTTTCCTCGATCAATATGTAAAAGGGATTGACACGGGATTGGATAAGGAGTCAACAGTCAACTATTTCACCATGGGCGAACAGGCTTGGAAAGCATCTGATACGTGGCCACCAAAAGAAGTTCAATCCACAGAAATGTACTTCGCTCCTGAATTTCTGAAGAGCGAAAAGCCAGCCAAAGAAGAAATCGTGAAATACAATTGCGATTACAACACCACAACCGGCTACGGTGAAAAAGGCGGTGGTACCCGATGGAATTCATTGACGGTTCTTTACAAATACGAGGACACTTACTATGGACCAAGAGGCGGTCAAGACATGCTAATGCAGGTTTTTGATGGGCCAGTTCTGGAAAAGGATATGGAAATAACGGGTCACCCAGAAATTCACTTAAATGTAAGCACCTGCACAGGAAAAGGGCATCTATTCGTATACCTAGAAGAGGTTTTACCAGATGGCACAAGCCGCTACATTACAGAAGGAATGTTGGACATTAGCCACTCTAAATTATGCGAGAACGGTGATTATTCGTGCTGTTTTCCGCAGCATTCTTTTAAGGAGAAAGACATGGTTGAATTGCAGCCGAACGAATTCAAACAAACCGTCATCAACATGATTCCGACCAGCTACACAATCATGGCAGGGAATAAAATTAGACTAGCGGTTGGCGTGGCCGATAAAGACCATTTCGATATTCCAGCAGAGGATATCCGACCAGAGAGCATTAACATTTTAACAGGAGGCGAAAACGGTAGCTTTGTGCGGCTGCCTATTGCAGTAAAAGACATCAATTAATTATGAAAGAACTTATCAAGGATTTCACCAATCAGATTGCACACGCAATCGTTATTGGCAATTCATATTCTTCATCAGAGAAGAGACGAAAAATATCGAATGTGCTTATTTCTGGCCTAGGTGGTTCAGGAATTGGAGGTACCATTGCTGCTGAGGTAGTTGCTTCAGAAGCAATAACTCCAATTGTGACCAACAACGGTTATTTCATTCCAAGTTTTGTGGATGATGAGACGCTTTTCTTGGCGTGTTCTTATTCTGGAAACACAGAAGAAACGGTGAGTGCGGCAGAACTGGCTCACGAAAAAGGAGCCAAGATTGTTGTCATTTCAAGTGGAGGAAAACTGAAGGAATTGGCCGAAAAACATCATTGGGATTTCATCGAAATTCCTGGGGGTCAACCACCTCGTGCGAGTTTTGGCCTTTCGTTTCCCGAAGTTCTTTATGCGCTTCACGCGCATGGTGTAATTTCTAAGAGGTTTGAAAAGGAGCTGGAGGCGTCCATCAAGCTTTTAGACGAAAATGAAAAGGCAATCCAAAAAGAAGCATCTGAAGTGACGGAAAAGCTCTTTGGAAAGATTCCAGTGATTTATGCCGCAGATGGTTTTGGTGGCGTTGCTACACGTTTCCGTCAGCAGGTAAACGAAAACGCCAAAATGCTTTGCTGGCATCACGTTATTCCTGAGATGAACCACAACGAATTGGTTGGTTGGAGAACGAAGGACGATAATCTGGCGGTGGTACTTTTCAGAAATGAATCGGATTTCAAGAACATCCAAACAAGGATGGACATCAACAAGGGGACGTTTGCAGAATACACCAATACAGCTGTAGAAGTGTGGTCAAAAGGAGAAAGCGATTTACAACGCGCACTTTATCTTATTCATATTGGCGATTGGATTTCGTTCTTCCTAGGAGAGAAAAAAGGGGTTGACATTACCGAAGTAAAAGTCATCGACCATCTGAAAGCAGCACTGGCGAAACTAGCCCCCTAAATCCCCCAAAGGGGGGACATGCGTATTCTGTGAACTCAGTGCTTTCCTTTGTGTTCTCTGTGGTTAAATAGTCTTTGCAGTTAAATGAAATCCCACAAAGTTTATTTCGAAGATAAAGGCCTAGTTCCATACAAGGAATGTTGGGATTACCAGCTATCTCAGTTCCACGAAATGGTGGATAGGAAGAAGCAGAGTAAGGGTTTGATGCATCAAACCCCTGCGCACAAAACCCCTACCGAAAGTCGATTAATCTTCTGCTCTCACCCTCATGTTTATACGCTTGGAAAAAGCGGACACGAGGAAAACCTCTTGCTAACGGAGAGCGAACTCAAATTTCATGGAGCGGAGTTTTACCACATCAACCGTGGAGGCGATATTACCTATCACGGCCCGGGCCAAATAGTTGGATATCCGATTTTTGATCTTGATTTCTTCTTTCACGACATCCATAAGTTTATAGACAAACTTGAGGACGCGATTATTTCCACGTTGGCCTCATACGGAATACTAGCTGGCCGTGGTCCCAAAGGCTTTACGGGCGTTTGGATAGATTGGGAAAACCCCGAAAAGGCGCGCAAAATCTGTGCCTTCGGAATGCACACTAGCCGCTGGGTAACGATGCACGGTTTTGCGCTCAATGTGAATACCAATCTTGAATATTACAAGCACATCATTCCCTGCGGAATTGACGACAAGGCTGTGACTTCAATGCAAGCAGAATTAGGAAAACGAATTGACGAAGAAGAGGTGAAATTGAAGCTGAAATCCGAGATTCAGAAAGAGCTTGGAATTCAGGCCTTCTCGTAAAACTTCTTTACGAACCTATTGATGTCCACCTCTGGATTCAAAGGTGTTTTCTCATAAATGTGGCTCATCAATTCCTTTGCGAAATAAGGCGCCAGCATCACTCCTTTTGAACCCATTCCGTTAAATAGAATAAGGTTGGGATTTTCAGGATGTGAACCTAGAACGGGTCTCCTATCATGCACATTTGGACGAATGGCCGCTTGATGTTCCAGCACCTCCATTTCAACATTCAGGGCTTTTTTCACTTTAGAAATAAGGTCCTCCTTAGCCGCTTCTGTTGGTTCTTCATTCAGATCATTCCAATCATACGTTGCTCCTAGCCTGAAAACGTTATTCTCGGTGGTTGGAAACATGTAGAATTGCTGATTGTAAATCATTTCAGAGGACAAGTGTGGACTGACCTTCACGGTCAGCATCTGCCCTTTTGTTGGTTTCAGCGGCACCCAACTAAAAAAAGGATTCGTTGAAATAAAACGTCCTTCGCAAAAGATGATTCTATCCGCAGAAATTCCTTTATATGAAATACCCTTCGATGATTCTTCAATTGCGAAATAATCAAAGGAATCTTGAATCAGCCATCCCTTTTCTTTTACATACTGTCGATACTCGAAAATGGCAGATCGCATGTTCACAAATCCGCCATGATGTATAGTTGCCGAGCCCACAACGTTCGATTGGAACAGACCCGTTGGAGGCTCGGAAATAAGCGTATCAACGTAAGGCGAAATTCTATTTTCGTCAATGGCCGATTGCCATTCGGGCAGCTCTTCTTTTGAACTTATAGGTTTTAAAATAGGAAGCTCGTGCAGTAGTCGGGTATGCAGCTTTTCTTCCAGCTCCTTATAGTTCGGAACCATCACCTCAAAAAGCTCATCAACCATCCAGCTTTTAATCTTTCGCTTCAATCCTATTGGATTGAACAGCCCGCCTGCAACAAGTGAAGCAGAATTATCAGGACAATTGTCAATCACAAGGAATGTTTTCCCTTGTTTTTCCAATTGATGACAAAGATTTATCCCCGCAATTCCCAGCCCGACAATCAGGTTCTCTGTCTCTCTCAATCAGGTTATAGTTTGGATGTGTAGGTGGCGCCCGCCATGGAGCACGGAATGAACACGATAAAATCTAAATAAAACCATTCTGGATAGGAAGTAAAAACAATCATGTTAACCAGCCCAAGAATGGTCAGAACGGCCCCAAGTGTCAGGCCAACGTTCATGGTATCTTCTTTTAAGATGAATCCAACGGCTAAGCCACCAATCAGAGACCCGATGGCGTGGCTCAGAATCATCATGATGAGTCCAACTACGGATAGACTTCCCACCATGGCACGCACTGCGTCTAAATCAGGTACGGGGCCGGGAGTGCCGAATGAACGTACCACCAAGACGGCTCCGATGGCAATTATTGAAAATGATAGGGAAACTCCGATAATGACAGCGAGAAACTTTTTCATTGGTTTTTGGATTTGGTTATACCAATGTAATGAAAAAGTAATCTGTTTCTTATTTCGGAAATTTTATTAATGCAAGTTTTGCAGCATTATATGCGTTGACCACACCGCCATTGACGGACAATTTTTTAAACGAGGCTGTCTTGCTTTGCTTGTATTGTGGGTCAGGCATAAGCACCGAAAGTTTTGGGTATTTGTTGCTTGATTCTAGTAGTAACTGCTTCAATTCTGATGCAGTAATCTCATGGAAATAAGACTTAATCAAAGCAGCAACACCACTCACAACTGGAGCGGCCATGCTCGTTCCGTCCTCAAATTCATACGTGTTATCTGGTTTGGTAGAATAAATCTGAACTCCGGGAGAGAAAAGATCAACCGATTTTTTTCCATAGTTCGAGAATACACCAACTAAATGCTCATCGCCCGTTGAAGCAGATGCGCCAATGGTCAACCAAGTAGCACAGGCCTCTTTTTGAAACGCGTAATTCGGGTCTGGAAAATTGGCCGCTTTATCTAAGTTTTCGGCATCGTTTCCAGCCGCATGAATCATTAGAACGCCTTTGTCTTCTGCGTGTTTGATTGCCTTTTGAACATCCTCAAAATGTGGCGAATAAGATTTTCCAAAGCTCATATTAATGATGCTGGCACCGTTATCTGCAGCGTAACGAATGGCGTTGGCAATGTCTTTATCAAATTCATCTCCGTTCGGAACGGTTCGAAGAATCATTAACTCTACATTCTGACAAATACCGTCCATACCGATACTGTTTCCGCTAACCGCACCAACAATTCCAGCTACGTGTGTTCCGTGGTCATCGTGAGGTGCAGAAACGTCATTATTTCCGTAAAAACGGTCTTCCATATTGTCGGCATCGTCACCAATAAAAGACCGATCCACAAAGTTTGGGTTATAATGAAACTCTAGTTTTTCGCGGAGGTAGTTGTGATATTTTTCCAGTGCGTCCTTGCTGAAATTCGGATCTTGAACCAAACCAGACAGAATCTGCTTAGAAAGCTGAATATCATCTCCTTCCCAACTTTGTAGATTTTCCAAGGTATATCCTTCTCCAAATTTGGCAGTTGCAGCACTGTCAGACATTTTGTAAACCACCAAAAAGCCATTTATCTGTTCAAATTCGGCTGCTGTTGTTTTCAGTTCTTCTAGAATTTCAGTCTCGGCTTTTTTAAAGAGGTCGTAATTAGCTTGATCAGCTTTTGCTACAGCCTTTTTTGATTCAATTTCCTGAAATTTAGGAGCCAACTTTCGGTAAATCCGAGTGATTTCCAAGTTTGCTTCATTCAAATTCTCTCCTTTTGAGTTTCCAAGGAAATTCCATCCATTCACATCATCAACATAACCGTTCTTATCATCGTCAATGCCGTTTCCGGCAATCTCTCCTTTGTTCACCCAAATGTTGTCCTTCAGGTCTTCATGATCTGTATCAACCCCAGAATCCAAGATGGCAACAACCACTTTGGTCGGTTTTCGGTCTTTCAAAAGCTCATAGGCTTTATCTACACCAACGCCATAAATTCCTTCCGAAGGATCTTTCATGTGCCAACCCTTTAGAGATGAGTCCTGTGAAAAGGCGTAAAGGGAAATCAGCATTGTAAACATCAATGCTGCACTAATTTTATTGAGAACGCTCATGTATTTAAGTTGAGAATAATTTCGGGCAGTAATTATACCCATGTTTTCGAAATGGGAACGCATAAAAGTAGATTACTGTTCTCAGGACAGCACCGATCTAACGTTTTTTAGGAATGCAAATTTCTTCTGATGGAAAAATTGGGACATAAAAAAAGCAGGCTCCCCAGCCTGCTTTTCAACCTACAACCCATGAAACTACTTACGCAGCGTTCAAAGAAGCCTTAAAATCTTTTTTATATGCTCGGCCAATAGGCACACTGAATCTCATTTCGCTATCGCGAATCTCGATCGTACTTCCTTTTACGGCCGAAACCTTGTCCATATTTACAATGAATGATCGGTGTGATCGAACGAAAACGTTATCTGGCAATGAATCAACCATGTCTTTCATTGTCGAAAGAGTGATGTATTTTCCAGTCGTTGTCTTAATAATCACATAATCACTAAGGGCTTTGATGAAGAGTATCTCATCCAGATTGACAGGTACAAGTTGATAATTGGCCTTTATCAGAATCCTTTCCTTTCCGTTTCCGCTATTTGTGTCCGTTCTCATGGCTTGATTCTTAAAGTTGTCGTTCTGGTAATAAAATTTCCGTTTGGTGATAGTATTACAGTTTTCAGTCCTTGGAAGTTTCCACTTTTAGACGAATTTGACCTATTTCCCGACCAATCGACCAACGGACGCCTTTGAGGTTTGTGCTTGGCTTAGTTCGGGAATCCATTTTATTACTTTTGCAAGCCTCATTTTTGATAGATAACATTTAACCAATTAGCGCGTTTGTCGCTCACTTCCGGTTCGTTGGTAAGACAAATCCTCATATTATCTCTAGTTCTGTTCGGTTTTGCGGCTCATTCGCAAGAAGGAAAACTTGTGCTTAATGGTAATGTGACTAAGGAAGGACAGCCGTTGGGCGAAGCCGAAATCAAGATTTTTAGGCTTGATGGTGGATTGAAGTATTCCTATGCCAATAATGTTGGGAAGTTCGTGACATCGCTTGACCTTAATACTGAGTATGTGGTGAGCGTTTCTGAAAAAGGCTATGCCACAAAAACCATCACTGTGGTCACAAAAGTTCCATCAGGAGCTAAAGGAGAGTACGCTCAATCGGTAACGTTAGATCTTCAGCGCATGCGTCAGGATCACAAAGGCAATCCTGTTCGGGAAGAAACTGCTGGTGGAGTAATGTTCAACGAAGGGGCAGGTGCGTTCGTAACTGTAACGCGTGATATCAGTCGTATTGAAGAGGAAATGGCAGCAGCTGCTGAAGCTGCAAAAATCAGAGAAGCCGCTCGTCAAAAGGCGTTGGTGGTTGCTCGCGAAAATGCAAGATTGGATTCGATTGCTCGGGCACGCGAACTTTTCATATCCGATTCCATCGCCAATTGGGCGTTGAGACAGGAAGAGTTGAAGGCTGCTAAGGAAAAATCACGCATAGACTCGCTTGCCGCTGTGGAAGCCCACTTGGCAAAAATGAAAGCCAAACTCGCACAGCAACGCGAACAAGAATTGAGCAGTGAAGCCAAAAAGTTGGATGATCTTGCAGCTGCTGAGCGCGAACGAAAGAGATTAGCTGCAGTGGAAGCGGCAAAAACTGATTCTATTAAGAATGCACAACTATCAGCGGCTGATGCGCTAGCGGCAGCTGAAAAAGCCAAAAAAGACTCCATCGCTGAAGCAAAACGCCTCAGAGAATTGGCAGAACAAGCTAAACAGGATTCAATTCTCGCTGCGCGTGATGCAGATAAACTCTCTCTTCAACAAGAAAAGGAAGCCGAACGACTGAAAAAGCTTGCAGAAAAGGATTCAGCTGCTGCAGCTAAGGAAGCAGAGCGTTTGGCGGCAGAAGCGGCCAAAAAATTGGAAGATGCTAGAAAGCAAGCTGAGGCAGACTCATTGGCAGGATTGAAAGATGCCGAACGCAAAGCTGCAGAACTTGCCAAGCAGTTGGAAGCTGTAAAGAAACAGGCAGCAGCAGATTCTCTGGCATTAACGAAGGATGCTGAACGTAAAGCTGCAGAACTAGCCAAACAATTGGAAGACGCTAGAAAGAAGGCCGAAGCAGATTCGTTAGCTGTGATAAAAGATGCGGAACGTAAAGCCGCAGAACTTGCTAAGCAATTAGAAGATGCCAAGAAACAAGCCGAAGCGGATTCGTTGGCTGCGGTAAAAGAAGCTGAGCGAAAAGCAGCGGAACTCGCCAAACAATTGGAAGACGCTAGAAAGAAGTCTGAAGCAGATTCTTTAGCAGTTGTTAAGGAAACAGAACGTATCGAGCAAGAGCGTCTTGCAGCGTTGGATGCCGCCAAGCGTCAAGCAGAGAAAGATTCTATTGATGCCGCCAAGGAAGCGGCACGAGTAGCCGTTGAACTTGCAAAAGAGCTGGAAAGACAGCGTAAACAAGCGGTAACTGATTCAATTGCATCCGTAAAAGAAGCACAACGATTGGCAGATGAAGCAGCGCGTTTGGCGGAAGAGGCTAAAAAGAAAGCGGCTTTAGATTCTGTGGCCGAGGTCAAGCGATTGGAAGTAGTTGCCGAACAAGCAAGAGTGGATTCCATCGCTATAGCAAAAGAAGAAGCACGGGTTGAACGATTACGTGAGCAAGAAGAAGCAGTAAGGCAAGAAAAAGCACGAATTGATGCAATTGCCGCTGCAAAAGAAGCTTCCAAGCAGGCAGAAATTGCTCGTGTCCGTGAACAACGCAAGGAGAATACGTTGACAATTACCACGGATCAAAAAGGCGGAGACGTGATTACCACTTCCGTGGCTGACATCTATAATGTAAAAACCACCTACAAGAAGGTTGCTCACAGTTGGGGCGATGTGTTCTACTACAAAGGCGAAGCAATCATCACAGATGCGCTCTACAAAACGGAGTTACAGAACGCTCGAAACGAGGTGAATCCGGAAAACGTAAAGGAGTAAAAGGTTACTTGGAGTGAGCTGAAATCCAGTTCAGAATCGCTTTAAAAAGCTCTTCCCGTTCTGGTTCGTTATGAGATTCGTGATAGCCGCCCTCCAACGATTTAAAGGTCATATCCCCAGTTGCTTTCGAAGCAAATTGCTTTGAGGCATCGTGTGAGGTAAGTGCATCGGCCGTTCCATGGTAAAGTAGAACAGGCGTTTTGAGTTCAGAAGCATGTTCCAAAGCCCAGAAACCTTGGTTGTATACACCAACAAAAAAGCCTGTACTAATTTTATCGTGCACTAATTTGTCATCAACGTAGCGCTGCACTTCTTTTGGGTCTTTAGAAATAGCTTTTACATCCAAATTACTTGACTGAACCAAGCCTGGAAGAAAGCCGCTAACCAGCTTAGCCAATTTCACCTGAATTGCTGGCGGATCAAATGCCAATTTTAACCAAGGAGCGGAAACAATGGCTCCACTTATTTTCGGATTCCGCTTGATGAGGTAATTGAGAAGTACGTTTCCACCCATGCTGTGCCCGAACAGAAACGTTGGCTTTGCAGGAACGAGCTCAACCATTTTGGATGTCAATTCTCCCACACAACCAAGCAACATGTCGTAACTAGAAACGTGACCGCGTTTCCCGCCAGTTTTACCGTGACCAATTTGGTCGTACGATACAACAGAAATGTTCGCGGCAGTTAGTGCATCCACCAAATAATTGTAACGTGAAGAGTGCTCTCCCATTCCATGGATGATTCCAACCACTGCTTTCGGGGTTTCTACTAACCAAGATTGACCATAAACCGAAATTCCAGTTTTCGATTTCCATGTGTATTCGTTGTGCTTCATTTCCCTGATTTGATTCCAAATATATGATTAACCAACGCGGTTGATTCTTCTATCTTTGGTCGAACGCATCGTCATGAAAAAAGTTCTAAAACTCGTTCTGGTTCTCATTCTTATCCCGCTTTTGTGGGTAGGAGGCAACTTGGTTTACGGTACTCTCACCGATTTCAAGCCACCAAAAGAAGAGGCAATTGCAATTGATGCAGTCAACGCCCAGCGACCTGATAGTGTAATCACATTGCTTAATTGGAATGTGGGTTATTGTGGCTTGGGCGAAGAGAGCGACTTCTTTTACGATGGAGGTTCTACCGTTCGAATGGAGCAAAGCATCGTTCAGAAGAATTTGAATGGAGTAATGAACACGTTGAAGTATTATGATGAAGCCGACATCATCCTTCTTCAGGAAGTGGATACGCTTTCAAAACGCAGCTGGAAGCTGAACGAATACCATAGTATCGGGCAGATTCTGCCAGAGCACAACAGTTCTTTCACGCTCAATTACAACGTCAATTTTGTTCCGATTCCATTTCTAGATCCAATGGGAAAAGTGATGGGCGGATTGGCCACTTACAATCGGTTTACGGTAACAGATGCCAAGCGCTATCAGTTTCCTTCGAGCTTTGCATGGCCAAACAGTATTTACTTTTTGGATCGATGTTTTTTGGTGAATCGAATGCCATACAACGATGTAGAATTGGTAGTAATTAACACGCACAATTCGGCTTACGATGATGGTTCACTCAAGAAAGCGGAGATGGATTTTATGAAGGATTTCCTCAAGGCCGAAGAAGAAAAAGGCAACTACGTAATTGTTGGTGGAGATTGGAATCAGCATGCTCCGGGAACTGGCGATAGGCAAGTTCCTAACGATTACCTCGATGGATGGAACTGGTTTTTCGACACGTCATTCCCAACCAATCGCGACCTGAAAGCGGCTTACGTCAAAGGCGAAACCGAAACGCAAGTCATCGACTTTTTCCTGTGTAGTCCAAATATTGAATTGCAGGAAATTAATGTGATAAACCTCGATTTTAAATTTTCAGATCACCAACCAGTATTACTTACTGTAAAACTCAAATAAATGGCCAAATATGTATTAGCGCTCGATCAAGGCACCACCAGTTCCAGAGCAATTCTGTTCGATAAGAATGGAGCAATTTTCGCAACATCTCAAAAGGAATTCACACAGTTTTTTCCGAAAGCAGGGTGGGTAGAACACGACCCAATGGAAATCTGGAGTAGTCAGTTAGAAGTGGCTCAAGATGTTCTCAAAAAGAATGGCGTTTCTGCGAAAGATGTGGCGGCAATCGGCATCACAAATCAGCGAGAAACCACCATTGTTTGGGATAGAAAAACTGGAAAACCGATTTACAACGCCATTGTTTGGCAGGATAGAAGAACGGCTTCCATCTGCGATAAATTGAAAGCCGATGGCTTTGAGAAAGAAATTCGGAACCGAACGGGTTTGGTGGTTGATGCCTATTTCTCAGGCACAAAAGTGAAGTGGATTCTGGATAACGTAAAAGGCGCGCGGAAGCGTGCCGAAGCAGGCGAACTGGCTTTCGGAACGGTTGATTCGTGGTTGATCTGGAATCTGACGGGCGGAAAAACACACGTAACGGATTATTCAAACGCTTCGCGAACACTCATCTACAATATCAACGAACTCAAATGGGACAAGAAATTGCTGAAAGCGATTGATGTTCCTGAGGCCGTTCTTCCAGAAGTGAAGGACAGCAGTTCGGTTTATGGCAAGACAGAAAAAGCACTTTTTGGGGGCGAAATTGCCATTGCAGGAATTGCTGGCGATCAGCAAGCTGCGTTGTTCGGACAAGCTTGTTTCGAACCTGGAATGGCCAAAAACACGTACGGAACGGGCTGTTTCATGTTGATGAATACAGGCGAAACGCCTGTTAAATCAAAGCAAGGTCTTTTGACCACCATCGCTTGGGGATTGGACGGAAAAGTGGAGTACGCCTTAGAAGGAAGTGTGTTCATCGCAGGTGCTGCCATTCAATGGCTACGTGATGGATTGAAGATGATTGATGAATCTCCCGATTCTGAATATTTCGCCATGAAAGTGAAAGATACAGATGGCGTTTATGTCGTTCCAGCTTTCGCTGGATTAGGGGCACCTTATTGGGATATGTACGCTCGTGGCGCTATGTTCGGACTCACTCGCGGAACAACCAAGCAACATATTATTCGTGCTACGCTTGAGTCTTTGGCTTATCAAACTAAAGATGTGTTGGATGCCATGCAAAAGGACTCAAAAATTACGTTGAATGCTTTACGTGTTGATGGTGGTGCTTGCGCCAATGATCTGCTGATGCAATTCCAATCGGACATGCTTCAAACGGATGTTCAGCGTCCGAAAGTGATTGAAACAACGGCACTTGGAGCAGCTTATTTAGCTGGAATTGCAGTTGGTTTTTACGAGAAAAAGCAGATTTCTAAGAATTGGGCAATCGACAAAACATTCAAATCAACCATGTCAGCTGCGGATAGCAAAAAGCTCTATAAAGGCTGGCAAAAAGCGGTTGAGCGCACGATGAAATGGGAGGATTCATAATTCTGTATTCACCAATTTTACATAATAATCGGTGAATATATTCACCAATAATACATATATTTTGGTGAGTACATTCACCGATTATCTTTATTTTTGGTGAATTGAAGTACACCGAATGGTAGAAAGAACCCTCTTTTCATTCTTAAAAGAACGCGCATTCAAAGGGAAAGCGATTATCATTATTGGCCCACGGCAGACGGGCAAGACCACTGTTCTGAAAAAATTGGCCAATTCGCTGGGAGAATATCTTCACTTTGACGGAGACGACCCACAAACACGCGAGCAGTTGACCAATGTGAGTTTTGAGCAGCTGCGCCAACTGATTGGGGAATACAAAGTGGTGTTCATTGATGAGGCGCAGCGCATTATCAATGGCGGTTTGACCATGAAAATGATTATCGACCGTTTTCCTGATGTGCAACTTCTGGTAAGCGGTTCGTCTGCGTTGGAATTGGGCGATTCCATCAATGAACCACTCACGGGTAGGAAATGGGAATTCAACATGTTTCCCATTTCGTGGGAGGAATGGCAGAATCACAACGATTTTCTCACCGTTCAACAGCAGCTGGAATCCCGATTGGTCTACGGTATGTATCCCGATGTGCTCAACAATATTGGAAACGAAGTAACCATCCTGAAAGAACTCAGTTCGAGTTATCTCTATAAGGATATTCTGGCTCTGTCAGGCATTCGCAAGCCAACTGTACTGCAAAAATTGGTGCAGGCACTCGCGCTGCAATGCGGCTCAGAAGTGAGTCTCAACGAACTTTCACAACTCATTGGCATCGACAAAAACACGGTTTCCAACTATATCGACCTGCTCGAAAAGACCTTTGTGGTTTTTACATTGCCTTCGTTGAATAGGAATGTAAGAAATGAAATCAAGCACAATCGGAAGGTATATTTCTACGATAACGGGATAAGGAATGCGGTTATTGACAACTTCAATCCCATTCATTTGCGTCAGGATTTGGGTGCGCTTTGGGAGAATTTCCTAATCAGCGAACGCTTGAAACGGCTCGGTAATCATAAGATGTATGCACATCGGTATTTTTGGCGAACGACCCGTCAGCAGGAGATTGATTATATCGAAGAATCTGACGGACAGTTCAGCGCATTTGAATTCAAATGGAATCCGAAGAAAAACCCTCGCGTTCCAGCTTCATTCATGGAAGGATATAATCCATCTTTTGAATTCATTCATCGGAAGAATTTCACCGATTTTCTCATTCCTGCAAAACCATGAGAATCCTCGGCATCTCGGCCTTTTACCACGATTCTGCAGCTGCGCTTATCGTTGATGGAAAAATTGTTGCCGCTGCGCAAGAAGAACGCTTTACTCGGAAAAAGCAAGATGCTTCGTTCCCAGTAAATGCAGTTCAGTTTTGCTTGGATTTTGCAAAAATCAGACTAGAAGACGTTGATTCCATTGCGTTTTACGATAAGCCATTGCTCAAATTTGAGCGATTGCTCGAAACATATTATGCATTTGCACCAAGTGGATTCATTTCCTTTCATAAAGCCGTTCCCGTCTGGCTTCGCGAAAAGCTGTTCCACAAACGCGAAATCAGAAATGGCCTGAAGGAAATTTCCGACTCCAAAGAGGCGAAAAAGATTCCAATCCGATTTCCAGACCACCATCTTTCTCATGCGGCTTCGGCATTTTATCCTTCTCCGTTTGAAGACGCGGCCATCCTAACCATTGATGGCGTGGGCGAATGGAGCACGGCCAGCATTGGCAAAGGTTCAGGAAAGGACATTGAGATGTTTGCCACCATGAATTTCCCGCATTCGGTGGGATTGCTTTACTCAGCATTCACCTATTATTTGGGTTTTGAAGTGAATAAAGGAGAGTACAAACTGATGGGATTGGCCCCCTACGGAAATCCCGAAGGAGAACGAACATCCAACTACAGAAAACTCATCACCGAAAATCTGGTTTCGGTTTATGATGATGGTTCTATTTGGCTTGATCAGCAGTATTTTAATTATGCTACTGGTCTCAGAATGGCTAAGGATTACAAATGGAAAAAGCTGTTTGGTCTGAAAAAGCGTGAAGCCGAAGACGAAATGCTGAGTGAACATTGCGATATGGCGTTGGCCATTCAGCAGGTAACGGAAGACATTTTTCTCAAAATGGCGAAGACCGCCAAGGAGAAAACGGGTTGCAAAAATATTTGCTTGGCTGGTGGCGTGGCGCTGAATAGCGTAGCCAATGGAAAACTCATCGACAGTGGAATTTTTGATGAAGTTTACATTCAGCCTGCAGCCGGAGATGCTGGCGGAGCGATTGGTGCGGCTTTGGCTGCTTATCACATTTTTGAAGGAAAAGAACGGACAGCCATTCGACCAGATTCGATGTCTGGTTCGTTGCTTGGTTCGGCATATTCTGATACAGAAATTGAAGCTGTGCTGAACAATAAAGGCATCAAATTCTCGAAAGTTGAGTCAGAAGAAGAGTTGACCGAAAAAGTGAGTGAGCTTATCATTTCGGCAAACGTCATCGGTTGGTTTCAAGGACGAATGGAATTCGGTCCACGGGCTTTGGGTTGCCGCAGCATTATTGCCGATGCCCGCAATCCTGAAATGCAGAAAAAGGTAAACCTCAAAATCAAGTTCCGAGAGAGTTTCCGACCATTCGCCCCAATTTTATTGGAAGAAGATTTGCAGCGGTATTTCGATGTGAAGCTGCCATCGCCTTATATGCTTCAAGTACACAAATGGAAGGAGGAATGGCATAATCCTTTGCCCGAAAACTACTCGGCTTTGCCTTGGTTAGAAAAGTTGGATACTGTGCGTTCTGAGTTTGCTTCTGTGGCGCATGTTGATATGTCAGGTCGTATTCAAACTGTAAGCAAGGAAACGAACCCGTTGATGCATCTACTTCTATCCAAAATGAAGCTAAAAACGGGTCATGGCTTGACCATCAACACCAGCTTTAACGTGAATAACGAACCAATCGTTTGTTCTCCAGAAGATGCCATCAACGGTTTTCTGAACACCGAAATGGACGTGTTAGCTATCGGTTCCTTCATTGCGCTCAAAAAGGATCAGTAATTTCATCTTTAAATGCAAAGAATCCGTAACTCCCCTCTTGAGAGGGGTTGGGGGTGTGTTTGCATTTCAATTCTGACTGAATTAATACAATCATCATTTCATGGCCGATCACAACGAACTTGGTAATACTGGCGAAAACCTCGCGATTGCGCTGCTCCGAAAAAAGGGCTATTCCATTCTGGCCGAGAACTGGCGTTTCGGCAAAAATGAGCTAGATATTGTGGCTAGAATTGGCGATACGATGGTTTTTGTGGAGGTCAAAACCCGCTCAACAGATTCGTTTGGAGACCCAAGCCAATCGGTTTCAAGGGCGAAGCAAAAACGTACGATTCAAGCAGCGAACGCCTACCTCGAAAAGTTTAAGATTGACTTGGAGGCTCGGTTCGACATCATTTCAATAGTGGTCTTTGGTAGCAAAACCAACCTCGACCACATGGAAGACGCATTCTTTCCCATGGCCTGACCTATCTTTGCCGCGCAATGAGAGACCAAGGGAAAAAGCCGTTCGGAAAAAAAAATCGTGATGCTAGTGCTGGAAGCGCGTCTTCAAAAAGGCCCTTTGAGGCTTTTAGGAAGAAAGAGGCTCCTGTGCGAACAGAGGAAAAACCAGAAAAGCGTGTGAGCTACGGAAAAGGGAAGAAAAAGCCTGTTGAGGCAGAAAGCTCAAATACGCTTCCGAGACTGAATCAATATGTGGCGAAGGCGGGAGTTTGTTCCAGACGCGAGGCTGACGAACTCATTGCAACGGGTAAAATCAAGGTTAACGGGAAGGTTATCCGCGAAATGGGCCGAAGGGTTCAGTATGACGATAAGGTTGAGTATGAAGGAAGGGTTTTGCAAGGAGAGGAAATCCGCTACGTTCTTCTCAACAAACCGAAAGGATTTATTTGCAACGTTTCGGATGAAAAAGGCCGAAAAACCGTGATGGATTTGGTGAAGAAAGCCTGCAAAGAGCGCATTTACCCTGTAGGAAGATTGGAGCGAGACACAACTGGACTTCTCCTTTTTACCAACGATGGCGATTTGGCCAAAAGGCTCACAATGCCAGCAGCTAAGGTGAAGCAGATTTATCATGTTTACCTGAACAAACCGATGGAAGAAGCGGACATCCTCACGTTGATGGATGGAATTAAAATTGAAGGGGAATCTGTGAAGCCAGACATCGTCAACTACGTTCAAGAAGTGGAAGATGGAACGCAGCTTGGTGCCCAGTTTCATTCTGGACGCAACACGTTTGTTAGAGCCATGTTTGAGCATTTCGGATATGAGGTTCCAAAGCTTGACCGCTCTCTTTATGCCAATCTCACTAAAAAGGATTTGTCGCGCGGCAAATGGCGTCATCTGAAAGAAAAGGAGATTACGATGCTGAAAATCGTTGCTGGAAAGGACAAAAAGGAAGACAATATTCAGGATAGTCCAAAATCGGATAGACCAAAGTCAGCTAAACCGACTTCCTCAAAACCGAACGCAAAACCAATACGAACACCAAAGGCACCATCAAAGGCAACATCGAAACCATTGAAGTCCAAGGCTACGGCACGCAAAAAGAAAGACTGAGTTAGTCTGCCTTTTTCTTCTCTGGTTCTGGTAATGGAGTAGAGGGCCGCGAGTCTTTTCCTGAGCGATTGCCCACGGTTCCGCCCCAAAGTCCCATTTGAGGTTCGCGATGCTGCTTTTCGCCCGCAAATGGCGTTGAGGAACTTGCAAATGGCGTGTATTCGTTGCGCGTTTGCTTGGCCCGTTTTTTCTTTGAGTTAAACTCGTCATTTTGATGCTTTCCTCTATTGAATCGCTTCTCGGTTGAACGCACAGCAAATTGCGAATCAATGTTCACACGTCTGGTTTTTCGGCTGTAGGCGAATTCATCAAAATCGCGGAATTGTCCGCTACGTTTGCTACGCATTGCAAACTCATCATAGCTTCTGAATCGCCCCGGTTTCTTGCTTCGCGAAGCAAATTCATCCTTATCGAAAAAGCTACCGCGACCTCGGCCTTTGCTAGCGAATTCGTCATAATCGCGGAACAGTTTCCTTCTATTCGACTTTGAACTAAACTCAGAATACTCCTTTAGAGCACCAGCTTTTTTGGTTTTGAATGAGAAGGGATCTTTCCCCGAAAAGCCAGAACCACCGCTCTTTTTGGCAGTGAAAAAATCGCCCATTCGTGCACTCTTTCGCCCGTTCCGAACGGCAGAACTGAAACCGCTCAAGCGTTGGCTTTTGTTCACATTCACCTGCGTAATGGCCATGGCAGGACAGGCAATCTGTGCAACGGATCTTCCTACGTAAAACAGGACAAAAAACGATATGGCGATTACAAGGCGATACAAAACAGTTGAACTAAGCAAGTTAAACACAATTTGCTAAACGAACTTGAGGTTTACGGAACCGCGAAAAATTGGTTCTGTTGGTTTTTATCTACCTCATTTCAGATAGCACTTCCAACATCTCCTTCACCGACATCCGTTCTGTGTAATCCGTGTTGAAATGTGAACTGAAAATGATTCCGTCCTGCGCAATGATGTAAGTGGCCGGAACAGGCAGCGCACTGTCTTTATTTCCACTTGCTTTATTGATGTTGATTCCCGCAGCTCCGTAGATAAATCGCTTCCAACCACTAAGCTTGAAAGTGACGTGATACTTATCCATAATGTGGTGGCTTTCATCGTAAATAATGCTAAAAGTGGCCCCGCTTTTCTGCATCGTTTTTTCAATCTTTTCGCCTTTTTCAGGGGTAATGGCAATTACCGAAGCTCCAGTATCCAAAATCATCTGCAACGAATCTTGAATTTGGCTCATGTGCCGATTGCAATGCGGACACCACTGACCACGGTAGAAAACCACAATCACCGGACCATTTTCTAGACGTTCTTTCAATGAAACCCGCTGTTCAAATTGGTCGAGAGCGAGAAAATTAGGGGCTTTGTCGCCAATGAAAAGCGGCTCAGGTTTTTGAGCTTTCGCGAATAGTGAAAGAGAAAAAAGAAGAATGAAAAACGCGAGTTTACTCATGAATCTAGAACGATTCTTTCTCCACATTTATGGCAGAAACGTGCGTTTTCAAAGTGCTCGGTCTCTCCGCAGCGCTGGCATGAACGACCAGAAGTATCCTTTGATGCCTTGTTCATTTCGGCACTTACGATTCCGGTGGGAACGGCAATGATGCTATAACCGAGAATCATGACAAACGCAGCCACAAACTGGCCGAGAATTGTTTCAGGCGCAATGTCCCCGTAGCCAACGGTTGTTAAGGTGACTATCGCCCAATAAATGCTTCGAGGTATGCTATCAAAACCATGTTCGCCTCCTTCAATCATGTACATGAGTGTACCCATGATAACGGCTAAGGTGATAACGGCAGTCAGGAAAACGAAGATTTTCTCTTTGCTTGCTTTCAATCCAGCACCAATGGCTTGCGCTCCTTTTATATAGCGCGCAAGCTTCAGAATTCTGAAAACGCGAAGAAGTCGAATCGCTCTAATTACCAATAGAAAATGGGTGCCAGCTACAAAAAGGCTGATGTAGGTTGGAATGACGGCCAAAAAGTCGATGATGCCGAAAAAGCTGAATGCATAGCCACGTGACGAATTCGAAACCCAAACGCGCAATAAGTATTCAAGTGTAAAAACGACCGTTAACACCCACTCAAGAACGAAGAGTGAATTGCCATGCTGGTGCCTAAATTCAGGAATGCTTTCGAGCATGATGGCAACCAAGCTGATAACGATGGCCCAAAGTAACACCACATCAAACCGTTTGCCCCAGCTTGTATCGGTACCGAAAATCACTTCGTGAAGAATCAGCCGGATGTGTTTTATGGAAGGCGGAAATTTGGAAAATGCCCGAGGGTCTTCTTCCAAAATCTGCTTATGCAGGGCAGGACTAATGTTGGGCAACTTTGTAGACGCCATGACTATAAAGGTAGTGCCTTAGCTGCGTTTTGCTGTTTGATTGGCTTCTTTCATCTCCACATTCAGCAACTTGAAATCAGGTTTTCCACCTTGATTCACTAGGTGGTCGGTCATCACCATGGCTCGCCTAATCTTGATTTCTGAGCTTTTAACGTTATCGCTCCAGTAAATCAAAGTCCGCTGTGTGCCTTTGGTCAGTTTGTGAAACAGCTCGTCCGACTCTGGGTTTTGATCAAGCACCTCGCGAAGCTCTTCACTCATTGGCACTCCATATTCTGAAGTGTCTTTTTCGAGTTCTACACTGATGGTTTCTCCACGGACGAGGCCGAGCTTTTTGCAGCGTTCGCGGTTGAGCAAAATGCGATATCCGCCCATTCCATCGCCAAAAACCGCGCAGTGGTATTTTACTTCGCCATTGACTTTGGTGATTACCCTTCGGTCGTTTCCTTCGATGAAGAATTCGGCAACCTCATTTGGAACTGAAAAGAACCAATGATACAGGTCGGAGTTGTCGTCTTTGTTTAGTTGTGTGCTGAAGATCATCAATGCCTCCTCCAAAAATACGGAGTGAACAGAATTAGTACTGTGAAGAGTTCTAATCGGCCAATGAGCATGAGTATGGAAAGCAGCCATTTTGCAGTTGAAGGAAGCCAAGCAAAGTTGTCTACTGGACCAACAAGCCCTATGCCGGGGCCAATGTTTCCGAGCGAGGTTGCTACCGAGCCCATTGCGGTAAGTAAATCTATTCCGAACATGGTCATAATTACCGAACCAACTGCGAACATGATAATGTAGGTCATGATAAAAGCCACCACATTGTAGGTTATCGATGGATCGACCGCACGACCATTAAGTCGAACAGGAATAATGGCCGAAGGGTGTAATTGCCGTTTGAGTTCGAGAATACTGTTTTTTACTAAAATGACGTGACGTACAATCTTGACACCACCTGCTGTTGAACCTGCAGAACCACCAAAAAACATCAGAATGAAGAAAACCATGGTGATGAACGGGGTCCAACTGGTGTAATCTGCCGAGACAAATCCTGTGGTTGTAATAACCGAAACAACTTGAAAGAGGGAGTCGCGGAATGCCTTTTCAAACGGCTCATCTACCACACTTGCTACAACAATGGAAACAGCAAGTGTAGTAAAAACTGTAATGGCCGCATAGTATCTGAATTCTTCGTTTTCGAGCACTTTTTTGAGGTTCCCAACCAGACCAAAGTAGGTGAGCGTGAAACTGGTTCCTGCCAAAAACATGAATAGCGTGATGATGTACTGAATGGCTGGAGAAAACTGAGCAGCACTCGTGTTATAGGTTGAGAATCCTCCGGTTGCCATGGTGGTCATAGCATGGTTGAGGGCATCAAACCAGCTCATTCCAGCAAATTTTAGAGCGATGACTTCGGCCGCAGTCAACCCGAGGTAAACCAGCCATAGCCGTTTGGCTGTATCTCGAATTTTTGGAGCAAGTTTATCGGTTTTGAGGCCAGGCGATTCGGCTCCGAAAAGCTGCATTCCTCCAATTCCTAATATGGGCAAAATGGCCACGGCAAGCACAATAATTCCCATTCCGCCAATCCATTGGGTCATGCTGCGCCAAAAGAGAATGTCTTTTGGAATGATGGTGAGATCGGTAATAATGGAAGCTCCAGTTGTTGTATAACCAGAAACGGTCTCGAAGAAGGCATCAGCAAAACTGACCACCGAACCGCTCAGAATGTAGGGGAGTGTACCCGAAAGTGACATTACCAACCAACCGAAACTTACAATCAGAAAACCTTCGCGTTTGCGAATGTTTGGCTTTTCGGAAGAGCGAGACATAACCCAAGCGGCCAGTCCTGTGCCGATGGTAATTGCGATGGAAAATGCCATCGGAACGATATCGTCAAGGTTGAAATAGAAAGAAGCAGGCAAGCACAAGACCATAAATAGCCCGTTGAACATCAATAGAAGTCCGAGAACGTGAATTACAATTCTGTAATTGATACCCATTTAGAAATAGCTTTCAATCTTGTGGATGCATTCTGGTCGCGCTACCACAACCACGTGATCCTTAGCTTCGAAGATAAAATCACCGTTTGGTGTAAAGCTTCGCCCGTTTCGGATAACGCCACCCACGATGGCCGATTTCGGAAAGTTTATCGATTTCAAAACCTTGCCCATAACAGATGATTTTTCGCTCACTTCAAACTCTACAACTTCAGCATCAACGCCATGCAAACTGGTTAACGAAAGCACTTCGCCTTTACGAATGTGACGGAAAATGAAGTTGGCCGCAATCAGTTTCTTGTTAATCATTGTGTCAACACCAATGTTCTGCGAAAGGTGGATATAGTCCATATTCTCAACCAGCGCAATGGTTTTCTGAACCTTGTGGTTCTTGGCAACCAGACACGAAATGATGTTGGTTTCGGAGTTGTCTGTTACCGCAATAAAAGCATCCATTTGGTCAATTCCTTCTTCTTCCAGTAGCTCCACATTACTTCCATTTCCATGGATGATCAAAGTTCCTCGAAGTTCGTCTGCCAACTCAAAACAACGGTCTTTGTCGGCTTCAATCAGCTTCACATTGAACTTGAGACTCAATTTTTTAGCCGTATGAACACCAACCTCGTTTCCACCAAGAATCATGATATTCTTAATGCGCTTCCGTTCTTTTCCCGAAAGCTCAAGAATGTGATTCATGGCGTCTGGCTGCGCAATAAAATAGACGTGGTCGCCAATATGAAACGACACATCGCCACGCGGAATAATGGTCTGATTATTTCTCAGAATAGCAACTGTCAAGAAATTATTGTCTGGGTTCAGGTAGGCAGATTCCGACACTGTTTTCCCAGCCAAAGGACTAGCAGCTTCAATTGAGATACCAAGGAGATGCAACAGTCCACGGTCAAATTCAAATGAATCCGTGAAAGCAACATCTTTCAGCAATCGCTTAATCTCGCGGGCAGCCAACGTTTCTGTGCTGATAATCTCATCAATCCCCAATTTCTCAAGGTCTAACTTCTCGCGTTTCAGCAAAAACTCCGTGTTTCTAACACGTGCAATCGTTCGCTTGGCGCCCAAATGCTTGGCAATAATGCAGGTCGAAATATTCGTCTCCTCCGAGTTTGTGGCAGCAATCACCAAATCGGCACGGCTCACATTCGCCTCATCCAAAATCGTGTACGAAATTGAGTTTCCACGAATGGTTGCAATGTCAAAATGCTCGGCTGCGTACTTCAATTTTTCCGCGTCCGTATCAATCAGCGTAATGTCCTGATTTTCCTGTGTAAGAAGTTTAGCAAGATGAAATCCCACATCTCCAGCTCCTGCAATTATTATTCTCATGGTCTTATAGTGGAGCAAAGGTATAGGCTACCAGCCATTAACTACGCGATTCGCTTAATTATTTGGGTGTTCCCCCGATGAAAAATCGGGGGCGGTTCGCCTCATCAGGCTTACATTCACGTAAGAAATAAATAGTCTTTCCGAACTCAAATTAAAGTTATTCAGACATTAATTCTTGTTTGGCTGCGTAAGAAATAATCGCAATCACATTCCTACCTTCGCTTTCGCTCTGCACATTTGTACCGTAGAACTAAAAACAATCATCATGAAAACGTTAAAAACACTCGGCCTTTTCCTCCTGATGGCCACAGGCGTGCTGGCACAGCCAGACCCAAACAACATGTTCATTTCAGGCACAATACTGGATGTGAGCGGCCAAGCAATTCCAAACTATGAGGTTTGCGTCTTTTGGCAAAACGATTCTCTTTGTACGACAACCGATGCCAACGGTTTTTACTTCCTAGAGATTTTGAATGGCTCTGTTACCGGACCAAATGTTACGTACACGGTTCAAACCAACGATTCGTGTAACTGGCTTCTTTTGCAAGAAACAGTTATGAATGGGCAAGGCTCCATCGACTTAGCAACGGTTGACTTCACTTTCTGTGCAGGAAACTCTAATTGCAGTGCATCATTCACATCCACAAACGACAGCATAAACGGAACATGGACTTTTGTTGCAAACGCCACGGGAACTGCACCATTTGCCTACGATTGGTGGGTGGATGGCACTTCGTATTCTACTCAAACCGTTTCGCACGTGTTTAATGGCGGTACAGTTGGGGTTTACCTCACCATAACCGATGCCAATGGTTGTGTATCAACCAATGCAGACACGCTTTATTTGAACGGCAATCCGAGCGGATGTTCTGTTGAAATAACCACGACCGTTGATTCGAATTTGATTGGGTTGGTCTATACGCTCACAGCATCTGGTGGGTTTGATTCTTACGTGTGGTCAAATAACGCGACAACAAATTCAATCACGGTTCAGAATCCAAGTCCGAATGGAGAAGTTTATTGCGTAAGTGCTACAGATGCAAATGGATGTACCGCAACAGCTTGCGATACGCTTCTTCCTTTTAACAGTAATTGCAGCGCAACAATCACAGCGAGTGGCCCACTCACTAACGGTTCAAGTGTTTCATTAGAGGCCGTTGGCAATGGAACTGCTCCTTATACTTATCTATGGAGTCCAAACAGTCAAACAACTCAGCACATAAATATCACTTCATCAGGAGTATATTGTGTGATAGTGACCGATGCCACGGGTTGTACAACAACTGAATGTATAACTATAGCAAACTCTTCTGGTTGCCAAGCTTACTTTGTTTCTGAGCCTGATTCAATGCTTGGAGCTCCACTTCCCGGAGTTTGGTTCACAGATGCATCTCAAGGCGGAGCGTTCTATTTCTGGGATTTTGGCGACAACACTTTTTCTACAGACCAGAACCCACTTCATCTTTACAATGGTACAGGAACGTATTACGTATGCTTGACTATTACTTCTGCGGATTCATCTTGTCAAGACACGTATTGTGTAGACGTTTATGTAGGAAGCAACAACGGAAACTGTAATGCTTCGTTCAGCAATTCAGGTCCAACTCCTATCGGATACACGTTTTCGGCAAACGTTCAGAATCCAAACTTCTATTACCAATGGAGTATTGACAACCAATATGTTGGCAATGGTTACGAGGCTTATTCTCCAGGATTTACGAATGGTGTTCACACAATCTGTCTTACAATTGTTGATTCGTTAAACAACTGTTCTGATCAGCAATGCCAAACAATTACTGTTGGTAGCAACAACTGCTACGGATACATTTCTGGGGAGATCTATGCAGGAAGCAACAACCAGCCTTTAGATGAAGGAATGGTGTACTTGATTCTGTTCGATTCGTTGACGAACGCGCTTACTGCCATCGACAGTTTGCCGATTGATTCAAGCAATTTCTTCTTCTTCGGTCCATTGGTTTGTGGCGATTATTTAATCAAAGCAGCGGCCACTTCTGGCAGCCAGTACTACAACGGTCACATTCCAACGTACTACGGAAACTCACCTTTCTGGGGATTTGCTCAAACTGTTACCATCGGGCAGGTAAATGCACAAGTGACTACAGACGTGACGTTGATTGCAGCCAACAACCCTGGCGGACCGGGCTTCATTGGTGGAGATGTAACTCAAGGAGCGAATAAAACCGACTTAGGAGACCCGTTGAGCGGAATCCAAGTAATGTTGTTCAACCTTTCTGGCGATGCCATTGCTTACGCTTACACAGATGCAAACGGATCATTCGGATTCAGCAACTTGGCTTACGGAACCTATCAGGTTTATGTAGAAGCCCTTGGTGTGCAAACGATTCCAGCTATTGTGACCATCGGAGAAAATGAGCCTTCGGTAGATAACGTTCACATCTTGGCTTCAGAGTCGTTAATCTCAACCGGAATTGAAGAATTTGATTTCGATGGTGCTATCAGCGATGTTTATCCAAATCCGGTTGGAAACGATGCTTCCATCCGTTTCAATCTTGAAAACGAAGTAATGGTTGACATCTCCATACTCGACCTTACTGGTCGAATGATTTCTACACACACCATTTCAGTGGCAGGTGGTGATAATACGGTCAGTGTCAATGCAAGCCAATTGAAAGACGGATATTACTTCCTAAACATTCAGGACGTTGACGGAAACTTTAGTGTAACACGAAAATTTATGAGAGTCGATTAATGGGTTTCGATTCTTATTCGGTCGGGGAGGGCAGCCAATTGGCTGCCCTTTCTTTTTTCTAAAAACATGGTTGAATCGGTGAGCGTACTTTTACGCTGAGCATGAAAAAGTCGTTGCTGTATCTGTTTCTGGGAATTTTCCTTGGCGCAACGGGATTGCATGGAGTTCGTGCACTCCGTACGGAGTTGCGAAAACGACATGTTGCAAAAGTTGAGTCAGCACGAATTGATTGGGCCGTGCAAACCAATTCCAACGGTGCTTCAAAAGTCCATTTCCGAAACCGTTTTTCTGCGTGTGATGATGAATTGCTTCTCAACTACTTCAATCTAAAGCGTGATAGAAAAACACCGACAGTCAAAGCTGAAGCGAATCTGGAAATCTGGAACCGTTTTGTTCTTCTATACGAACAATGGCCTCAAGGATTGAAAAATTATTGCGAGCAATACGTTTCACACGTTTACGTGGTCAGTAAGCTTGGTTCTTCAGCCTATGCGTTGCAAAAGAATGACTCTTCGTTCATCATTCTCATCGACCGCGAAGCAATGGAAAGCCTGCCTAACGATTGGTTTACAGACAGGGAACGAACAGCAGTTGAACTTGCTGCTGGTTACACAATTGACCACAGAATTGAGGGTGACTCAAACAATCGTCCTGAATTCACATTGGAAACACTCCTGATTCACGAAGTGGCTCATTGTATTGGAATCACGACCAATCAGACACGGAAGTTCGATTCCAGTTGGGAAAAACTTGGCCAGAATTCTCTTTTGGAAGGGGTATTCCAAGTTTCCAAGGTTTCTGTTGAAATGACGCCCGAAAACCAAGAACATTTTGATGACCTCCATTATTACCGAGACCAACGTTTGAGCACGGAAGAGTATATCAAACGCTTTGGTTCATTGCGCAATTCACCTTTTCCAACCATGTATAGTTCTGTTAATGATTTGGAATATTTTGCAGATTACTTCTACGCTTACGTTCATTGCATCGTACAGCAACGGCCACTTGAATATTCGGTTTACAGAAACGGTCAAAAAGTGGTCGGAATCGACTGCGGAATCTCCCTTCCTCATCACGAAAAAAGGCGAACCATTATTTCCAATATCCTATCGGAGTTGGATACACTCAATAATTGAAAAGAATTACATTTGCCGCGCTTTGGGGGATTAGCTCAGCTGGCTAGAGCGCTTGCATGGCATGCAAGAGGTCACCGGTTCGACTCCGGTATTCTCCACCCAACCGGATACTTCCAATTTTTCAGGGAGTATCCGGTTTTTAGTTTTACTGAAACCCTTGTCAGCACTGAGATACAGCGTGATTGCAGAATTGATGGATGGGGTCGGTATTTATTAGGATGACTCCTAGAACAAGAAGCTCTGCAACTACAGGGCTTTTCTGACACCTGTTGTTGATTTTCAACTTCGGGTTCTTTCAGCAGGATTTAGCACTCCCTCGTTCTCAAATCCAGTCTAGTATTCTC
>JAIOYP010000049.1 GCA_021741155.1 Flavobacteriales bacterium | reverse complement strand
GTATTGGTAGAGACGCGATTAATCGCGTCTCTACACGGGTTTATACATCCAACGGAAACACCTTGAACATCATCCTTGCAGACAAAGTGGGCAATGGCAACGTTTCGGTGCTTGATGTAACAGGAAAGATGGTTTACACGCAACAACTCAATCAAACATGGACAACTATTCCGATAAGCGTAAGCTCAGGGATTTACCTCGTGAGAGTTGAAACCGAAAAATCAGCCGAAACACACCGAATAATTGTAGAATAAATTTTACTTTGCAGCCATTCTCTAATTCAACAAAATCATAATGAAAAAGACGTATTCTAAACCTCAAGTGAAAAAGGTAAAGATTGATAACGAGATTAGTTTGGTGATGGGGTCGCCATTCGGACCTGGAGGCGATCCTGAAGCGTCTATTGTGAAGATGTTGAATCCGCTGAAGTGGTGGAAATAGATTCTCGAAGCAAAACATTAACCAAGGAAGGATTCGGAAACGAATCCTTTTCTTTTTTAGTTCGTGACCTAATTACAAGCCAATGGATTTAAAGAATTTACAAGAAAGAAAACCGCAAATGGCAGCCAAGGTTGTTGGTGGCGAGACGGTATTGGTGCCACTACAAAGCAACGTGGCCGATTTGAGTGAAATGTTCACCCTCAATGAGGTTGGTTCGTTTATTTGGGAAAAACTGGATGAGAACGAATCCGTGGAAGGATTGGTAGAAGCTGTTGTTTCCGAATTTGAAATCGACAATGAAACGGCCAATACCGATGTGACCTCCTTTCTGACTGAATTGGATGCATTTCTTGTAAAAGCGTGAAATAGAACATGCTTCTCCGAATTGCAGATTTCGTTATCGAAATCAATCAGAAAGACGCTAGCGCGATAAAGCTAGACGAAGGCTACCAACCATTTGTTGTTAAGGTTTCTGAAACCGAAGTTGATTTGGTGGTGAATGCCTTTGGTCAGTTGCCTCAGGAACAGCTTCCCACAGGAATGCTGCTTTACCGAGCTCAAATGCCCGAAGGTGAACTATGGAAGGTTTCTAAAAGTGAAGAAACCTACATCTTCCATGTTTTTGATGCAGACGAGCCAGGGGTTTTGCAGCAAGTTTGTACCACGGATAGTCTTTTTCGTGAATGGAATGTTTACATGGCGTTCAACACCGATGAAGCTTCTACCATTGATCCACTCAAATACCCGCTTGGCCCATTGCTGATGTATTACCTCACGGTCAAGCACGAAGCGATTATGATTCACGCGTCAGGCATTTCCGACAATGGAATCGGACGCATTTTTACAGGTGTTTCGGGCAAAGGAAAAAGCACCACGGCTAGAATATGGTTTGAAGCGGGAGCTGACGTTCTTAATGATGACCGATTGATTATTCGGAAGGAAAAAAAGGGTTATTCTCTTCATAACACACCGATGTTTTATGCTGATAGGCCACGATCATCCGAATTCAAAGCCGCATACATCATCCGTCACGAAAAGGAGAATGTGCTGGAAAAGTTGAGTGGTGCAACGGCCGTTTCTGCCCTTGCGGCCAACTGTATTCAACACGGATACGACCGTAAAATGGTGGAACATCATTTGAATTTCCTTTCTGAAATGGTAAATGAAATTTCCGTGCAATCGCTCGGATTTGTTCCAGACAAGTCGGTTGTGCAGGCCGTTAGAGACCATGATGTCTGAGAATCGAATCCTTGATACGGATGAGACAAAGGAGCTTGGGCGAAAGCTACTTTTTGATGGTCATCAAGTCCAATCCAAACTAGGAGGGAATAGCATGTTTCCGTATTTGCGTGATGGCGAGGTGGGCGTTACGATTCGTGTTCCTCTAGATAAACTGAAACTTGGGCAAGTAGTCGTTTTTGAGCAGAATGACCGTTGGATTGCTCACAGGCTTGTTGGTTTGAATCAAACAACAGAAGGGTTGAAATTAGTGGCTCAGGGTGATAGCACCACAAGACCAGACCGACCAATCTCCGAGGCTGCTTATCTAGGAGTAATTATTGGATATTTTCGGAAAGGAAAGCAATATAAAGTAGATTCAAGTTGCCATCTGATTTACGGGAGAATAATGTCAAACCTGAGGCCATTCCCTCAGTTTCTCATCCGTTTATTTCTAAGGATAAGGAATCGTTTGAGAAGATTTTGACCTCAGCGAAACTGATTCCGAATCTTGCTTATCGATGCAAGAATCATTTTCTGAGAAAGGATTAATATGCGAAGCACATACCAAGGAAACAACCAACTTCCTTCCTTCAAATTAAAGTTTCTGTACATGAACACTGGTCGGGGAAAGACATATCCTAGAATGAAAGTAAGCTTAGACAACGGCCCATCTAGTTGCTTTAATTGATCCATTGAACGAGAAACGGTGTGTTGTGTTTTTTGAGCAATCTTGGCAGACTCACCAGTAAGAAAACGCAAGAATTTAGTCTCAAGTGCCTCGTTTGTGTTGAAATTCAGAAAAAAGGAATCTGGAATTTCTGTTTTCCAATGCTTGGAACAAATCCATAGAATTTCAGATACCTTATTCAAGCAGTCATACTTTTCGCAGGCCGTTCGGAAATAATACCAATCGAACGATGTTTGATGCGTCTCAATAAGCTCGTGGATATCACAAAAGTTGAGCACCTTCAATTCGTTTCCATCCAAATGTTTGTGAAGATGGAGACATAGATGCTGAAGTAGCATTTCTGACCCAAACTGCTGAATTACTCCTAAACAGAAATTTTCTTGGCATGTCAATTTCCAAAGTTCCTCTTCGCTAATCTTTGCTCCTTCATTTCGATTGTAGAGGTGAGTGTGCAATTCAACCGTCACCCCGTTCTGAAAAAATGTGTACGGATGGGCTGGAGAGAATTCTTCCTTTTCAAACCGAGAGCGTGGTTCAGCTTTCTTTACCCACCAGCCATCTTCTTTCATCAATACAAGCATGGCATCAACATCCTTGGACCGAATCAGGACGTCAATGTCGCTAAGGTGACGAAGGCCAAGGTCACGATATAGCTTTTCTGCAAGATAAATTCCCTTCAGAGGCACGCAATCAATCTCTGCTGTATTCAGTTTGCGGAGCATTGTGCCGAAGGAATCGTACAATCTAATGTTGCGCACCAACACCTGATTGTAAGAATTGCTCAATAGAGAAAGGGCGTTTTGAGGAATTTGCTCTTGATAAGCTGCGAGATTTTTGTGGAGAATGGGTGCAAGATGGGTGCCAGCAGCACGTTGCGCGAACAATTCCCAATGATTGATTTTCGATACGAGCGCAACGATTTCCGCCCTATCATTCTCCATTAAATGTAGCTTGCTCGCAAGCAATAGCAGCTCATACACGGCTGCATTGCCAAAAGATTGACCCGAAAAAGCAGAAGTAGACATCAGATTACAATGATAATTAAGCAGCTTGAAAATTCTCTCTCAATCCAATTATCAAATTGAATATTGGCTACACAGTGGCGAAAATTTCGGTTGATGGTCAAATATGTGCTACAGCGAACACTATTTTGTGCTCTCGGTTGTTTAAACGTCAAGTTCCGCAGGAACTAGAAAACGTATCTTTACGTCCCTTTGAAAATGAGGAATAACCATAGACATTCCATAGGCTTAACTGCCAATTGGTTCGCTGCCGTTTGTGCTGCGATGCTGGTCTTGGTTGGCAATTCTACTTTCGCGCAGTTCTATAACGGCTCTCAAATGGACTTCGGTAAAAACCGTGTTCAGTACGAGAAAACGGATTGGTTTTTCTATCGTTTTGATCGTTTTGATGTCTATTTCTATCAAGGAGGCGAGAAGCTTGCCGAATACACCATGCGTGCTAGCGATAGAGCTATTCATGACCTAGAAAAGACGTTCGATTATAGCCTCGACAAGCGTATTCAGGTCATTATTTACAACAAACTTTCTGAGCAGAAACAGAGCAATATTGGCCTTGTAACAGATCAGCAGTACAACACGGGAGGTATTACTTCCATCGTTGGCTCAAAGCTGATGCTGTATTTCGATGGCGATTACAAGAACTACGAAGAACAATTGAGGGCTGGTTTGGCGCGGGTAATGCTTGATCAGATGATGTATGGTGGAAGTTTTAAAGATGTAATCCGAAACAATACGCTGCTTAATCTTCCAGAATGGTATGTTGAAGGGCTCGTTTCGTATCTATCTACGGATTGGAACACAGAGGTGAACAACGAGGTGAAAGATGCCGTGTTGAGCGGGCGTTGGGAGAAATTCGGTCAGCTTACTGGCAAGGACGCTCGTTATGGCGGGCATTCCATTTGGAAATACGTGGTGGAAACCTATGGGGCATCCGTTATCAGCAATATCCTTTACATGACTCGTGTGAGTAGAAATGCGGACAACGGATTCCTTTTTGTGCTTGGAGTTTCGCTAAAGAACCTTGCTGCAGAGTGGCTTCACTATTACGATACTATGTATTACAAGCAGGATTCGAAGCAGAAACTTCCAGAAGGAAAACCTTTGAACCGTGTCCGTAAACGCGCCCAGCCGTATTGCGCTATTGAACATCCAAAGTTGAGTCCGAATGGTAAAAACCTAGTTTATGTGTGGAACGATATGGGCAAGATTCGTGTCAAGCTGCATGACCTTCAGTCCAAGAAAAAGAAGACAATTTACCGACAAGGTTATCGGGCTTACACAACGCAGGATCATAGTTATCCGATTGTAGCGTGGCATCCGAGCAGCAAGCTCGTTTCTATCATTACGGAACACAAGGGCAAGATTAAATTGATTCTTTACAACCTCGAAACCAAGAAACGCGACACGCGAGAACTGTTCAATTTTGAGAAGATTCTTTCGATGGACTATTCCGATGATGGCAGGGAACTCGTGTTCTCTGCCGTGCAATTGGGCCAGTCTGATGTGTACATCTACAACATCATTTCAAATGTGTATGAAAAGCTGACGGACGACCTTTTTACGGACGTGGACGCACGATTCATGGATCGTTCTAGGAAAGTGATTTTCAGTTCAGATAGGAACAACGATACTATCAAGCAGTTCGATATGAAACTGCTACCTAGAAATCTGAACCACGATATTTTTATCTACGACCGCGATTCTAAGGAGCAGACCTACCGCAGGGTAACGAACACGCCATTTGTGGATGAACTTGCTCCGATGGAATATGATGGGAACAGCCTTTCTTATTTGAGTGATGAACAGGGTGTTTTTAATCGGTATCTCGCGAAGCTAGATAGCAGCATTGCCTACATCGATACAAGTATTCATTACTCGTATTTCACGCGTTCGCGACAAGTGAGTCAATATCCGCGCAGCATCAGTGAATATGATGTGGATACGTTAAACGGAAAGATTGCGGAGGTCATTTTTGCTAATGGCAATTACCGATTGACTCTGAAAGATCGAGATGTTGAAAAGGCCGAAGTGCTTACTGAAGTCGGCTATTCTGGCTTTAAAAATAAAGCAGCAGAAGAGCCCAAAAAGAAGCGAAAACGTACTTCAATTCTAGTTGAAGAGCAAAAGCCGCTGGTTGTGGAACAACAGCCTAAGGAAAAGCCTCAGGACAGAAAGCCAACCAATCCTGATGAGATTAATATTTACGATTACCAATTTGACTCAGAGACAAATAACAGGCAACTTGAACCTGAGGTTGAGGAGAAAACTGCCGAATCGCCACGCTTGCTTTCAGATGAACCACGTTCGCGCAGAGACCGGAAGCATGAGCAGGTGATGGCTCGGATTGATAGTTTGCACGCGGCATTGGAAGCTATTCAGAATGTGCCTTTGGAGATGGTATTGCCGCCACAACGCAACTACGATGTGGCCTTTAAGAGCGAATACGTGGTAACGCAGCTCGATAATGCGTTTGTTAACAGCACCTATCAGAAGTTTACGGGTGGAGGCTCATTCAACAATCCGGGATTGAACGGTTTCTTCAAAACAGGAATTACCGACATTTTGGATGATTACAAGGTTGTGGGCGGATTCCGAATTACAGGAAACCTCAACACAAACGAGGTTTTCGTCTCGGCACAGAACTACAAAAGACGTTTGGACAAACAGGTGGTTTTTCACCGCCAGTCCATCGAAGATTTAATCTCACCTTCCACCGTTGTGCAGGTGTATACCTACACGCTCACGTACAAAATGAACTATCCTTTTAGTGATTTTTCTGCATTGCGCGGAAACGTGCTTGGAAGGTATGATCAGACAGTTTTCAAGAGTACATCCGACCGTAATTTGGAGCGACCAGACGAACTGCAATGGACGGGTGGTCTCAAGCTTGAGTACGTTTTTGACAATACACTTCCGATGGGATTGAACTTATATCGCGGTACGCGATTGAAGATTTTCGGAGAATACTTTCAGCAGATTGATAAGGAGGCGAAGAATTTATTTGTGGTCGGTCTTGATGCGAGGAATTACATCAAAGTTCACCGCGAGTTAATTTGGGCCAACCGTTTGGCAGCGAGTACATCCTTCGGTAAACAGAAACTGGCCTATTTCCTTGGAGGCGTAGATCAATGGATTGCACCAGCATACAACAACGATATTCCGGTAGATTTTACTCAGAATTATGGATTTCAAGCATTGGCCACTAACATGCGCGGTCATCCTCAAAACATTAGAAACGGAAACAGTTTTGCGGTTATTAATAGCGAATTGCGCTGGCCCGTATTCCGTTACCTGATTAATCGCCCCATCAAGTCTAATTTCCTTTACAACTTCCAAATAGTCGGGTTTGGAGATATTGGTACAGCTTGGACTGGCCTGCATCCATTTTCAGATGAGAACTCCCTCAATCGAGAGGAGGTTCAGCAAGGTTCGGTACTCATTACGGTTAAGAACAGAAGAGAGCCAATTGTTGGCGGATTTGGACTTGGAGCGAGAACCAAATTCCTAGGCTATTTTATTCGTATCGATTATGCTTGGGGTGTGGAGAACAGAAAGATTAACGATGGTTTTTGGTACTTTTCTTTGAGTATGGATTTTTAGCATGAGCGAACTTAACACTCCTAAAATGACGGTTACAACAATTATCATCCTGCTACTAATCGGAGTAGCAGCAGGCATGCTCAGTGGGTTTGTAGGAGTGGGAGGTGGAATACTTATCGTACCAGCCCTCGTCTTTTTTCTTGGTTACGGTCAACACATGTCGCAAGGAACCAGCCTTGCCATGATGATTCCACCCATCGGAATTTTGGCGGTTTACAACTATTACAAGGCCGGACAGGTCAATATTGGTGCAGCGGCCATTCTTTGCATCACCTTTTTCATCGGGGCGTATTTCGGTAGCAAATTGTCTATTTCCATTGATCAAAAAGTGGTCAAAAAAGTATTCGGAGTCGTGATGCTTTTGGCCTCCATCAAACTATTAGTTAGCAAGTGATGAAGGATAGAATCAAACATATCGTTGCCGAGAATGCAAGCGAAATTCTTGACATCCGTAGGCATTTGCATGCCAATCCTGAGCTTTCGTTTAAGGAGTTTGAAACCAGCAAGTTTGTAACCGCTGCACTCGATAAATGGGGAATCCCTTACAAAAATGGGTTTGTTGAGACGGGAATTGTAGCACATATCGAAGGTAAGAAACCATCATCCAAGGTGATTGCACTGCGTGGAGACATGGACGCCCTGCCAATTTTGGAGGCCAATGATGTTCCTTATAAATCAAAGAACGAAGGCGTTATGCATGCTTGCGGTCACGATGTGCATACTTCGTGCGTGATGGGTGTGGCAAAAGCGCTTCATTCGCTGCGCGATGAGTTTGAAGGAACGGTAAAAATAATCTTCCAACCAGGAGAGGAAAGACTGCCTGGCGGAGCATCGCTCATGATTAAGGAAGGCGCGTTGGAAAACCCGAAGGCAAGTTCAATCTTGGGGCAACACGTTTTACCAGAGTTAGAAGTAGGGAAGGTTGGTTTCCGTTCGGGAATGTACATGGCTTCGGCAGATGAGGTTTATTTTACGGTGAAGGGAAAGGGTGGCCATGCCGCATTACAGCATTATCTTATTGACCCTGTTCTTATCACTTCTCACATCATCGTTGCCTTGCAACAAGTGGTTAGCCGAAGATGCAAACCGGGCGTTCCGTGCGTGCTTTCTTTCGGAAGCGTGCATGCCAATGGTGCCACCAACGTGATTCCAAACGAAGTGCAAGTACAAGGCACATTCCGCACCATGGATGAAGAATGGCGCAAGGAAGCGCATATCATCATGAAGAAAATGGCCGAGGAAATGGCTTCTTCGATGGGAGCCACCTGCGATTTTAGGGTTGATGTCGGATATCCATTTGTCTATAACGATGAAACGTTGACGGCTTTTGCCCAAAGCGCTGCCAAAGATTACCTCGGAGAAGAAAATGTGGTTGATCTTGATATGCGCATGACGGGTGAGGATTTCAGCTTCTACACACAACACATGCCAGGTTGTTTTTACCGATTAGGCGTTCGGAATGAATCTAAAGGACTGATTTCAGGATTGCACACTCCAACTTTTAATGTGGACGAAAAGTGCTTAGAGGTAGGCACGGGGCTGATGGCGTATATCGCGTATCGGCAACTGACCGTCTAGTAAAAAAGCAAGTAATTCTTTTTCAAAGCTTGTTCCCGTGTGTTTGGGTTGAGGAACTTTAAGTTGAGGTTCTGTACTTCGAAATTCTGAAGAACTGAATCTCGTTTTGGCTTCATTCCGAATGTTAGAAGTTCCTGATAACGCGCTTCGTTGGCGTACACCACAGTTTCTGGCTTGATGGATTCAATGGATGATGCGGCATCCTGTTTCCATGGAATAATGCGTTGGGCGTAAAAGTCTAAGCTTCGACCACCGGTCGAAAACCCGAAAAACTCACTGTCAGTCAACTCGTTTTCTACTACCCATTTTCCAACCTGCGCGTTAGCTTGATACGGCAATAATTGAGGATAGAAATGCAAGTTCAGTCCAAACCCAATGGCGATGGCACTAATGAAAGAGGGAACAATAACCTGTTTGACCCTCTCAGCGTTGAAAAAGCAGATAACGCTCGCGGCTGCTAGTACAATCAGTACCATCGGAATCTGCCATCCTCCTTCAGGGAAACAGTACAAAAGCAGAACGGCCATGGTCACTGAGACCAAAACAGTTAAGACCAGTTGTACACGACTCCAAAGCATAAACCGCTTCAGACCATGTATATGCTTTGCCGTAAGGATGGCTATAAGTGGATACACCACGAAGATGTAATGCGGCAACTTGAATTTGGAGAGAGACAAAGCCGCCCATACTAGAACAATTCCGCTGATGAGGTAGAGCTCAGTATTTTTTTCGGAAATTCCTTTTCGGGCGTTTTTAAGCTCAATGAATAGTCCAGCAATGGAGAGCAGTGTCCAAGGAAGGAAAGACCAAAGGAAGATGTGCGTGAAGAATAAAGGAGACGTATCGTTGCGCCACTCGTTTTCGCCCGTGATGCGACCAAAACTCTGTGTCCAGAAATAAAATTTGAGGCCCTCGGTTCCATACTGCTGATAAAGCCCTATACACATTGGAATGAGGAGGATTCCAAGTAAAAGGAGTAGAACCCCCCAACGCCAGTCGAAAAGTAATTTCCATTGACGTTTGAAAACCACATGACCTCCAACGGCCAAAACAGGCATCATTAACCCAATTGGACCCTTTGTAAGCATGGCTGCTGCAATGCCAACCGCAGAGCCTAATAGGTAGCTCCATTGCTTCGTTTCCAAGTAGCTCACCATCATCCAAATGGAAAATACGATAGCTGAAACCAAGATTGTGTCAGTTTTGATGTCGTTGTTTATCATCACCATCGCCAGCGAACTGCCGATAATCCACGAGGCATGACGGCCAATTTCTTCAGAGTACAATCGCTTTCCCAGCTTATATGTGCTCAAAATTCCAATAAAACTGAAGAGGATAGACGGCAGCTTGTATTGCCAATTTCCGATTCCGAATAGCTTCATGCTCAAGGCCGAAAGCCAAAAGAGGAGTGGAGGTTTATCGAGGTAATCTACATTCCGATCCAGCACCTGCAGGTATTCGCCCGACTTCAACATTTCTAACGAAATGCTTGCGTACTGAGCAGCATCTACTTCCATAATATCCAAGTTAGCCCCAGAGGCGTACACCAGCAAAATTGCCAGATAGGGAAGCCATTTGTTGAGGAAGGAATTCAGGTGCATGTAAGACGCTGCAAAATAAAAAACCCCGTCACGCTTCTGCGTAACGGGGTTCTCAAAAAGTTGAACTTTATGTATTAGTCAACAAATACTTTGCGAGTAATAAGACCTTGGTCGGTTGTCACTTTCACAAGATAAAGACCTGAAGGCAATTGATCGATACCATTGATTTGATGGCTCAATTTGTTCAGACCGTTCTCAGTTCTTACCATTTTACCAGTGATGTCAAAGATTTCAACATCAGTAATTCGGATTCCTTCGTTAGACTTAACCACCAAATAATCATTGGCTGGGTTAGGATAAACAAACATGTTGCTGTTAACGAAATCAGTTTCTTCAACACTTACATCTTGCATCAAAAGCTCACGTAGTCTTGGTGCCAAATAACCTTGGATAGAATCCAAATATGTTTTTCCTTGAACAGAAGACATAGTTGGACTTCCGCTCACGCCATTTGTGTGAATCGCTTGTGCAGCTGTAGCTCCAACCAATGGACTTGCAGCAGCAATAACGGTTGCTTCATCCCACCAATCCCATGGAGAAGATTCTTGGAATGGCCATGCAATTGTAGGTCTTAGGAATGGGAATAGACCTTTGTAATCAGCAGGGTTCAAACCAAGAGATGCGTGGCTTGATGCCAAAGCAGTTTCTGCGGCTACGGTGTATGGGTCGTTGTAAACCTTTCCGTTGTACAACGCGTCATTGTTTCCTAGGTCGTTGGCGCGGCCAATAGCCCAGCGGCTACCAACCACGTCAACAACAGCTTGTTGGATTGTTGGTACAATTACAATTCCTTGGGTAAATGGCGCAAAGCCATCATCAGGACAATGGAATGAAATAATAGGTGGCTCACCTACTTCCATCCAAGCAGAATCGCCTAAAGCACCTCCTACGTTAACACAAGCAGCAACATCATTTGAGTAACCATAGTTGTTTGTGTCATTGTAAACCCCACCGAATCCATCAACGTCTCCAACCACTGCTGAATTTATGTACAATTCTCCCGCCACATATCCGTATTGAGCTACATCCACAGTACTTAACCATTTACCGCTTGCCTCGTTTTCAAGCTCTTCTATTCTGTCGAGCGAACCGTAGGCAAGAGAGATGTACCCTCCTGATCCATGACCGTAAATGATAATCTTATCAGGGTCTATGCCGTAAGGATTGCCATCTTCAGCCACTGTTTTTTTGATGTAACGCACCAACGCTTTTGTATCGTTAATGGCGCGAAATACGGCTGTGAGCAGTGTTCCTCTGCGCACGTCAGCACCTGTTACAGGATCGGTAGTGGTAGCATTCCAACCCAAACGATACGCAGGAGCAAAAGCTACATAACCTCTTTTCGCAAAAAGCTCGGCAGAAACAACGACAGAACTATCCTTGTTGTTTCCAGTTGGGCTTTGGTTCAAATACTTCGGAAGGAAGTTTCCAGTGTGAAGCACAATTACAGCAGCACGTCCTGTTTCGGTATCTCCTGTGGGACGATAAATATCTGTTTTCAGGAGGAAGTTGGGAGCTGGAGTACCCAATAGGAAATTGTAGTTGGTTCCGAACTGCACATCAGTTGTGGTAGTAACATCTGTATACACTTCGTCCAGATAACGGACTTGAGCTTGAGCAAGCCCAGCGCTCAGCCCAAGGGTTAAGAAAGAGAGTAGTAGTTTTTTCATGGTGTTTTTAGTTTAAAAAAGGTTTAAGGTTTAAAGGTAATAAAAGATCAGTTCCACTCGAATAAAATAGACAAGTATGCCATACGGCCTACCTTTGGTCCGCCATAGACTTGTATGTTTTTATTGTTGAATGCGTTTTCAAATCGCTCACCTGCAGTTCCTTCATCAAAGAATGGCTTGATTCCGAAGAGGTTGGAAACACCTAATTTGAACGTGACAAAATTGCTCGGAATTCGATAGCTGACCTGAGCATCAAACATGTCATAGGTTGGAACGAGACCAGTAAACTGCGGAGAGCCTTCATAAATGAATCCTTGAATCCATTTGTAGTTCATACTGAATCCGAAGTGGCCGAGTTTTGCTTTTCCAAGGTCACGTGCTGAAAACCCAAGGTTAAATTTGTGCTCAGGGGTGTTAAAGGCAGGAATGATTGGGTCATCTGCATTTGTTTTCTGAAGCTTGTTCCATGAGTAATTGCCTGTTACGGTGTATTTATTTTTGAAGAAATAACTAAGCGCAATTGAAGCACCTTGCGTAATTACCTGATTGGTGCTATTGGCAGCCACTCGGTATGCTTGTGGTGAGATTGGAAGATATAGAATGGTGTCAAATGTGGTCTGAATACCCAAATTATAACCAATAAAGTCATCGTAAAAACTTAAATAATAAGAGGCATCAACATAAAGATGGCCTAAAAAGAAACCACGGTAACCTATTTCACCAGTCTTCACCTTCTCTGGTACAATGGGAGCAATGTCAAAATAATCTAGAATCGTGTCGTTACCTGCTCCTGCTCCAGCATTCAAATAATCAATAAAGGATTCGACAGTTATCATATCCTGGAAGCCATTGATATTGCCAATCAGAATGGCACGGCCTATATCATAATAAAGATATTGGTCAGCTAAAGTTGGATTTCGGATGGCAGAAGAGAACCCACCTCGGATTGTGTGGTCTTTATTTGGCATATAAACCAATGATGCCGCTGGAGAAAATACGAATGGGAAGTTTTGGTTCTTATCCATTCGCAGAGCTGCGCTAATCTTTAGTTTATCCTTGAAAAACTTGCGCTCCCATCCGGCATAAACCCCAAATTCCCAATTGAATATTTTCCTGAATGTTGTGTCGTAAACAGCAGAATCTCGATAGACGTTTTCTTGCGTTGTTGGGTCTTTATACCAGAAAACAGATTCCGATCCTCTAGCGATTCGCATCTCATCGAAAATGGTTCCGCGTGAATTTGGAGCGTAAAGTCGTCCGTTTGCACCAAAGGTGAACTGTCCCAACTCGGTACCTTTAACGGATGGATCCAGTTTATATTCTCCATGAAGGTGATAGAGCGCAGATTTGTCGTAGAATCGAGAACCGCCTCCATCCAACTTATTGTCGGTGTAAACTGTAGTAGTTATTTCATTAAACAGCTCGTTGAAGGTTTGACTTCCCGGATTAGGATAGCCTTGTAACGGATCGTCCTCTAATGCATTTGCAGTCTGCTGATGCCAAGCTGCAAGTTGGTCAGGATGCTGGTTCAGTATTGCTTGCACCTCGTCTTCGCGTCCGATTAATACTCCTGTAATTCCATTATCGGCTAGAAGCTGTCTAACCTCAGGTCGGATATTGAAAGTCCAATAGTTGGCATAAGCCGTATTGTATTTTTCAAGTGTTCGCTGATTATTTAGCAGTTTAAAGGCAGTAACAACAGCATCGTAGGATTTTCCTGCATCTTCATTTGTTGAATATGCGCGAACAAACCATCGGTCTCTCTTTGCAATTTCAATCCTGTTTTGGAAAAACAGCATGTCTTTTAGTGAAAATCGGTTCTGGCCTTGGTAAACTGTAGTCCCAGAACCAAAATTGAAGGAATAAATCAATTCAACATCTGGCTTAAGTCTGTAGTGCATGGCCAAATTCGCCTTGAAATTTCGGGTGTTGTAATCAACCAAATCCTTTTCCATGTATCCTCTTCGGAAGAAAGTACCTAGTCCAGGATAATTTGCAATTTGTGTTGAGTAGTCGTTTCCTCCGGCAAGATCTTCATCACCGTAACGGTTTACGGCATCATATCCACCCGGATTATTGGCCGGAATGCCCAAGTCGAATACTGGATCAACGTTGTCTGCCTCCCAATCATTGGCTTGTAGATAGAATAGATTGATTTTATAAGCGAACTTGTCTTCTCCTGCTTTGTTCTTGATAACTTGCGCCCAACGAATGGCTGCCTCAGCTAAGTTTCGTTCTCCAATCTTAATCTGAGCCTCTAAACCCGGTTTGATAAATGGACTTTTAGTCCTCATATCAATCACACCATTAAACGCGTTTGGGCCATAAAATGCGGAACTAGCGCCCTGCACAATATCAACCTTCAGAACATCCAGTTCGGAGGAACCAAGGAAGTTACCAAGGCTGAAGTTCAGACCTGGGGATTGGTTATCTACTCCATCAATTACTTGAAGCGAGCGAACAGGTGAAGTGCTATTGAAACCACGTGTGTTAATTACCTTGAATCCGATACTAGCAGCCGTTAAATCAACTCCTTTCAAGTTTCCTAATCCGTCATAAAAGTTGGCTGCTGGTGTTTCCTTAATGGCAATGATGTCCATGGTTTCTACCGTAAGGGCAGACTCTTTTTGCTTCTCCGAAACACGTACATCAGTTACAACAACACCTTCGAGCATTACAGCATCTGTGGCAAGTTTGACGGTTAGTGGAGCGAGTGATGTGACTTGGATGTCCTGCTTCAAATAACCAATGTAGGACACGGTCACCTGAAAAGGAGGTTGTTTCCCTGCATTGAATTTGAATTTCCCGTCAAAGTCGGTAGTAGAACCCACTGCTGTTCCTGTGAGGACTATACTTGCCCCAAAAAGTGGTTCGCCACTATTGGAATCGGTTATCGTTCCGCTAAATTCTTGAGCCTGCGTAAAACCCACAGACACGAAAAGTGCGATTACAAGTGTAAATACGAATTGAAACTTTAGTTGTATCAGTTGCCTCATACGTTTGGTTTTATGGAAAAAGTCAAATATACCTAAGTAAAGCAAAGTGGAATCATCTTGGCGTCAACAGGAAACTGGAATCAAGCTAATTCTACTTCCAGCTGATGATAATATTGGCGAACATCTTCTAGGATTTGCTTGATTTCGTCATTGTTGTTGGACATGACCAATTGCATGCGAAACTGCTTGAATCCGTGAAAGCCTTTGAAGTAGTTAGCGTAATGCCTTCGCATTTCCACGTTACCAACTATATCTCCCTTCCATTTTACTGAAAAATCAAAGTGCTTCAAACACGTATTCACGCGGTCATCAATGGAAGGAGGAGCAAGGTGTTCGCCTGTTCTGAGAAAATGTTTTACCTCGTTAAAAATCCAAGGATATCCAATACTGGCACGGCCGATCATAATGCCGTCTACGCCAAATTGATCACGCATTTGCTTGGCTTTTTCAGGACTATTCACGTCACCATTTCCAAAAACGGGAATGTGAATCCTTGGATTGTTCTTGATATTTCCGATAAGGGTCCAGTCAGCTTCGCCCTTGTACATCTGGACTCTTGTTCGCCCGTGGATGCTGATGGCTTTCACTCCCACGTCCTGCAAACGTTCGGTCACTTCTTCCACATACATGGTTTCTGTATCCCATCCCAATCGGGTTTTGACTGTAACGGGAAGATGAGTGCTTTTGACAATTTCAGCTGTCATTCTCACCATTTTAGGGATATCCTTTAGAATACCGGCACCAGCACCTTTACATGTTACCTTCTTAACTGGGCAACCGTAATTGATATCGATGATGTCGGGTTTGGCAGCCGTAGCAATCTCTGCAGATTCCCTCATCGCATCTATATCACCTCCAAATATTTGAATCCCAATAGGACGTTCATATTCAAAAATATCGAGTTTCTGAACGCTTTTGGCGGCATCTCGAATTAATCCTTCAGCAGAAATAAATTCGGTGTACATCACATCTGCTCCGTTTTCCTTGCAAACAGCACGGAAAGGAGGGTCGCTCACATCCTCCATTGGTGCAAGCAACAACGGAAATTCCCCAACCTCTATATCTCCTATCTTTACCATCCTTAAAAACGGTTGCAAATTTACTTATTCTCAGTTTGACTGATTCCCTACGAGCTTACGTGCAACGTTCTCCGCTAAACGGAGTTTTGTTCTTGTTGCTGCTGATAGTTACAGGGGCTTCCGTTTTCTCATTTATAGGCTTTGTCATTTCTCAGTTGTTTTTGGGAGTTCCTCTTCTGACACAACCGAATCTTTTGGATGATATGAGCAACCCGGAGTTGATTCCTGCTTTGCGCACAATGCAACTGCTTCAAGGTGTTGGAATGCTGATTGTACCATCCGTCATTTATCTCTGGGTTTCGTCTTCTTGGGGAAATGTCAAAGCGCTTTTTAGAAGTCCAGTGAGGCAATTAGTAATGATCTGTATTGCCTTCTTTATGGTTGCTTTTCCACTTGTTAACTACTTAGCAGAATGGAATGCTGGCTGGAATCTCCCTACCTTTTTGGGCGATTGGCTGGAAGGAAAGGAGTCTCAGGCTGGAGAAATGACCAAGCTGTTTTTGGATATGCCGAATGTTGGCTTGCTAATTTTGAACCTAATAATGGTAGGCTTGTTACCAGCAATTGGTGAGGAGCTAATTTTTCGGGGAATCATGCAGCGTGGACTTCAAAAGGTGGTTAATCCCCATGCGGCCATTTGGCTTGCTGCAATTCTTTTCAGTGCTATTCATATGCAGTTCCTAGGTTTTGTTCCTCGTATGTTGATGGGGGTTGCCATGGGTTACCTTTTTTATTGGAGCGGAAATTTGTGGTATCCAATTATTGCACATTTTGCGAATAACGCTCTGGCGGTTGGAATGGCATACGGAATTCAGCATAATTATATTGAGTCAGCATTAGAAAGTGCAGGAACAGGCAATCCTACCATTGCAGCCTTTTCCTTGATGTTTTGTTTGATGCTTTTGTACCTGTTCAAACAGTATGAGCAAACCCAAGTAAATAAGACCTAAGAGGTCTTGAAAAGGGGTGGTGGAAAATGAAAAAGGGAATCGATTCCGATTCCCTTTTTTCAATTCTCGTAAACAAAAGAATTATCGCGATGCTTTATCGATAGCCTTGCTTGTTGAATAGTTAATCTTCAATGCATTTGCTTTTCTAAGTTCCTGCTTTACGTCAACCACAATTCCCATTTTTGTTTTCGCATCCACCTTGAGCGAATACGTAAGTAATGGAACTTCTGCTTCGTCCGTTTGTGATTTCACTGATTCAACGAAAGTTGGAATGTCTGATGGAAGTGCGAAAGCATCATCCAACTGAATTCTAGGCTCTGTACCGTAAATTGATTGAAGCGGCTTTAGTGGCGGGCCAATATGAATATAAGCTACCAATGATTTACGCTCCAATTTGGCTACTTCTTTCGCCTTTGGAATAACGTGAGTCACTTTCAATGACGTTTCTCTCATCACGGTAGTAACCATGAAGAAGAACAATAGCATGAAAACAATATCGGGCAGCGAAGCTGTTGATACTGGCGGAACTTCCTTTTTACCTTTTTTTCTAATCTGCATCAGCCTCCGATTTCTTTTGGTTCTGCTTCCGATATTCTCTGTGGAATCAATGCTCGTATAGCCTTGGCCTTATCGTTGTCAACCGCACTTTTACTATCCTTCAGTTCATTGTATGTCTTGCCGAACTTGTTAATAGCAACATCATTTCTTGCTTCGCTGTAGGCAGCAGCAAGCTGATCCTGAATGGCAATATAAAGCTGATAAGAAGTGCCTCTGTCATTCTGAAGCGAAATAATCTGTTTAGAGATTGGATAATTCGGTCCGAAATACTTTACGATAAGCGGATCCTGTGAAGCCTTAAACTCAGGAAAACGCTCATCTCCTGGATTTCCTGGTTTTCCAATGATGAATTCCTTTGCAGCGTCTTTCAAATCCTCCACTTGCATGTAGTCGTTTTCTACCAAAAGGTAGTCTTGCGAGTTGGCAAGCACAACGAATACGTTTCGCATTTTAACTGGTGGCGGTGGTGGAACATCTTCCAAAATAGGTGGAGGAAGTACACGCATCAAACCAGTGTCCACGTCCATTGTCGTTGTAACCAGAAAGAAAATAAGCAACAGGAACGCAATGTCGGCCATTGAGCCGGCATTGATTTCTTGTATTTGTCTTTTCGAACGAGCCATTACTTGAATAGTTTAGCTACTTCAGAATAGACCAAAGCAATTACTGCAACAGCAGAGAGGATATAGAAGGCATAAAGCCCTGTATCAACCTGCTTGGCGCCTGCTGGAGTGATTGCCAAATCCGCAGGAACAACATCAGAAGAGAGTGCATATGATATTCCCAAAACCAAAACTAGCGCTCCGAGCCCTACCAATGCGCCCTTAGCACCTTTCGGATTCTGGATGAGTTGGATGATTGGGAAAACAACGGCCGCCAAAACCGCTACAGCCAAAAGGATGTAACAGATGATGATGCCATAGTTTGTCATGAAATCTGCCATGATTCTTTGTTTAACGGTTAGTTATTAGCAATATTATTTGCTGCTTTTCACAAGGATATCCATGAATGTGATGGAAGCACCTTCCATGTCATTAACAAGACTATCCACTTTTGCGATAAGGTAGTTGTAAAATACTTGAAGGATCATCGCAACGATTAGACCGAATACTGTGGTCAAAAGAGCCACCTTGATACCTCCTGCAACCAACGATGGAGAGATATCTCCAGCAATTTCAATGGCATCAAATGCATCAATCATACCAATTACGGTTCCCATGAAACCAAGCATTGGGGCAAGTGCGATACAAAGAGAAATCCAAGAAAGACCTTTTTCCAATAGACCCATTTGAACCGATCCAAAAGAAACAATTGATTTTTCAACCATGTCAAGACCTTCATCTTTTCGGTTAAGTCCTTGGTAGAAAATGCTAGCTACAGGTCCTTTCGTGTTTCTGCAAACTTCTTTTGCGGCCTCAACACCACCTGATTTAAGACTGCTTTCAATTTCTCCCAAAAGTTTATCTGAGTTGCCAGTAGCAAGGCTCAAATAAATGATACGCTCGATGCAAAGTGCAAGACCAAGAATCAATACCAAAAGAACAACTCCCATGAAACCAGCGCCACCTTCGATGAATTTGGTTTTCAATGTTTGGTGAAAGCTCTGAGGTGCTTCTTCGGCTTCTTCAATGTCAGTGGAGGCTTCTGCAGGAGCGGCTTCTGCCGCCTCTTCAGCACTTGCTTCAACAGCTTCTGTTTTAGTAGTGTCTTCCTGAGCAACAACTACAGGAGCATAGCTGAAGTTCAAAACTGCAGCGAAGGTGATAAGGGCAAACAACTTTTTCATGATTCTGATCGTGGTTAGTTCTTCAACTATTATTTATGGTTAACAATTACAAATCTATACTTTTCTATCCTTGCGGAGAAGGAGGGATTCGAACCCTCGAAACCCTTTTGGGGTTTACACGCTTTCCAAGCGTGCGCCTTCAGCCACTCGGCCACTTCTCCCGTCCTACGTATCCCCCAAATTGGCGCGCAAATTACAAAAAATGTCATTCGGCCAAGGATCAATCATTAAAGCGTCATTTCACCTCTAAGGTCAGTTGTTAGTAAATGTCTTCGTTCATTCAAATTGTCTGTCAGTCCGAGAACAAACATCGCTTTTGTAATGGCAGATTCGAACGTGAGATCGGCTCCATTGATTACTCCAAGGCTCAATAATTTCTCGCTGGTCTCGTATTTTCCCATCTCCACTCTTCCTTCTCGACACTGTGTAATGTTCAAAACAAGGATGCCATTGTCAATCATTTCTTTCACCGCTGGTAGGAAATCCCCACTGGTTGGACCGTTTCCGGAGCCAAATGTTTCGATTATAACGACCTCAATGCGCGAGTCTTTATAAAGTTTAGGGTAGTGTTGGAGCGCGAGCCCAGGAAAAAGTTTTAGAACAGCCACATTCTGATTCAAGGTTTTGTGAACGACAAAATCCTTGGTTGATTGTGCAAGCAACCTTTCTTCAAAGATTCTGATACGAACGCCCGCTTCGGCCAAAATCGGATAGTTACGTGAAATAAACGCGTCAAAATTCTCTGAGTTGTACTTATAGGTACGGTTTCCGCGATAGAGTCTATCCTCAAAATAGATGCACACTTCAGGAATTAGCGATCGGCCATCCTTGTTGCGCATGCCAGCGATGGTAAGCGCGGTAATCAGATTTTCACGAGCATCTGTCCGCGGTAATCCAATTGGTAGCTGACTTCCTGTGAAGATGACTGGTTTGCCTAAGTTTTCGAGCAAAAAGCTGAGAGCCGAAGCACTGTAAGCCATCGTATCGGAGCCATGAAGGATTACAAAACCATCAAAGTCGTTGTAGTTTACTCTTATAATTTCTGCCAACTCAATCCAAACTGAGGGGGTGACGTTGGATGAATCGATGATTTCATCCAGTTCCATGGAATGAATCTCAATTCCTAATTCAAGGATGGATGGAATGGACTCTACCACTCGTTCCAAACGGAAAGGGATGAGGGTTCCAGTCTTCTCATCGCGAATCATACCGATGGTGCCGCCTGTATATATAATGAGAACCTTGGGTTTGGACATGCTCAAAGATTGAAAAGTCTTTCGGCATTTGCCGTGGTGATGCTGGCAATTTCTTCAATGGAGATTTCTTTCACTTCCGCCAATTTTTCTGCCACCAATTTTGTGTAGGCACTTTCGTTGCGCTTGCCGCGAAAAGGGGTGGGAGCGAGGTAAGGCGAATCTGTTTCCAAAAGAATCTTCTCCATCGGAACGTTTTTCACCGCATCGGCAACGCCACTATTCTTAAAAGTGAGAACGCCACCTAAACCAATATGAAGACCAAGGTCGATGGTGCGTTTGGCTTGTGCTTCATTTCCCGTAAAGCAATGCAGAACACCTCGCAAACCGCCATCTTGTACTTTTTCTACAGAAGCAAAAATCTCATCAAACGAGTCGCGGCAATGGAGGGCAATGGGCAAATTCAATTCTTTGGCCCATTCCATTTGCTGCTCAAATGCAGCAATTTGCTCCTTTATATATGTCTTGTCCCAAAATAGGTCGATACCAATTTCTCCAACGGCAATATATTTTCCTTTGGCGAGTTCGGTTTCTACATGTCTCAATTCAGCGGCAATCGATTCATTTACCGAGCATGGATGAATACCCATCATGGGAAAGCAACGTTCGGGATAGGCATTCACCACATTCCAAAGGCGCTCGGTAGAATTGCTATCAACATTTGGTAGAAGAATGCGCTGCACACCGTTCTGAGCTGCACGTTCTATCACTTCGGACAGGTCGGCATCAAACTGCTCACTATATAGATGTGCGTGTGTGTCTATGAGGTGCATGGCGGCAAAAGTAGATAAAGAGGTCAGTTTCCGGTAGGAAGCGTTGAGGCATAAGTATATGAGACACTTCTTCCGTCAGCGTGACAAACGGCAGAGGCAAGGTTATATTTGCCACACATGCAGCGCATCCTCATCATTCGTTTCAGTTCCATTGGGGATATTGTTCTCACAACACCTGTGGTGCGCGTGTTGCGAAAGAAGTATCCCGAAGCAGATATTCGTTTTGTGACCAAGAAGCAATACGTGGAGTTGGTGGAACCGAATCCTCATATAAATGGCGTGTTTCTTCTCGGAGATAGTTTGAATGAATTGGCAACTCAATTGCGCGCATTCAACCCAGATTTAATTATTGACTTGCACCATAATCTGCGAACGCGGATTCTCAGAACGCTGGTTGGTGGAAAATGGCTTGCTTTCAATAAACTGAATGTAGAGAAATGGTTGAAGGTGAACTTAAAAGTTGACCGACTGCCCGCTGTTCATATCGTTGACCGTTACCTCGAAACACTCAAACCATTGGGAATTGAAGTAGACGGAAAAGGACTTGAATTCTTTTTCCCTGCTGATTTCGCGGAACCAACCATCTCCAAAGGGTTTGCGAATGGATTTGTGGCCTTGGTTATCGGAGCTAAGTTTAAAACCAAGCAATTGCCCGTTGGTAAGTTAGTGGAACTGTGCAACGGATTGAACCGACCAATCATTTTAATAGGAGGGAAGGAAGATGCGGAAGTTGCCAGTGAGGTAATGACGCAATCAACCGCTCAGATTCATAGTGCTTGCGGAACGCATTCATTAGCAGAATCGGCTTGGTTGGTAAAGCACGCTGAAGTTGTGTTCACGCACGACACAGGCATGATGCACATTGCGGCAGCGTTCAACAAGAAAATTATTTCGGTTTGGGGAAATACAATTCCCGAGTTTGGGATGTATCCTTATTTAGCTGAAAGCAAGCAATCCTATATATCTGAAGTAAATGGACTGGATTGCAGGCCGTGCAGCAAGATTGGATTTGATGCTTGTCCGAAGGGACATTTTAAGTGTATGAATGAACAGGATATAGATAAAATAATCAACCATGTAAGGGCTTGATGCATCAAGCCCTAACCAAATAAGGGCATCAAGCCCCAACCTACCGTCATGAAAAAACTACTCTTCTCCAATAAACCCATCTCTATCGATTTCGGATTGCTCATCCCACTCTTGGCTTTTGGCGGCATCATGGCCTACAATCATGGCCTACAGTCATTTTTGGGGAAAATTACCGTGCAAAGGTCTCAACACATGTTTTAATTCATGTGTTGATAAAAGCAACGCCTGCCTATCTTCCCCGTTGGTATATTCGACCGATGTAACTCTAATTGTTCGCTATTGCAGCCCCTTGCTTCTAATTTCTTTTCTTCGCCCTTGAAACAGACCCACCTAAAACCTATGCTAAGAGCCTTTAGTGTATTCTCCTTTTTAGTAGCTCTGTGCTCCACAACCATTTTGGCGCAAGACGTTATCTTGACTGGCCCTGCCGGATGTGGTGCTGCCCCAGTGGCGGGTGCATTTCCTGTACCCTGCGGTGTAACGAGTGTAATGGTAGAACTCTACGGAGGCGGTGGAGGAGGCGGTGGCCGTGGCGGTGGAAGTAATGGTGGTTTTTACGACTCCCGAGGTGGTGGTGGTGGCGGTGGCGGTGGCTACGTCAGCTTTACCGCTAACGTGACACCGGGCTCCATGTTCACATACAGCATTGGTGCAGGTGGTTGCGGTGGTGATGAAGGCGGTGACGGATCTGATGGTGACAATGGGGTGGCCGGAGGAAATACCACCGTAACAGGAACCGATGCCCTTGGAAACCCGGTGAACCTTTCCGCTAACGGAGGCGCACGCGGCACTGGTGGTGACGGCTCTGAAGGAAGCCCTGGAAATGGTGGCGCGGGTGGAACTGCCAGCGGAGGAACAACAAATACACCAGGTACAGCAGGGTCCAACGGTAATAGTGGAAACGGTGGAGCTGGAGGAGCAGGAGCTGGCCCTAGCACAACTTACGGTAACGGTGGCGTAGGTGGCGGTGATCCGGGAGGCAACGGTGTTGCAGGTGCAATCCTTATCACATTCGTTGCAGGTGGCGGACCATCCGTTACTCCAACAATCTCAAGCACCCCCGCTACTTGCTCATCAGCAGGAACAAGCACGGTTACTAATTACGTGGCAGCAGAAACATACACCTTTGCTCCTGCCGGACCAACCGTTGGTGCTGGTGGCGCCATCACTGGCATGGTACCCGGAACAAGTTATACCCTCACCGCAGGCTCCGGCACTTGTGCCGCGCCTCCAAGTGCCCCTTTTAGCAACGGTGCAGCCACTGGTTCGGTGGTTGACCCCATCATTGCAAGCGTTGCTGCCAGTTGCACGGCTGCTGGTTCAAGCACCATCACCACATACAATGCAGCCAATACCTACAACTTTACGCCTGCCGGACCAACAGTTGGTGCGGGTGGCGCCATCAGCGGTATGACACTCGGAACGAGCTACACCGTTACCGAAAGCGACCTTACCTGTACCTCTGCTCCAAGTGCACCTTTCAGCAATGCGGCTCAATTCCCTACGCCAACCATCACCATTGCAGGAACGTTGAGCTACTGCGCTGGTCAAACCACTACTCTTACCGCAAGTGGCGGTGTGAGTTATATATGGGACGATGCAGCTAATAGTACAACTGCTGCCATCACGGTAACGCAAGGAATGTACAACGTGGGAGCGCTAGACGCCAACGGTTGTCCTGGCACTGCTCAAGCAATCGTAACAGAAACGCCTCCTTTTGCCATCACATTTACAGGAGCGTTGAGTCATTGCGTGGGTGGAACAACCACCATCACGGCTAGTGGCGGTTCTACCTATGCATGGGATACGGGCAATAACACCGCTGCCATCACCGTTTCGCAAGGAACCTACAGCGTTACCGCAACCGATGCTTCGGGTTGCATAAGCACCGATAACGTAACCATTACGCAGAGCGATGCACCCGTTGCAGACTTCCTTGTGGTGGATGCATGCGCTGGAACAGCAGTCGAATTCTTTGACGCAACCACCATCGCCACAGGCACCTTAACCGATTGGTTGTGGGATTTCGGAGATGGAACCACCTCCACGCTTCAAGACCCTACACACATTTACGCGGCACCCGGAGCTTACAACGTTACGCTTACCGCCAGTGCGGGTAACTGTTCGGATATGATTACGCTTCCGGCAAACTCATTCCCTACGCCAACGGCCAACTTCGCAACGGCCAACGTCTGCGTGGGAACGCCTGCCGTGTTCACCGATAATTCTTCCGTCACGGGTGCTACCATTTCGCAATGGGTATGGGACTTTGACGGCTTGGGTACAGCTGCGCAACCATCGCCATCGTACACCTTTGCCACGGCCGGAACCTATGATGTGACCTTGGCAGTTCTCACTTCCGATTTCTGCGCTGCCACCTTCACCGCTCCTATTACCATCCACCCCGCTCCAACGCCAGCATTTACCGCTGCGGCTGTGTGCGTGGGCAATCCAACCACGTTCCAAAACCAAAGCACCGTTACGCCTGGAAGCATTGCCGCCCAAGTATGGGATTTTGGCGATAACCTCGGATTATCTACCCTCATTGCTCCTACCTATACCTATGCCGCTGCCGGAACATATCCTGTAACCTTAGGTGTAAATACGGCCAATGGCTGTGTGGCGGTTGTCATTCAAAACGTTACGGTAAATGCGTTGCCAACCATCGCGGCCACGCACACCGATGTGCTTTGCGCAGGCGAATCGAACGGAACCGCAACGGCTGTGGCTTCGGGAGGTTCTACCCCGTACAGTTACCATTGGAGCAACCCGCTTCAATCCACCACCGCAAGCATTCAAAACCTCCAAGGAGGCAATTACACCGTTACAGTAACAGATAACCGTGGTTGTACTGCCGATACCACTATTACCGTAATATCGCCACTGCCAATCCGTGTTGACCTCACCTCTGGACCAGATACTTGCAACCTCGGAAACGGTGCCGTACGTGCTACCATGATTGGTGGAACTGGACCTTTCGTATACGCTTGGTCGGCTATCAACGATTCGGCTTCCATCTATTCGGTAAACCTTCCTGCTTCTGGCTGGAACACGATGCTTACATCAGGCAACTACTCCGTTTTGGTAACCGATGCTGGAGGATGTACCGCCACGGGCGAAACCGCTGTTGGTCTCATCCCATCTCCAGTGGCTGCCTTTACCACTCGCTCTAAGCCTGAGGAGTTTGTAAACCCTGACGTTCAGTTTGAAAACCTGAGTACAGGCGCCATTACCTACGAATGGCATTTTGGCGAAGGAAATATCAGCTATGAGGAAGATCCCGAGCATGAATATGAGCTCCCTGGCTCGTATTTGGTGATGCTTGTTGCCTACAACGACCCTGCGTACGGCTGTGCCGATACCACCTTCCGTTATGTTGAGGTTGACCCGATGTTTACCTTCTACATTCCCAACGCGTTTACGCCTGACGAAGACGGCAAAAACGACACCTGGGGGCCCGTGGGAGACAACTTCGAATACGAAAGCTACAACGTTCAGATTTTTGACCGATGGGGAAGCCTCGTGTGGCAAACCGACAATTACGCGGTGCAGTGGGATGGCCGCGATTACAAGACACTGAAGTCTGTAAAACAGGGCATGTACGTCTATCAGTTCATTGTAAAGAAGTTCAACACGTTTGAACCTCGGAAGATTACCGGAACGGTGACGATTTATCGGCACAAGGAGATTTAGTTGGGTAATCAGCCAGTCTGGCAGTGTCCATTCTCAATATTCATTCGAAACTGGAACCTAATGTTCCTCATTCGCTCTTCGCTAGTAGCGGGACTAAGCAAAAAGCTTAGACAATCGAAAAAGGAAGATGGTAGTGCGGTCTTTGCACGATAATTGTTAATATAAATATCTGATTATTAATCATTTATGATTGTAATTGGTTGCTTTTCGTCTTATTT
>JAIOYP010000048.1 GCA_021741155.1 Flavobacteriales bacterium | reverse complement strand
ACTGATGAAATGGTGAATGAATACTTGGAGCATCACAGGCGGTCAGACGATAATAGCGGCAATAATTTCATCATCGAATGAAAGACGACTTTTAGTCGTCAACCAAACCTATGGACTTGTAGTCCATAGTGGTTTAGTTTTTTGACACAAGTTCCATATGAAAAAAGTAATCGGCTACCTTCTTCTCGGACTCCTCGGTCTTTTCTGCGGATACATCGCTTCTTCTTGGCATGACGATATTCCTGTAGGGGAACTCATTGAGAAATACGGCTACGACAACTCTCAATTCTTGGAATTGGATGGAATGAACGTGCATTATCGCATCAATGGTGATACAGGCGAGACGGTTGTGCTTTTGCATGGAACCGCTGCTTCGCTGCACACGTGGGAAGCTTGGACGGAAGAGCTATCAAAATACTATCGCGTTGTAAGTTTTGATATGCCCGGTTTTGGCTTCACTGGTCCAGAACCAAATGGCGTTTACACACGAGAACGCTATCAAAAATTCATAGAGGATGTTCTGGTTAAGTTGAATGTTGATACGTGCTACATGGCAGGCAATTCGTTTGGAGGGTACATGGCTTGGAGCTACGCTGTCAATCATCCAGATAAGGTGAAGAAGCTGGCCATTTTGGATGCCAGTGGTTATCCGCGTGGCGACCAACCAACGCCCATCAGTTTTAAATTACAAAAGTTGGATTGGCTGAGGCCGGTTATCACACATATCACTCCCGGTTCATTGGTACGTAAGTCGGTAGAAGTGGTGTATTATGATGATTCTAAGATTACCGATGGGTTGGTGCAACGCTACTTTGATATTCTACTTCGCGAAGGAAACCGTGGCGGGCTAATGGGTAAAATGCAGCAAATCACGTACGATTACTCGGAGGAGATTAAACAAGTGCAGTGTCCAACACTCATCATGTGGGGAGATTCGGATTGCTTGGTAAATGTGGAAGCTGCCCCCAAGTTTCACGCTGATATTCTCAATTCAGAATTGCTGATTTACGAGAACATGGGACACGTTCCAATGGAGGAAATTCCAGAGCGTTCTGTAGCCGATTTCATTGCTTTCCTTCAGAAGTAGAATTTCGTTTGATGATGAGCAAATTGTTCTCATCATAAACGATTTCGTTCAAGGAATCACTTCTCAATTCCATCATTCTGTTCGGAAATTCGAGGCTATCAACAGGATAAAGGTCTCGTCCATGCGTCAGAATGGCCAAATAATCCGCATCCTTTACAACAGGATAGAGGTAAATCTTTTTCCTACCTGCCACATGTGGAACAATCACATTTGAAGCTGAAACGATGGCGTCATCAGGAATCAGACTCAAGGCTTCGTAAATCGCATCTGTCTCTAAACCTGATTGGTAATGCTCACTTTGATAAAACCCCGTATTCGGACGTGTTGGATGCCAATTGAAGAACGTAGCCGTTGCGATGGTGCCGATGAGTAAGGGTGTCTTCCATTTCTCAAAGGAAAGATTCTGAAGCCACTCCACATAAGCCAGACAAATGATAGGAGCGAATTCTATCGAATACTGAGAATAAACTCCCCAGTGGGCGGGATTTGAAGAGAGCAGTTTCTGCGCATAAATTGGCGCCAACATAATGATATAATGCGGACGATAAATGAGTGCCAATCCGCCCGAAACAAGCACCATGAAATGTAATTGTGACTTTAGCATGGAGGTCAATTCGTCTGCTTGCAAACTTTCAAAAAGGAGATAAAAGATGTGGCGAGGTTTGGTCAGCATGGTCTTAATCACTCCAGCCGGACCTTCTCCTAAATGACTGTAATTTCCTAAGTGATCAGAAACGCCAGCTGTGTTCAAAGCAGGCATGATGAGCATCTGTACAATTCCAAAATAGATTACGGAAGTGCCAAGTAGAGAAGCGCCCAGTTTCCAGTTCAGTTCCTTGGGTTTCAGGAAGAAGTCGCGCACAATCAGTCCCGAAATGATGGCAGCCATCCAAACGGCCATGTTCTCTTTGCAAATGAGCACGAGCGCAAACATCAGAATGGCTTTTTTCGTGTCCCCTCGTTCGTAAAAAAGGATGAACCAAGGCGCGAACATGGCAGCCATCACGTTAGCGTGCCAATCGTAGGCTAGGGCAGAGTAAATACCCCACATGCTGAAAAACAGAATGAGAATTAGCTCAGGTTGCCAACCTTTTAATCGCTTTTTAGCAAAGAGGTAAACGCCCCAGCCACCAAAAAGAATGGCGGCAATTTGAAGAATTAGTAGCGTGTAACTTCCAAACAGGAAGTAGAAAGGCGAAAGCAGCGCGACAATTGGCGAGAAGTGGTTTCCTAAATGGTTGAATTCCAGACCTTCCAGTCCCAGGGTGAAGATATGCCATTGCAGATGCGAATAGCTATAAATTCCATGGGTGTAAATACCCAAGTCAAGCCCGTAACTGCGAAAATTGTAATGGTTTACAAGCGAAATAAGGCAAAACACTGTTCCGTAAACGGCTGTAATCAGCCATGCAAGTCGGTGAGTTTTGAAATTATTCAGCATTTGGCCGCAAATTACAACGTAGGGACGTATGGAAATACGTCCGAAGTCGAATGACCTTTTTACATTATCAGGCCCGCAGATGCACGGATTTTCACAGATTATGCACAGATAATCAGTTTTCTTTCTGTGGAAATCTGTGTGTCTGTGCCTAAAAACATGTTTTCGATACGTTTAATATAAGCCTGATTACCATCTTAGATAAACGAATCATAGGGCGTAATTCCTTACGCCCTTACAGCGTTGCCGCCAATCGGCTACCTTGGTCGATGGCCCGTTTGGCGTCCAACTCCGAAGCAAGATCCGCACCTCCAATCAAATGAACGTTTACGCCTTTCGCTTTCAATGGCTCAAACATCTGGTTGTTGCTCAACTGTCCGGCACAAATGATGACGTTGTCCACTTCAAACAGTTCCGGTTTTCCGTTCACCGTTGCATGCAATCCTTGGTCATCAATCTTATCGTACTGAACGTTATTAATCATCTGAACGTTCTTGTTCTTCAGCGTCAAGCGATGAATCCAACCTGTGGTTTTACCTAAGCCAGCTCCAACCTTTGTTTCTTTTCGCTGTAGTAAGAAGATTTCTCTCGGAGATGGCTCAGGATGAGGTTGCATGCCTTCAACACCACCACGAACTTCACTCTTTGCATCAATTCCCCATTCGGAAAGGAAAGCCGCAAGATCGAGTGAGGTCGATTTTCCTTCATGGCTTAGGTATTCAGCCACATCGAAACCAATTCCACCCGCACCGATGATTGCTACACGTTTACCAACTGGTTTCTTATCGCGAAGCACATCCAAGTAGCTCAGCACCATAGGATGTTCAATTCCTTCAATTTTTGGTTTACGAGGTGTGATTCCTGTTCCGAGCAGCACTTCATCAAAGCCAGAAAGATCGCTTTCAGAAACACGCGTATTCAATTTCAACTCCACGCCATGTTTTTCAATCTTCGTATTGAAGTAACGGATAGTCTCGTAGAACTCTTCCTTACCTGGAATTTGCTTCGCGATATTGAACTGACCACCAATCTCTTTATCAGCTTCAAAAAGCGTAACCGAATGACCACGTTCTGCAGCAACGGTGGCAGCGGCCAATCCAGCTGGACCAGCGCCCACAACGGCAATTTTCTTTTTGGATAGAGTAGGAGTGTAGTTCAATTCCGTTTCGTGGCACGCACGTGGATTGACAAGACAACTCACAATTTTCCGTTGGAAAACATGATCTAAACACGCCTGATTACAAGCAATGCAGGTATTGATTTCGTCTTCTCTTCCTTCTTGCGCTTTCTTCACCAAATGTGAATCAGCCAAGAACGGACGCGCCATAGAAACCATGTCGGCATCGCCACGGGCAATGATGTCTTCGGCCACTTTCGGGTCGTTGATGCGATTGGTTGTGATAAGCGGAATCGAAACTTCGCTTTTCATCTTTCGTGTTACCCACGTAAAAGCCGCTCTCGGAACCATCGTTCCGATTGTTGGGATGCGCGCTTCGTGCCAACCAATACCTGTGTTAATGATGGTAACTCCTGCTTTTTCTAGCTCTTTTGCCAATTGAACCACTTCTGGCCATGTGCTACCTCCTTGAACCAAATCAAGCATGGAAAGACGGAAAATGATGATGAAGTTGGTGCCAACCTCAGCACGGGTTCTACGAACGATTTCCAGCGCAAAACGAATACGGTTTTCATAAGAACCACCCCATTCGTCTGTTCGTTTGTTGGTTTTAGTGGCAATAAACTGATTGATGAGGTAGCCTTCAGAGCCCATAATCTCCACGCCATCGTAATTGGCGTATTGCGCCAACTTCGCGCAGCGCACAAAATGCTTGATGGTACGTTCAATTCCACCTTTTCCTAAAGCCCAAGGTTTGAACGGGGAAATGGGTGATTTAATAGCCGAAGGAGCTACTGCAATCGGGCTGTAACTGTACCGTCCTGTGTGCAGAATTTGAAGACAAATCTTGCCATCATGTTTGTGTACGGCTTCTGTGATGACTTTGTGCTTCTCAGCAGTGCGTTTGTTAGAAAGAGTGCTTGCAAATGGGCTTGTCCAACCATGACGGTCTGGAGCAATTCCGCCCGTGACGATAAGCCCGCAACCACCTTCTGCGCGCTCACCGAAATAAGCTGCCATCCGTTCGTATCCACCTTTTTCTTCTTCTAATCCCGTGTGCATAGAACCCATCAAGGTTCTGTTACGAATGGTAGTAAAACCGAGGTCTAACGGTTCAAATAGGTGAGGATATTTTGGGTGGCTCATTAGATATGGTCTAAATGATACAATGCGCGCATTGTAAATTCTATGGGGCGAATTTCAGAAAATATATGAGAACATTATTTTGCAACATAATCAGTAGCTAATGGAAGAAGATTCCTTGTTTTTGGTACGGGATAGGTGATGGTAATCTCCAAATAGCTGACTGTGGTTTCCACCGGTTTTCAATTCGTCTCACGTCCAATTAGGGACGAAATCAGTACAGATAAACCATCCGAACCTAGTTTTAAATCACCGCACTTGTAACCCTATTACATTTGACTTATATCAATTTCTAAGTTCAAAAGCATGGAACAAGTACTTGAAAGAATAGAAGGTTCATTTGCCTTGCAGAGTTACATTCAAGGTATCATCTATTTTACCGATGATGAGATGGAAGAGATTATGTCTCACTTCAAACCAATGACACTTCCTGCGGGCGAATATTTCATTGACGAAGGCATCGTTTGTAAGAATATCGGATTCATCACGAAAGGGTATGTGCGCACTTTTTATGAGATAAATGAACAGGAAGTGACCACAATGGTGTTGGCAAAACACAATATCGTTACGGCTCACACCAGTTTTACGTTGCAACGCCCTTCCATGTCGTACATACAGGCCATTAGCGATTGCGAATTGCTGGTTATGAGCCATGAAAGCATGAACATATTATACAATCGTTTCCCTAAATGGGAACGTTTGGGGCGATTGATTACCGACCAGATTTACGGTTATATGGAAGGCAGAGTGGTTGATTATTTGAGCCTGAGCCCAGAAGACCGGTATAGAAAAATGTTGGAGACCGATGCCAAACTATTGAAGAATGTTCCATTGAGATACATCGCCTCTATGCTTGGAATTACGCCCGAAACATTAAGTCGCATTAGAAATAAGGTGCATAAAGTATAGGTGAAGCATTCGGCTGAGATGAGAGGCAGCCGCTTCACCTTTTACGACCCTGTTCGCGTTCTGCGGATGGGGTCTTTTTTTTGAGGAAACAGGAAAAAGGTCGGAGTGATGGAGAAGTTATCGGAGTAGATTGGTAGTTGCTCTGATTTCATTCAGAGCCGCGAACAGCACATCCAGATCTTTCTGGGTATTGTATCCTTGAAAACTGTAGCGGATATACACATAATCGCCATGCGGAAAAACTGGAATTTCAATCTTGTATTTGCTGTAGAGTAGTGCGCCTAATTGAGTAAAATCTGGGCAGTTTATTCGCAAACTGCACATCTGCCCCAAAAAATCATCCGAAACAGGACACATCATCATTCCATTAGCGGCTTCGGAAAACCGTTGGTAGTTGGCCTGCGATACTTTTCTTGCTTGAGCAGAAACGGTTGTCCAATCAAACATCTTCCTAAATTCTAAAGCTTTGGGTACTGTGAGGAAGGCCGAAAAATCGCGAGTGCCTTGCAATTGGTGATAATCTATGAATTGAGAGTTAGATGGCATATCGCTTTCATAGCCCCAACTTATAACCAATGGGTCAAACAGATGTTGCAATTCTCGTTTTACATACAGGAACGAACAACCCTTGGGCGTAAGTAGCCATTTGTGGCACGCACCTGTGTAAATATCTGCTTGTAGTGTGGAAAGATCTAATGGAAGATGCCCTGGTACATGGGCGCCATCCACAATGGTGATTAGACCTAATTCTTTGGCCTTGGCACATATTTCTTCTACTGGAAGAATGAATCCGGTGGTGCTGGTAATGTGGCTTATAAATACGGCTGTCGTTCTGGGAATAAGGCCTTTGAAGAATTCCTCAACCACTTGTTCTTTACTGCAAACAGGAAGTGTAATTTTTGATTGCACATACGCTGCGCCTGCTTTCTTGCAATAGTAATTCCATGTTCGATCCATGGCGCCATATTCCAAATCGGTGGTCAATATCTCATCACCCGCCTTCATCGGGAAACTTTTGATGACGATGTTCAACGCATAGCTCGGATTCATAACGTACACCACATCCAACGCATCGCATCCGATAAACTCACCCAGCACTTTTCTAGAGTTGAAAAGAAGTTCTGGTCCGCGTCTTGCAAAGAATTCGACCGTATCTGTTTCCAAGGCCAATTGCCATTGCTGATAATCTTGAAAAACGGTCTTAGGACACGCACCAAAAGAACCGTGATTGAGATGGATAACGTCTGGATTGAGAAGGAACTGGGAACGGATGTCGGTCATGGCTGAGAAATCTCAGGCAAATGTACTTTCATCTTTGGGTTGTGTTTTGGGAAATACATAGGAACACTCTTTCTGGGTATTTACTTTCCGCAATAATTCAGTTTGGTGAAGCAATATCGAGTGTGTAAAGCCAATATCTTTTTCCAAGTCTTTGGTCTATCTCTCTCAGTATTTTGAATCCTAAGCTTTCATAAATGTGGATGGCACTGCCCATCATTTCGGAGGTGTGTAAAGCAATTGTTTGCTCCTTATTGTTAATGGCCATTTGAATACACTTTTCGGTGAGCAGTCTGCCAATTCCTTGTCCAGCAAATTCTGGATGGACCGAAACAAATCTGATGTAACACCATTTCTCATCATAAATGTTGGTTGGGTTTCCTTGAGGAACTAAAAATGCCATTCTAATGATTTCTGTACGGTTGTTTTCGCAGACGATACACTGAGAATTCGCAACAAGTTCGATGTACGTTTTATCACTATTAATACTGGCAAAAAGACTTTGCCAATTTTCGGTTGTGAGTTCGGTTTTAAAAGGTGTCCACGATTTTAAGGCTAGATTTTTCAGACCTGCTATGTCGTTGATGTTTCCTTGTCTGTAGGTCATTTTAGAGTTCTAATCAAGGATTTGTAGTAACGAAAAGTAGGGTTTTGGCTTGTGCTCTTTGGTATGTCAAACACGATTTAGAGCACGAAAATCATCTGAATAAACCCAGCAATAGCGCCCAAAACCGCACCCACTAGAATAAGTGTTAGCTCATCTTCTTGAAAGACGGGATGCAAGACATCTTCAAATTCGTGCTTGGATAGTGATTTAAGTTTTTCTTCCAATGTTTCGCCAATTTTAAGTGAGTCATCGGCATAGTTAAACATTGTCGTTAAGGAGGATGGAAGTGCATCTACGACCATTTCGGCAGCGTGATGCTTGATTCGTTCGTATTTGACTGTGCCAATGGCCAGTTTTATAAGTGTTTTTCGGGTTGAGCCTGCCGCAGTGTCAACCAGTGCTTTTACGTGCTTTCTGCACAAATCGGCAATGGGGTCTAATCCTTTTGTGCGGATAACGAACTCGAATATCCGTTCTGAAGTAAGCAACTCGGTTGATAGAAGGCGGGCATATTCTTTCGAAACTTCGTTTTGCCGTTTCATGAACAGACCTTGAATGGTGAAAGGACCAATTTTTATTGGATTTATCGGGCGAAAAATAAGCTTGAGGGCCAAGAAGTTGGTAAGGTATCCTACCACCAATCCCCCTACAGGAAGGAGCCACAAATACGGGTAATAATACCAAATGAACATTTGAATGAGCCCAAACAAAAAACCGAAGATAAATCCCGATTTCTCAATGAATTTGAACTCCTTTTCTCCGCATTGAAGAAATATTCTGTTTAGCATTTCGGGCTGTTCGGTCAGGCCTTCCACCATCATGCGGTTGATGTCGAGAAGCTCGTGAATATTGTCTTTTACATCTGAAAGCACATTGGCTATGGCAGTGGGAAACTGAGCGGCTGCATCTCGCTGCAATTCATCTTTGGCCGATTTTGAAAGAAGCCTCCACACAAAAGAGAGTTCCTTTTTCATTACTTCATCTATAATAGTTCTACTTAGTTGCTCTAACTGAGGACGCATTTCTTCGGTAATTCCATTGGCATCAAGCTTTTCAAATTGTTCTTCAACCGAAATCAATTTGGAGGTGATAAGGTCAACGGCTTTTGTAGCCATTTTGTGGGCTTTTGTGGGAATAATTCCTTGCCATCCGAAAGGTGGTTTGCCTATATATTCTAGTGGATAAAAGGTCATGTAAACCGCCAGCTTATTGGTAAGCCAACCAACCAGTGCGGCTATTATCGGAATGGATAATAAGAAGATAGAATCAAGATTCACGGAGCAGGATTACGTTTTCTGTGCGGATGAATATACGGTGATGTAAATTTCAGGAATAAATCGGTTTAGCTTATTCCCGTATCGAAATGTCAAGACACCCATTCTATCCTTTTAAGAGAAGTTCAGCTTGCTGAACGGAGGTGAGTTAGCAAAGTCATCCGTTAGTATGGCTTTACCACCAATTAATTTCACACAATTCTTGACAAATCTCAACGTTAGCGAATCATCAATAAAACCCCCATTTTTCTTTCCAATCAAGAAGCTATCATGCACCTTTGTCCCCATGGGAAATGAATTAAACATTCCCGTGCTAGACCTCCCACGGGTAGTGATTATTGGAGGTGGCTTTGCTGGACTAAAATTGGCCAAGGGTTTAGACAGTAATCTGTATCAGACCGTTCTGATTGACAAGAACAATTACCATACGTTTCAGCCACTCATGTATCAGGTGGCAAGTTCGGGATTGGAGCCAGACTCCATTGCCTATCCGCTGCGCAAGATATTTAAGGGGAAGAAACGCTTTCATTTCCGCATGGCGGAAGTGCAAAAAGTAAACGAAGCAACCAAAACGCTAGAGACCAGCATTGGCACCATTAGTTACAACATATTGGTGATGGCAACGGGTGCAGATTCTAACTTCTTCGGAATGGAAAATGTGCAAAAGCACAGCCTCCCGATGAAGAATTTGGTAGAATCGCTCGACCTCCGAAGTCGCATTCTCAAAAACTTCGAGAAAGCCCTCAACACAAACGACCTGCACGAGCAAGAGGCGCTCATGAGTTTCGTTATTGTGGGCGGAGGCCCAACGGGCATAGAGCTGGCAGGAGCCTTGGCCGAACTCAAAAAGCAGATTCTTCCAAAGGATTACCCCGATTTGGACATCCGTAAAATGCAGATTCACTTGGTAGAAGCAGCCGATAGATTGCTTGCCAACATGAGCAAGACAGCATCCGAAAAGACCGAGAATTTTCTCAAGAAAATGGATGTGAACGTCTGGCTTAACACACAGGTGAAAGATTATGATGGAAAGGAAGTAGTCACCAGTCGCCACGTATTTAACAGTCGAACATTGGTGTGGGCGGCAGGCGTAAAAGGCGTTCCTGTTGATGGGTTGAATGCCACCATGGCCAGAGGAAACCGCGTGGTTACGAACGAATTCAACGCGGTTATCGACAAAGACAGCATCTATTCCATTGGTGATGTAGCACAGATTAAGTCGGAAAAGAACCCGAACGGACATCCCATGTTGGCTTCTGTAGCCGGACAGCAAGGTTTACAATTGGCAGAGAACTTAAACGCGCTGGCACGTAAGCAGCCCATGATACCATTCCGTTATTCAGATAGGGGAACAATGGCCACCATTGGCCGAAACTTGGCTGTGGTAGACCTTCCGTTCATGAGTTTTGGTGGCTTACTGGCTTGGTTCACGTGGATGTTCGTTCACCTAATGTTGTTGGTTGATTTCCGTAGTAGATTGGTGGTGTTTGTCAACTGGGCGTGGAGCTACATCAACTTTGATAAAGGCACACGGCTTATTGTTCGGAATAAGGATTGAATTAACTACCTATTCTCACAATTCCTGACAAATCTCAACGTTAGCAAACCACCACGCCACGTACCTTTGTTAACGATGTTTAAACTGCCAATCTTATTCTTCACCCTTGGAATGATGTTCCTCTCAACCGAGCTTATAGCACAGGTTCAGATAGGGGCAGGCGTGAGTGGTTCGTACAATTTTCAAACAGAAGGAGGCGGATTCGGAGTCAGGGCAGAAGGCTATGTGCTCAAAAGTTTGTCGGTTGTGCTCCAGGGTCAATACTATCCGCAGTTCAATAAGGTTCACGAAGCGGGAGGCGGCTTGGAGCTGCATTACGCGCCATATTATCATCCAATAGTCCGCGCTTATGTTCTGGCGGGTGGGAGCGTCAATTACTGGTTCAATTATGCCGAGTCTAATTACAAACTGGCCAAGCCGCTCAACTTCATTGCAGAAGTAGGAGGAGGGCTCGTTTTCTTGGATAAGCAATGGCGCCCATTTGCAGAATACCGCTACAACCCCATCTTCTTGGAAGGCAGTGTTCATGTAGGGCTCATGTACTTCCCAAAAATCAAATCACGCAACCGCACCACGTGTCCAGCGTACATGTAAAAACAACTAAGACCATGAAAACACGATTCGCTTCTTTCCTATTTCCCGTTGCACTTTTTGTGCTCGCAATCTCCTTTTCAAATTGTTCGAAGCAGCGCATTGCGCAGAACAGCTATTCAACACCAGAGCAGTTTATGTACGATAATCGTCCAGAAGAGCAGGAGTTTGAGCTTGATGGCGAAGGCGAAGGACCTATTGTAGGAAATCAAGGCACGCGGCTTTGGTTAGATTCATCCATCTTCATGTTTGCAAATGGCAACGATGTTTCGTATCCGTTTACGCTCAAACTGATTGAGGTTTACACGCCAAAGGATATGGAGTTGTACGACCTTCCAACCGTAGCGCAAGGGCGCTTATTGGTTACTGGAGGAGAAATTCGCGTTCGCGCATTCAAGGATGGAGAAGAATTGGTGCTGAAACCAGGGAAGCGGTATTACGCACAAATGCCATCAGCTAATCCAGACCCACAGATGTCTATGTTCTTCGGACAAGAAGTTGGCGGCATTCTCGATTGGCGAGACGATGCCTCTGCTGTAAATAACACGCCAGGGATTGACTCATTGGAATTGATTTTTCCAAATTTAGATTCTTCTGGAATTACTGAGCCAGGTATCGGATATGATCTGTTCGTTCCTACAATGGGCTGGATAAACTGCGATTATTTCTATGGCTCAAATCCAGATTCACTCACCACCGTGAGCTACGAATCTGACGATGATGACCTAACCAATGTGATGATTTTCCTCTATTTTGATGAGATAGAATCGGTGATGCGGGTTTACAATTCAGAGTCGGGTCAGGTGCCAATTGGAGCATCGGTTAAATCGCTCTGCTTTGCCATGAACAGTTCAGGAACCATGTTCTATCACTACCAAACGTTCAATATCACTTCAGGACACACCGTTCAGGTAACTATGGAGGAAATTTCTGAGGTTGATTTGCTAGCGTTAATGGCTGGACTCTAAATCTGCAAAGATTTGATTACAGTCTGCCATTATGGCGAAAAAGCGGTAGTGGAGGCCATACCAAGCCATGCTGAATTTATTTCCGGATCTATTTGGTTAGTCACTGAATAAGTTCTGGGTGACGGTTAGTTGCTTGAGCAGCGTTGGCATGTGTCAGTGGAAGCAAGCGTTCTGCAAAAGAAAAAGCACATTATCGCGGGTAAAATCTTTTTTGCTGACACAGTTCGTTGAACAGACTCTGAGGGCTCAGATTAGAGTCTAGGCTTATTATATCATCTCCTGTCAGCAGACTTTAAGTGTCTCAGTAACTAGGTTCATTGCCCTGTTTCCATTTGATGTTGCAACCCAAGCTTGGCCGCTGTTCGGTTGGCACTTCTTTTCTTGCAATCAACAAATCAAGCACGTTCCGAAGGTCTTTTCCATTCACTGGTTCTGAATTTCCGGGTCGGCTGTCGTCCAATTGTCCGCGATAGACGCAGGTATCGTTTGCATCAAACACGCTAAAGTCAGGCGTGCAGGCCGCAAAGTATGCCTTGGCTGCTTCTTGCGTTTCGTCATACAAATAAGGAAAAGGGAATTGCTCCGTTTCGGCCAATTGCTTCATCTTCTCAGGCGCATCGTCTGGGTAATTAGCAACATCGTTAGAACTGATGGCTACAAATCCAATTCCTCGGTCTTTGTAGTCGTTTCCAATTCTAATGAGTTCGTCCATCACGTGAACCACAAAAGGGCAGTGGTTGCAGATGAACATCACAACGGTTCCGTTTTCTCCTTTCACATCAGAAAAGGAATTGGAATTGCCAGAAACAACATTCGGTAATTGGAAGTCTGCGGCTTTGTAGCCAAGTTCAAGTTGTACGGTTGGAGTGCGTGCCATGTGCTAAAAATAAGAAGGGCGGACCAATTGGTCCGCCCTTCGTTAAAAGACCTTCAAGGATTTTAAAACCTTGAATGTCTCCGCTATTAATCGCTATTGAATAATCAACTTTCTCGTGATAGACTCCGCTCTATCTTCCAACTTAAGGAAATACATTCCTTTAGAAAGAAGGCTTAGGTCAATCGCTTTACGAAGGCTGCTGTTCACCTTGCTGATGTTCTCCGTGTAAACAAGTTTACCGTTGATGTCAACTACAGTCAACGCAAATCCTTCGCTATCTCCATTGATATCAAGAACAACCTGACCGTTAGACGGATTTGGATACACATCGATAATCAAGTTTCCAAGTTCAGATACGCCAGCACATGCATCCACCGTAAGCGTGAATGAGTTACTAACTCCAGAACAACCTTGCTCATCAACAGTCACGAAAATCTCGTGCGTTCCCAATCCAAGAACGTTTCCGAATAGGCTGATGGTTTGCGAGTTGTTTCCTGTGCTCCAGAGGTATGAATCATACATTGGCGAGCTAACTGAAAGCACCTGTGTTAGACAGATGGTTGTATCAGCATAAGCCAACTGTGGAGCAGGGCTGTGGTCAACAAACGTCATAGACCAGCTGATAATGCTTCCTGCATCACCACCAAAATTGTCAAACGCTACAAGCGACCAAGCTCCGTTTGGATTTTGTCCATCGTAAAAGCTAGCAAAACCAGCTGCATCTTGGGTGTGGTAGATACCAGGCAAGATGTCGGTTACTTGAAGCGTGATGTCGTTCGTAGAAGTGTCGCTAAACACAACATTTGATAGGTTGTCTCCACTACCACCATTGCCAATGCTCAACTCCAATGTGTCTCCAGCAGGAGATACAAGGTAGATATCGAGGTCACTTAGCCATGTGTGTGCGATAGAATCAATCGTCACGTTATCTATCTCCAAACATCCATCCAATGCTGTTGGAAGTCCGCAGAAGAATATTTCTGATCCAACCCCAACTGCACTTCCATCAGGAATAGCGGTCACGGTTGCATTTGTCTGAGAAAGTGGTGTGCTAGAACCAAAGTTCTCTACCATGCTTCCAAAAAGTGAATCGTTGCTGTTGTCTTCATCTCCTACTAAAGAAACGAATACATCGATAGAATAAACTGCTTCTAGCGTCAAGTCTGCCAATTCGGTTGCGAACGTGATGGTAGCAGTTGCGCCACTTGCAATACTTGCTCCTGAATAGCTTTCTGTTTGAGCTGTAGAACCATCTACGCTAAATCCATAGTCGAATGCAGTAACGGCTTGCAAACCGTTGTTGTAAACCGTGAACGTGATAGCTTCTTCACCCAATTGACATCCGTCTCCTGGAGCATCGAATGAAACCACTTCCAAATCGAACTCTGGTTGAGCACGAATAGAGATGTCGTCAAGACCAAATCCATCATCATTGATAGATCCATCAGAGCTGAATACGAAACGGATTTTAACGTTTGATTCTCCTGCAACACCATCTAAAAGATGCTCGGCAGTTAACCATTGGTTAGCAGCACCAGAAGTGCCATTCCATTGGTTGTCAAATGCATCGTTGTACCAGTTTTCACCTTCGCCAGCAACACCTAGCTTAGTCCAAGTTGTACCTCCATCCAATGACACATCAACCCAACCTTCATCGCAGCAAGATTCTGTTCTGAAGATTCCAGCAAAGCTGAGGATTGGATCAGCACTCATGTTGCTGAAATCCAAACAAGGAGATTCAACGTAAGAATTTTCGCTGGTAGCGTAAGGACCAGTAAGGTTAGTTACCCATGCGTTTACTCCTGAATTAGCGGTATCGATAAATGCTGTTTCAGGATCACCAAACTGCCAAGTTGAGTTTGTGCCACCACTTGTCCAACCGTTAGTTCCTGTTTCAAAATCTTCCAAATAAGGGAAGTTAGTAACGGTTGGAACACTTGTAATAGTTACGCTCAACGTGTCGTTTGATGCGTCTCCATCATTAACAGTTGAAGTCCATACTACAAGATTGTAATTGCCATTAACGCTCAGGTCAACTGTTTGGCTCAACGTGAAAATAGAATCACCACCAACAGCTATGCTATTGTTGAATACTTCGGATACTACCGTTCCGTTGTCAAGGCTAAATTCGATAATAACCGAATCCATAACAGTAGAACCAAGATTCGTAACATGAATCTGAATTGCTTCTGTGCTTGTAAGACCACAGCCTGATTGAGGCGTTACAATTGCTGTAAGCTCACTGTTTATCGCTGGTTGTTCTGTAATACTAATGTCATCAATTCCGAAACCCTCATTTTCAATAGAACCATCTGAGCTGAAAACGAATCGAATTTTCACAGAGCCTTGGCCTGCTGCTCCATCAAGTAGATGCACAACGTTTCTCCATTGGGTAGCAACTCCTGAAGTTCCATTCCACCAGTTGTTGAAGGTGTTGTTGTACCAGTTTGTTCCTTCGCCAGCAAGGCCAAGTCTTGCCCAAGTAGTTCCGCCATCGAAAGAAATATCTACATAACCTTCATCGCAGCAGCTTTCTGTTTCAAAGATTTGCGCGAATTCTAGAATTGGGTCAATTGTAAGAGCTGAGAAGTCGAAGCAGGGAGATTCGATATACGAAAGCTCACTAATTGCATAATCTCCATCAAGATTAGTAACCCATGCATTGATGCCTGAATTGGCTGTGTCGATGAAAACTCCTTCAGGGTCTCCAAGTTCCCATGTACTGGAAGTTCCTCCTGTAACCCATCCCGCTGGACCAGACTCGAATCCTTCGAGGTATGGAAGTGTAGAAAGTACAGGTATGTTATTTACTGTAGTGAAAAGTGAATCATTACCTAAGTCACCATCTCCAACAACTGCTGTCCAAGCACCGAAGTTATATGCTCCAAGTACTGAAAAGTCAACAGGAACTGCGAAGGTTAGCGTATCAATTTCGCCTGAATAAAGTGTGTCTGAAACCAATTCGGTAACAACACCAGCACCTGCATTGTATTCAACATTGAAATCTACTAAGTAGTCATCTCCAGTGTTTTCAATTACAACAGTTACAAGCTCCATTCCAAGACCACATCCACTAACTGGCGAAAGGATTTCCGTAACACTGGCGTTTATTGCTGGTTGTTCAAAAATCTCGATGTCATCAAATCCAAAACCTTCATTTTGAACGGATCCATCAGAACTGAACACGATTCTAAGCTTAACAGAACCTTCTCCAGCAGCATTATCTAGTAGGTGTTCTGCTGTTCTCCACATGGTTGCGCCAGTACCTGCTCCAGTTCCATCCCAATCATTATTGATGGCGTCATCATACCAGTTTTCTCCTTCGCCAGATAAACCTAAAAGACTCCAAGTTGTACCAGCATCAAATGAGATTTGAATATAACCTTCGTCACAGCAATTTTCTGTGTTGAAGATGTGAGCGAACCTGAAAACAGGATCAATGCTCAAGCTTGAGAAATCGAAGCAAGGAGATTCTACATAAGATAATTCGTTTACAGTATAAGGACCATCCAAGTTGGTAACCCACGCATTTACACCAGCATTGGCACTGTTGATAAGTGTTCCTACTGGAGCACCAAGTTCCCAAGAATTGGCAGTGCCACCAGATGTCCAACCACCATCACCAGTTTCAAATCCTTGTGAGTAAGGTAGCCCGCTGATTACTGGAATGTTAACAACGCTAAACCAAATGGTGTCGTTTGTTGCATCCACATCTCCCAAAACCTCTATCCAAGCGGTAAAATCATACGTTCCGAAAACACTCACATCTACACCAACATTAAATGTCAGCGTGTCGGTTTGTCCAGAAGCAATGTTTACACTAAACGTCTCCGTTTCAGTGGCAGCATTTAGCCCATACGAAGCAGAAACAGAAGTGATAGCATCAATACCATTATTGTAAACGGTGAAGGAAACAGTTTCGGTTCCAAGACCACAACCATTACCAGGGGAAATTGCCGCAATGGCAGCTGCATCCATCGTTGGTGGAACGTAGATTGATACGTTATCAAGTCCCACGTACCAGTTCCAAGCATTTCCATCACTAAAAATGAATTTCATACGGAAATCAGCAATTAGGTAATCGCTGAGGTCGATGGAAGCGTTTCTTGGGCCGCAAGTAGGGAAGAAACCAAAACATCCCGGGTCTGTATTTTCAGTAAATACGGTATCCCATGCAGCACCATTCCATAGAGCAACAGCAAAGTAAGATGTACCCAAATCTTCGAAAATGTAGTCGAATTTGAGTTGCGCGGTGTCTAACGCAGAGAGATCAATGATTGGTGATTCAAGGTCCATAATCACGGCAGGGTACGAACTACCGAGGTCATCATCATGAACATACGCCATGCAACTACCATCTACACTACCAGCGGGCGAACCGAGCGAGTTATTTCCAAATCCCCAAACCGTATCGCCTAAAACGGCTGTGTTGGTCCAACCTGTAGGAAGAGAGCAGGAATTAAAATCTTCCAAGAATACGCTTTGAGCGCTTACAGACCCTGCAAGCAGAAGCAGGGCAATCGTGTATAATTTATTCATTTCTAATAATTTTTCGAACCACGAATGTACGTGACAAAGCATGCGTGAATCGCGTATACTTATCATAGGTTATTAAGAATGGTCTGTAATAGGACGAAAAACTCAGTCCTCAGAAGAATCTTCTTTGCTCGCCTTTTTCTTCTTTTTCCGCTCCTTGGCCGCTATGGGCTTAGAATGGAAGAAGTAGCGGACATCAAAGGTGAGGTAGCTTCCATTGAGTCGCACTTCTTGAGCTGGGGATGCGTAACTGTCATCAGCATATGCGAATTTGCTGCTGTAAACATCTGCAAACGGAACATGGTATGTGCCGCCTAAATAGAAGAATCCAATCTTTTTTGTTCGGTACTCAAACCCCAGATTGGCAATTGCTCCTCCGTGGATAAAACCATCATTTCCTGGCTTGCCATCAAAACCTAGTCTTAGCGAAGAATGTTTGAAATGCTGATCTGATCCAGAGGAGTTTTCGTCTGAAGTAAAAATATCTGATGGGAAGAACGTTAGTTGAAATCCCGCAGCAGCATTCATGAAAATGTGCTCGCTTAATTGAACAAACACAAGCAATTTAATTGGATGCTCATATCCAATAATGGTAAAGTCTGTTTTGCTTTTGTATTCGGGTTTGCCGGCAGTTGAATCTCTGTGAATATCCAAGTTGTAGTTCCGCTGTACGAAGTTCAGGCCAGTTTCTAGTGCAAATCGTTTGTGAAAACCGTATCGGATAATCATTCCAGCCGAAAAGCTGAATTTGGGAGAAACCGAAATGCTGAAGTCATTGTTTGAAACCAGTTGGTCTCCTGTTTTTAGAAAATCGATTGGAAAGATGGGGCGGAACTCGACCCCAGCGGTAAGAACCTGAACATTCTCATTATCCTGCGCCCTGCCGCAAAGCCCAGTCAGGGTTAGAATAATACAGAGAACAGATTTTCGCATCGCTGCAAAGTTAACATGCTGAATTGAGACAACTTGGTTTTTGATCAAGGGAAAGTGACCTAACATACACGGTAAATGCGTTTCTCCTCTTTTATTTGCAGCTGTGAATTGGACTTTATTCTCCGCAGTAGTTCTGTTTTTGTCATTCGTTTCTGCGAGTTATCACAGAAGACGCGGGTATTTCTTTTGGCGAACATTTATTATGGCCATGATGGGTTTTGCGGGAATTGGCCTGCTCATTTACCAGTTATTCTTTGTTTGATGAATTAGAAATTGAAACGCGGACGCCAGAAAAGTCATGGTATTTCTTGGGTTCTGAATAAATAAAAGAACCTTCCTGACAAAGGAAGAAACCCGTGAAGGTTTTGTAAGTAGGCTGTCTGAAATGCAACTTTCAGACAGCCTCTTTCTGTTTTAAGTACCCTACTATCTTTGGTCGCCTAAATCAGCATTTGATGAAACTAGAGAACTACATAGCAGGAAAATGGATTAGTGGAGATGGAGACGGAAGTCCGCTCTTCAATTCGGTGACGGGAGAGATTGTAGCCACAGCCACCACCAAAGGCTTGGATTTTGCCGCTGCGCTTGCGTACGGAAGAAAGAGCGGAGAACCACTCCGAAAAATGACCTTCCAAGAACGTGGATTGATGCTGAAAGCATTGGCCATGTATCTTCTCGAACGGAAAGAACGCTACTACGAAGTAAGCTACAGAACAGGCGCCACGCGCATTGATAGTTGGATTGATATTGAAGGCGGAATCGGCAACCTGTTTGCCAATGCTAGTTTGCGCAGACAGTTTGGCGATGAGAGCTATTACGTAGATGGCGAATACGCGCCTTTAGGAAAGAACGGCACCTTTATCGGTCATCACATCATGGTGCCGAAGGAAGGCGTGGCAGTGCATATCAACGCGTATAATTTCCCGATTTGGGGAATGCTGGAGAAAGTAGCGGTAAACTGGCTTGCTGGCGTACCGGCAGTGGTGAAACCTGCAACGGTTACATCCTACCTTACAGAAGTTATGGTGCGCGACATCATTGCATCGGGCATTGTTCCCCAAGGAGCGTTACAGTTGATTTGTGGTTCGGCAGGAGACCTGCTCGACCATGTGCAAATGCAAGATGTAGTCACGTTTACGGGTTCGGCATCTACAGGTAGAATGCTGAAAGCGAAAGCAAGCATCATCAACAATTCCGTTCCATTCAATATGGAAGCCGATAGTTTGAATTCGTCTGTGCTGGGGCCAGATGCCGTTCCTGGAACACCCGAATTCGACCTATTCATCAAAGAAGTGGTGAAAGAGATTACGGTGAAGTGCGGACAGAAATGTACTGCCATCCGTAGAATAATGGTGCCAGAGAACTTGGTAGAAGACGTGCAGATTGCCGTTGGTCAACGCTTGGAGAAAACCACCATCGGTAATCCAACCACAGAAGGTGTGCGCATGGGCGCTTTGGCTGGACAAGACCAAATGCGCGAAGTGAAAGAACAAGTGGCGTTGCTGATGAAGGAAAGCCAGATTGTATTCGGAAACCTCGACCCCGTAGAAGCGATGGGAGCCGATGGTTCGAAAGGTGCGTTTATGTCGCCCATTTTGATGCGAAACGATGACCCGTTCAACAATTCAGCGGTTCATAATATCGAGGCTTTTGGGCCAGTAAGTACCATTCTTCCCTACAAAACGTTGGACGAAGCCATTGCCCTCACCAAACTTGGTTTGGGTTCATTGTGCGCTTCCATCGTTACCAACGATGAAAAGACCGCACGCACATTTGCATTGGGTGCCGCTTCGTATCACGGTCGTGTGTTGGTTCTCAATGGCGATTGCGCCAAGGAAAGCACAGGTCATGGTTCGCCCATGCCGCTATTGGTGCATGGCGGTCCCGGACGAGCGGGTGGAGGAGAAGAGATGGGCGGAAAGCGTGGCGTAATGCACTACATGCAGCGCACTGCTATTCAAGGTTCGCCAAGTATGATTACCGCCATTACCAACATCTATCAGCCGGGAGCAAAGCAGAAAGAAGTGCTGCTCAATCCGTTCATGAAGCATTTTGAGGAGGTGGAGATTGGCGAAACACTCATCACGCACAAACACACGGTAACTGAAACCGACATCATCAACTTTGCCAATGTGAGTGGCGACCATTTCTATGCGCACACCGATGTTACTTCCTTAGGAGGAACACTCTTTGAAGGTCGTGTGGCACATGGTTATTGGATTCTGAGTAAAGCAGCAGGCATGTTTGTGGAGAACAGAAAATGCCCTGTACTGTTGAACTACGGCATTGACGAAGCACGTTTCACCAAGCCCGTTTACCCAGGAATGACCATTGGTGTTCGTCTTACTTGCAAGGAGAAAATTCAGCAGGAGAAGAAAGACGAAGACGACATTAGGAAGGGAATTGTGAAATGGTTGGTAGAAGTGTACGACCAAGACAACGAGACCTGCGCCATTGCTACCATTCTGACGATGGTTAAGAATCTAGTTGATTAGGAGATTAGTTGATTAGGAAATCAGCTAATCCCTGTTACCCGTTATCCGTTACCCTTTTTTCTCCGTGTACCTCCGTGTATTCTCCGTGTTCTCTGTGGTTAAAGTATTCGCTGCGCTCACAAGGGTTGTTACACAGAGGAGAATGGAGAAAAAAGAGTTACACAGAGGGTCGCTGCGCTCCGTTTTTCCTTTTACCCTTTTCCCTTTTTTCCTGACTAGCTGCCTCCCTGATAAACTGCTGGTGGTTAAAGTATTCGCTGCGCTCATAAGGGTTATTACAAGAAAAAAGAGTTACACAGAAGGTCGCTGCGCTCCGTTTTTCCTTTTACCCTTTTTCCTTTTCCCCTTTTTTCCTGACTAGCTAATCTCCTAATAAGCTAATCAGCTGTTCTTAAACTTCTTCTTCTTTAACCGATTGCCCAATAACCAACCGGAGATTACCGCAACGGTAACGCCCGGGCCTGGATCACTCCAATGACCAACGTGATAAAGGTCTTTAATGACCGATTTCTGCGGTAAGCGTTTGATTAGCACCTGATCAATGGTACATGCCCATCCGTACATGGCCCCATTAGTGGCACCTGAAAAGCGATTGAGATCTTGTGGCGTAAAGATGATCTGCTTCTTTATGTGTGCTCGAACATTAGGAACTCGTTTTTCCAACTGGTCGATCATCTCATTGACAATCTCATCGGTATGTGTGCGCCAATCGCGTTTGGCATTCCAATCCACCATCATGGTCATAATAACCGTGCTATGGCCTGCTGGGGCTAAGCTTGGATCGAGTTTGGTGGGGGTGTAGGTGCTCAGAATCACGGGTTGGCAATGGGAGGCCATCTTCACATAGTTTGTCTCGTGATCCAACGAATCGAAGAACATGTATTCATGGCGGTCCAAACCGTGCTCGGCCACATTGAAGTCTAGGCCCAAAAGCACCTTGAATGGCCCCAAGGATGGCTTCATAGTTTCCAGCTTGCGCAGGAGTTTCGAAGGCACTTTCTCGGCACCGATCAGTTTATGGTAGGTCAGTCGTGCATCGGCATTGCTTATCACCACTTTGGATGTTATCTGTGTGCCATCTGGCAGCTCAATTCCTTGAGCCCTATTGTTCTCCACCAGTATTTTTTGCACTTCGGTGTTTAGCAGAATCTCGCCTCCATGTTCCTTTATGGAGTGGGCCATCGCATCTGCAACGGTCTGCGAGCTACCTACCGGATAGTAGGTCTGTTCGGAATGCTGCCCTGCCACCAGAAAAGCCTGCATCACACCCGATACATCTTTCGGGGCCACACCGATATACGGCCACGAAGCTTGCAATACGCGCTTCAACTCCTCATTCTTTATGTATCGACTAAAAAGTTCCTCTCCCGATTTTTCGGCATCCATCAACAGTTGAATGACGGTGAAAGGGAAGGTGAACCACTTCTTCAATGGAACATCGTTTGCAGCCATTTCAGAGATTACCCGGCTCTTTCCGTAGAGGATGCGCTGAATGATTACCGTATCCTGTTTCATGCTCAGAATCTTATTCAGGAAACGGATAATTTCCTCTTTACTATCTGGAAATTCACGGATCAGTTCGTCCCTAAAAGCATCCCAAGTGCCAGGTAAGCGGTATTGCTTGTTCGGGAGGTCGAGCACCAGAAAAGGATCCACCTGCTTGAAGTTCAACTTGTCGGCCAATCCGTATTCTCGGAAGATGGCCCCGCACTGACCCTTGTCGCCAACGCCCGTGAGCTGATGCACAGCCAGATCGAAGGTGTAATCATCAAACTTACTGGCCGAGCAATTGCCGCCCGGCTTATCATGTTTTTCTACCACGAGCACTTTTTGCCCGTTTTGTGCCAACGATGTGGCCACCGAAAGCCCACCGGGGCCAGCACCTATTATTATCGCGTCATAATTACCCTTCATTGTACGAGGATTTTGTTGTCAGAACAAAGGTATTATCAAGTGTTTTTAGGAAGTCTACGACCAAGACAACAAGACCTGCGCAATTACTACGTATTTTGGGCGATTTGTTTTTGACTAGTTGATTAGGGGATTAGTGACGGATGCTTCGGAATAGAACGCGGATAACACGGAAAGCGCGGATAAAAGCGGATTTGGTCGCTGCGCTCCGTTTGTCACCCTGACGAAGGAAGGGTCTCTTTTATCTGATGTCGGAAATCTTACCACTTACGCCTAGTTGATTAGTGTACTAGTTGATTAGTTGATTAGGGGATTAGTTTATAAAGAGATAGAGAGACAAGTTGGTGCAGTGCGCGGTTTCAATCGTTAATCGTTAATCGATAATCGTTTTTCGCCAATTCTTTGATGGCGCATCTTTTTACGCATGCAAGCAGAGCAGTTACTTCTCCTTTTTCGTTTCAGACTTGGTTATTTGTCCCTTTTTGTTGAGTTCTAACTTGGTTGTGTTATCGCCATCGGTTAGTTCTACTTTGTAGATGGTATCGCCATCCTTATCGGTTATCATCTTAATCTCCTTTATGTCGGAGTTTTTCTTTTGCGCCTTCACTGTTGTTTGCAGTGCAGGTGGCAAATCGGTGAGCGATAGGTGAGTGGTGGTCTTTTCCCACGTGCCATCATCATCAATTTCTGCGATGGTCTTTTTTCCATCCAGTTCAAATTTGATTTTATAATCACCCTTCGATTTTACCTCCCATTTTTGGACCTTAACGTTGGGGTATTTCTTCGTAAACGTTTTAAGAACATTTGCAGGAAGAGCAGCGTTTTGAGCAAAAATGGATGTGCTTATAAGCACGAAGCACATGAAGGCGATACTGCTGATTGTCTTTTTCATTTCTATGATGTGTAGGGATGTCTCCACTAGTTAGACGCTATAAAATTGAATAACCTGCGGTTTTACGGGTTTGTTTTTTGAAATGAATTGTCTTCACCGTTTTAGGTGTAGATAGGGTTGTAAAGTAAGGGTTTAGTTTCTGCTTGATGTCAAAATCCAAGGTGCATTGAAAAGTACACGGTACAATCATCAATCAAGTGACTTGTATCAGTAATTCAACGTAGATTTTCTGTCATGTCTCACCATACCTTTGTTTTATATACTCCATATTATGAAATCACACATCCTCCTATTTTGCTTATTGATTGTGGGTAATGCCACCTTTGCTACCGTAAGAACCGTAAGCAACGACCCGAATAGCCCCGGGCAATACACCACTATTGCGGCTGCCATTACTGCTGCCGCGAATGGCGATACCATTTATATACATGGCACCAACATCAACTATGGTAGTATTACGATTAACAAATCACTGACGATTATCGGGTCATCTCATAATCCGCAGAATCAGAACGTTTCCCGTTCCATAGTGAACGCGGTCACTCTGCAAGCTGGTAGTAGCAATTCCCGTATTATCGGAATGGTGATAGGAAGTATTTCCGCGTCAGCAATCACTGATGTTACGATAAGCAGAAATTATCTGAGCGGTGTGCTTGATGTATCGGGTGCTAGCCCGAACTGGAGAATCGAGAGCAATGTCTTCGCAACTTCGGGTCCTAATATCGACCTGCACAGTTCAACAACAGCTATTAACTGGTATTTGATTAAAAATGTATTCAATGGACAATTGACATATTTCAATGCGGCCTATATCTACTTTTACAACAATCTATTTTTGCGAAGTACCGATGCGTTCTATTCCATGAATTACGCCTACTTCTACAACAATATATTTTATAGAGCAAACCCGATATATAATGTTGGGCCATCAATATTTGAACGGAATCTCTCTTATCAATGCGGCAATAATAATTTTCCTAACGGCACAAACTTGGTCGGAGTAGACCCGAAGTTCGTGAGTTTTCCTGGAGCGGGTGCTTACTTCGATTATGCCCACAGCTACAAGCTTCAAGCAGGATCGCCTTGTATTGATTACGGCATTGATAACGAGGATATTGGTCTTTATGGTGGTTCTTACGGTGTATATGAGCAGAACGGAGTGCCGAATATCCCGCAAATGAGAGAGTTCAATCTCACCTCATCTTCCACCGTTCCTGTTGGCGGAAGCATCAATTTCAATGTAAAGTCTACCATCAGACCGTAATCCCTTGCTACAGCTTGGCGGATACCGTTTTGGGATTATCCTGCTAGTGCTTGTGGCGCTGGTACGGTCAACTGTTGCTCAAAACATTTCCGCTGCTGAGTATTTCTTTGATACGGATCCAGGTGTAGGAAATGGGACTGATGTGCCAGTTACTACCACGCCCGATTCCATCTCTTTTGATGGAACGGCAAGCACCGTTGGCCTAACCAACGGATTCCATTATTTGTATGTGCGCACGCGGGATGATTTGTGGAGATGGTCATTGCATCAGCCAAGACGGATATTCGTGAATGACCTAAAGATTATAAAAGCCGAATACTTCTACGATACCGACCCCGGAGTGGGCAATGGAACGGCTGTGGCTGTTACGGCAACGCTCGATTCCATATCCTTCAACAGCAGTTTGAACACTACCGGATTGGCGCACGGGTATCATTTAGCGTATCTGAGAACGAAGGATAATCAGGGCCATTGGTCGCTGCATCAGCCAAGGCGCATATTTGTGAACGACCTAAAGATTGTAAAAGCCGAATACTTCTACGATACCGACCCCGGAGTGGGCAATGGAACGGCTGTGGCTGTTACCGCAACGCTCGATTCTATCGCATTCAACAGCAGTTTGAACACTACCGGATTGGCGCACGGGTATCATTTGGTGTATCTGAGAACGAAGGATAATCAGGGCCATTGGTCGTTGCATCAGCCAAGACGGATATTCGTGAATGACCTAAAGATTGTAAAAGCCGAATACTTCTACGATACCGACCCCGGAGTAGGCAATGGAACGGCTGTAGCTGTTACCGCAACTCTCGATTCCATATCCTTCAACAGCAGTTTGAACACTACTGGATTGGCGCATGGGTATCATTTAGCGTATCTGAGAACGAAGGATAATCAGGGTCATTGGTCGTTGCATCAGCCAAGGCGCATTTTGGTGAATGACCTGAAGATTGTAAAAGCCGAATACTTCTACGATACCGACCCCGGAGTGGGCAATGGAACAGCTGTGGCTGTTACCGCAACGCTTGACTCCATCGCATTTAACGGCAGTTTGAACACAACTGGGCTGAGTTCGGGTTATCATTTTGCATACTTCAGAACGAAAGACAATCAAGGACATTGGTCGTTGCACCAGCCACGCAGGATTTACATTACTGCCAAAGTGGTAGCAGCGGAAGCGTTTTTTGATACCGACCCCGGACATGGCAATGGCTATGCGCTCACACCGGGAACGGCTGCCGATTCGGTAAATTGGAACCTAACGGCCACCATTCCGGCACTATCGGTTGGAAATCATAACATGTATGTGCGCACCAAAGACGACCATGGGGTTTGGAGCCATTATTCGCTGCTACAAGTAATTGATGTTATTCCTGGGCCCATTGTCTGGACAGGAAATCAAAGTCAACTCTGGAATGTGACCCTCAATTGGAGTTCATCTGTTGTGCCAACGGCCACAGATAATGCGCTCATTCCAACTGTACCAACAGGCGGTGTGTTTCCTAATGTGAATGTTGCGAATGCGGCCGTTAGCAACATTGAGATACAGACAGGTGCCACCATGACGGTTACGGCAGGAAATGCCATTACGGTAAATGGCGTGCTGAACAACAGCGGGACGGTATATGTGAATGATGATGGTAGCTTGGTTCAAACCGTAGGAAGTACGCTAGCGGGCGCAGGTTCGTATCAGGTTCAAAGGCAGGGGTCGAGCGGACAGGCTTACAACTTTTGGAGTTCGCCCATTACGAGCACGGCAGGCGTGCCGGGTAGTCCGAGTTACGCCTACAATTCTAATTTGGGCACACAGGACGATTCTGACGATCAACCTTCCGATCCGGGTTGGTATTCCTACAATGGCAACATGATTCCGGGTAGTGGCTATGCGGGCTGGTCGGCCAATATGGCAACCTTTACAGGAACGGTAAATAACGGCCCAATTGCATACCCATTAACGTACTATGCGTTTGACAATACCTATAGTAATGCTAATCCGGGCACGCCCATCAACTTGGTTGGTAACCCATATCCGAGTGCGATAAGCGCAGCAGATTTGATTGCAGCCAACAGCGACATAGACGGCACCATCTTCTTTTGGGATGATGATTTGAGCGGAGGTTCGGGCTACACGCGCTCAGATTTTGCCTATTGGAATGGAGTAGGGGGTTTGGGAAGCGGTTCGGGGGCGGCAGGCGTTCCCAACGGGTTCATATCAACCGCACAGGGATTTCAGATTCGTGCCCTCAACGGTAGTGCTTCTATCGATTTTGACAATAGCATGCGGGTAACAGGTCCGAACACACAGTTTTTTAGAACCAATGCAGAAGAAATGCGACTGTGGTTTGGTATTCATGGAAACGACCTTCACAATCAAGTGCTTATAGGTGTAATGGAAGATGCCACCGATGGCGAAGACCGCCTGTATGATGCCATCAAACTGCGCGGCAATGCTAACATATCCCTGTCGGCCATTGGCAATGGAACAGAACACGCCATTATGGCCTTTCCGCAACCTATAGAAACCAAGACCATTCCCCTGTCGGTGCATGTAGGAGTGGGAGGTTCCTATGCATTCAGAGCCGATTCTTTGATTTCTGACGGAGTGCTGCAGGTTTACTTCCGAGACGAATTGCTCGGCACATCCGATTTGATGGAGCAAGGAGATAGCGTGGTGCGCGTGCTTGCATCTGGACAGTATAACGATAGGTTCTACCTCGACCTCAGTTCAACAATCACTTCGGTAGAGGAGGAGCAAGCTTCCTTCCACCTGCACATCGCCAATGGACGCGGCTATCTTGATATAAAGAGACAAGTTGACTGTCCGGTTCAGGTTACTATCTTCGATATGGGAGGGCGAATTGTTTTCGGTACAGCCGTTGAAATGAATGCTGGTTCTGGCAGCTTTGCCATTCCGCAATTGAGCCAAGGCGCCTATATTATGCGTGCCAACGATTGCAGTCAGCAGTTGAGCAAGCGGTTTGTGCTTTTCTGATTTGCCGTCAAACGCATAATGACTTTTCCCAGGATTTCATCTTTTCGAAACTTGCCATCCTTGATTTCGTAGCGGTACACAAATTCAATTGATGTCCTTCCTATTTAGTGAAACAACGCTTGCAGCGTGCGAAACAGCAGAGCAGGTAAATCAACTCATTCTTGACTGTACAGACCCCCACGTCTATGTTTCGGTTCACAACGAACAGGGCATGTACCTAAAAGCTTCGGACACTATTGAGGGCATTACGGGTTTTCCATTTTCTGAGATGAAGAACCAATCGTGTTACGATTACTTTCATTCAGAAGACTTGGTTGCTGTATTAAAATCGCATGCAGGGGTAACCATTAAGCCAAGCATTGGTACGGTTAACTACCGTTTTAAAACGAAATCGGGCAATTTTGTCAAGCTAGAATCACTTTCTAAGCAATTGCAAGGAAAAGACTTGGCGGGAACCATTGTGGTTATTACCAGATTGGTTGATTAGTTGATGAAGTTTATAGAGTTGAATCGTTGATTGGCGCATACCGATTTTAGAAATCAGACGTGGTGATTTCCTAAAAGGGGCAATGAGCCTTCAACTACTTTTTTGGGCGTATCGAAAAACCTATCCCTTAATCCTTCACCTTATATTCCTTCAAATCGTGGTTTCCATCTTTTCTAAAACCAGCGGGATGGCCAGCAAAACCAGGTCGACCCTATTATCGATACCCAAGTTGCCAAATACATTATCTCTGTTGGTATCAATGGTTTTAACATCCATATCTAGCTTTTCGCTAATCTGAGGGTGGCTGTATCCCTGCACTATTAATCCAACATACTCGGCTTCGCAAGGAGTGAGATACGTGTCGCCAATGGCATATTTGATGCGTTTTATGGTATCTATGGTTATAAAACATAGTACCAATGTAAGAAACAGTTTTCGTTTTCCAACACCGTGTCAAAAAAATATTTTCGATCTTAACTGGTTGATAAGCACAATAATACGAAAATTGCCGTAGGGTATTAACCCTATTTTATTTCTCATTTGACTAGTGGGACTTTAGTGTTCGTTCTTTCAAATACAGAGGAGTGAGTTTCTGCAAGGCACTATCCCATGAAGTGTGTAAACTGGTTATTTAGTCAACCCTTAATAAGTCATTAACACACTGATTGTTAATAACATATGATTATTTCGATTGGATTCAGAATGCAAGGTTCGGTATCTTCATGGCGAAAACCTTGCAAAATCATGACCATGATTCCGAAGAAAAGACC
>JAIOYP010000006.1 GCA_021741155.1 Flavobacteriales bacterium | reverse complement strand
TGAACGGAGCAGGAACAGCAACAATCACAGCAGCTCAAGTTGATAATGGCAGCAACGATAACTGTTCGGTAACGCTTTCAGCCACGCCATTGTCATTCACCTGTGCGAACACAGGCGCAAACACGGTTACGCTGACAGCGACTGACCCAAGCGGCAATACAGATCAGTGTACATCAATCGTTACTGTTCAAGATAACGTTGATCCAACGGCTATCTGCCAGAACATCACGGTACAACTGAACGGAGCAGGAACGGCAACAATCACAGCAGCACAGGTTGACAACGGCTCAAACGACAACTGTTCAGTCACGCTAAGTGCCACGCCTTTATCATTTACCTGTGCGAACACTGGCGCAAACACGGTCACACTTACCGCCACCGACCCAAGCGGAAATACCGATCAATGTACTTCAACCGTTACGGTTCAAGATAATGTTGATCCAACAGCCATTTGCCAAAACATCACGGTGCAACTCAACGGAGCAGGAACAGCAACAATCACAGCAGCTCAGGTAAACAACGGTTCAAACGACAACTGCGCTGTCACACTTTCGGCAACACCACTATCATTTACCTGTGCGAACACAGGCGCAAATACAGTCACGCTTACAGCGACTGACCCAAGTGGCAACACCGACCAATGTACGGCAACGGTCACTGTTCAAGATAATGTTGATCCAACGGCCATTTGCCAAAACATTACGGTACAACTGAACGGTGCAGGCACGGCAACGATCACGGCTGCGCAGGTTGACAACGGCAGCAATGACAATTGTTCGGTAACGCTAAGTGCCACACCACTTTCATTTACCTGTGTGAACACAGGTGCAAATACAGTTACGCTTACAGCAACCGATCCAAGTGGCAACACCGACCAATGTGCGGCAACGGTCACTGTTCAAGATAATGTTGATCCAACGGCCATTTGCCAAAACATCACTGTTCAATTAAACGGAGCAGGAACGGCAACAATCACAGCAGCGCAGGTTGATAATGGAAGCAATGACAATTGTTCGGTAACGCTAAGTGCCACGCCACTGTCATTTACCTGTGCGAACACGGGCGCAAACACGGTCACACTTACAGCTACCGACCCAAGCGGAAATACAGACCAGTGTACATCAACCGTTACTGTTCAAGATAATGTTGATCCAACAGCCATTTGCCAGAACATCACCGTTCAGTTGAACGGAGCAGGAACAGCAACAATCACGGCCGCCCAAGTAAACAACGGCAGCAATGACAACTGTTCTGTCACGCTAAGTGCCACGCCACTTTCATTTACCTGTGCGAACACAGGCGCAAATACAGTCACACTTACAGCTACTGACCCAAGCGGAAACAGCGCAACTTGTACAAGCACAGTTACTATTCAGGATAATGTTGATCCAACAGCAATTTGCCAGAACATTACTGTTCAATTGAACGGAGCAGGAACGGCCACCATCACAGCAGCTCAAGTTGATAATGGCAGCAATGACAACTGTTCGGTTGTTCTTTCTGCTACTCCGCTGACTTTCAACTGCTCGAATACGGGAGCAAACACGGTAACTCTAACCGCAACCGACCCAAGTGGCAACACCGATCAATGCACTTCAACCGTAACTATTCAAGATAATGTTGATCCAACAGCCATTTGCCAGAACATCACCGTTCAACTGAATGGAGCAGGTACAGCCACCATCACGGCTGCGCAAGTTGACAATGGAAGCAACGATAACTGTTCAGTCACGCTTTCTGCCACGCCATTGTCATTTACATGTGCGAACACAGGAGCAAACACGGTTACGCTTACAGCGACTGACCCAAGTGGCAATACAGACCAGTGTACATCAACCGTTACTGTTCAAGATAATGTTGATCCAACAGCCATTTGCCAGAACATCACCGTTCAACTGAATGGAGCAGGAACAGCCACCATCACGGCTGCGCAAGTTGACAATGGAAGCAATGACAATTGTTCGGTAACGCTAAGTGCCACGCCATTGTCGTTCACCTGTGCGAACACAGGCGCAAATACAGTCACACTTACAGCGACTGACCCAAGCGGAAACAGCGCAACTTGTACAAGCACAGTTACTGTTCAGGATAACGTTAATCCAACAGCCATTTGCCAGAACATCACTGTTCAGTTGGATGCGAATGGCGACCTGACCATTTTGGCAGCAGATATCGATGGCGGTTCAACTGATAATTGTGGGCCTGTCACATTCACTATCGATGGGGGAAATACTTCTCAGGATTTCGATTGTTCCCAAGTTGGAGCCAATACGGTTACACTCACGGTGACCGATGCGAGTGGAAATGTAGCCACCTGCAATGCCACTGTAACCATAGAAGACAACGTTGATCCAACGGCTGTTTGTCAAAACATCACCGTTCAGTTGGATGGTACAGGAAACCTCAGCATTACCTCTGCCAACATCAATAATGGTTCTTCAGATGCCTGCGGAGTTGCTTCGTTAACTATTAATGGAGGTAATCTTTCTCAAGGTTTCGATTGCTCAACGGTTGGAACAAACACGGTCACATTGACCGTTACCGATGTAAACGGTAATATTTCAACATGCGATGCAACCGTCACGGTTGAGGACAACGTTGATCCAACGGCTGTTTGTCAGAACATTACGATTCAGCTTGATGCAACTGGAAATGCAACCATTGTTGCAGCTGACATCGACAACGGTTCTTCAGACAATTGTGGAATTGCTTCGTTGGTTGCTTCTGCAACTTCATTTACCTGTGCCGATGAAGGTGCAAATACGGTTACGCTTACCGTTACAGATGATAATGGAAACGTATCAACTTGCGATGCAACGGTTACGGTTGAGAATAACGTTTCTCCAAACGTATTCTGCCAAGATATCACGGTTTATTTGGATGCAACGGGCAACGTTTCCATTCTTGCTGATGATGTGAACGGAGGCTCAAATGCAAGCTGTGGGTTGGCATCATTGACTGTAACTCCAGATGCGTTCACTTGTGCGAATGTTGGCGCGAACACGGTCACGCTTACAGCAGTTGACAATAGCGGAAATATCTCAACATGTGTTGCAACCGTCACAGTTTTGGACACGATTTCGCCAACGGCAATTTGTCAGAACATCACGGTTCAGCTTGACGCTAATGGAGATTTGACTATTACATCTTCACAAATTGACAATGGATCTTCAGATGCCTGCGGAATTGCATCGCTTACTATCGATGGAGGAAACACAACCCAAGATTTTGATTGTTCGAATGTTGGCGCAAACACGGTTACGCTTACCGTGACAGATGTAAATGGTAATGTTTCTACTTGTGATGCAACGGTGACTATCGAAGATACCGTTGACCCAACGGCAATTTGTCAGAACATCACGGCTCAGCTGGACGCAAATGGAGATTTGACCATCACATCTTCACAAATTGACAACGGTTCTTCTGATGCTTGCGGAATTGCTTCACTCACAATCGATGGAGGAAACACAACCCAAGATTTCGATTGTTCGAATGTTGGAGCCAATACGGTAACGCTTACAGTAACCGATGTAAACGGAAACGTTTCCACTTGTACTGCCACGGTAACAGTTGAAGACAACGTTGACCCAACGGCAATTTGTCAGAACATCACCGTTCAGCTTGATGCGAACGGAGACTTGACTATTACATCTTCACAAATTGACAACGGTTCTTCTGATGCTTGCGGAATTGCTTCGCTCACAATCGATGGAGGAAACACAACCCAAGATTTTGACTGTTCGAATGTTGGCGCGAACACGGTAACGCTTACAGTAACTGACGTGAACGGAAACGTCTCCACGTGTAATGCCACGGTAACAGTTGAAGACAACGTTGACCCAACGGCCGTTTGTCAGAACATCACCATTCAACTTGACGCTAATGGAGATTTGACTATTACATCTTCACAAATTGACAATGGATCTTCAGATGCTTGTGGAATTGCTTCGCTCACAATCGATGGCGGAAATACAACCCAAGATTTTGACTGTTCGAATGTTGGAGCCAATACGGTAACGCTTACAGTAACGGACGTAAATGGAAACGTTTCCACATGTAATGCCACGGTTACAATTGAAGACAACGTTGACCCAACGGCAATTTGTCAGAACATCACGGTTCAGCTGGACGCAAATGGAGATTTGACCATCACATCTTCACAAATTAACAATGGATCTTTAGATGCTTGCGGAATTGCTTCACTCACAATCGATGGAGGAAACACAACCCAAGATTTCGATTGTTCGAATGTTGGAGCCAATACGGTAATGCTTACCGTAACCGATGTAAACGGCAACGTTTCCACGTGTAATGCTACGGTAACAGTTGAAGACAACGTTGACCCAACGGCAATTTGTCAGAACATCACCGTTCAGCTTGATGCTAATGGAGAACTGACCTTGCTTTCTACCAATATCGATGGCGGTTCTACCGATAACTGCGGTGTTGCTTCGGTAACCATCGATGGCGGAAATACTTCTCAGGATTTCGATTGTACAAGCGTTGGAACGCAGACCATCACACTTACAGTGACAGATGTGAACGGAAACGTTTCTACTTGTAATGCAACCATAACAATTGAAGACAACGTTGACCCAACGGCTCTTTGTCAAAATATTACTGTCCAGTTAGATGCGAATGGAGATTTGACCATTACTTCAGCGCAAATTGACAACGGTTCTTCAGATGCTTGTGGAATTGCTTCACTCACAATTGATGGCGGCAACACGTCTCAAGATTTTGATTGTTCTAACGTTGGATTGAATACGGTAACGCTTACAGTAACCGATGTAAACGGAAACGTTTCCACGTGTAATGCAACCGTTACAATTGAAGACACGGTTGATCCAACAGCCATTTGCCAGAACATCACGGTGCAGTTAGATGCCAATGGCGATGCAACGGTTCTTGCTACAACCATTGACAACGGAAGTACGGACAACTGCGGAATCGCTTCGATAACGTTAAATGGAAACGCTTCAAGCCATGATTTCGATTGTTCGAATGTTGGCGTGAACACGGTAACGCTTACCGTGACTGACGTTAACGGCAATGTTTCTACTTGTAGCGCTGATATTACCATCGAAGACAACGTTGATCCAACGGCTCTTTGCCAAAATATCTCGGTCCAGTTGGATGCGACTGGAAACGCAACAATCACAGGTTCTGATATTGACAATGGAAGCGCAGACAATTGCGGAGTCGCTTCTTTGGATGTATCCGTGGGAGCCTTCGATTGTTCGAATATTGGTTTGAACACGGTAACACTTACCGTGACTGACAACAACGGAAACGTTTCAACGTGTACAGCCGATGTGACTATCGAAGACAACGTTGATCCAACTGCTCTTTGCCAAAACATCACCGTTCAGTTGGATGCAAATGGCGATGCTACAATTGTTGCTTCCGATGTGGATGGCGGAAGCACGGATAATTGTGGCGTTGGCAGCATTGCCGTCAACGTTTCAACATTTGATTGCAGCGACATCGGCAACAACTTGGTTGTGCTTACCGTGACCGATGTGAACGGAAACACTTCAACTTGTACAGCTTCTGTCACGATTGAAGATATGGTTCCGCCAATCCCAGTTTGTATTGACATTATTGCCGAATTGAGCCCTGCGGGAACAGTTACTGTTGCTCCTGGAGACGTGGATAACGGAAGCACCGACAATTGCGCCATTGCTTCCATCACCCTCAATCCGAATTCATTCACTTGTGCCGAAGTTGGTTTCAATACAGTAACACTTACTGTGACCGATGCTTCTGGAAACGTCTCAACCTGTACGGCTCAAGTCGATGTTCAGGATAACGTGTTGCCAAGCGCGATTTGTCAAAGCCTAACTGTTCAATTGGATGCTTCGGGCAACGCCACCATCACGCCAAACATGGTTGATAATGGTAGCACCGATGCCTGTGGAGCCGTTACGCCAACCATCGTAACGCCTTCTACTTTCGATTGCTCTAATGTGGGAGTGAACATCGTCACGCTTACTGTTGAAGATCAGAACGGAAACATTTCGACTTGTGCTTCAACCGTTACTATTCAGGACATAGTTCCGCCAGTTGCTGTTTGCCAAAACATTACGGTTCAATTGAATGGAACTGGAAATGCTTCTATCGTTCCTGCTGATGTTGATGGAGGAAGTTCGGACAACTGCGCCATCGACCTTATGACCGTTTCTCCGAACACATTTACATGTGCTGAAGAAGGTCCGAACACCGTTACGCTGACCGTAACTGATGTAAACGGAAACGTTTCTACCTGTACTGCGGTTGTAACTGTTGAGAACAACATTATTCCAAGCGTTTCTTGTCAGGACATCACCGTTTATTTGGATGGAAGCGGCAACGCGTCAATCGTTGCTACTGATGTGGATGGCGGAAGTAACGCAGCTTGTGGAATCGCTTCGTTAACCGTAAATCCAAGCGCATTTACCTGCGCCAATGTGGGTACGAATACGGTTACGCTCACTGGAACTGACAACAGCGGAAACGTTTCGACTTGTACAGCGGTTGTGACCGTTTTGGACACGATTTCGCCAACTGCCGTTTGTCAAAATGTGGTCATACAATTGAATGCTGCTGGAAATGCTTCAGTTACGGCTGCAAGCGTGAACGATGGAAGTGCCGACAATTGCGCCATCGCTTCGTTGACGCTTTCGCAAACGTCTTTTGCTTGTGCTGAAGTAGGCGCAAACACGGTTACGCTTACAGTTACCGATGCGAACGGAAACACATCAACTTGTACTTCCTCAGTAACGGTTGAGGACAATATCGACCCAACAATCGTTTGTCAGAACATTACGGTTGAGTTGGATGCTTCTGGAAACGTTTCTATCACTGGCGCTGACATCGACAACGGAACAACCGACAACTGTAGCACGGTTGGAAGCACGCTTACATTGGATGTAACGCCTGGCGCTTTCGATTGTAATAACGTTGGTTCGAACACAGTCACTTTGACTGCCACGGACGAGAACGGAAACAGCTCTTCGTGTACTGCTGATGTAACGGTGGAAGACAACGAAGCGCCAATCGCTTTATGCCAGAACATCACCATTTATTTGGATGCGACTGGAAACGTGGGAATCGTTCCTGCTGATGTGGATAATGGTTCTTCCGACAACTGCGGAATCGCCAACATGATTGTTACTCCAAACTCATTTACCTGTTCTGGAGTTGGTCCGAATCCTGTAACCCTTACGGTAACCGATGTGAACGGAAATGTGGCTTCTTGTGCTTCAACCGTAACCGTTTTGGACACCATCAGCCCGAATGCCATCTGTCAAGATATCGTTGTGCAGGTTGATGCTTCTGGAAACGCCTCCATCGTTCCATCTCAAGTAAACAACGGTTCGAATGATGCTTGTGGAATCACTTCTTTAGTGGTGGATGTAAGCACATTTAACTGCTCGGTAGTTGGTGCTAATACCGTTACACTTACTGTGGCTGATGACAACGGAAACACCTCAACTTGTACTTCTAATGTTACGGTTGAGGACAACGTTGACCCGAACGCTCTTTGCCAAGGAGTAACGGTTCAGTTGGATGCAAACGGAGACGCTTCAATTGTTGCTTCTCAGATTAATAATAACAGCACTGATAATTGCGCAATTGCTTCGCTTGCGGTATCTACAGACGCTTTCGATTGCTCAAATGTTGGAGCGAACACTGTCACGCTGACCGTTACTGATGTTAACGGAAACACGGACAATTGTACGGCTACGGTAACAGTTCAGGATAATATCGACCCAACTGCCGTTTGCCAAAACATCACCGTTCAGTTGGATGCGAACGGAGATCTGACCATCACTTCTGCTAATATCGATGGAGGTTCTTCTGATAATTGCGGAATCGCTTCACTCACCATTGATGGTGGAAACACGAATCAAGCTTTCGATTGCTCAAATGTTGGAGCAAACACGGTCACATTGACTGTAACGGACGTGAACGGAAACGTTTCAACCTGCGATGCAACGGTAACAGTTGAAGACAACATTAACCCAACGGCAGTTTGTCAAAACATCACGGTTCAATTAGACGCCAATGGCGATTTGACTATTACTTCTGCTGATATCGATGGTGGTTCTACTGATGCTTGCGGAATTGCTTCGCTCACCATTGATGGCGGAAACGCTACCCAAGATTTTGATTGCTCAAATGTTGGTGCGAACACGGTTACGCTGACAGTAACAGATGTGAGCGGAAACGTTTCAACCTGCGATGCAACAGTAACAGTTGAGGACAACGTTGACCCAACGGCAGTTTGCCAAAACATTACGGTTCAGTTGGATGCAAACGGAGATTTGACCATCACCTCAGCCGACATTGATGGAGGTTCAACGGACAACTGCGGTATCGCTTCTTTGGAAATTGATGGCGGAAATACCACTCAAGAGTTCGATTGCTCAAATGTTGGAGCAAACACGGTTACATTGACTGTAACTGACGTGAACGGAAACGTTTCAACCTGCGATGCAACGGTAACTGTTGAAGACAATATCGACCCAACGGCAGTTTGCCAGAATATCACAGTTCAGTTGGATGCCAATGGAGATTTGACCATTGCTTCAGCTGATATCGATGGAGGTTCTTCTGATAATTGCGGAATCGCTTCGCTGGAGATAGATGGTGGAAATACGACTCAAGCATTTGATTGCTCGAATGTTGGCGCAAACACAGTTACGCTAACGGTAACAGATGTGAACGGAAACGTTTCTACCTGTGATGCGACCGTAACGGTTGAAGATAACGTTGATCCAACAGCCGTTTGTCAAAACATCACAGTTCAGCTGGATGCCAACGGAAACGCAACCATTAATTCAATTGATATTGACGGTGGAAGCACTGATAATTGCGGAATTGCTTCTTATACTGTTGATGGCGGCAACACAACATTCGATTTCGATTGTGCTGATGAAGGCACGAATACAATCACCTTAACTATAACGGATGTGAACGGCAACGTTTCAACGTGTGATGCAACGGTTACGATTGAAAACAACGTTGCGCCAAACGTATTCTGCCAAGACATCACCGTTTATTTGGATGCGACTGGCAACATTTCAATTATCGCTGATGACGTGAACGGAGGTTCAAATGCAAGTTGCGGATTAGCTTCATTGACCGTTTCTCAGGATGCTTTCGATTGCTCAAATGTTGGCCCGAACACGGTCACGCTCACAGCAATTGACAACAGCGGAAACACTTCAACTTGTGACGCGATTGTTACTGTTCTGGACACAATCTCTCCAACTGCGGTTTGCCAGAACATCACAGTTCAGCTTGATGCGAATGGCGAATTGACCATAGCATCAGCTGATATTGATGGCGGTTCTGCTGATAATTGCGGAGTTGCTTCGCTTGAGATTGATGGCGGAAATACCACTCAAGATTTCGAATGCTCCAACGTTGGAGCGAACACCGTTACGCTTACGGTAACAGATGTGAACGGAAACGTTTCTACGTGCGATGCAACGGTTACTGTCGAAGACAATATCGACCCAACGGCAGTTTGCCAAAACATCACCGTTCAGTTGGATGCGAATGGCGATTTGACCATCATGTCAGCTGATATTGATAACGGATCTACAGATGCTTGCGGAATCGCTTCCCTCACAATTGATGGTGGAAATGCCAATCAAGCTTTCGATTGCTCAACTGTAGGAACTAACACGGTTACACTGACGGTAACGGATGTGAACGGAAACGCTTCAACTTGTGATGCGATTGTAACAGTAGAAGACACGATTTCTCCGACAGCAGTTTGCCAAAACATCACAGTACAGCTTGATGCGAATGGCGAATTGACTATCACATCTGCTGACATCAATGGTGGAAGCAACGACAATTGCGGAATCGCTTCTCTTGAAATCGACAACGGAAATACCACTCAAGATTTCGATTGTTCTCAAGTAGGGACAAACACGGTTACGTTGACGGTTACAGACGTAAATGGAAACGTTTCTACTTGCGATGCAACGGTAACTGTTGAAGACAACGTTGATCCAAACGCAGTTTGTCAGAACATCACGGTTCTGTTAGACGCAAACGGAGATTTGACAATCACTTCTGCAGATATTGACAACGGTTCTTTCGATAACTGTGGAATCGCCTCCCTCGAAATTGATGGTGGAAACACAACTCAGGCGTTCGATTGCTCGAATGTAGGAGCAAACACGGTTACGCTCACAGTAACTGACGTGAATGGAAACGTTTCTACGTGCGATGCGATTGTAACCGTTGAAGACACGATTAGCCCAACAATCATTTGTCAAGACATTACGATTGAATTGGACCCTTCAGGAACCGTTGTCCTTACTGCCGTTGAATTGGACGGTGGAACGACCGATAACTGTGGTTCTGTTACGCTTTCAATAGATGCTGCTGACACGCAATGGACATGTGCCGATGTTGGAACTCAAACCATAACACTTACAGCTACCGATGCGAACGGTAACGTTTCTACTTGTGATGCGCAGCTGACAATTGAAAACAACGAAGTTCCAACAGTTTCTTGTCAAGACATCACTGTTTATCTGAATGCTACAGGTAACGTTTCTATCGCGGCAGGCGATGTGAACGGAGGTTCGAATGCAAGTTGCGGATTGGCCTCGTTGTCCGTTTCTCCAAACGCATTCGATTGCTCAAATGTTGGAGCAAATACGGTGACCTTGACCGCTACGGACAACACAGGAAACGTATCAACTTGTACGGCTACTGTTGCTGTTCTTGATACGATTTCTCCTACCGCAGTTTGTAACGACATCACGGTTGATCTTGATGTAAACGGTGACATCATCATTGTTGCTGCCGATTTGGACGGTGGTTCTGCCGACAACTGCGGAATTGCCACAGTAACGGTTGACAGTGGTCAGTTAAACACAACGTTGGATTGCTCAACCGTAGGTGACAACATCATCACGGTAACCGTTACCGATGTTAATGGAAACGTCTCAACCTGCGATGCAACCATTACTGTGGAAGACAACACGAACCCAACCGCTGCATGTGCTTCTGTGACGGTTCAGTTAGATGCTAATGGCGAAGCTGTCATCACACCAGTTTTGGTTGACAATGGTTCTTCTGATAACTGCGGAATTGCCACGATGTCCGTTCTTCCTCAGATGCTGAATTGCAACAACGTTGGAGCCAATTCTATCATTCTAACGGTTACGGATGTGAACGGAAACATCAGCACTTGTATTGCTACGGTTACAGCTCAAGACACCGTTCCTCCAACAGCGGTTTGTACAGACATCACCGTTCAATTGACTTCAAACGGAACAGCAATTATTGCCGCTGGCGATATTGATGATGGTTCGTTTGATAACTGTGGAATCCAGTCGCTTGCAATTGATGTGAACTCGTTTGATTGTAGCGAGATAGGAGGAAATACAGTTGAATTGACCGTAACTGATGTGAACGGAAATACTTCTACCTGTACTGCCAATGCGAATGTGGTTGATGAAGTTGACCCGAACGTAATCTGCCAAAACCTTTCAGTCTATTTGGAAGCAAACGGTCAAGTAACTATCACTGCTGACGACATCGACAATGGCTCTACGGATGCTTGCGGAATTGATACCATGACGCTAAGCGTTTACACATTCGATTGTACGGATATTGGTGTGAATCCAGTCACATTGACCGTAACAGATAACTATGGAAACTTCGACATCTGTCAGGCGGTTGTGCGTGTGTTTGATACGATTCCACCAGTAACGGTTTGTCAAGACATCACCATTCAACTGGATGCTACAGGAACAGCAAGCATTGTGGCTGCTGATGTGGATGGTGGAAGCACAGACAATTGCGGAATTGATGCCATCAGCGTAGATCAAACCATCTTCGATTGTAGTCAAGTTGGCGACAACACGGTTGTTCTTACCGTTATTGATGTGAACGGAAACGAGAGTACATGTGAGGCCATCGTTACCGTTGAGGATAACGTAAATCCGAACGCCAATTGCCAAGACATCACGATTCAGTTGGATGCTGCTGGAAATGCAAGTATCAGCGCTTCAGACATCAACGCAGGAAGCGATGCAAACTGTGGTATTGACACGGTTTTCGTGAGTCAAATGAACTTCGATTGCTCGAATGTTGGAAATAATATCGTCACGCTTACGGTTGTGGATGTGAACGGAAATCAAAGTACTTGTACTTCTAGCGTGGAGGTTCTAGACACGATTTCGCCAACCGCCATTTGTCAGGATTTGATCACTCAGCTAAATGCTGCTGGTGAAGCTAGTATTACTGTTTTGCAAGTAAATAATGGATCATTTGATAACTGTGGAATTCTATCCCTTGTGTTGGATGATAGAACATTTGATTGCTCTGATGCTGGCGTTAACCAAGTGGTGCTCACCGTAACAGACATCAACGGAAACGTATCCACTTGTACTTCACAAGTCACAGTTCAAGACAACGTTTCTCCACATGCTACGTGTACACCAGTTGTGGTTCAAATGGATGCCAACGGAGTGGCAACTATTACTGCTGACGAAGTTGATCTGAACTCATCAGACAACTGCGCCATCGATACCATGTTGCTATCGCAATACACGTTCGATTGCTCTGAAATCGGAACAAACTCAGTTACCTTGACTGTAATTGATGCCTCTGGAAACAGCTCTACGTGCGATGCGGTAATTATTGTTGAGGAGAACGTTCCGCCAGTTGCGTTGTGCCAAAACATGACGGTGTATTTGGATGTTCTTGGAGATGCCACAATTCTAGCTTCCGATGTGGATGCCGGAAGCACCGACAATTGCGCCATCGATACGATGTATGTTACTCCAAACGACTTCTCTTGTTCGGGAGTTGGCGTTAATCCTGTAGTTCTAACCGTTATTGATGTGAACGGAAACGTGAGCAGTTGCAACGCATCGGTAACAGTAGTTGACACGATTTCTCCAGTTGCTATTTGCCAAGACATCGTTGTTCAAGTAAATGCCGATGGAGAAACTACCATCGATGCTGAGGAGGTTGATAATGGTTCAAGCGATGCTTGTGGTATCACAGGATTTGTGGTTGATCTAAGCAACTTCGATTGCTCGAATGTGGGAGCAAACACCGTTGTGTTAACGGTTGAAGACAACAATGGAAACACTTCAACATGTACCGCTACCGTTACGATTGAAGACAACATCAATCCAATTGCAAACTGCACGGATTTGACCGTGATACTTGACGGAAACGGAATGGTGAGCATTTTGGCTAATGAGTTAAACGATAACTCAACCGACAACTGTGCCATCGACACCATTTTCGCTTCGCAAATTGATTTCTCGTGTGCGGATCTTGGTTCAAACATCATCACCGTAACGGTGGTTGATGTGAACGGAAACAGCGCCAACTGCTCAAGTGAACTAACTGTTCTAGACACGATTTCTCCTGTAATTATTGCCTGCCCAATGGACACAGTAATTGTTCCTGATAGCTCAGATTGTTCACCACAGGTTTTCTGGACTGAGCCAACAGCTGCAGACAACTGTACGCCAACCTTGACAAGCAATTTTGTTCCTGGAGATAACTTCCCAGTTGGAACAACAACCGTTACTTATACGGCTACCGATGAGTCGAACAACAGCGTTTCTTGCTCGTTTGATGTAACCATTGAGCCATCGCCAGTATTGGTTGAAATCACTTCGCCAGAAGGACCATGTGGCTACAACTTGAGCTGCGGTGCGGTTCCAAATGGGGAAGCAACAGCCAATCCTTCAGGTGGATGTCTGCCATACACATATGTTTGGACGAACGGACAAACAACGCAGACTGCAACGGGTCTTGGAGCGGGACTTCATGGTGTAACGGTTACAGATGCAAACGGAACATCAGCAGTTCAAACAATCATTCTTACCGAGCCAGATCCGTTGACTACAGACAGCATCACCTCACCAGAATTTGCCGGTGGAGCAAACATCTCATGTATTGGAGAATTTGATGGTGCCATCAGCATTAATGTGTTAGGTGGAGAAGAGTGCGTGACTTACAATTACGCTTGGACTGGCCCGAACGGATTCACTTCAACCACTGAAGATATTTCTGGTCTTGAAGCCGGAACCTACATCGTGGTTGTGTCTGATGCCAGCGGATGTTCTTACACCGACAGCATCACGCTTACTGAGCCAGCTCCTTTTGATGTGGATTCGCTTGTAAGCGATTACAACGGAGTGAACATTTCGTGCGGTGGTGCGGCTGATGGTTCTATCGGACTCACAATTTCAGGCGGAGCCGCTCCATACAGCGTAAGCTGGAGCAATGGCGATACAACCGAAGACATCGACAGTCTGATGGCGGGCATTTACACCTACACGGTAACAGATGCCAACGGATGCGAAATCAGTGGTTCAATTACATTGACCGAGCCTGATGGACTTTCATCTTTCATCACTACTTCAGATTACAACGGATTCCAAATCTCTTGTAATGGTTTGGCCGATGGATCCATCGACCTAACGGTTAACGAAGGAACGCAGCCGTACTCGTATTCTTGGAATAACGGAGAAACCACAGAAGACTTGGCAAACCTTGAAGCTGGAATCTACTTCGTGAACATTACAGATGCCAATGGTTGTACGCTCATCGATAGTGTGACTTTGACGCAGCCAGATTCGTTGATTGTATTCTCAGTTGATACCAATTTGGTAAGCTGTAATGGCGCCATGGATGGTTCATTCTTTGTGCAGGCAAATGGTGGTATTCCTACTTACACATTCTCTTGGTCTGATGGTCAAATGGGACCGACAGCAGAAGAAATTGGCCTAGGATTCTACACGGTCACCGTGCTTGATCAGAATGGATGTCAGGATTCGTTGCAATTGGAAATGACCGAGCCAGATGTTTTGGATGCCAGTTTGGTTCAAATCTATGATGTCATTTGCTTCGGAGAAAGCAACGGAATTATTGATGTGAATGTGATTGGTGGAACTACTCCATATTCTTACAACTGGTCAAACAATGACACGCTGCAAGATTTGAATGGCGTTGCGGCAGGAACCTACTTGCTTGAGGTTACTGATGCAAATGGTTGTACCGATACGCTTTCAGCCACGATTTCGGAACCGACCGAACTTATTATGAGTGTTGACACGGTCATCAACTCAACATGTAGTGGTGCGATGAATGGCGAAATCACGGTTGAAGCAACTGGCGGAACGGCACCTTACACCTACACATGGCCAAACCTCAACATCTCTGGCCCAACGGCTAGCGGTCTCAATGCTGGTGTTTACGAGGTTCATGTGGTTGATGCGAACAATTGTTCGTGGTCAATGAATGTGGCGGTCGGTCAGCCAACTTCCATTCAAGTGCAGGTTCAAGTTCAATCAAGCGTTAGTTGTAATGGATTGGCTGATGGTTCTGCGGTTGTAACTGTTTCAGGCGGAACAACGCCATACACATATCTCTGGTCAAATTCTGACACTGATTCTCTCGCAACAGGTTTCGGAGCGGGCGTTCACACCGTAACCGTTACCGATGCTGGCGGCTGCGATACAACGTTGACCTTCCTGATTGATGAACCAGCTCTATTGACAATCGCTCTTGATACACTCTTCAACGTGACATGTAATGGCGCTGCCAACGGTCAGATTGAAGTGGATGTGACTGGCGGAACAACTCCATACACTGCCACATGGAGTAATGGCGATGCTGGATTTGCAGCTTACAATTTAGCCGCAGGAACCTACACCGTTTATGTAACCGATGGACACGGCTGTACCGATAGTTTGTCTGCCACATTTACCGAACCAGAGGCTATTTCAGTGCACAGCATTTCAACCGTAAATGTGCTTTGTAAAGGCGGTAATAATGGCGAAGCCACCATTATAGCCGAAGGCGGAACAGCACCATTGACCTACAACTGGCCAAGCATTGGTCAAACAGGAAACACGGCCACCACTCTTGAAGCGGGAACTTACACGTTTGTTGTTACTGATGCGAGCGGATGTACTTATTCGGACATCGTTCAGATTACGCAACCTGATGCGATTGTTGTAAGCACAACTTCAGATACAGCAGTTTGTCCTGGAAGCGGAGTAACAATTTCGGCATCAGCAATTGGTGGTGCAGGTAACTTCTCATACACTTGGAATAATGGCCTTGGCTTAGGCGCATCGCATTTCGTAAGCCCAACTGTTGCTACAACTTACACGGTGCTTGTAGTGGATGAAAATGGTTGTGCTGCCAGTCTCGACAGCGTAACGGTAAACATGGCTTCAACTCCAGTTGCCGCATTCAGTTCGTCTGCAAGCGCTCCATGCGTGTTGCCTTCTGATATTCAGTTCACAAACATGAGTTCAGGTGCAACTGGTTACCAGTGGATATTGGGTAACGGAACACAATCTAGCGATGTAAATCCTACAGCCACTTACGCCAATGCTGGAACGTACACAGTAACGCTCATTGCAATTTCTGGCGCTGGTTGTGCTGATACAACTACAGGGACGGTTATCATTGATAACATTCCAACGGCTGCTTTCACATTGAATAATGCGCAAGGTTGTGCACCGCTGGTGGTCAATTTCGGAAACAATAGCACCACTGGATTAGATTATTTATGGGACTTTGGCGATGGAACAACATCAACAATTTCCCACCCAATTCATGTGTATGACATTCCAGGAGAATACGAAGTAACGTTGATTGTTTCTAGTCTGGGTGGATGTTCGGACACGCTTTCGTTGGGAGCTGCAGTTTCGGCTTATCCGTCTCCAATTGCAGATTTTACGGCCAACAATACTTCGTTCCCTGATCCGGGTAATGAATACGAATTCGTAAACAACTCGGTGGATGCAGACCTTTACAACTGGGATTTCGGAAACGATGATCAGTCAGATGAATTCCAACCAACCTATGAATTCCCATCGTATGGAGGGTACTTCGTAACGCTCACGGCCATCAACGAATTCGGTTGTGCCGATACTGCTGTTCATTACATCAGCGTAGAACTGCAAACCACCCTTTATGTGCCGAATGCAATGGGAATTGGCGAGGTGGGAGAAGCGTCTATCTTCCTTCCAAAAGGAACTGGAATTGCCGATTATCATCTTTGGATTTTTGACAAATGGGGCAATTTACTTTGGGAATCAACAGCGCTTAATAACGGTAGTCCGGCCGAAGGTTGGGATGGCGTTTACAAAGGAGCCGTTGTCCCAATGGGTTCTTACGTCTGGAAAATCAATGCAACATTCGTTGATGGCGAAATTTGGGATGGACAAGATTTTACAAATGGCAAGCACGGAAACTCGGGAACTGTAATGGTTCTTTACTAAACTGAATTGGAACAAGAGTGACAAAGGTCGTGGCGCGAGTCACGACCTTTTTCGTTATTGCACCTTATATCGAAACAACATGGAACGAAAAGAGCTGAAAACCGACCTAGATATTGCCCAAAGCGTTAGCATGAAACCCATTCTGCAAGTTGCTGCCAAACTTGGCATAGACACTGACGACCTTGAGTTGTATGGAAAGTACAAGGCCAAACTCCCGTTGAAATTGATTGATCAGGAGAAGGTGGATAAATCAAACCTTATTCTGGTAACTGCCATGACGCCAACGCCTGCTGGCGAGGGTAAAACCACGGTTTCCATTGGGTTGAATGAAGCCTTGAATAAATTGGGTAAAAAATCTGTAGCCGTGCTCCGCGAACCTTCGTTAGGTCCCGTTTTCGGAATAAAAGGAGGTGCGGCTGGCGGAGGCTGGTCTCAGGTAGTTCCGATGGAAGACATCAACCTACATTTTACGGGAGATTTTGCTGCTATTGAAAAAGCCAATAATCTTTTGGCTGCTCTCATCGACAATAACATCCAAAGCCGAACACATAATCTGAGGATTGACCCGCGAACGGTGAGCTGGAAACGTGTGATGGACATGAACGACCGTTCACTCCGTTTCATTGTCGTAGGCTTGGGCGGAACGGCAGATGGCGTGCCTCGCGAAAGCGGTTTCAATATCACGGCAGCTTCAGAAGTAATGGCCATTCTGTGCATGTGTACCAGTATTGACGACCTCAAAGAAAAACTCGGCAACATTTTCATCGGTTTCACCTACGATAATGAACCAATTTATGCCAGAGATTTAAATGCTCAAGGCGCCATGGCCGTTCTTCTTAAAGATGCCATTAAGCCCAATTTGGTGCAGACGTTGGAAGGAAATCCTGCCATAATTCATGGCGGTCCATTTGCCAATATCGCGCAGGGAACCAATACGATTCTTGCCACAAAAATGGGCATGTCGTTGTGCGATTATGTGGTTACGGAGGCTGGTTTTGGGGCTGATCTTGGAGGAGAGAAATTCCTTGATATTAAATGCGGATACGGAAATCTGAAGCCAAAAGCGGTGGTGCTCATCGCCACCATACGCGCATTACGCCATCACGGAGGAGCTGCAAAAGAAGACATCGGCATTCCAAATTTGAGTCTGGTACAAGAAGGATTTCCAAACTTGGAGAAACACATCGAAAATCTCCGAAAATTCGGTTTGAATCCGGTTGTAGCCATCAACCACTTTAACTCAGATTCGGAAGAAGAAATTGATTGGTTGAAATCGAAATGCGAATCATTGGGCGTGCGTTCTGCCGTAACCAAATGTTGGGCAAACGGAGGAAACGGCTCCATCGATTTAGCACAAGCGGTTGTTGATTCCGTTCAAGAAGGAAAGAACGACTTTAAACCGCTTTACGATTGGAATGATTCCGTCAAATCCAAAATAGAAACGATAGCGCGTGAGATTTACGGTGCTGCGGAAGTGGAGTACAGTTTCAAGGCCAAAAGAGACCTCAATGCCATTGAGCGAATCGGATTGGGAAAACTTCCTATTTGCATCGCCAAAACGCAGAAATCGTTTACCGATGATGAGAAACGTATTGGACGACCAACCGAATTCGTGCTCACCATAAGGGAATTTGAAGTGGCCGCGGGCGCAGGATTTATTATTCCGATTGCGGGAAAGATGATGCGGATGCCAGGTCTCCCGTCTGTTCCTTCTTCCGAAAGAATGGATATCGATAATGACGGTAAGATTACGGGGCTGTCCTAATCAAAAAAGGCCTTTGGGTTTGTTCTCGGTTTCGTAGCCTTCATCCACCAAATGGGTTGTTTTTTTGTTGGCAGCAGCCACGGCTAATTGGTCACATTTTTCGTTTCCCGGAATGTTGGCGTGGCCTTTTACCCATTGAAACTTAACCTTGTTCTTTGGATAGATCTTCAGGAAACGTTTCCACAGATCGGCATTCTTCTTACCAGCAAAACCCTTCTTCACCCAGCCAAAAACCCAACCTTTGGTTACGCTATCAATCACGTATTTGCTGTCGGAATAGATGATAACCTCCGTATCCGAAACCTTCAGCATTTCTAACGCAACGATTATAGCCAACAGCTCCATGCGGTTGTTGGTGGTGTACCTATAGCCTTGCGAAACCTCCTTGTATTGGTTCTTGAAAGAGAGCACAATTCCAAAACCACCGGGCCCTGGGTTTCCGAGAGCCGAGCCATCGGTGTAAATCACAATCGGTTGAGCGTCTGCCATTTGCTAAATTCGCGCCATGATCCTATCAATGACAGGCTTTGGAAAAGCGCAGGGCAATTATAAGCATACTACTTATACGGCCGAAGTTCGTTCTGTAAACAGCAAACAATTAGACTTGAATTTAAGGTTGAATTCCGCTTTGCGCGATCAAGAAATGGAGTTGAGGAAAAACCTCGCCTCCGAACTCATTCGCGGTAAAGTGGATATTGCCGTTTATGCCGAAGGCGTGAGCGATGATAAGATGCTCTCGCTCAATCAATCGCTTTTCGACCATTACACCGAGATGTTGAAAGAAGCATCCGACAAACAAGGGTTGGATCAGAGTAGTTTGCTAGCCAACGTGCTCAAATTGCCAGAAGTTCTTCAATCAGAACGCAAAGAGAAAACGCAGGAAGAGATTGATTTAGCCATCGCACTTTTGTTTGATGCTGTCAAAAATTTCCAAGAATTCCGGTCCGCAGAAGGCGACCAGTTGAGAATTGATTTGACGGAAAGATTGAACATCATTCGCAATTTGATGATCGAGGTCGAGAAATATGAAGGTGAACGAATTGTAACCGTTCGTCAACGAATGATGGATCGCTTTGAGGAACTCAAGGAGAAAGTGACAATGGATGAAGGTCGATTGGAGCAGGAACTTGTGTATTACATCGAGAAATATGATGTAACGGAAGAGAAAGTTCGTCTCACGGCTCATCTCAAATACTTTGAGGAAACCATGAATTCGGAGGAGGCTGCTGGTCGCAAACTAGGTTTCATTTCTCAGGAAATGGGACGGGAAATCAACACGCTCGGCTCCAAGGCAAATCATGCCGAAATCCAGAAAATCGTAGTTCAAATGAAGGACGAATTGGAGAAGATTAAAGAGCAAGTACTGAACGTGCTGTAAAGACCGAACGGACTTTTAGTATCTTTGAGTACATTGAGACAACATCAATTATGACCACGCGAACCCTTACCATTGAAACCGAGAACAGCCATGCTTTGCGTGTGCTGGAAGAGTTGGCCGAACTTAAACTGATTCGTATTAGAAAGGATTCTTCCGATAAAACAGGGAAAAAGAAACTTTCGGAGCTCCTTCTTGGAAGTATTAGCAAGGAAGAAGGAGAAAGGATGCAGGAGGATGTCAGGAAAATGCGCGATGAATGGGAAAGGGATTTCTGATAGACACGAATGCAGTTATAGACTTTACCATGCGGTCGCTTCCTATTAAGGGACAGCAATTCATGGCCGAAGTGCTTGATGGTCAGCCCACCATTTCTGTCATTGTTGAGATAGAGCTTCTCGGATTCCCTGCGGTCGATGTGGTCATTGCCGAATTCGTTAAAAGAACCACCGTCCTGCAATTAGACCAGGCCGTTGTTCGGCAGACAATTCTTTTGAGGCAGAAACAGAGGATTAAACTTCCTGATGCCATCATAGCCGCAACGGCCATGGTTCACAATCTCACGCTCATTACCCGAAACGCGAAGGATTTTCTGAAGATCAAAGGATTGAAAACTGTCAATCCGCATGAAGTCTAACCGATAGTGACCATCTTTGAATCACGTAACTTTTCAGAACAACGCCTTCTCAAAACTCAGCATCGAAATAAAGGATAGTATGGAACCAATGACCGTAGAAGAATTTGTCGAAAGCATCAAAATGGCTGAATACGAAATTGATAATGGGGACTTTGATTCAATAGACGATTTTGAGAATAGAAGCAGCCAATGGGATTAAAACATTTGCTTAACCGCACCTTTTTCCTTTTTCCGTTTCTCCTTTTAACCCATTTGGGAAAAGCCCAAACATGGGTCGATAGTGTAGAAACCTACGCCATGCAATCGTATTTGCCAGCTTCCAAATACGTGTGGTCGTGGCAGCATGCGTCATTCTTGAGTACCATGGTAAAGCGGTACGAGCAAGCCGATTCACTGGATAAGCAGAAATACTTCGATTACATTGAGAAGGCGATGCAGCGGACCAAAGGTGCTGCTAGCGGGAAATTTCCGAATAGAGTAGCTTCTGGCCTTGGAATGGCGTTCCTGTACGAGAAAACAGGAGACGAATTTTACAAAGCCAAATGCGATAAGATTTTCAAGGAATATCTCAAGGTTAAGAGAACGCCTGAGGGAGCAATTTCCCACCTTCCGCTTACGCTCGAATTATGGGACGATACCGTTTTCATGATTGGTGAGTTTATGATTGCCATGTATCGCGCCACTGGCGATGAGAAATATCTGCATGAACTTGCCAATCAGTTCAGGCTACACAGAGAAAAGCTGCGCGATGAAAAAACAGGTCTTTGGTACCATGGCTGGGATGCCAACGAAACAAATTCTGTCCCTTATTTCTGCGGACAAATGGGCTGGCCAGATGACTCAACCCGTGTTAGTGGTGAGATTTGGGGACGTGGAAATGGCTGGTTATATATGACTTTGGCAGATGGCTTAGATGTGATTCCTAGAGACAACCCGATGTGGGATGAGTTTGCTGGTTATCTACAAGAAATGGTGGTTAATCTTCCAGAATTGCAGGATGAAAAAACGGGCCACTGGTTTCAGCTTCCAGTTAGAAAAGACGACCCCGAAAACTGGATTGAAAGTTCTTGCACCGCCATGTTCGCCTACGGAATGCTATCTGCACTTAAACAAGGAATAGTGGATGATAGAAAGTATGTTTTGAGTGTAGAGAAAGCCTACCATGGACTATACAAGCATTCTACCGAACCTGCCGATAACGGCCTAACCTGCACCAATATTTGTACGGGAACCTGCATTGGCGATAAGGGTTATTACCTCAAACGGGAGGTGCAAAAAGGCCGTCCATTCGGCCTCGGCATGTTCGTCCAATTCGGGATGCTGTACGAAATTGAATACGGTCTGAGATGAAAGACCAAAGACATTTTTCGCCACAGATGCACAGATTTCCACTGATTTGACACAGATTTTTCATCTTTTTTCATCTGAGAAAATCCGTGCATCTGTGGCTATTTCATGTTTAATATCCTTCGCATCTTGGCGACTTTGCGTGACTACCTTTTTCCTTTTCTCATTTTTCTTTTTTACTGCAAACGCGCAAACCGAAACCATTCCACTCAACGATTCCGTTCTGCTCGAAATGGTATTTGTAGAAGGTGGAACCTTCACGATGGGCAGCGATGATGGAAAGAAAGATGCTCAACCAGCTCACGAAGTCAACCTAAACGATTTTTATATCGGGAAATTCGAATTCACCCAAGAACAATGGATTGCAGTTCTCGGTACCAATTCAAGTGAAATCCCGTGCATGAAATGCCCCGTAAATGACTTTAGTTGGGAGCAATTAATGGAGTTAATCACGAAACTGAATGAACGTACTGGAAAAACCTTCCGACTACCAACCGAATCAGAATGGGAATATTCAGCCCAAGGGGGAAAACAAACAAAAGGCTATCTCTACAGCGGAAGCAACAACATTGGAGAAGTGGCTTGGCTCAAAGACAATGGAAGTGACCATCAGCATGAAGTTGGTCTCTTAAAACCAAACGAACTTGGTCTTTACGACATGAACGGAAATGCTTGGGAGTTGTGCGAAGATTGGTACGACAAGAAGTTCTATCAGCGAAGCCCAAAAGACAATCCAGTAAATACTGAAGAAGCAAAATACCGCGTATCGCGCGGAGCTTCATGGATGAGCGGAGCGGATTACTGTCTACGCTGGTACAGAAACATAGACCATTGGCACCACAAACGCGGCAACGGTGGTTTCCGATTGGTGATGGAGCCATAGATTTTCTTACCACAGGAGCCACCAAGAATGCGCAGAGATTTCTTCGTGTCCTCCGTGAAAGCCTCAGTGTTCTCTGTGGTTTAAGAACAAAGGTTACTGCTTCACCAACCGTTGCGTGGCAACTTTATTCTTATCCCTAATCGTCACCGAATAAATCCCTTCGCTCCAATTTGAAATTGGAAGTGAGAACTGATTTTGAGCAGTCGAAACGTTCTTGGAATAGACTACTTGTCCGAGGTTGTTGACAACAGAAATGACCACAGATTTCTCGAATTCACCAAGATCAATTGTAACCGTTTCGGTAGCTGGATTTGGCCACATTCGGAACGAACCGTTTTCACTTGCCTCTTCAATTCCTGTATTTACCAGTGGCCCCCATTCATAATCGAGTGCTGTCGTGTCAAACTGAATACTGGCGTAGTAAACAGAATCGCCATTGGTATTGATGCTCCAAGTTTCCTCAAACTGTGATTGAGAAACTAGATTCTGGAAATTACTGAAACTGCCGTACATCGACTCGTTTCCTACTACAAAAACCCACGTTTGACCTGCATCTGTTTCGCATGCTCTAACACCATCAATATAATCGGTACAACTTCTTCTCACTGCTACATAACCTTCAGCTTCTCGGCCAATCAACCATAAACCGTCTTCCACAATTTCATCGTAATCAGCGTCAACCCAATAAAGCGCGACCTGCTGGTTATTTCCGAATGGCAAAATAGGCGTCATTGGTTCAGGCCGATACATTGTCAATGCCACATTGTGCGATTGTTCTACATACGGCAGATGGTAATTAGAATTCTCAGGGTTTCTGTTCTGCCAATCAGCTTCAACCCTTCCCGAACCAGTGTAAACAGCAGAGGTTCCGCTATTGGCGGCAACAGGCCATTGCTGGAAACCCAACTTCCCTTTCCATAAATCTTGGCTTGAACAGAGCGTTACAGATTGGTTTTTGAAGATAGCGATGTTTGCCTCTGAGTTCAGTGAGCTTTTAGATGCAACGCTCAAGCCTTCAGCGAGTCCTGGATAAGCCTCTATTGCAAAACCCGCAAGTGGCCGTATCAGTTCGAAATCAACATGATTCCACATATTCGAATCTACCAGTAGCGAAACGGTCTCCATTATTACTTCAGGATTGAAATAACCGCCAGAACTCCATTGGAAAATGGTTCTATCCAAAGGTGTGAGGTTTTGATTGATGACAAATCCTTCTTCCAGCGAATGGCCGATGTGGTAAACCGTATCTAATTCAGAAACCCAAGAGTCTGCAGCTTCGCTGAAATCAACCGATGTGCTGGCTAAAAAGCCACCACAGTGAGTCGCATCAGAAGGTGCAGGTCCTAGGCCTGTCAAAAGCCAGATGATACTCGAATGATTTTGACCATGCGCTGATTCATATTTACCTGGATAGTTTCTTCCTGCAGCCGGGTAGAAAACACCTTGGTCGTTTGTCATCATCAACAGGTCTTTCATCAGTCGCTTGCTTGCAGCAATCGCTAATGTTTTGATTTCTTGATCTTGCGCAAAATCGGCCAAATTGAGCAGTCCGCTCAGGCAATATGGAGAGTAAGTCGATGAGAAATATTCATAAAAACCATAATTTATTTTCAGGTTTAAGTAGTGCTTAAGACGTTGCTCCAATGAAGCATCAATCGCTCGGCCAGTGTATTCGTGCATTATCCAATCAGAACTCATCCACATAATCATGTGGTTTTCTGTCCAATAGCCGCGTATTGTGTCATAATTGTTAATCCAGTAAGGAACAGAATTGAGCACGGGAATCATCTCTGCATCAAATGCTCCGTTGCTTAGCATCATCACTCTTACTAACTGTACAATTGCAAAATCAATTGTGCTTCTCGTAGTTATTTCAGCATAAATATCATCCAAAATCTGCTGGTCAACCGCTATTCCTTCATAAGCTTGAATTACAATGCTGTGCTCATTTGGATTGGTGAACGAGCTATCAATGTATTGCTGTCTTCGGGATTCAAAATCTTGCGCCTGCGATACGTTCGTAGCACATAGCAGAAGTAGTAATGAAAGTTTGATGGTAAGGATTCTAGTCATGTTACGAAGGTTGAAGAGGCACTAAAGTTAAGAGAACTTCAATGCATGCATTCGAAAAATCGAAATAGATTCGTTTTCGCTCCTCACTGACTATTTAGAATTATTCTAAACAAATCGACCAAAAGCTTGCTCAACTACCTCGATTGAGGTATTTTTGCCCAATAATTTAGCTTCTATTTAGAACCATTCCAAATAGTAGATGTTAAGGAAGTTGAGATGATAAAAGTTTCAGAAAGTGCAGTTAAGAAGGCCAGAACTCTGATGGAGGAAGAAGGCAAAAGTGTAGCCGAGGCATTTATTCGCGTTGGCGTGAAAGGTGGAGGATGCTCTGGTCTTTCTTACGATTTGAGTTTTGATACCGAGATGAAAGAGGACGACAAGGTTTTTGAAGATAACGGAATGAAGGTGGTGGTTGATAAGAAAAGCTTCCTCTATTTGATTGGAACCGAGCTCGATTATTCAGGCGGATTGAACGGGAAAGGATTCATTTTTAAGAACCCAAACGCGAACCGTACTTGCGGTTGTGGCGAAAGTTTTGCGGTCTAATTCAGTTGATAAAGTTTAAAGAGTTGACAAAGTTGATTGAAACGAGAATACTGAACGAGCAAGCCAACTATTCGCTGGTCGCTTTTCACTAATCACTCGAAAAATGGCAGAGGAGAATCAGGCATTAAAGGAGTTTACCGAAAAGGAATACGAGTACGGTTGGAGCATCGATATCGAAACTGATCAGCTCCCAAAAGGACTTTCGGAAGAAACCGTTCGCGCTATTTCGTTTAAGAAGAACGAGCCAGAATGGTTGTTGGAATGGCGATTGAAAGCCTTCCGCTATTGGCTTACGTTGGTGGAGCCAGAATGGGCGCACGTCAAGTATCCAAAAATCGATTTTCAGGACATTATTTACTATTCGGCTCCCAAGAAAAAAGTTGAATTAGGTAGTTTGGATGAGGTTGATGCCGATATGCTTGAGACCTTCAAAAAGCTGGGCATTTCTCTAGAAGAACAGAAACGATTGATGAACGTGGCAGGTTCGAATGTGGCGGTAGATGCCGTTTTCGACAGCGTTTCGGTCAAAACCACTTTTCAGGAAACACTTCGTGATAAAGGCATCATCTTTTGCTCGTTCAGCGAAGCAGTTCAGAGCCATCCCGAACTAATCAAGAAATACCTCGGTAGCGTGGTTCCGTACACCGATAATTATTATTCGGCACTGAACTCTGCCGTTTTTTCTGATGGCTCGTTCTGCTTCATCCCCAAAGGCGTTCGTTGCCCAATGGAACTTTCAACCTATTTCCGCATAAATGCGATGAACACGGGTCAGTTTGAGCGGACGCTTGTGGTTGCCGATGAGGACAGTTATTGCAGTTATTTAGAAGGTTGTACCGCTCCGCAACGCGATGAAAATCAGTTGCACGCGGCAGTTGTTGAGCTTGTTTCGATGAAAGGAGCAGAGATAAAATATTCAACTGTTCAGAACTGGTATCCAGGCGATAAGAACGGAAAAGGCGGTATTTACAATTTCGTTACCAAGCGCGGAATTTGTGCTGGAGCCTACTCCAAAATATCGTGGACACAAGTTGAAACAGGAAGTGCAGTCACATGGAAATATCCATCCTGCATCCTGAAAGGAGATAATTCAATCGGAGAATTCTATTCGGTTGCGGTGACCAACAATTATCAGCAAGCCGATACTGGAACCAAGATGATTCACCTTGGAAAGAACACCAAGAGCACCATCATCAGCAAAGGAATTTCAGCTGGGCATAGCAACAATTCGTACCGTGGATTGGTGAAAATTGGCAAGAATGCGACCAATGCTCGGAACTTCTCGCAATGCGATTCGCTGCTGTTGAGCAGTACAAGCGGTGCGCACACATTTCCGTACATCGAGTGCGGAAATAAGACCGCGAAAGTGGAGCACGAAGCCACCACAAGCAAGGTTGGAGAAGATCAAATTTTTTACTGCAATCAGCGTGGATTGGACACCGAACAGGCCATCGGCCTTATTGTGAATGGATATTGTAAAGAAGTATTGAATAAGCTGCCGATGGAGTTTGCTGTGGAAGCTCAGAAGCTATTGGCGGTGAGTTTGGAAGGAAGTGTTGGATAGAAATGAAAATTAACCACAGAGGACACGAAGAATGCACAAAGAACACGGAGAAATTTCTGTGAACTCTGTGGAAATTCTCTGCGCTCTCTGTGGTAAAAAGAAGAAAAAATGAGCTTATTAACGATAAAAAACCTGAAAGCCCGCGTGGAGGAAAAAGACATCCTCAAGGGATTTAACCTTACAGTAAATCCAGGCGAAGTACACGCCATTATGGGGCCCAATGGCTCTGGAAAGAGCACCCTGGCATCCGTCCTTGCCGGGAATCCGAACTATGAAGTGACGGATGGAGAGGTTGATTTTGATGGAAAAGACCTCTTGGAAATGGCTCCCGAGGAAAGGGCACGGGAAGGCCTTTTCTTGGCGTTTCAATATCCAATAGAGATACCGGGAGTCAGCAACGTAAATTTTATGAAATCGGCTGTGGCTGAGGTAAGAAAACACAGAGGATTGGAACCGTTTGATGCTAAGGAGTTTCTGGCATTCATGAAGGAAAAAAAGGAGTTGGTGGAGTTGAGTGGAAGCTTGGCCGGACGTGCGGTGAATGAGGGTTTTTCGGGAGGAGAGAAGAAGCGTAACGAGATTTTCCAAATGGCAATGTTGAATCCTAAATTGGCCATTTTGGATGAGACAGACAGTGGGCTTGACATTGATGCGCTGCGAATTGTAGCGAGTGGAGTAAACAAACTCCGGTCAAAGGACAACGCCTTTATCATCATCACGCATTATCAAAGACTACTCGATTATATCGTTCCTGACTTTGTTCATGTTCTGTACAACGGAAAGATTGTACGTTCGGGCACCAAAGAATTGGCGTTGGAACTGGAGGAAAAAGGCTACGATTGGATTAAAGAAGAATTGGCAGAGGCATGAGCGAAATCGCAACAAAATCCATTTTGACTGAACTTGTTTCGGGCGTTGAAGGCCAAGTTGCAAGTTGCAAGTTGAGTCAAGAATCCGAAGCGTTTTTGGCTGAAACGGGCATTCCGAGCAAACGCCACGAAAACTGGAAATACACCAATATCAAGCGCTTGTTTGATAATGGTTTGACAGTTGTTAAATCAGCGTTTTCGGAGCAAACTTCTGTGCTCAAACTGACGAATACCATCAGCATTGGTTTGACCAATGATGCCGTTACAAATCAGCTTCCGAGCATTGATGGTGTGGAGGTTTTTATGGCAGATGACAAGACCGAATTGCTTGGTTCAACAGGCATACATCAGAAGGAAGAATTAGCTGCGCTGAATACGGCTTTGTTCCAAAATGCCCTCGTCATTCGAGTGAAAAAAGGAACCAATCTGTCGTCAACTATTTTGCTAGATCAAAAGGTTGAATTGAAGGATAATGCATTCGCTAATTCACGTGTGTTGATTATTGTGGAAGATGGTGCAACGGCTACATTCTTGCATCATTTCCATGGAACGGAGAATAGTGATAGCTCGCTACTGAACCACGTTACGGAGGTTTTTGTTGGACAGAACGCCCGATTGGAACTCAATTACATCCAAGAAATTGGCGAAGGAAATCTGATGACAACAACAGAAGTTGAATGTCAACGGGATTCAAATTTCACGACAAATTGTATTCAGCTGAACGGAAAGCTGCTCAGAAACAACCTCAATATCCGACTGAAAGGAGAAAATATTGAAACGCATTTGAACGGTTTTTACATGCTCAATAGCACGGAGTTGTTCGACAATCACACACATGTGGACCACTTCGAACCGAATTGCACCAGCAACGAGACTTATCGGGGCATTTTGGCTGGAAGAAGTACGGGTGTTTTCAACGGGAAAGTTTTCGTTCATCCCGATGCACAGAAAACGAATGGTTATCAATCGAACAACAATATTTTGTTGTCGGATGAGGCTACAATGAACTCAAAACCTGAGTTGGAAATTTATGCGGATGATGTGAAATGTTCGCACGGAAGCACTACAGGTCAATTGGATGAGGAAGCGGTTTTCTATCTGAGGGCCCGTGGTTTAGACGAATTTGGGGCAACAGCCTTGTTGTTAACAGCCTTTGCTGGCGATGTGTTAAAAGCGGTCTCCAATGAAACACTTCGGGCCACACTCGAACAAAAAATACAGGACAAGCTAAATAGCATGCGGGCATGAGCGAACTACTGACCGATATTGAGGCCATCCGCGCCCAATTTCCAATCCTCACACGTGAGGTGAACGGAAAGCCGCTCGTCTATTTGGACAATGGCGCCACTTCGCAGAAACCACAATCGGTTATTGATGCCGTTAAGCATTACTACGAATACGAAAACAGCAACATTCATCGTGGTGTTCATACGTTGAGTCAAGAAGCCACTGCGGCCTATGAAGATGTGCGCAAGAAGGTGCAGAAATTCATCAACGCGAAGCACGACCACGAAATTATTTTCACTTCTGGAACAACAGGCGGAATCAATCTAGTGGCGAGCTCGTTCGGGGCGAGTTTGGTGCGTAGAGGTGATGAGATATTGATTACCGCCATGGAGCACCACAGCAATATTGTGCCGTGGCAAATGCTTTGCGAACGAAGAGGTGCGCAACTAAAAGTTCTTCCCATTTCGAAGGAAGGAGAGATAGACATTGAAGAGTACAAAAAGCTGATTGGCCCGAAAACGGAGTTGATTTCGCTGGTGCATGTTTCCAATTCGTTGGGTACTATTAATCCAATCAAAGAAATGATTGCGATTGCGCACGCGCAGAACATCCCAGTTATGATTGATGGCGCACAGGCCATTCATCATACGCCCGTAGATGTGCAGGAGTTGGATGCCGATTTCTACGTCTTTTCAGCGCATAAAATGTACGGCCCAACAGGAGTTGGCGTGCTGTACGGAAAAGAAGAATTGCTGAACGATATGCCGCCCTACCAAGGTGGTGGCGACATGATTAAGAGTGTAACCTTCGAAAAGACCACTTACAACGAGCTTCCGCACAAATTTGAAGCTGGAACGCCCAACATTGCGGGAGGAATAGGTTTGGGCGCGGGCATCGATTTTATCAACAGTATCGGTTTCGATTTCATTCAGGCGCATGAAGCCGAATTGTCACGTTTTGCTGTTAGTCAGCTCCGCGATATAAAAGGTTTGCGTTTCATTGGAACAGCTAAAGAACGCGCTGGGTTGGTGTCGTTCGTGTTGGATGGCATTCATCCTTACGATACAGGAGTAATCCTCGATAAATTGGGAATTGCTGTGCGTACTGGGCATCATTGCACGCAGCCTGTAATGAACTTTTTTGAAGTACCAGGAACCGTGCGCGCATCTTTTGCGGTTTACAACACAAAACAAGAAGTGGTGAAGTTGGTTGAAGGAATAGATAGAGTTAAAAGAATGTTTTAATGGTAGGAACAGTGACGAATATTGAAGAGAAAGAATTGGAAATCATCGAAGAGTTTTCGCTCTTTGAGGATTGGATGGACAAATACGAGCACATCATTTCGCTTGGGAAGGAGTTGCCATTGATTGAGGAAAGTCTTAAAACGGATGATTTGTTAATCAAAGGTTGCCAAAGCAAAGTATGGCTTCATGCAAAATTGGAGAAAGGAAAAGTGATCTTCACGGCAGATAGCGATGCCATCATCACTAAAGGGATTATCAGCTTGTTGATTAGAGTCCTTTCGAATCAAACACCCACAGACATTATCAACACGGATCTCACTTTCATTGAGAATATCGGATTGAAAGAACATTTATCGCCAACGCGATCCAACGGACTGGTTAGTATGGTGAAACAAATGAAATTGTACGCTTTGGCGTTCAGAACACAGCAAAACGCTTGATTATGGCACTATCACACGAAGAAAGAAAAGATATCGAAGAGCGCATCATAGACGTAATCAGAACCGTCTATGACCCTGAAATCCCCGTTGATGTTTATGAATTGGGATTGATCTATGAAGTGAAAGTAGACGAGGAGGCCAATGCGCATGTACTCATGACACTCACTTCGCCAAGTTGTCCAGTGGCAGAAAGTTTGCCTTTGGAAGTAGAAGAGAAGGTTAGAGGAGTTATGGGCGTTGAAACTGGAAAGGTAGAACTCACTTTCGACCCACCTTGGGACAAAGACATGATGAGCGAAGCAGCTTTGCTTGAGCTTGGGTTTATGTAAACAGCCCCTCCAACCTCCCCAAAGGGGAGGCAGATCCTCCTTTTAAAGGAGGTGCCGAGGAACGAGGCGGAGGATTTATTTACTTGGAATAATGGCAGAAGCAAACGAAATAAGAAACAAGGTTGCCGAAAGTACCCTCATCACATTCAACTTAGAAGACCTTTACCAAGTTGGAGAACGGAAATCCTTCGACCTGAAAGACTTCCTTTTTGAAGGCCTCATCCTTCGAGAAAAAGACTACCGCCAAGCACTTAAAGATTTCGACTGGACCGTTTATCGAGATGCTTTTGTGAATATTCAATGCAGTGCAGATGCCATCGTTCCTCAGTGGGCGTTCATGTTGGCCGCTACCTATCTACAGCCCGTTGCTAAAAGAGTTGTTATGGGGAATTTGGAAACGTTGGAAACCGTTCTATATCAAGAGGCTTTAGCTGGCATAGAATTAGAACAATTCCGAGATGAACGCGTGATTGTGAAAGGCTGTAGCAAGTATCCCGTTCCTACTTCAGCTTACGTGGAATTCGTTTCTCGACTGTTGCCGATTTCCAAGGCGGTGATGTACGGTGAGGCGTGTAGTACGGTACCGCTTTTTAAGAGGTAATTCATAATTACAAAGTTGGCAACCATCCGTAATACCATTAGTGTTTTACCTTTGGTATTACACTAAAAGTACCATTCAAAATTTCTTTTTATTTTTGGTGGATGAAAACGCCAAAAAATCCCTTTCTTTTAATGGGTTACGCAGGTCCGGAATATTTCTGTAACCGGGAAAAGGAGGTCGAGAACCTGACCGAAGCGTATAGAAACAACCGAAATGTGACACTCTACTCTCCCCGAAGATTAGGGAAAACAGGACTGATCCAGCACTTTTTTTCCGAAACGCAAAAAACAGATTCTAAGGTTATAACCATCTACGTGGATATACTTGATACTGTTGATTTGGAAGGGTTCATTAATTTGATTTCCTCAGCAGTTTTAAATGCTACAGAAACAAAAGCAGACGGTTTTATCAAGCGCATGACGGAACTTTTCTCAGGAATGAAAGCTAGTTTTCTGCTAAATGAATACACAGGAATGCCCGAAGTGCAGTTGGGTCTTGGTACCACTCCCGAAAAAGAACATTCTCTAGCCGCAATAATGAATCATTTGGAAAATTCCACAACACCAGTTGTGGTGGCCATTGACGAATTTCAACAGATAAGCAACTATCCCGAAAAAAATGTTGAAGCACTTTTGAGGAAGTATATTCAGCAGCAGCAGAACGTGAACTACATTTTTTCTGGTAGCGAAAAGCATTTGTTGCTACCGATGTTCAGCGATGCAAAACGACCGTTTTATCAAAGCACGCAGCACATCCATCTAAAAAAACTGGAGTTCGATACATACAAAAGTTTTATTCAGAAGCACCTGAACGAAGGAAACAAAAACGTACCAGAAATAGTGCTGGATTACATTTTAAATTGGACAGACATCCATACATTCTACACACAATACGTTTGTAATACGTTGTACGCCTTGCAGGAAGAAGAAATAGCACTCGGTAGGGTTAAAAAGCTCCTGTTTGAAATACTCACAGAAAAGGAGGGTTATTTTCATACGCTTACCAAGCTGTTATCAAAACATCAGCTTCAGGTACTTGCTGCTGTAGCCAAAGAGAACGTGCTTACCGAGCCAACGGCTCAGAAATTTCTGAGAAAGCATGAACTTTCTGGTGCTGCAACTGTGCGTAAAAGCTTACAAGCATTGGTAAGCAAAGGTTTGGTAGATGAAGAACTTTCTGACGAAAAACCGGAATACAGAGTCAATGATGTATTCCTGCGAAGATGGTTGGAGATGCGGTAAAATTTTCAGCTTCTTGGGAATGAAATTGCTAAAGCCGTTATGTACGGTGCCGCTTTTATGAAGTGATCACCCCAAAAACAAAGCCTCGCCAATGCGAGGCTTTGTTTTTCATGATTTGCTTGGAATTATTTGGTTCCCGTGAAGTTTAAGATAGTCGTTTGTCCATTATAAGTCTGCGTTGCATTGAAGGTGAGTTGATTTCCGTTAAGTGAACCAGAGCCTTCCATGTTGTAGGTCTGAACATCAATCACCTGTTGAAGTGGCATTTCGAACGAAGACGAGCCAGTAAGCTCAAAGTAGTTTCCGCTACCCGTCAGTCGAATACGTTTTACATTACCTGAATATTCACTCAGTTCGACAGCACCGTTGGATGTTTGTCCGTTTTGTGTATAAACTCCAACGTAATAGCCGTAGAACTTTTCACGCATTTCCACGCAGTCTTTGTCCTCCAGTTCGTTCCAGTCATCACAGGTCTTTTTACATCCAGTTGTAGTCGTCAGCATTACACTCGCAATACCGAGCATCATCATTGCTTTTTTCATGGTTGAGATATTTGGTTTTCATTTATTGTTGAGTAGCAACAATAACGAATGTTCGCCATAACGAACAAGTCTTTTTTCTAAAGTCCACTCCTTCGGAATGTGGATTCTGCCGAAAGGAAAATATTGTGGGAATTAGGTGAGCGCATCAGGCAATTGCGTGAGCAACGGGGCATTAACCAAAAATAGTTTGCATTTGACTGCGAATTGAGTCGAACACAACTTCATCTTATCGAAAAAGGTCAGGCAAATCCACGAATAGAGACTTTCATGAAAATTGCTAAAGGTTTTGAGATGAGCCTGATTGAGTTGTTTGTTCCGAATCAATACTGAAGATTTAGCGGCATATCGCTATACCAAACCCTTACAATCGGAGTTTAGTCGGGTCTTGACGGTTATCAAAAAATGAAACGATGGTAACTTGCTTTTTACTTTCATCAATATGAAAGAAAATGGAATTCAATTTTCTCACAACCACTCTTCTCACCTTGGGTTTGTTGGTTTTCTGAAAGAGTTGTGGGTTTTTCCCGATTAAGACAATTGTCCTTTCAATTTCTTGAGATAGTAATCTCAATTCTTTTTCGGTCCAGTTTTCAACGAGATATTGAAAGGTTTTCTGAAGGCTTCGGTCGGCTCTTTTGACCAAATTATCTCATAACCACTTTTCATAGGTCTTTTTTGCCTCAGAATGTGGAATAACCTCTCCGTTCTTGAGATCTTCTAACCCTTCCTCAATGGACTTACGTTCAGCCTCGCTCAGTTCATATGTCGAAGAATTACGGAAATCAAGCAACTTCTTCAGCACATCAATATCATCAACGGTAGTAAGCCATTGGATTAACTCAATTTTGGTATTCTGGACGTTCAAAGCCATATATCAAAGTTATGGATTTCAATTCAGGTTATGTTGACTAAGGGTTTGCCACGGCAAACCCCTACACAAACGCCTGCATCTGGTACAATTTCTTGTACACACCGTTGTGAGCAATCAGTCCCGTGTGATTTCCCCGCTCGATAATCTGCCCTCCGTCAATAACGATAATCTCATCGGCAAACTGAATGGTTGACAAGCGATGCGCAATCACCAAGGAAGTACGGTTTTCCATCAGCTTGAAAAGCGCATCCTGAACTAGTTTTTCTGACTCAGCATCAAGCGCGGATGTAGCCTCATCCAAAATGAGAATGGGCGGATTGTGCAGAATGGCTCGTGCAATACTTATTCGCTGACGCTGACCGCCCGAAAGCTTGCCGCCATCTTCGCCAATATTGGTGTGGTAGCCTTTGTCCATTTGCGCAATGAAATCATGCGCATTGGCCACTTTGGCAGCTGTAATCACTTCTTCTTCCGTAATTCCTTCCAGTCCGAAAGCGATGTTGTTGTAAACCGTATCGTTAAAGAGAATGGCTTCCTGAGTAACGATTCCCAACTTGGCACGAAGATCCCACGCTTTTACATCCTGAATATCGATGCCATCAATGTAAACAGCACCGCCCGTTGGATCATAGAACCGTGGAAGCAAATCCACCAATGTTGTTTTTCCTGCACCAGAAGGTCCAACAATGGCAATGGTACGACCTCGTTTTACAATAAGATTGATGTTCTTGAGCACATTCACACCGTTCTCATAAGAAAAGCTTACATCACGGAATTCAATTTCCTTTTCAAATGCGGGCAGACCAACGGCATTTGGTTTTTCTTGAATGGTCTCTTTTGCCTCTAAAACGGTGTCAATACGTTCCACTGCAGCCATTCCTTTCTGAATCATGTAAATGGCAGAAGTAAGGGCTTTTGAGGGCTGAATCAACTGCGAAAAAACCACGATATATCCGATGAAGAGATCGGCCGTGAGTCCTTCGCCATTGAGGACGAGCGAACCGCCACGGTAAATCACCATTACCATCACAACGGTACCCAAAACCTCGCTGAGCGGACTGGCCAAATATTGCTTACGGGTCATGCGAACCTTCAGGTCCATGTAATGCTGATTCTGATGCTGGAATTTCTGAATGGAAGAATCAATTCCGTTAAATGCTTTTATGATTCGCAGACCAGAAAGCGTCTCAATCATGGCCGAAACCAATATGCCCATTTGGTTCTGAACCTTCTTGGATGATTTCTTCAAACTCTTACCAATTCGTCCTATAACGAGACCTGTAACCGGCAAGAGAATAAGTACGAACATGGTCAGATCAGGGCTCCAAACAACCAAGGTTCCAAGGAAGAAAATAATGGCAAAAGGTTCCTTGAAAACGACTTCTACCGAACTCATAATGGAACTTTCTACCTCTTGCACATCGCTGGTCATTTTGGCAATGATGTCTCCCTTTTTCTCTTCTGAGAAGTAGGCAATGGGCAGGTTAACTACCTTCTGATAGAGCCGATTTCGAATATCACGAACCACACCATTTTTTAATGGCGCACTTGCATGCAATGCCAAGTATCGGAACAGATTTTTTAGAAAAAACGTGAGAATTACGAACGCACAGATGAAAATCAAGGCATGCATTTGCCCATCAACTGTTATCTGTCCAGCATCATCCAAAATAAGTTGACTCACTTCGTAATAGAAACGGTCAATAAGAGAGTTGGGGTTGAAAGAGAATGCAGGTTTTACCGCTACAATGGGCTGAATGCCGAACAGAACGCCCAACAGCGGCACAACCATTGTGAGCGAAAACAGCGAAAAGATGACGGAAAGAATATTGAGCAGGACTACGGTCAGTACCTGACCCTTGTAATTTCTGAGAAGTCCAATGATGCCCCAATAATTCTGCATGCCGCAAATATACTTTTATAGCCACTAGCTTTAAGTTGCGAGCTGCAAGTGCGTTTCGGATTTGAACAGTCTATCTTTGCGCTAATGGAAACAACACGTCAGAAGAAAGTTTCGAGGGTTATTTTGCGCGAGCTTGGAATTTATTTCCAACGCAATGCGACCAGTTACGCCAAAGGAGGAATGATTACCGTGACTACGGTTCGGGTTAGTCCCGATTTAGGAATTGCGAAAGTTTATCTCAGCATTTTTGCTGTTCCGGACAAGGAAGGGGTGCTGAAAGAAATCAAAGATCGAACATGGGAAGTGCGTAAATACTTGGCGGCAGAACGCAACGAACTTCGCATTGCGCCAGACCTCCATTTCTTTATTGACGATGCCCTCGATCAAATAGAACACATCGACAAACTTCTGAAAGGCGGCTAAACCGATTTTTGAACCTCCCCGTTCACATAGCCAAACGCTACCTCTTTTCTAAGAAGTCGCACAACGCAATCAACATCGTTTCGGGAATTTCTGTGGCTGGAGTGGCGGTTGTAACTGCCGCTATGGTCATTGTGCTTTCCGTTTTCAACGGATTTGAGGGCTTGGTTATTTCGCTTTACAATGTGTTTGAAGCTCCCATTGTTGTTTCTCCAGCAGAAGGAAAAACACTGGAATTGAGCACCATTCCAATTGACAAGATTCTTGAAACGGAAGGGGTGATTGGTTACGTGGAAGTGCTGGAAGAAAGCTGCCTCATTCGCTACCGCGATAAGCAGTATTTCGCACGGATTAAAGGTGTTTCTGACAATTTTCTTGAACTCTCCGATATGGATAGCATGGTGGTTGATGGCGATGCCTTTATGCATGTGAATGGAGCGCCAGCGGCCTTGCTTGGTTCGGGTGTGGCGTACCATCTTTCGGCCAATGTGAACGACCCAATCAATCCACTTCAGATTTATGTGCCGAAGCGAGGTTCAAGTTCCATCGATCCATCAAAGGCGTTCAATATCAAACAGATTTATGCTACGGGCGTGTTTTCGGTACAGGCAGATTTCGATTTGAAATACGTCATCACGCCCATCAACTTTGCACGCGAATTGCTCGACCACGAAGGCCGCGTATCTTCCTTAGAGTTGGCGCTGGCTCCCAAAGCGAACATGGAATCCGTCCGTGAAGAGATTCAAGAAAAGCTCGGAGCAGATTACCTAGTAAAAGATCGTTTTCAGCAAAACGAACTTCTCTACAAGATTATGAAGAGCGAGAAATGGGCGGTATTCATGATTCTGTCGTTCATTCTCATGATCTCCATTTTCAATGTGATTGGTTCGCTCACCATGCTCATCATCGAAAAGAAAAAGGATATCAACATCTTGCGCAGCATGGGCGCTAGCGAACAACTCATTCAGCGCATTTTTGTGCTAGAAGGAATTTTTATTTCCATGATTGGAGCAGTGAGTGGATTGATTCTCGGACTACTCGTATGCTGGGCGCAAATCCAATTTGAGGTTATCAAACTCAACTCAGGCGGAAACTATATCGTGCAGTCCTATCCTGTAGAAGTGCAGCCAATGGATGTGCTTTCGGTCTTCCTTGTGGTGGCCACCATTGGTCTGCTGGCTGCTTGGCTTCCCGTTCGTAAGATTATCCGCCCTGCGGAAACGGTGAGGATTGTGGGGGAATGATTGCGTAGAGACGCGATTAATCGCGTCTCTACCTAGATGGATTCTTTAACTTTGATTTATCCAAATGCCCAACGCCATGAGAGAAGTAATCCTGAAAATTCCTGAAGACAGATATGATTTCGTGATGGAGCTTATCGAAAACCTTGGTCTGGAGGTGGAGAGGGAAATCGAGATTCCAGAATGGCAGAAGAATATGGTGCGAGAACGCATGGCCGAGTACCAAAAGAACCCGGACATCGCCATTCCTTGGAAAGAGGCACGTAAGCAAATCAAATTCAAAGGGAAGTAGACGTGAGTTTCGAGGTCATTATACTTCCAACCGCTCTGCAAGATGTGCAGGATGCAGTTGATTATTATGATGAACAATCCATTGGACTTGGAGAAAGGTTTGAATCGGAATTGAATGAATTCCTAAGCACATTGGGCACAAACCCCTTCTTCCAAAACCGATATGACGTAGTTCGCTGTCTCCCTCTAAAGAAATTCCCATTTATGGTTCATTTTACGGTTGATGAAGAGAAGAAGCAAGTGGTGATAAATGCGGTATTCCACACTTCGCTTCACCCGGAAATATGGAAACGTAATAAATAGTGATTTGACTAACTAAACCCAATCTCAAACTCACTTTTCCTGAGATTGCCGTTACTTTCGCAATTATTCAAGTTCAAAGCGCCATTTAATGCGATTCTTATTTACGCTCCTACCGCTGCTAGGCCTATTGGCATCGGCACAGGCGCAATCTATTTTTCATCCCGAGATTATGCAGATGGCGCGAGCCACGGGTTCTGAGTTTCCGTTTGGGGTGGCTTCGGGCGATCCAGAACCGAAGAATGTTCTGCTTTGGACCAAAGTGCTGCCTCCATCTTTGACCGATACCGTGGAGGTGAACTGGGTGGTGGCTACCGATACCACGCTCAAAGATGTGGTTGGTGGCGGTAAACTAACGACCAATTCAGCTTCGGCTTTCACCGTTCAGATAGAACAACAAGGACTCGAACCATCTACCACGTACTTCTATTGCTTTTTTACGGCTACAGATTCTTCAGCCATTGGACGTACACGAACGGCAAGCCAAAACGGAGAAGACCTGCGTTTTGCCGTTGCCAGCTGTGCCAATTATCAGACAGGATATTTTAACGCTTATGGCCACATGGCCAAGCGAAACGACATCAACGCCATTCTTTTTCTGGGCGATTATATCTACGAATATGGCACAAGGGAAGACCTCGTGCGGCTGCACATTCCGGCAACGGAAATACTAACGTTAGAAGATTACCGCAGCCGCTATGCGCAGTATCGGCTCGATGCTGATTTGATGGAAGCGCACCGACTGCATCCCTTCATCACCATTTGGGACGACCACGAGTTTGCCAATAATACCTATGTGGATGGGGCAGATAATCATCAGGATGATGAGGACGATTGGGAAAAGCGCAAGGGCCATGCACGGCAGGCGTTTTACGAATGGATTCCGGTAAGGCGACAGGCCGAATCGAGCAAGCTTTACCGAAGCCTGAACTATGGCAGCATGGCCGAATTGTTTATGATTGATGGTAGGGTAGAAGGGCGCAGTATTCCTGTAGAGGATTTTAATGACGTTTTGCGCTACGATACCGCACGAACCATGCTTGGCGCAACCCAACGCATGTGGCTGAAGCAAGGGCTCTCCAACTCAAAGGCGCATTGGCGCGTGTTGGTTAACGATGTAATGTTTGCGCCTATGGATTTGGGTAAAATGGCTGGTGCCAGGCGCTATAATATGGATGCGTGGGATGGCTACGAAGGAGACCGCAGCCGCATTCTCGACATCATAGAAAACGACAGCATGCGCAATTTGGTGGTGGTAACGGGCGATATTCATACCGCTTGGGGCATTGATGTAACCCGCAATCCGATGGACAAAACGAGCTATAATCGAAGGAAAGGAAACGGAGTGCTGGGAGCTGAGTTTGTAACCTCAAGCATATCATCTCCCAATTTGGATGAAATGCGCGGAAAATTAACAGCCAAGCTGGCCGTTCCGTACATCAAAGCACGCAAACGAAATCCGCATCTGTACTTTCTTAATGCCAAGGATCATGGCTATATGCTACTAGAATTGACGGAGAAAGAAGCCAAGTGTACATGGGTTTTCATGAAATCCATCCTCAAACCATCTCTTAAGATTAGACCGTTGCATTCGTTGGCGTTTCCGCACAACGGGCGAGGGTTGGAGAAGCGGAATCCGTAATGTAGTGGCGTATGGAAATACGCCACTACTGCACCGCACTCACTGGCTCGCTCCAAGCTCCGCCACCTTTGGCGTTTACTCCGCGCACACGGTAGAAATAGCGCACACCTGCAAGCACATCATCATCCACATACGTCAATTTTTTGCTGCTTGCCAAAAATGGGTAGGGCACCTGTAGTACGGTAGCCGCTCGGTTCTCTGTGGTTAGCTCCATCATACCGCGCTCAATTTCCCAGAAGTCAACCGCAGTTCCCTGACCCTTTATGGATAGTTTAAATCCGATACCATCAGCATCATGTTTCACACGTTTGATGATGGCCTTCGTAGGCAGTTCGCGGGCAGTACCTGCTACGCCCGATATGCGAATATTGTATTCTACCAGCTTGTTCGCATTGGTAGCATGAATGGCAACGGCACGTTTCTCAATAATCTTCGCAGCATCCGTTTTAGCAGTGGCAAGGATGCGTGCCGCAGCCAGTTTTTGCTTCAATTGATTTTTCAGTAGTTCAATCTCGGCACCCATCGTGTCTAAGGTGTCAATTTCTGTTTGCACCGAAGCAGGCGTATCGGGTTGCCCAGCCCAAGCAGCTGAGTTGGTAGAGATTCCTGCCTTCAGACCGGTAAGCTTGTCTTTTGCTTTTTGAAGATACTTTAACATGATGGGGTTTTATGACGGTTTAACTGGATTTGGCTTTGAAATACGTGAAGAACTGTAAAATACTTAGTAAAAATATGAGTATTTATCACAGAAATAGTATTATCTATGATAGATAAATTAAAAGTGACACCAATTATATGAGTATTACTGATAAAAATAGAGATTATGTTAATGGATATAGTGCAATATAAATTAGAAATAACTAAATATTTGATAAAAAAAGTAAAAAGATTGGCAGAAATAGTACTATTTCAATGATAAATAGTGGTATATCTATGTTTGTTTGATTATGGACGAACGCCTCAGCCTGCTAAAAGCCTGTCCTCACGTGCGGATTGTGAAAGAACCACCTATCTTAACACCATGAAACGACTAACCACCCTTCTTCTCCTTTTGGCTTCAATGGGCGCTGCATCTGCACAGAACTGGGCACCGTTTCCGTTGGATGAGACTTCGGAGTGGAGGATTCACTAAGCATACCCAAGAGCAATTAATCATGGCCATGACCAATGTTCAGTGGTCGTTCATACCAACTACTCTGTTCTACGTAATGGAAGATGGTATACAAGATTTTACAAAACAGGACGCTGGAACGATTGCGGTTCCAATTCTCAAATACAGGCGATTTTAAGGCCTGGTTCATCAAACGGTTAGAATAGACCCCAACCGCAGGCACGCACAGGTGCATTGGAAGTGGCCGCAGCCTAACTCAACAGCAAGCGGGTTCATCATCGGAGCAGATTATTCTGTTTCCGTGAGCAGCAGCGTGGTCAATTTTCTAAAATTTGCCAACGCACCATTGTCGTTCATCGCTTCATTTGTCGAGAACTTAAAATAATACCATAAAAGGCTGCGTGTTTCCCGTATTTCCTTCTTCCAGTATGTACTTTTACGGTCTTTAATTTTTAATAAAGCTGGCTTAACAGCCTCGCTCTTGTTAGCCACTACGTTTACAGCCTGATTAATGCTCTTACAATGAAAAAAAATCTACTTCTCTCGCTCTTCGCTGCGCTTCTTGTTGTTCTTGTATGTCCGATGTGGTCGGTGGGGCAGATTTCTATTACGGCATTACCATATAATCCACCGACCACAGATTTTAATGGCTATAACCCTACATCGCTTACAACTTTAAATTCAACAATTCCAGCTGGATGGAGCGCGGCATCGTCAGGCACAGCTGCTTATCAAGGACGAACGAATTCACCTGGTACAGCGGGTGGGTATTATGGGTTTGGAACTAATCCAGATTTTTCACTTGGTGCATTCAGATCAGGTAGTCCTGGAAATATTACGTACGCGGTTTCATTTACAAACAACTCAGGTTCAACAATCACCTCTTTAACTTTAGCTTGGGACTATGAACAATGGAAATTCCAAGGAAACACCTCTGGTTTTAATTGCTCAGGGACTGGAGGTCTGGCAGGCAATGCTACTGTAGATGGAAAAGACTTTACCGGAGCTGGAACTGGGACTGCGGGTGCGGTAACATCAGTTGCCTCATTTACATTAACGGGTTTATCCATTGCCAATGGTGCAACTTTTGGCTTGAGTTGGTTAACGACCGACCTTACGGGTGCTGATAATGCGGTAAGTATTGATAATTTTTCGATTTCCGCGATTGCTGCAGTTTCAGAAGCAATCACAACAGGAGCAGTATCAACTTCTCCATTCTGCGTTTCTGCAACGGGAACTACAACAGGTACGGTTGCTTTTACATCAACCGGAACATTTACGGGTAATACCTATACAGCACAGCTTTCGAGCGCAGCAGGTTCTTTTGCTTCGCCAACCGCAATTGGAACTTTGGCAAGCAATGCAAACTCGGGTACTGTAAACATTACCATTCCTGCCAATACAGCAACTGGCGCTGGGTACTTGATACGGGTAGTAGCCGATGGTCCTTCTACAACAGGCAGTAGTAGTTCTGCCTTTACTATTAACCTTGGCCCTGCAAATGCCACGGGGCAAGCAGCAACCAGTGGCGCCAATGCGCAATCTAGCGTAAGCTGGACTAATCCGGCCACTTGTTTTGATGATATTATGATTGTGGCTAAAGCAACCGCCTTTACCGCAGCCGTGCCATCGGGCAATGCATACGTGCACAGCAGCAACAGCTTTACCAATGGCCTTAATTCAATTTTTGATGGTGGAGTTGTCGTGTATAAAGGTTCAGCTTCTCCTCAAGTTATTACAAGCTTGACCAACGGCACCACTTATAATTTCAAAATATTTTCACGAAAAAACGATGATTGGAGTGCTGGGGTAACAGCCACCGGAACGCCATCTAGCACCACCATTACCACTGGAGCGGTTTCTACTGCCCCCTTCTGCGTTTCCGCCACAAGCACAACAACTGGAACTGTGGCGTTTACTTCGACTGGTACATTTTCAGGAAACACGTACACTGCTCAACTTTCAAATTCGGTAGGCTCATTTGCTTCACCCACAGCAATCGGCACGTTGGTTAGCAATGCCAACTCTGGCACCATCAACATCACCATTGCTGCAAATACGGCTACAGGCGCAGGGTATTTGATACGGGTAGTAGCGGACGCTCCTACAACAACAGGCACAAACAGTTCGGCATTTACCATCAATTTGGGGCCTGCAAACGTAACGGCACAAGCAGCCACCAGCGGAGGAAATACGGTGTCCAGCGTGAGCTGGACTAACCCAACCACTTGTTATGACGATATTATGATTGTGGCTAAAGCAACCGCCTTTACCGCTGCTGTTCCTTCTGGTAATGCGTATGTACACAACAGCAATAGTTTTACGGATGGCGTTAATTCAACCTTTGACGGGGGAAAGGTGGTTTACAAAGGCTCCACTTCTGCACAGGTAATTACCAACCTTACCAACGGTACTGCCTATACTTTTAAAATCTTCTCAAGAAAAAACAACGATTGGAGTGCTGGCGTAACTGCCACCGGAACACCTGCAAATCCGACTGTAAGTCTTATTATTAATACCACAACAGGAACAGAAGCAGCCACCACGGCAATTGTGCTGACGGCAACAGCATCGAGCGCAGTTATTGGCGACCAAACGGTGAGCATTGCCTTGTCGGGTACAGGTTTAACCAACGGAGATTTTACAGGTGTTACATTTCCTGCAACCATCACCATACTTGGTGGAACATCTTCTAGAACGCTTAGCTTTAATATAGCAGACGATAATGCTGCCGAAGGTGCCGAAACGGCAACCTTTACCATGAATTCCACTTCGGGTGGTATTTCAAACGGAAGCCCTTTAACCCGCAACCTTGCAATTACAGACAATCCGCTCACTGTAATTGTACTTAACGCTTTAAACACGCCCGCTACCGAGAATTTTGACGGCATGGCCGCCAGCGGCACAGCAGCAACACCAACAGGATTTGCTATTCATAACGAGAGTTTATCAACGCTTGCAGGGGCAGTAACGCAGCAAGCTAGTTCGGGCACTCCAACCTCTGGGGGCTCCTATAATTGGGGCCAAAATGGGGCAACAGACCGTGGGTTGGGATTGATGTTCAGTGGAGGCTACAATGGCTACAGTGTACTTGCCGCAGTAAAGAACAACACAGGCTCGTCAGGTACATTATTTGAGATAAGTTTTGATTATGAGCAGTTTAGAAGAAACAGCTCTACACAAACTTTTAAACTACAATACTCCACTTTACTTGCATCTGGCTGGGTAGATGTTACTGGTGGGGATTTTGGTAATATGGTAGATGGCGCTAACGCCTACGACTTCACAACGCTTATTGCCTCTGAAAGCATTGCTTCCTTACAGTTTGCTCCTGTATCTCCTGTACCTAACGGAACAACTATTTATTTCCGTTGGATATTGGACGGCAGCAGCAACAGCAACGGGGTGGGTATTGATAATTTCTCGGTTGCACTGATTACGGTTTCGTGCACTGCGCCAACCACACAGGCCAATACCATTGCTTTTAACACCATTGGGCAAACTAGCATGAATGTAAGTTGGACAAGTGGAGACGGAACAAACCGTGTTGTGTACGTAAATAGCACCAACAGCTTTACCGCGCCAACAGATGGAGCCGTTTTGCCTGCTGCAAATACAACGTGGGCAAGTGCTGGGCAACAGCTCATTTATAACGGAAACGGAAGCAGTTCATCTGTATCAAACCTTGCTGCCGGAACTACCTATTATTACCGCGTTTACGAATACAATTGCACGGGTGGCAATACAAAATTCAATGCCAATACGGCTACGCAAAACCCCAATTCGCAGGCAACAAGTGTTGCGGCATCAACAGCCAGTGTCATTCAAACTCAGAACGGAGAAGCAACCACCATTTCATCATTGGTAAATGGAACCATTGTTAGCAATGCCAATGGAGTTCAAGTGTGGCGTTTTAGATTGTATGATGGAAATGGTGTATCAAACGATGCTGATGGCTTACCTACTATTTACAAAAGCTGGACTATTACGCAAGGAGCTGGAAACACAGTTCCTGACTGGGGTGCGGCCATTGCTGACCGCAAATTCTTTTTAGCGTCTGACAATTCAATTATTTCAGGTGGTGGACTTACAAATGCGGCAAATATCCCGTTCGCTATATCATCACCATACCTAACGGTTGCAGATGGTGGGTTTGTGGATGTGTATATGCGCATAACCCTTGCAAATCCACTGCCTTCTGGATCTGATGGGCAAAAATTTGCTTTTAAACTGGTTCAAACCGATGTTACGGTAGAAACCAGTACTACGAGTTCGCAATTGGGAACTTTTACAGCGGTTAGTGATAATACCAAAAATGAAATTGACATTTTGGCCACGCTTCAGTTTATTAATGCGCCAGCTAGCGTAACGTTGGGAAGTAATTTCTCCATTACCGTAAGCGCAGTTGATGCAAACGGTAATATTGATGTTAACAATACTTCGGCAATTACGCTAAGTCAATTCTCTGGCAGCGGTACTCTCTCTGGGGGAGCTACACAAAACCTTGTAAACGGAACCTTCACCTTTACTGGTCTTAGTTACGATGCTTTAGGCTCATTTCAGGTACAGGCTACAGGTGGAGGTTTTGGTGCTATTTACGCAACCATTAATTCGACCAACAACCCGTTTCAGCTTTTTGATGATTTCAACCGCGTAAATAGTAATTCGGTAGGTGTACCGAGTAGCGAGACCGTTACTTCATATACAGAAGATGAATCTGGAGATGGTACTAAAACTAGAATTGTAAGCAATGAACTATGGATTGGCAATTGCAACAGCAATAGTAGTGGTGGAAACGAATACATGGAGCAAGTGATGTTTAACGTGGAAAACCGTCATGAGACTGTTTATGACAATGCAGGCTCCAGTATGGTATGGTTGTTCAATATGAAGCAAAGCCGACCAAATCCTTCTGGTTTTGATGGTGGAAATTATGCTTCTGGAGTAATTTTAGGTTCTGACCAACTGAACGTAGATGCTGCTGGAGCAGATGGTTATGCCGTTATTTTGGGTAATTCAAATGAAGATCAGATTCGTTTGGTACGATTTACAAATGGCTTGACGGCCAACTCAAACACTACTGTTATTGTACAAACACTCGATGTGGATGCCGACAATTATTTCAGCATAAAAGTGACCTACAATCCTTGTGATGGCGCTTGGACGCTATCTGCAAGAGACGATGGTAGTGCTGCATTTGCTGCCCCAAATGTGGGCAGTTTGGGTACCGTTTTCACTGGGACAGATGCAACCCCTCATACTTCACTTGACCTGAAGTACTTCGGAATGATTTGGAATCACCAGAACAGTTGTGGCGAAATTGCCACGTTTGATAACGTGAATATCCCGAATGCATCAAGCGCTACTACCTCAGCCAAAGAATGGAACGGTTCTATAAGTGCCGATTGGAACGTGGCAGGCAACTGGGGACCATGCCCGGGCGTGCCAACCAACTTGCAAAACGTAATTATTCCTAACGTGGCTACACAGCCGATTGTTATGAACGCCACACCAGCCACATGTAAAGACCTAACCGTTAATGCAGGCGCAGACCTTACCATTAACGCCACACGTTTCTTAAACGTTTGGGGCAATGTGCTCAACAACGGAGCAGCGGCATTTGGCGCAGGAACGCTTACCATGGAAGGTACAGGTACGCTTACCCTCACCGGAAACGTAACAGTAGCCAACTACCATGTAAGCACCAACGTAACCCTCAACGGAACAGTAACCATTAGCGATATTGCCCGCTCCGAAGTGGGAGGTGTATTGGCCTCTAATGGCAACTTGGTATTGCTTAATGGCGCACAATTGCTGCATGGTGTAGGAACACCAAACGGTGGCGGTTCGGTTACAGGAAACATCGTTGTAAAACGTCAGGGCAACAGCACTACCCTCTTCAACGCTTGGGCAACACCCGTTGTAGGTGGTGCGCTTCCTGGCAGTAACGGGTATTTGTACAACTCACTCTCTGGAACCAACAGCAATTTGGATGATAACGTTTTGGTACCAGATTGGGGTTGGGCACCTCATTCAGGTGCTATGACGGCAGGAGTAGGATACTTCTCTACAAATGGTGGATTGGCAACCTTTACGGGAGTGCCAAACAACGGAAACTATGCGCCAACAGTAACAGGTAGTAATCAGGGTTTAAGTTCTCAGACGGCTCCATCGTTCTTCAATCTTGTAGGAAACCCTTATCCATCTGCTATCAATGCAAACTTGTTTATCAGCCAAAATTCGACTCCGCTAGATGGTGCCCTTTATTTCTGGAATGATCAGGACAATACATTCACTTCGACTGATTATGCAACATACACCACCGCTGGTGGGGTTCCTGCAGCTGGAAGTCCGCTCGAAGAACCTAATGGCAGCATCCCTTCTTGCCAAGGCTTCTTTGTGAACTGTAGGACTGGAAACGATACTCCCATAGCGCTTAACTTCAACAATGGGCAGCGTGGTGGAAACAACAGCCAGTTCTTCAGAATGGCCGCGCCAGACTACCAACGCATGTGGATTAGCATCAACAACACGAACCTTAATCTCTTTAACCAAACACTAGTAGGGTTTGATGAGTTTGCTACCGACCAAAAAGATTGGGGTGTGGATGCCTACAAGTTCCGTGGCAACCAGGACATCAGCATTGGTGCACAGCAAGATGGCGAAACGTATGTAATTGCTACCTACGAAACCATTCCGCAATCGGGAAAGATTGTTCCGCTTATGACCTATGTGCAAACGGCTGGCACGTACACCTTTGTTGCCGATAGCATGGAAGGTTTTGAAAACCATACCGTGTATTTAGAAGATTTGAGCAACGGTTCGCTTTATCCGCTAGAGCAAGGCGATTCGTACAGCTTTAACATGACAAGTGCTGATGAGTTTAACCGCTTCCAACTGTGGTTTAGCCCACTCACCATTACAGGTGTAGATGAAGTAGCAAACGACCTCCGCATTTACGCAACCAACGATATGGTTGTGGTAGAAAACACATCAGGCGAAAGCACAAAAGGCACCGTTCAGATTACCGATATGGCTGGCCGCATGGTACTAACCAACGACCTTACCATTACAAACGGAATAGGACGCTTGCAAACTGCAAACCTTGCCAACGGCATCTACGCTGTAAGTTTTGTATCAATGAATGGAAACCAGAGTATTGCTCAAAAAGTGACCTTGGGTCAATAGAAGAAACAAAGGATGAATAGAAAGACAACACGTACCCTCACGCTTTGCCTCTTTTTGATGGTGGTTGCCAATGTGGCAATGGCGCAGCCGTTTCCGCCTGCTCCATCCGATGGTGCTCCGTTGGATGGGTTTGCATCCCTGCTTATCGTAGCTGGTATCGCTTATGGAGGAATTAAACTCAAAAGGAATAAGAATTGATTTGAGCCGCTGTTAAGAATTAGATTGCCGAACCTCCATGCGCTAATTGTGCATGGAGGTTTTGTATTTAAAGATATGATGAAGCAACACCAAGGCGTTATTTCTCTGCGCATCTCCATATCCTCTGTGAAACGCTGTGTAATAGTCTTGTAATTATTTCACAGAGTTAAAGGAGAAAAAAAGAGTCACACAGAGAAGGGTTTGAATACGCTATTCTACTTCCCTATTCCTATCATTGGCCTCAACTAGTAACTTTACCCTTATGGAATGGCAGATTTACATTGATAAGTTCATGGCTTCGGGGAGCAAAAACCTGATTCGCTACTTCTTGTTTGCAGGCATTCCGTACGTCCTTTTCTACGTGCTTTTTCAATCGCGCACCTTTAGAATGAAGATTCAGCAGAAAGCGCCAAAGCTGAAAGATATTAGACGCGAGGTGCTGTATTCCATCTCGTCTGTGGCTGTTTTCTCGCTTATCAGCATGGGCTTATTTGCGCTGATAAAAGGTGGCTATTCTAAAATCTACGGTGATATAAGCGCATACGGAACGCTGTATTTCGCTCTCAGTATTCCGCTACTCATCCTATTGCATGATGCCTATTTCTATTGGACGCACCGCGCCATGCACTGGAAACCGATTTTCAAATACGTGCATCTCGTGCATCACAAAAGCACCGACCCAACGCCTTGGGCTGCGTTTGCTTTTCATCCCTTAGAAGCGATTGTGCAAGGGGCTTTCTTTCCAATCATTGCGCTTTTACTTCCTGTTCATCCGATTGCATTGCTTACGTGGGTGCTCTATCAGTTTACGCTAAACGTATTGGGTCATTTGGGTTATGAGGTTCTGCCAAAGGGATTTACCAAGAGCAAGTTCACCTTTTGGCACAACACGGGCACGCATCATAATATGCACCACAAGTATTTCAGCTGCAATTACAGCCTCTACTTCAATATTTGGGACCGCTTAATGGGCACCAACCACGCCAAGTATGACGAGACGTTTGAGGAGGTTTGTGCAAGACGGGCCAATCCAAATTCTATCAAAACCACGGGTCACCGTACTTACTAGGAGACTTAACTCTTCGCTTAGTGCTCTACTAAATGCGCTGACCCTCAATTTCGGCTTGCACCGTTAAAGGTGTATCGGTTTGTCTGGCCCATGCCGCTGTATTGGTTGCAATTGCTGTCTTCAATCCAGAAAGCTGGTCTATAACTGTTTGAAGATACTTCAGCATGTTCTTAGTTGTTGCTGGGTGGTGGTGAGAATGTCTGTATTATTGGTAATCATGCCAGCTTTTATACCGAAAATATGCATGTATTTGCCAAGTATGTTTTAATTATTGAACAGACTCTACTTCCATTTTATTATATAGCCGTTCCTCCTTCGAACGGGCTGCTTCCGCCTAAGCTAAGGCCGCGCATTACCAAGCCACGACTACTTCCGCCTCCGAAATAGCATCTTCTGGTTACCCTAAGACCACTTCCTGTTAATCTAAGACCAGTTACCACCTCGCAATGGCAAATTCCATCGTAGAAATGACTATTTCCACATCAGAAATGGCTACTCATTGTCGTGCGAAGGCCACTCTCCAGAGCGATAGGCCCAAAAGAAAAGCCCCAATTGCTTTCGCAATCAGGGCTTCGTATAGACGTAGCATGCTACGTCTCCACTACGTATCTCTCGTTATTTACTCACTTCGGTCTTAACCGTTTGAACTGCCTCCACAACCTTTTCAGTCACCACTTCACCAGCAGCGTTTGTAGTAGTTTCAGTAGATACCGTTGTTTCAGTTACTGTTCCATCAGCAGCAGTTTCAGCATCAACAGTCATTTCAATGGTAGTACCATTCAAAAGCGCTGAATCATCAATAGCTGGAAGTTCCATTGCAATAGATGGAGCAATTACCAACGCAACTACAGACATCAATTTCAAAAGGATGTTCAATGATGGGCCTGAAGTATCCTTGAATGGATCACCAACAGTATCGCCAACAACAGCAGCCTTGTGTGGCTCAGAACCTTTGTAGAATTTCTGTCCGTTGATCTCAACACCTTCTTCAAACATCTTCTTAGCATTATCCCAAGCACCTCCAGCGTTTGACTGGAAAATGGCCATCAACACACCAGAAACAGTCACGCCAGCCAAAAGACCACCTAGACCTTCGGCTCCAAAAATAGGAGTAAATCCAATTGCAACTGGAACAGCAACTGCCAATACTCCTGGCAATACCATTTCCTTAATAGCAGCTTTGGTTGAGATGTCAACACACTTAGCGTATTCGGCAACACCATCAGCCTCGTTGAAGGTCTTTTCGTCTTCTGCAGACCAAGATTCTCTTTCAACGCCATCGTTCTTACGCATTACGGCAAGAGCTGCTTTCAATTGCGGAATATCAGCAAACTGACGTCTCACTTCTTGAATCATTGCATTTGCAGCACGTCCAACAGCATTCATTGCCAAAGCTGAGAATACGAACGGAAGCATAGCTCCAATGAACAAACCGGCCATAACGTTCGCTTTCGAAATATCGATAGATCCGATGTGAGCAGCAGTCATAAAAGCTCCGAACAATGCAAGTGCGGTAAGCGCAGCAGAAGCGATGGCAAAACCTTTACCAATGGCAGCAGTTGTGTTTCCAACTGCATCCAATTTGTCTGTTCGTTTTCTTACTTCTTTAGGCAATTCAGCCATTTCAGCAATACCACCAGCATTATCAGAAATTGGTCCGTAAGCATCAACTGCCAACTGGATTCCAAGGTTTGAAAGCATACCTACCGCAGCAACAGCAATACCATAAAGACCTCCAAAGTGAAAAGCTCCCATGATGGCCGCAGCAATGATGAGGATAGGAATAGCAGTTGACATCATTCCAACACCAAGACCAGCAATGATGTTGGTTGCAGCACCCGTGGCCGACTGACGAACAATTGAGTTTACTGGACCTTTTCCAGTTCCAGTGTAATACTCAGTAACCAAACCAACCAACAATCCTGAAACAAGACCAATGATTGTAGCAATGAAAATACCTGTAGACGACATTTCACGTGCAACTCCTCCATATAGAGCATCAACGTATGTCCACGTTTCTGGAAGCATTCCTTTGATAATGAACCAAGAAGCTATAATCATCAAGATAGATGAACCGAATTCACCCATGTTCAAGGCTTTTTGTGGGTCTCCACCTTCTTTTACACGAACCATAAAGGTTCCGATGATTGACATTACAATTCCGCAAGCAGCCAAAACCAATGGAAGCAATACAGCCGAAAGACCGTTGAATTTATCCGCAGCTACGAACTCTGGCACCATAAAAGCAGCACCAAGAACCATTGTTCCAACAATAGAACCTACGTACGATTCGAAAAGGTCGGCACCCATACCAGCCACATCGCCCACGTTGTCACCAACGTTATCAGCAATGGTAGCAGGGTTCAAAGGATGATCTTCTGGAATTCCTGCTTCAACTTTACCTACAAGGTCAGCCCCAACGTCAGCAGCCTTAGTGTAAATACCACCACCAACACGAGCGAAAAGCGCAATTGAAGATGCTCCAAAAGAGAATCCAGTGATGATTGTGATTACTTGGTTCAAGTTAGCTTGAGTGTCCGTTCCGAACATGTTGCTGTAAATGATGAAAAGCGTGCTCAATCCAAGAACTCCCAGACCAACAACACCCATTCCCATTACAGAACCACCAGCAAAAGCAACTTCCAAAGCCTTGCCCAAACTGGTTCGAGCCGCGTTGGCAGTTCTTACGTTGGCTTTGGTAGCCACTTTCATTCCAATAAATCCGGCCAATGCAGAAGACAATGCACCGAAGATGAAACTCACACCAACCAAAGGAGATGAAGCCTCGCCATCAGCAGTAACTGCAAGTAGAACGGCTACTACCAAAACGAAAATGGCCAATACCCGATATTCAGCACGGAGAAACGCCATGGCTCCATCGGCAATGTGACCGGCAATTTTCTTCATTTTGTCCGTTCCGGCATCTTGCTTGGTCACCCAAGCAGATTTCCAAAGAGTGTAAAGCAGCGCCAAAACACCGAAGGCGGGAACTGCGTAAATGATTTTTTCCATGCTATATAAGTTTATTTTTTAGGCGCGCAAAGGTATTAAAGACATCAATTCATGCAAGCCATTTGTAATTGACTGTATTTGAGAGGATAAGATGAATAATGATTAGGGCGTGCCCCCGAAGAAAAATCGGGGTCGGGCCGTCCGCTGTATCTTTTCTTTCCCTGCTCTTGCCTGAGCGAAGTCGAAAGCATTGCAGAGGGAAAGAAAAGGATGCCGCTTCCGTCCCTCACGCGGTGCAACCTACAAGCATCACTGCACACCTCAACCCCGAGGCACCAAATGCTCTAAACCGTTCGTTTTAATGACATGAGCAGTCGATAGCAGCATTCCCAACTTTCCCGCAGGGAATCCCTGCGAAGCCATCCACTCCAAATAGTGAACGGGAATTCGGATAATTGCCGTTCCCTTGTATTTACCATACGGCATTTTGAACGTAGTAATCTCTTGCAGAATATTCGGGTCAGGCGCAGTTAGCATGGCGGAAAGATAGTTGTTCCAATAACCGTTTCACGACAACAATTCCTCATTATTGGCACCCAATTTTGGTGCATCACCCAATTCCGATGAACCAAAAGGCTGTGGGAATCCATTCTTAAAAAGCGAGTGTTTCGCAGCTTCCTGAACCGTAAGAATTGGCGAAAGACACACGTCTTCTTTTTCCAATTTATCTGTCCAATAGCTCATTGGTTGCTTGGCGAATTGAGTTGCAACTTCAGCAATCAATTCCTTTTCCATCAACCTTCCTCCCCATTCGGGATGTCCCATCAGGTTACAGAATTTTTGCCAAAATTTTGGTTCGAGAGCACCCAACGCCACGTGCCTTCCATCGGCACATTTGTAGATATTGTAAGAAGCCAATCTACCAGAGAGATAACCGTTGCTAGTGCCTGTTTCCAGTTCTTCTGCAATCCGCATGGTTTCCAAGACAGAAACGTTGTGCGTCATCGAAACATCCGCGTGTTGGCCTTTGCCAGTTCGTTCGCAGTGAAGCAAAGCCGAAGTAGTGGCATTCAGCGCCATCATGCTTCCACCAGCGATATCAGCTAATTGTGCAGCGGAAAGAATCGGGTTTCCGTTGGTATCGCGCTGCGCATCCAACATGCCCGAATAACTCAAATAGTTAATGTCATGACCTGGTGTGGCAGCCATTTCTCCCGTTTGTCCGTAGCCAGTAATCGACACCAGAATGATTTTCGGATTTCTTGCTTTGAGCATTTCAAAACCCAGTCCAAAAGCCTCCATCACGCCAGGACGGAATTGCTCAATGACCACATCAGCGGTTTCAACCAGCTTCAGAATCACTTCTTTTCCTTCTTCCGAACGATAATCAACCGAAAGACTTTTTTTTCCTGCATTTAAGGTGGTGTAATACACCGAAACACCGTCTTTCATAGGCGGATAGAACCGAACGGGATCAGGCGATTGCGGACTTTCCACCTTAATCACCTCCGCGCCTTGCTGCGCCATCCAAAGCGTTGCCAACGGGCCAGGAAGCAACTTGGTAAAATCGAGAATGCGGTAGCCTTGGAGTGGTTGGTTCACAGGCTCAAAGTAATTACATACTTTAGAAACTTGCGAATATTTGTGAGATTATCGATGATGATTGATAACGCTTTTCTATTTGAAACAATCCAAAGAACGATTAAGGCAATCGACCTCGACCTATCCAACTCCTGCGATAAAGGCATTTTCTTTGCACCAGAACTTTTCATATCCTTTCGGATTGGTCAAGAATTGATAAGAAATCGAGAATCTATTTTCGAAAGTAACAGGGTCAATTGGTTACGAGAAACTAAGATTGTCGAAACTGGACTTCATGACGTTGTCTTTGAATTAGACCACACAAAGGTTGTATTTGAGGTCAAACTGCGAAACAATATTGAGGCATACAGGTCGGACATACTCAAACTAAGGAAACTGCCTGCAAACCATCTTAAATACTTCATTGTTCTCCTTGATAGCTTTACACAAGAAAACGACACTCGGCTGGTAGGCCTTGAACTTGAATTCAAACAAACGATACTCAACATGGGTCATTCTTCCTTTCCCACATGGAATAATTGGTATCAGAAACAGGTATATTGCAACCTCAATCTCTATCAAATTCTCTCATGAAACATCTATCTCTACTATTGCTTGCTTTCGGGTTATCATTCCAATTTAGCTTCGCGCAAGAAAAGGTAGCTGATACCGCCACAATCAAACTCAAACTCACCGAATACTTGCTGTCTTGTCAAACAATGACGTATACGATAATCGAGGAATCCGATTCGAAAATGAAGTTTAATCTAGCTGAGAAAGGACTTGACTATTGTCAGAAAGCTCAATCTCAATTCGCCCTCCTTCAAACAATTAGTGAAACTGAAATCGATGAAGCTGTTAAAAAGGGAGTTCCTATCCTACTTAATGGGTATGAACAGATTTTTGTTGACATTTCGAAGTTGAACAATCCTGCAATCGTAGTAGGCTTGGCGCACATGGAAACCATGTATAAAAAAGGCATTCTCTCTGGTCTTTGGAAATAGATTGAGCCTATTCCCTGTTTGTCTTGGAGGCTTCAATAAAGCATCCCAAACATCCACAGCGGAATGGTATTCCCAGACCCGATTTCGATGTCGTCCTTTACGAGGTAAGAATGTTTGACTCCTGAAATTTGTTTACTGGTTTTTCCCTTGCCACCAACCTCAAACGTGTATTTGTCATTCACCAGAAAATCAGCCGAAGGCGATGCGGCTATCATGTTTGATATACGGGTCTGTTGCAGGAAGAAGGTTTCTCTCACATTTCCGAGATTCCCATCGCCCAAATTGTAGATGAGATTGGTATTTCCGAGATAGATTTTCTCTGGCCGATTCAGACTATTCATGCCCTTTCCTTTTACATGCAGGAGTTGCAGAAGTTCTGCATCGCTCAACAAACCAAGATAGATTTTCATGGTGTTCAAACTTATGCCAGTGCGTTGACTCAGCGCATTCATATTTGGTTTGAATGGCACCGAATTGCTGATGATCTGCAACAGCTTTTTCAGGTAGATGATATTGGAGACCTGAACCGATGCAAACTGCGTAATATCTACCTCCAAAACAGCCAACACCGTTTCGGACAATTTCTGATGAAAGGATGTCTTATTCTCTAAATAGAAAGGATAGTATCCGTGGTTCAGATACGCATCGAAATAGGCCAACGGCTTTATTTTAGAGGCCACGTTAATGGCTAGTTCGGTATGATTGCCAATGAGGTCGTCCAGCGTACATTTCTCGAACATTTGTCCTGTTTCGAAACCTAAAAATTCTCGAAAAGAAAGACCTGGCATGCTGTACATCACCGCCCGTCTGCTAAGGTCGGCCTTAGCCTTGTGCAAGTGCAATAGCGAAGAGCCCGTGAAAACGATCTTCAAATCGGGCATATCGTCATAGATATTCTTCATTTCCGTTGCCCAATTAGGATACCTGTGCACTTCATCTACGGCCAGAAAAACACCTCCTTTCCGATGAAATTCGTCTGCCAGTCGGTAAAAAGAATTCTCAGAAAAATAAAGGTTGTCCAAACTGATGTACAGCACCTTGCCGTCAGGCTTGTAGTTCTTTTTGATGTGCTGCAGAATCATGGTTGTCTTGCCAACGCCTCTTCCTCCTTTTATACCAATCAACCGGTCAGACCAATCAATAACACTGGCAAAATTGCGAATAGCATCCTCGTTAGTGCGTGCGTATTTCTGATAAAATTTTTGTTCTAGCTCTTCCATTTGACTACAAAGGTACTCAAAGCATCAATGCATTGATATTTTTATTAATAATAAACGTCATTGCATTCATGTTTTCAGCGAACATTAGCATGAATACATTGACATATTCACCTGTCAAAAGCCTTCAGTCCAACTGCAATTGACCTACCTATCTTCGCGGCTTCAATAAATCCAGAACACTATATGTCTTTTGCTTCGTTAAAATTGTCTTCACACCTGCTGAATAGCCTCGAAAAACACGGGTTTAAGAAGCCGTATCCGATTCAAGAACAAGCCATTCCGGCCATTCTAGACGGGAAAGATGTGCTTGGTCTTGCACAAACAGGTTCAGGCAAAACAGCAAGTTATGTGTTGCCTGTTCTGATGCAGTTGGAGAAACAAGCACCAACTCGCAATAGACACATTAATGTTTTGGTGATGGTTCCAACGCGCGAGTTAGCCATTCAGGTGGAGAACGTCTTTAGCCAGTTTGGCGCTGATGTTCCCTTTCCTTTTAAGTCCTTGGCGGTGTTTGGTGGCGTATCCATCAATCCGCAGATGAAAGCAATGAGCAACGTAAATGTGTTGGTGGCAACTCCCGGAAGACTATTGGAATTATCCGAATCAAATGCGCTTCATTTTTCTTCGGTTAGCACGCTCATTCTCGATGAGGCAGACAAGTTGCTCAACCTTGGATTTAAGGCTGAGATGGACACGGTTTTCGCGCTTTTACCGCGTAAACGTCAGAATCTTTTGTTCTCCGCAACGCTCAGTCCTGATGTTAAGAGCATGCAGCAGGTATTGCTCAATAACCCTGTAACCATCACCATTGCGCCAGAGCAAGAACGAACGGAACTCATTAATCAAATGGGTTATTACGTGAAGGACGAAAAGAAAGGTCCGCTACTCCGATACTTGATTAAGGAAAAGGCAATGGAGCAGGTTTTGGTCTTTACTTCTTCCGTTTATCAAGCGGATCTGGTGGCCGATAAGCTTCAGAAAAACGGCATCTCGGCAAGAGCCATTCATAGCAAGAAAAGTCAAGGAAACAGAACGGAAACCTTGCATTATTTCAAACAAGGAGAAATAACCGTTTTGGTAGCAACCGATTTGCTGTCGCGTGGCATTGACATTGAGTTTCTGCCGTATGTCATTAACTACGAATTGCCCCGTTCGCCCAAGGATTTCGTGCATCGAATTGGTAGAACTGGTCGAGCCGAAAACCCAGGCGAAGCCATCACGTTTGTAACCGAGGAAGGAGCGCATCATTTCAAAGTCATTCAGAAGAAGATGAAGGCCGTTGTTACCATGATTGATTCTGAAAACTTGGATCTTTCGGGCTTTTAGTCGCAAATGATTGTCATCATGTTTAGTACATGGAATAGCCACAGAGACACAGAATTCACAGAGGTTTTCACAGAGCATGGACAACATTTTCTGTGTCCGTTCTGTGCGTTCCGTGTTTCTGTGGCTAAACAAATTTCTTCATAAGGCTGGGCACATAAGCCGCTATTCATTTAATCAAAGAAGTAAACGTTTACTTTGAACTCCTTCCAACTCGAAAACGTGAACCAAAAGATTCTCCTTGTCTGTCCACCATTTACCCAGCTGAATACGCCCTACCCAGCTACGGCCTACCTGAAAGGTTTCCTGAACACACAAGGCGTTGAAAGCACTCAACTAGATCTAGGAATTGAGACCATTTTACGTTTGTTTTCGAAGAAAGGACTGGAGGAATTATTCGCGGTAGCCAGCGAGAATTTGGATGAAGCCTCGGATAATTCGCTTCGCATTTTTGCGCTTCGCGAACGCTACATCCACACGATTGATGCGGTGATTGGCTTCTTACAAGATGACGACCCAACGCTAAGCCATTTTATCTGCGAACGGAATTTCCTCCCAGAAGCCTCCAAGTTTGAACAGATGGAAGACTTGGAATGGGCTTTTGGCTCGATGGGAATCCGCGATAAAGCGCGCCATTTAGCCACGCTTTATTTAGAAGACATTGGCGATTTTATTGTTGAACTGGTTGACCCGCATTTCGGGTTTAGTCGTTATGCCGAACGGTTGGGAATATCAGCCCGTTCGTTTGATGAATTGTACAAAGAACTGTACGAAGATCAGAGCCTAATAACCAAGATGATGCTTTCGATTCTGAAAGACAGAATTGAAGCTGAAAAACCAACGCTTGTTTGTCTTTCAGTACCGTTTCCTGGTAACTTATTTGCCGCTTTCAAATGCGGGCAATGGCTGAAGAAAAACCATCCGAACATTACAATTGCGATGGGTGGCGGATTCCCGAATACTGAACTACGTTCGTTATCGGATTCTCGCGTATTTGAATTCGTGGATTTCATCACCTTGGATGATGGGGAAGCACCTCTAATGACCCTTCTTTCTCATCTTGATGGAAAGACCGAAACCGCAAATCTAAAACGCACATTTACACTTGTTGATGGCGCAGTTAAGTATTGTAACGGAAGCACAACGGAAGACATAAAACAAGAGAAAGTTGGGACGCCTGATTACTCTGGATTACCGCTTAAAAAATACTTGTCGGTTATTCAGATTACCAACCCCATGCACCGATTGTGGAGCGATGGCCGTTGGAATAAACTAACCATGGCCCACGGCTGTTACTGGGGCAAGTGCACCTTCTGCGATATTTCGTTGGATTACATCAAAAACTATGAGGGTTCATCAGCCATGCTGACCGTTGACCGAATGGAAGAACTGGTGGCGCAAACAGGCGAACGCGGCTTCCATTTTGTGGATGAAGCCGCACCGCCTGCGTTGATGAAAGCCATTGCATTGGAGATTCTGAAACGCAAATTGGTGGTGACTTGGTGGGCGAATATTCGCTTTGAAAAGAGTTTTAATTATGATTTGTGTCGCTTGCTGGCGGCTTCAGGTTGTATTGCTATCTCAGGTGGATTGGAGGTCGCCTCAGATCGTTTACTAAAACTTATTTCCAAAGGTGTTTCGATAGAGCAAGTGTCGAAGGTGAACGAGAATTTCAATCGTGCTGGCATTATGGTGCATGCGTATTTGATGTACGGTTTCCCGACACAAACCGCACAGGAAACTATCGATTCGTTGGAAGTTGTGCGGCAAATGTTTGAAATGAACGTGATGCAATCTGCTTACTGGCATCGGTTTGCCATGACGGCTCACAGTCCAGTTGGGAAGAACCCTGAGAAGTTCAACGTGAAGATTGTGGGAGAAAGCATTGGGCCATTTGCCAATAACGACTTGCAACACGAAGATCCAACAGGCGCAGACCACGACCAATTTGGAGAAGGCTTGAAGAAATCGCTGTTCAATTACATGCATTGCGTTGGGTTTGAGCTTCCACTGCAAGATTGGTTTGAGGATGAAATGCCAGAAACTTCGCTTCCGGCTAATTTGATTGAAAGCTATTTGGCAGAACCGGAAAACCGAGAACTGAAGCAAACCGCTCAAGTTGTTTGGCTTGGTGGCCCTGTTGAGTACGACATGTCGGAATGCACGCTGACGATTTACGACAAAAAGGAAACCATTTATTTAGAATGCCCGATTGCGGAAGGTCAGTGGCTTGAGAGCGTGTTGCAGTCGATGAGCACGGAGGAATTCACTTTCAAATCTTTTATCGAAGATTACAATGACAGCCATTTGGAGGATTTTGAATCTTTTTGGAAGGATGAGTTGATGGAGGAACTGCGAGAGATTGGGCTTTTGGTTGTGTAAATAGAACGCGGATGACGCGGTAAGCGCGGGTTTTCGCGGATTTCTTGTAATCTGAATCGGAGTGCCGCGTGAGGGGTGGAAGCGGCATCCTTTTTTGTTTTTCACAAAAAAGATATAGCGAACGACCCGACCGCGCTTGCGCAGCTGCGCGGACACGCCCAAAAAAGAAGTCGTTTGAAGACAATGCCAAGAAAAGGAGGTTTCTACCTTTGCGGCATGTATTACAACAATATTTTAGAGACGATAGGCAACACGCCTTTGGTGAAGCTGAATAAGGTTTGCAGCGACTTGCCATGCACGGTTTTGGCCAAGGTGGAAACGTTTAATCCGGGTAATTCTATCAAGGATAGGATGGCGGTGAAGATGGTGGAAGATGCCGAGAAGGATGGCCGACTGAAGCCGGGAGGGACGATTATTGAAGGCACTTCGGGCAACACGGGAATGGGATTGGCGCTTGCGGCTATCGTGAAAGGCTATCGCCTGATTTGCGTGATGCCTGACAAGCAGAGTAAGGAAAAAATGGATATGCTTCGCGCTGTTGGTGCCGAAGTGGTGGTTACCCCAACGAATGTCGATTCGGATGATCCGCGATCCTACTATTCTGTTTCGGCACGATTGAATCGTGAGATTCCGAATTCGTTTTACCCGAATCAGTATGACAATCCGAGCAATGTAGTGGCTCATTATGAGCAAACGGGCCCTGAGATTTGGGAACAAACCGAAGGAAAGATTACGCACTTGGTAGTGGGTGTGGGCACAGGCGGCACCATTTCTGGAACGGGAAGATATTTGAAGGAGCAGAACCCAAACATCAAGATTTGGGGTGTTGACACCTACGGTTCTACCTTGAAAGCGTATCACGAAACGGGCAAAATTGACCCGAAAGAAATTTATTCGTACGTGACGGAAGGCATTGGCGAAGACATCATTCCGAAGTGTATTGATTTCGGGATTATCGACCTATTTGAGAAGGTAACCGACAAGGACGGCATGATTATGACCCGCGAAATAGCCAAGAAAGAAGGCATTTTTGTGGGAAACAGCGCGGGTTGCGCCATTGCTGGATTGAATCAATTGAAAGACAAATTGAAGCCAGAAGATGTGGTAGTGGTGATTTTTCACGATCACGGTAGCCGCTACGTTGGAAAGATTTTCAATGACGATTGGATGCGCGATCGTGGATTCTTAGACAAAGACCGCATCAGCGTGTTGGAAGTGCACGGTTCTAAGCAGCGCGACTTGATGTTTGCTGAAGCGGATGCACCTGTAAACGATGTGCTAAAGATGATTACCGACCATGGTATTTCACAATTGCCTGTATTTGAAAACGGAAAGCCAGTTGGTTCAATTACCGAAGGGAAGTTGTTCCATCACCTATTCAACAAGCCAGAAGACCGCAACTGCAAGGTGCGTGATATTATGCAAGCCCCTTTCCCTGAAGTGAGCGGCAGCATGAGCATTTCTGAAATGGCAGAAACATTTGACAAGAACACACCTGCCGTGCTTTACAAAGACGGAACGGGCGTTTATCGCATTCTGACCAAGCACGACATCATTAAGGCCTTGGCAGACTAACCCCTGCAATTGGCACTATTGCCCCGTGTTGGTTATGAATAGAAAGTTCTACCTTGCCTCTGTAAACCATCTAAACAAAAACCATCATGAACTTACCTGTATTATTGGGCGCTGCCCTTATCCCAACCATTGTTGGATTTCTTTACTACAACCCGAAATTCGGCTTTGGAAAGGCGTGGATGAGCGCTTCTGGCGTTACCGAAGACATGGCCAAAACGGGCAACATGGCTATTATTTTTGGCGTGTCGTTGTTGCTGAGTGTGCTTCTGGCTGTTCAGGTTAACTTCATTGTCATTCATCAGGCCCATATTCAATCAGCCTTGATGAACCAACCTGGATTTGGCGAAGAGGGTTCGGAAGTCATGCTTTACCTTGCCGATTTCATGGCAAAATATGGACAGGAGTTCCGCACGTTTAAGCATGGCGCATTGCACGGTGTCCTTTCAGGTGTCTTTTTCGTGCTACCAGTGTTGGGAACCAACGCCCTTTTTGAGCGCAAAGGATTAAAATACATCGCAGTAAACGTTGGCTATTGGGTCATTACACTTGCCTTAATGGGTGGCGTTATCTGCCAGTTTGCATAGTTGCATTTATCCACTAACAAAAGGAGAGGTTTCTTTACGGAACCTCTTTTTTTTGTGCAAAAATTTAGAGTCTACCGATAGCAAATAGGTGGATGAACGCTTGGCATTGCTACAAATAAAAACAGGCTTCCTCTTACTTTGCTGATTTGACGGAATCCATTCCCACGTAAGCAACGCACAACAGGAACATCAGCACAATTCCCTCTATGGGTTTGAGAATGTGAAACGTGGAACCAATAACGGGATGTACGTACCAGAACTCGCTCATTTCGGGCAATTTATTCAGCACAAACCAGGTATTAGAGCAGGCATCTTCCGAATAAGGAACGATGATGCAAGTCGCCATAACTGCTATAAGAATAACCGCCACTGCAAATAGCAACCAAACCTCACTTCGCATGCGTGGTGGAGCGAAAGCACGCTCTGAGCCCATGCCTAACAACCGTAGCATTGACACGAAAAGTCCAGCACCGAGCAGGTCTAAAACGATGTCGTTGAACTCGAAGAAATACGTGTAGTGCGGAAAGAGAATCACGTGCTGGTACCATTCATCCACCAGCATGAGTGGCAGGCAAAGCACAATGGCGCCTCCCAACCGACCAATCAACGGGAAAAGCAGAACGGCCAAGCCACCGTACATTAAGGCGTGAATGAACTCAACATTCATCTCCGTAAAGACAAAGAAGTGCACCACCAACAACAGCAACGAGGCGGCAAAATAACTAGCGGTGCGCTTGTCAGCACTTCCTTTTCGCAGGACGAACCAACTAGTGACTGCCATCGCCAAAGCGAACAGCACCACAATTACCGCGACCACTTTCTGAAATATGGGCAACGACAAGCTGTTCATCACGCCTACCGAAAGACTCACGAACATATCGTGCGCAAAGAGCAGAAAGATTGCGTAGGCAACGACCATCACCAAATTCACCGTTCGGTGCTTTTCAAGCCAATGAAAAGCGCGCTGAATCATGGTTTGGTGAGTTGAGCAACGGCATTTACCAAGCGGTCGAGCTCGGCTAAAGTTGTATAGATGTGCGGACTGACGCGCACGGCATCCAATCTATTCCACTGGATGATGCCCACATGCAGTCCGTAAGTTTCAAAGAGAGTATCTGCAATTTGGGTTGAAGTCATTCCTGCGATAGAAAAGGTGGCCATGGCACCACTAAATTCGGGTTTGAGTGAAGTATGAAACGTAACGTGCTGTAGTTGTGATACCCGTTCTGACCAGTATGCTTTGAGGTAATGCAGCCGTTGATTCACCTTCTCCAAACCAATTTTCTGATGAAAGACAATGGCATCTAGCACGGCCATTTCGGCTGGGAACGAACGCGTGCCGAGCAGCTCAAACTTGCGGATGTCGGCACTTTTGGGTTCCCGCGCGGATAGCAACGGCCAAACGCTGGCAATCTTCTCCTTTTTGATGATTAACGCTCCCGTTCCGAAAGGAGCACCTAGCCATTTGTGCAGCGATGTGGCCATATAATCACAGCCAATATCTTGGAATGAAAGCGGAACATGCGCTAACGCATGCGCGGCATCTACCATTACCTCGCAGCCCAGTTGTTGCGCCATCTGCGTTACCTTTTTTACGGGCATAATTTGCCCCGTCCAATTAAGGACATGTGTGAGATGCACCACTTTAGTTTTAGAAGTGATAGCCAGACGGTACACGTCCACCGCCTTCTCATCATCCTCTAACGGAAGCGGAAGTTTCACTGTTTTTAGCACGATTCCATCGCGCTGTGCGCGCTGTTTCCATGCGTTGAGCATGAACGGATAATCGAAATCAGACACAACCACTTCATCTCCTGCTTTCAGGTTGAGACCTAAGATGACTGTATTCAGCCCTTCGGTGGTATTTCTATTGATGGCAACTTCCTCGGCATTGCAGCTCATCAACGTTGCCAACGCAGTGCGCAATTGCTCGCGCTTACCGTCTACCTCGCCCCACATAAAATAGGATGGGGCTTTATTGCTTTGCTCGTACATGCTTATGTGCGATTGCTGCACGGCAATGGGCTGCGGACTCACTGCTCCATTGTTGAGATTCACCACGCAATCATCAAGCAGATACTGTTTGCGCACTTCTGCCCAAAAGGCTTCATCGGTCATGAGGCGGTGGTTTAGCGGAATGTGCAAAGGGGCGGCCTGCGTAAGCAAGGGCGCAAACGGCACGGCTACCGAAGCCAGCAGTGTGCGTTTTAAAAACTCCTTTCGCGAGAGATGGGGCATCGAATAAAAGTAGTGGTTAATGGTTAGTGGGAGTTTAGTTAGCCACTACTTTTCATCGTTGTCCGTGGAGCACCGCGTATAGAACAATCATTAGAACTAGCGGAATGAGGTAGAAACCAAACCCATATAACGTCCACCGAAAAGCTTCTTTGAATTTGCGTTCGTATCCTTGGTTTTTGAAAATAAACGCCAAGAAAAAGTTCATAGGCCCAGGAAATAGTAGGCACAGAATCTTCCAATGTGTATCAAGCGGAACATTCGCTTTCTGTTCTATGTGCTCCTTCTTTTGTTGTAGTTCGTTTTCGGCTTCTTGCTGTTTTTCGGGACTAGACAACTTCATATTGACTGACTCTGGCTGTAGTTCTTATTCAACGATGATTTTCTTTGAAATATGTCCAAGTTCTGTGTAAACACTTAAAAAGTAGATGCCAGCATTCAGTGTAGAAATATCAATGGTTATTGAATTTGCCACATCAACAATTTCCTTAATTCGTTGACCACTAATACTATTAACCTCAATTTTTGAGATGTTAATATGTGAGCTATGTTCCACAATAATGATTGATGAGGAAGGATTAGGATATATTCTTATCTCATTTTCCAAATTAGATTCATTGATAGAAGTTATTGAATCAACATTCCTTACACATCTAACGAAATTGAAACCATAGCGAACATCGCCTTGCGGACCAAAATAACTTGGAAAGTCAGATGGGTTTCCAGTTTTAGGATCGTTACGTTGCGCGCCTGCCCCATGTACATCCAATAGTTGGAAAGTACCTGAATTTGGTGGCGATTCCATTCGCCCTTGTGCTTTTCCAAAACTAAGATATACCGCATCAGAATATGGTTGTGGGCCATCTTGAAGTGGCGAACTACTCCAGTAGTAACCATATTGGCCCCCAATTCCATTAGGGTCTGTTATTGGTGTACAAGAGAACATGGGATCAATAGCTGGAGACGAAGTGGTGTTAGGACTTCTTGTATAGTCGACAATACTTTGCAGCTCTTTTGCATTGGGCATGCGCCAATCGGTATAACCAGCTAACGAGAGGTTTTCAGCAAAAGACAGCCCGTTTTCCCAGTCGTAGGTATTTCCATTGTCAGACTGTTGCCACATCAAGCCTGTTGCGCTATCGGTTATTGTTTCATCTCCATTATCGAAAAAATTGTTGATTCCATAGGAGGTATTTCCTCGTACCATTCTGAAATAAAACTTGTTTGGAGTCCCATTCATTGGAGAATACTTCGGATAACCTTTTAATCGTCCATCAACAAAGTTGTAACCAAAGATTGCCTCATCTCCCGTCATTATCAAATCAACATAATTTGTTTGTGACCAAACTTGGGCATCAATCTCTCTTTCGCCAAGGGAAACATTTCCGATAGGCTGGTCAAAATAAGTTGTATCAATAAACATGTTGACCGCTTGATCTCCAAAACAACGACCTGTAAATAATGCTAATGAATACAGCTCTTTTATCTTAGGAATTCTCCAATCATTGTTCCCGCCAAGCGTCATTGTATCAGCTTTGGTAACAGCATCGGTATATGAAATTTTGCTTCCCATATTTTTTTGCCACACTAGCCCAGTGACACTGTCTGTGACGGTTCCATCCCCATTATCTGTATAAGATGGTTGATTGCCTGAATATGTTGCATCTTGACCATGAAACGGACTTCCCGCATTAGGGGAAGCAATAATTGAGGAGTTGTTATAAAAATCAGATACATCTGTATCCACAATTGGATACGTTACTTGTGCTTTTGCGACTGAATATAAAACCAGGCAACTAACCAAAAGAGTGATTTTTTTACTTTTCATTTTCTAAAACATAATCATTTGAGACTTTGACGCCCTTTTCTTAAAAGTCCTTCGTTAAACTTACTATTTCTTCCATCTAAGTCTGATTCTCGGGTGTTTACCACTTTCAATTAAAACCAAGAATCGTCCAAATGGGGCTTTGAAGTTCGTTAGACACGTCATTATGGATTACCAAAGAACACATGAGAAATCATTCATTAGTGAAGTAAAATTTACCATAAGTTTTTACCGAAGGAATGGGTCTTTGTCTCAATCTTTGAAGCACGGATTTTGTATGAGACGTTTCTTTAGTATGCGTGACAAATGAGTTGCCTCCGGCTTATTTAAACTCAGGCGCCTCTGCAAATTCTCTTTCGACTATTCTTACAGCAGTCACCTAATCATTGCAACACTGATCAAAGTCCTTTTTTTAAGGATTGAAGAACCACACCTTTGGGCTTTCATAAAAAACTAAATGCAACACAAAACCATCATCGAACCGTTTCGCATCAAGAGTGTGGAACCCATTCAACTATCAACCGAAACACAACGGATTGCAAACCTGAAAAAGGCGCATTACAATCCGTTTCTGTTACTATCAGACCAAGTGATTATTGACCTGCTTACCGACAGCGGAACATCGGCCATGAGTTCGGCTCAGTGGGCTGGCATATTGGAAGGAGACGAAGCATACGCTGGTTCGCATTCGTGGTTAAAAATGGAGCGCGTCATTAAGGACCTCACTGGTTTTGAGTTCATTCTGCCCACACACCAAGGTCGTGCTGCGGAGCGTATCATTTATGGACATTTGGGCGGTGCAGATAAAACCTTTATCAGCAATACCCACTTCGATACAACCAGAGCCAATATTGAGTTTTCGGGAGCCGAAGCCATCGATATTCCGATTGATGCGGCACACGACATGGCCGATTTTCATCCCTTTAAAGGAAACATGAATGTGGCCAAATTGGAGGCGCTTATTGCCGAGAAAGGTGCTGCTAACATTGGTGCAGTTATTCTTACCGTTACTAACAACAGCAGCGGTGGACAACCCGTAAGTATGGAAAATGCCGAACAAGCGGCTGCTATTTGCAAGAAAAATGGTGTGCTATTTATATTGGATTGCTGTCGGATTGCCGAAAACAGCTACTTCATCAAGCATCGCGAAGCTGGGTTTGAAAACCGTACCTATAAGCAAATTGCGCAGCAGATGTTTGCCTTGGCAGATGGCGCGGTGATGAGTGCCAAAAAGGATGCGCTGGTAAACATGGGCGGCTTTCTTGTATTGAAGGATGAAGTACTGGCGGATGCATGTAAAAGCCTTCTTATCATTACCGAAGGATTTACCACCTATGGAGGATTATCTGGCCGAGATATGGAAGCCATTGCCATTGGGTTGGAAGAAGTTTTCGACCCGCATTATTTGCAGTATCGCATCAAGAGCACAGAGTATTTAGGCTCGAAACTGCGCGATATGGGCGTTCCGCTTATTTGGCCAACAGGAGGCCACGCGGTTTATATTGATGCCAAGGCACTCTATTCCCACATTCCATCAAACGAATATCCGGGGCAAGCATTGGTGTGCGAATTGTACCGTTTGGGCGGCATTCGTTCGGTAGAAATTGGTTCAGTTATGTTTGGAAAATATGATGATGCTGGCAAACTCATTCCCGCTCCTATGGAGTTGGTTCGATTGGCAATCCCAAGAAGGGTTTACACACAAAGCCACATCGAATATGTGATAGAAACCTTCGCGGAAATCATGAAGGAACGACCGAATGTAAAAGGCTATCGCATTGTAAAGGAGCCGAAGTTTTTACGCCATTTTACGGCTCATTTCGAAATGATATAAATAGTATGTCGAACATCAGAATTACCAAGATTTTCAATTTTGAAATGGCGCATGCCTTGCATGGCTATGATGGCAAATGCGCTCAAATTCACGGCCATTCTTACGAGCTTTCGGTTACAGCCATTGGCAAACCGATTACAGATACATCCAGTCCAAAACTGGGAATGGTGATGGACTTTGGCGTGCTGAAGAAGTTGGTGAATGAAGCAATTGTCTCCACATTGGATCATGCCTTGCTACTATCTGAACAGTCAACTAAACTCGACCCAGAAACAAGTAGTTTGTTTGAACGGGTGGAGTACGTTCCCTACCAACCAACGTGCGAAAATCTGTTGATAGACATGGCGGAGAAAATCCGCAGTGGGCTCCCACAAGAGGTAAAATTGTACTCGTTAAAATTGGTTGAAACACCTTCGAGCTATGCTGAATGGTTTGCTGAAGACAACTAGACCTTTCAGTATTTTACTGAGGTAGCTAGTACTTCTCACACTGAGTTTCTGTGCTTAATCTTAAGGAAAGCATCAGGATTTATTTCTATCTGTTTATTCATTTTATGATTTGTATCATTTTTTTAAGCTTGAGAGCAATCTACTTTGAGGGCATCTAAAACGATACTCATGAACCGATTTTCCACTTCTCTACTTTTCATTGCCTTCTTATTCATTGTGGCTCCCGCTAATTTATTCGGGCAATGCAGCACATCTAACGCTACGGGTTGTCTTTGTGAAGATGGCTCGAACGATTGCGATTTGCTTCCCGATATGACCATTTCGTGGTATGGAATAGAAAACTACCTGAGTGGCCCCAATCAGCAAAACAATCGTGTTTACGTAACCGGATCCACCCCTAATATTGGGCATGGTGCATTTACCGTTAGAGGTGTTGATATGGACGGTTATCGTTGGTTTGTGTGTGGCACCGATACCTTCTCGGTAAACGACCCATCTGGTAGCCAAACATTCTCTTGTCCCAACGGAGGCACTGCCAAGCAACTCACTTTCCAGCGCATATACCACAAGAATGGCAGCCAAATGACCTCTTATACTCGGTTAATGCCGCAGGGAATGACTTATCACCCTAATCATGGCCATACGCACTACGACCAGTGGGGGCTTTATAGCTTACGGTTGCCAGAAGTAGGAGTTAGCGACCCACGGCAATGGCCCATCATCAATTCAGGATTCAAACTCGGATTCTGCCTGATGGATTACAACAGTTGCTCCGATGCTGCCGTCTTGCATCATTGTAAAGACGACAATACCGTTTATGGACAAGGTACCACGCTTACAGCTGCAAATTTCCCTAACTACGGGCTAGGTGGCGGAAATTACGGTTGCAGTATGGTTGAACAAGGAATCTCTTCTGGCTACACTGATATTTATAGTGAATACCTAGACGGAATGTGGATTGATGTTCCGCAGGAGGTGTGCAATGGAGATTATTGGATTGTTTATGAAGTGGATCCCTTCGATATAGTTTTAGAAGAAAATGAAGACAACAACTATACTGCTGTTCCTATAACGCTTACGCAACAGACCTCTGGCTCTGCAACAGCACGAATTTTGGCAGATGGATCATCCTTTATTTGTGAAGGAGATTCAGTTCTTCTGCGTGCAAACGCTGGCATTAGTTACTCTTGGTCAAACGGAAAGATTTCAAATGCCATTTGGGCCAAAGCAGGAAGCTATACCGTTGCTGTGACCACCTATTGCGGCATCGCCACCTCCACTCCGTTTGTGGTTACAGAACTTGCGCAACCCAACGCCCCGTCAGCCATGGGAGATAGTATCTGCCAAGGAGAACAGGCAGCCTTATCAGCTAGCGGGCAAGACCTCGTTTGGTATGATGCACAGGGAGAAATACTGGCCACTGGCAATGCTTTTAACACACCTCCATTGTTTTCTAGCACATCGTTTTTTGTGTCTGATGAGAATGTGCATACGGGAACAATATCATTTGGCGGTCGCGCAAACAATACGGGATCAGGTGAATACCATGCAGGTGGGCAAGGTCTGTTATTCGATGTGCACGAACAAATGAACCTCCGCTCGGTAAAAGTGTATGCTGGAAGTGCTGGAATTAGAACCGTTGAGCTTTACAACAGTGTGGGAGCATTGATTAATTACAGAACAATGCTCGTTCCGTTTGGAGAATCTCGCATAGACCTGAACATGGTAATTGAACCAGGCACTGGCTGGCATTTGTCTATTAGTGGGCAGTGTGATCTGTATCGAAACATCAACAACATGAATTATCCGTATCAGATTTCGGATGTGGCCACCATCACCTCATCTACCAGTGGAAACAATTACTACTACTATTTCTACGATTGGGAAGTAGAAATTGGAAGTGGATCATGCTTGAGCCCGTTAGTTGAAGTGCCAGTTGTGGTGAACAATTGCACTGGAATAACCGAACCAGAAGTGCTACGGTCGCTTTCTGTTTATCCAAATCCAACAGGAAACGAAGACGTGACCATTGAAATGCACCTGATAAGTGCTGCCAATGTAGAGTTGAACGTTTACGATCAATTAGGACGTCAGCTATCTTTGTACCAATGGCCAAACCTTGCTGGAAATCCGAAACGAACAGTTGATACGAAAGACCTCAAACCAGGGGTATATCAACTGAAATTTCAAGTCGGTCAGCGACTCTACTACCGCAAGTTGGTTGTCAAATGATGTGAAACCAACCGTTGGCATGATTGGCAGAAAGGGAGATTCAGTTATAGCGAGAAAGCCATACGAAAAGTGGCGCATGTACAGCCTCATCGGTATTCATGTGCTGTTCCTTTCCCACTTTATTCATTGGAAACTTGCAGGACAAACACTCGCTCCGCTTGAGCTGAACGAAGTTCTCTACACCATTCATCAAGGAATTCTCACAGCCGGATTTATTCTGATGGCGGTGATTATGGTAGGCACGCTCATCTTCGGCAGGTTCTTCTGCTCATGGGGCTGTCATATTCTTGCTTTACAGGATTTGAGCGCTGCACTTTTGGAGAAACTCCATATCCGTCCAATCACCATTCGTTCGAGAACACTCATCTGGATGCCGATGCTGGTGATGTTCTACATGTTTATTTGGCCACAGATACTTTCGGCCATTCATGGTGTGCCCGAACATGAACTGAGGGTGGTTACTGCCGAATCTGGCGGCTGGGCATCATTCATAACCGACAGTCCTTGGCGAAATCTTCCGCCTGTTGAAGTGGCGTTATTCACCTTTTTCATCGTTGGTTTTCTGATTGTTTTTCTGCTGGGATCACGCGCTTTCTGCTTTATGGGCTGCCCCTACGGTGCCCTGTTTGGCATTGCCGATCAGTTTGCCCCAGGCAGAATTGCACTAACAGGAAACTGCACCGATTGCGGTATTTGCACGTCCGTGTGTTCGTCAGATATTATGGTGCACAAAGAAGTGCAACTGCACGAAATGGTTACCAATCCGCGATGCCTAAAAGACCTCGATTGCATTTCTGTTTGTCCTGAAGAGGCATTGAGTTTTGCCTTTCGCAAACCGCCAATGTTCCAAAAAGGCCATCCGCTTGGGCGCTATTCCGAAAGAAAATCGTTAACAGTAAAAGAAGACCTCTTGGTTTTTGTGGTGTTCATCTTTTCGGTTTTCACCTTCAGAGGATTGTACGACACCATCCCATTGCTGCTATCGGTTGGCATGGCTATATGCACGGCAATGCTCATGTTGCTTTTTTATCGGGCAGTGCAGTCTTCCAGTTTTGCGCTCCGTGGGCTTTCCTTCCGAAGTAACGGTAAATGGACTTCCTATGGCATTGCCTTCAACGTATTCTGTTGCCTGCTTGTGGTGTTCGTTCTTCATAGTTCGGCTGTGCAGATAATGTCGTATCAGGCTACTTCAGAATTTAAGGAATTGAACTTGGCAATTGCCAATGACAGAACCGTTTCGGACAAGAAGGAACAGATTAGCAACGTTATTTCGAAGTATGAAACCCTGTTGCAGTTTGGATTGGCTCAACCTATTGATCGCAAGAAAGAACTGGCCAATCTTCATCTATTGAATGGAAATACCGAATCGGGAACACGCCTTTTGAAGGAAGTGCTAAAAAAAGACCCTACACACATTGAGGTCGGTTTTCGTTTGGCTGAGATGTATGAAAAGCAAGGAGATAAATCCAAGGCCATTGCTACTCTAGAAAGCATTGTAAGAGCTGGCGAGATGAAACCTCACACAGATGATGCAAATCTGCTTGCCAAAACACATTTGAACTTAGGAAAATACTGCCTGAGCAGTAATAAAGAGGCGGATGCAAAACGACATCTCAACAGCGCTATCGAGCTATCGCCTACGTTGATTGAGCCCCGAATTGTATTGGGGCATATTGCCTACAAGAGTGGCAATAATGCTGAAGCCCAAACTCAATTCGAACAAGCATTGGCGCTGGGTGGCAAAACACCTGTTGTGCTGAACAACCTTGCTGCCATACACGCCATGGCGGGAAGAAACCAGCAGGCAATTGACCTTCTAACGGCTCTTGCCGAACTCACCCCAACCGACCCAGGACCACCCTATCGGATAGGACTTTTGGCCATGGCCAAAGGAGATTTGTATACAGCACGTACCAATCTAGAAAAGGCAAAGCAGCTCAATCCTCAAGACCCAGCCATCGAGCGTGCGTTGAAAAAACTTGACACTTCGATGCTCGAAAAAACAACCCAGGTTCTCAAGTAAAAAATAAGCACATGAAGACAGCTCTTATCGTTTCCATATTTCTCATCTCAAGCATGGCTACCGAGCCTTGGGTGGCTCCGAAATCGGCAGATAATCTCAAAAATCCGCGAAGCGGTGATGCCAAGGCTGCAAGTGAAGGCGAAGACCTCTACCTGAGCTATTGCTGGTCGTGCCATGGGGATGATGCAGACGGAAAAGGGCCCGCTTCTGCGAACATCGACACGCCCCCTGCCAATCTTACCACAAAGCAAGTTCAACAGCAGACCGATGGCGCCATCTTCTGGAAAATTGGTAACGGCCGCAACGATATGGCTCCCTATCAAGATGTGCTTACCGAACAACAACGTTGGGCGTTAGTCAATTACATTCGTACACTGTCAAAACCATGAACAGACTATTCAAAATAATCGTTGTGCTACTCGCCTTTCCCGTGCTGGCCTTGGGTCAGGAAGAAGAGGTGGTGGAACACAAGGAAATAGACCGCACGTTTAGCGGACAAACCATCATCAATGCTCAATCTGTTGATTTGATGCCGAAAACAAAAGGATTCGGAATGATGATTCAGCATCGGTTCGGAACCATCACTCCAGACAAGCAGGCCATTTTGCAGTTCTTAGGATTTGACCTTCCTGCCAATATCCGATTCGGATTTTCTTATACGTTCTGCAAATGGTTTCAGATGGACATTGGACGTACCAAAGCCGCCAAAATGTATGACCTAGGTGGTAAGTTTCGCATTATGAAACAAACCACGGACAACCACATGCCCATCTCAATCTCGGCCTATGCCAACATCGCCATCAACTCAGACGAGTTCCCAAAGGTGAGCGACCGCGAGTTCTTCTCGGATAGCATTACGCCATTCAAATATCGGTTTGAACATCGAATGAACTACAGCTTGCAGTTCATGGTTGCGCGCAAATTTGGCGACATCGCTTCGGTGCAGCTTTCGCCCATCCTTACTTACCGAAATCTGGCCCCTGCCTATGGTTCAAACCTTGCCTTTTCCATCCCAATAAGTGGGCGTTTTAAAGTATCTAAAAAGAGCTCTATCCTTTTCGAATATGCCCCCGTAATTGTTGGCAGACAGCCGTCTAATCACCTCGACCCTTTCTCTATCGGCTACGAAATAGCTACGGTTGGACATGTTTTTCAGATCGTTTTCAGCACCACAAACGAGATTATGGAAAACCGATTATACTCCGAACCCACGCAGCGGTACGATAAAGGATATTTCCTTCTCGGTTTCAACATTATGCGATCAATATGGATACGACCAAAGAAAAAAAAGCAATGAGAGCATTATTACCCATAGGTGCCCTATTTATTGTGATAATGATGCTGGCGCAAGGATGTACCAAAGACAGCGGCCCTTATTACGTTACGCCTCCGCTTGATACCATAAACGGTTACGATACGGTGTATTTTGCGCTCGATGTTGTACCAATCTTTGTTGATCAATGCTGGGTTTGCCATCCTCCAAACGGTGGTCTTGACCTTGGCGCAACCAACGCATATAGCGAGCTAGTAAATGTTCAGTCTATCGGTTTTCCTTCCGAAACAAGGGTGGTTCCGTTCGAGCCACTGCAATCGCTGCTATGGAAAAAGGTTGTGCATTCTGGAGAGTTCGGTCTTAACATGCCTCCGAATGTAATCCTACCAAACGAAGATTTGGAGATTATCCGAAACTGGATAGAACAAGGGGCGCAGAATAATTGATGATGGTTCGCTTGTTTGGATAAACAAGCTGACAATTCTCTTTTATCGTTTTTACACCTACATCGCCACAGGGTTTAGTTCCTGCCCATCGATAAAAAACTCAGGATAAACTCTTGATTCGAACTGCCCGAAGGGAACCACGATTAACGGATTTGGTTCTACCACTAATTTAGTGGTTGCAATAATTTGGTCATAAGTTTCTAAAGCTGAGGGTAGGGCTGAACTCACGTTTCGTATCAGCTCCACAAAAGCTATCCAGCACCTCGTATTCGCCTTTCCATTAAAATACCAGTAGAGAACCTAGATTTAAACCGTACAAACGCGATGAATCGCATCTGTACAGTGGCGATAAGACTGGCGTACTGCCCTGCCTGATGCGGACTGTTTTGGGTTGGCGGTGTTGGAAAACGTTATTGTTTCCACACCTTTTTGGTTATTGCTCCATACTTTGTTCCAATCTTCAAGAAGTATGAGCCTTGGGGAATCTGACTAAGATCAATGGTCATGGATTCATTTTTGTCTTGATCTTGTCGTAAAATACGCTCGCCCAATAGATTGAATAATTCTGCAACAACATCAGAATCGTAAATTCCAGTAATGGTTACCCTATCAATGGTTGGATTAGGGAACAGGTTAACGTTCATTTCCTTGTTCTGATAGGGTTGGATGCCCGTTGGCTCCTGCGCAATGGTCACCCCAGCAAGACCCCAACCTGCTCCACTTACACCTGCAATACGGATAGAATTCACGCTAGAGGTTTGCAAAGTCACGTCTTGATAGGAGTAGTATCCTTCGGCATTGCTATTGGCGCCTACCAATAAACCAGATGAAAAAAGCACACCATCTGGTCCTGGTGAACCATAGGTGGTATTGCATATAACTTTAGAATTGTAGGATGCCGAATTTGCCGTGAGAGGATAGGCCACTGTATTCACAAACAATTCTGCAGAATCATCATCATCGTTCATTCCCCATATTCTGATTGAAGGATTAGTTTGAGCATTCGCAAATACTACCGTAACTGAGTTACCACTTCCCGACATCCAGTATGTCGGATCTAATCCTTCGCCCCATAGCTCTGCAATGAACCGCCAACTAAGGTGTAGTTCAGAATATTGGAGGCTGCCGAATCAATCGGAATATAAATGGTTTGCGCATTTATGTCACTAACGGTAAAGATCAGCATTATGCAGGCTGCAAATTTTTGAAAACCCATGTTCATTTTGTTTATCCCTTTTTACTTCCTATCTGATTACTGGCAACTCCACCCTACTCGGATATGTGAACGAAAGTGTACTTCGGTTCATCGTTGGTCATGTTGCAGAATTGGTCATGCTGAACACCACACAAAAGACCCAATGCGTATGGATGCCGTGTATGTTCGATAAAAACAAGACAACATTTTGTAACAGTTAGTAGTTATATGGGTATATCCACTGTTTAGGAGATACCATCCCAACTACCATAAACCAAGAGCCTGATAGTTGCTCAGAATGAGATTAAAAGACATATGCAAAAAGGAAAGAAATCCATTTCAAAAGAACTGAAAGAAAAAGTACCAGCCACAAATAATGTTGATGACAAAGCGAAAGAGTATACGTATTTCTTCAATAATTGCCATGACCTCATCTGTATAGCCAATTCGGAAGGATATTTTGAGAGGCTGAATCCGCAATTTGAAAAACTGCTAGGCTACACCCTTCAGGAACTGACCGAACGACCTTTTCTCGATTTCGTTCATCCAGACGATTTGTCGGCCACCCTGCTTGAAATGGCCAAATTGAGCAACGGAGCCAAAACCATCAATTTTGCAAATCGTTACCGTAAAACAAACGGAGATTATCTGTGGCTTGAGTGGAGCAGTAGTACAGACCTAAACACAGGTAAAACATATGCGATAGCGAGGGATATATCCAAAATGAAAATCGTTGAGGATCAGCTAAAACAATCGAAGCTCTTTTTAGAAACCATTCTTCATAACATACCAGATATGGTATTTGTGAAGGAAGCGAAGGATCTGCGCTTCGTGAAAATGAACAAAGCGGGAGAAGAGCTGCTTGGCCTAACCGAAGATCAATTGATCGGGAAGAATGACCATGATCTTTTTCCTAAGGATATGGCCGATGAGTTCACACAGAGAGATTCTGAAGTATTGGCCAAAAAAGGCTATTTGGAAATCCTTGAAGAACCCATTGATACAAAGCGTGGAAAACGGTGGTTGCACACGCAAAAAATCCCAATACTTGATGAGCACGGAAACCCCAGCCATCTGTTGGGCATCTCATCCGATATCACCCTTCGTAAAAAGGCCCAAGAAAAACAAGCACTCTCGTATAATGTGATAAGGTCTAAACACAAAGACATTATTGATAGTCTCAATTATGCCAAACGTATTCAGGAGGCCTTCATGCCAGCCATCGACCCAGCGTGGTTGCAGTTATCAGATGCTTTTATCGTCAATGAGCCCAAGGATATACTCAGCGGTGATTTTCATTGGAGCCACTACGACAAAACGAACAACTGCAGTTATCTAGCACTTGGAGACTGTACCGGTCACGGGGTTCCTGGCTCACTCATGACCATGTTGTCAGTTCAACTCTTAGAGCATCACATTTTAAGATATGAACAGAAGCGAAACCCAAAAAAGGTTTTGGACAAGGTGCATGCTTCAATGGTAAGGTTTCTCGCTCAGGATGGTGCCTTAAAATCGGTGAGTGATGGAATGGAAGTTGTGCTTTTTAGAATTGACCATGCCGACCAAAAAATCTTCTTCTCAAGTGCTGGCAGACCGTTCTATCATGTTGCAAATGGGCAACTGCAATGCATTAAGCAGAGTAAATTTTCGGTGGGTGGCGTCATAAGCGGCATTGACAAGCAGTTTGAGCTTGGAAGCATCAGCTACGATAAAGGAGATAGGATATACGCATTCTCAGATGGTTTTGCCGATCAGTTCGGTGGCAAGAAGGGTCGTAAGATCATGCGAAAGAGAAAAGAACACTTCGTAGAAGAAATTCAGACGGAGGACTTTAAGCACCACGGAAAATTATTGAATGACTTTTTCCAGAATTGGAAAGGAAACAATTCTCAGGTGGACGATATGATTATCATGGGAATATGTCTTTGAAGCATAGACACACCTCTCCATTTTTCTTTATCCCCTTTTCTCTTTCTACCTGATTACCGGCAACTCCACCCTACTCGGATATGTGAACGAACGGTAGAACGTGTACTTCGGTTCATCGTTGGTCATGTTGCGGAACTGGTCCGCATCCGCTCCAGCAATGGCAATTCTCACTCGATGTCCTTTCTTGAAGAGATAAGAGATTGGCAACATGCTAAACTGCATTTCTGCCACTTCTCCCGGAGCCAAAGGTTGTCCATCTTCTTTCAAGAATGAATGGTAAGGTCCAATTTGCTTGTAAGGAGCTTTCTCGTTGCTCACTTTGCGATGTAGGGCACGCAATTCGCCTTCCGTCACGTACTGCACTTTTCCGTTCTCGTCAATATCTTCGAGGTAAACGAAAACCTGTGCATCGTTGGTATTTGAACTCACAAAAATGTCCACCAAAGCGTGACCAGTCACTTCCATGTCTTCTGTTAATGGCTCCGAATCATACACCAACAAGAGTGAATCTTTCTCATTTCGATCGGTATAAGTGTGCGGGTCTTTCAATTGACCAGACACCGAACGGAACTTCACGTGCATTCCCATAGTTGTGGTAGAATCGACTTGATACGCATCCGAACCGCTTGGTGTGTCGCGCCATTCTTTTACCTGAACAGCAGATGTATTTAGTTCTGCCAAAGCTTTTTCGTAGTTCGTTTCAACCTCGCGGTAAGCCGCTAGTTTTTTCTCATCGGCTGGAGAAACAGTTCCTTCACCTTCCAGCTTTTTAAGCAACTGGCTCATGCCTGTGCTTTTGAGGTGATTGAGAGAATCGCCCCACAGTTTCAAAGCAGATTTCGAGTCTTCGTGTGTAGAATAATTGTTCCTCCATGTAAGCGTGTTTCCCTCATCAAAAAACACAGATTGATACGTGGTATTTGCTGGAGGCCATACATCAGAAGCTTTCCATTTCTCTTCCACCATGGTGAAATAATGAACTGGCTTTTCTTTCGAAATTCCGGTGTCCCAACCTTTCAGGTGATGATCAAAAAAGCGCAATGCCTCGCCAATGTGATCAAATCCCGAATGCCCTGGGTTTGTGTGTCCCGCATTGAAACTTCCACCATGTTCCCAAGGGCCAAGAATCAACTTGTTCTTTGGATTGGTGAGCGTGAGATAACGCTTAGTTGCAGCATCGTTGTAGGAACCATCAAACCAACCGCTCCAATTATAAATGGCGGCTCCGCACGCGTCCTCTTCCTTCCAAAAGGTGTGCGGACTGAAGACATCTGATGCAACCGCTGCTTTGCTTTGGGCCTTGTCGTCACGGTAAACAATGGTTAAAGCGCCATCGTTCACGTTCGCATTCATTTTGTGGTCTTCTTGTGCCTTTGCAAACACACCCTCGGCACTTCGGCCATCGTAGATTTTCTTCGGAACGGTTACACCTTTCACGAATTTCTTTGCTTTGCCAGCCTTTGGAGGCAATTGATTCTTATCAAGAGCCATGTTGGCTTCGCCCCAAACTTGGGTAAACCCGATGTTGTGAATTCCGCCAGGGAAGGCATTGTCTGGATAGACATCAAAAAGTGAATACATGTTCACAACCGCCTTTACAGCCGGATGATTTTCGATGGCGGTGAATTCGGCTGTGGTTCCGCTATAGGAAACCCCGGCCACTCCAACGATCCCATTGCTCCACGATTGGGCAATGATGTGATCCACAATCTCTGTCATGTCCTTACGTTCCGCCTCCGTCCAAGGATGAGCACGCCAACCATCGGATGCACCCGACCCGCGCGAATCCACACTAACTAGCGCATAGCCATTTGCCAAAATGGTCTTGAAGAATTTGCCCAAAGGACCATTCGGTGGGGCGCTAAGCATACTATAAGGCCATTTCAAGTCAAAATCTCTCCAGTAGCGCCATTGGTGCAAAATGGTTGGGAACTTGCCCACATCACCCTTTTTGACCTTCGGAACGTAAACGTCAATAGCAATTTTAATGCTATCGCGCATCACCAAATAGTAGCTGTCGCGGGTGTAATTTTTGAATTTGGCGGTCTTTTCCCAGTTGTACTTGGCTGGAGATTCCTGATTGGAATCGGACGCCACATACCCTTTTGGGTCTTTGTATTGTGCTTGCGCGATGAAAACAGAGAAAAGGAAAAACGGAAAAAGGAGGCTTTTGAACATGCTTGGGGTTTGAGCGCGCAAAAGTAGGGTTCGCGTTCGGTTCTCCCCGTTCAATTGTTGCAGAAACTGTTCTTTTATCGCTATAAATTCTTCAACGCCTCACGAACGCTCAGAGGATGGAGTTTTTCCTTCATCCGTTCAACATAATCACGCACAAATTTTGAATCTGTTTTGGCGTATTCACGCAATGCCCAACCAATAGCCTTGTTGATGAAGAATTCCTTTGAACCGAGGTTCTTTTCGATATGGTCAGTCAGGATTTCAACGTCCGTTTTCTGCTTATATCCAAGCTGAAAGATGATGCTTGTTCTGCGCAACCACATATTCTCAGAAACTGTCCACGCATCAGTAACGGGTTTCATCCTTTCGGGGAACTTGAGAAAGTAAGGTCCGCAAATCCATGAGGCCAACCCATCAACCGTGTCCCACCAACTTTTGGTGATGATGAGTTCTTCAATCAACGCTAAATCTTTTTCGCTTGCTTGCTTAGCCTGCTTTCTCAGTATATCCAATCCGAAATGTTGAAACTCTCGTTGATTGGCTTTCCACAATTCACGAAAAACCTTCTTGTCAAAAGGTTTAGGCATTCCAAATTCTGAAAGGAATTGCTTTTCAAGTTCACGTCTTTCGGGCGATTTGATTCCGTAGAACTCAAACCGATTTTTCATGTAGGCTTTCATCGCCACAGCATTTTCGGCTTGGGCGTTCGCCTCCAATAATTCTTGAAATGGTTTGAGGTACGCGATCATTGAAGCAAAGATTTGCCATCCAACGCCCAACTAGAATCAATGGTCACATCAAAAAACTGTAACACACTTGGGTAAAGGTCTACTTGTTCTGCAAGGGTGTCTTTCCACGCTTGACCGAGGTTCGAACTTCCAATCATAAACACATGCGTCACGTTCGGGTTATTGTCTTGGTTGGCATGGCCGCCACCTTCCCCACCGTGATCGGTATTGATAAAAACGAGATGCTCTTGCGTTGGAAATGTGTTCTTAAATGCTGCTAGAATTTCCCCAATTTGCCTGTCGCAATCTTCAATTTGTGCAATGTATCGTTGGTTTTGTGGGTCAAAATCGGTGTCGTGTCCTTCGTGGTCAATGTCATTCAAATGAATGAACATCACATCAGGTCGGCACATTTTTATTTGCTGGATGGCATCCGAAGCTGCCTCAGCGTCATTGCCCGTCACTTCTCCATTGTCGGCAGCGCCCAACATTCCTTTAGACACAATGGGATGACTATTGACGTAATACATTCTCTTGCAGGGAAACCGCTCTTTTAGACGAGAAAACAGATCGGGATAAGAGCCGAAATCAGCATTCGAATACGAGTTGTCGGTAACGCCATGCTTATCGCTCCAAACACCTGTAAGCAAAGCGGTCCAACCTGGAGCACTAACCGTGTGAGGGCCACGGTTGACGCTTGTGTAGAGATGTCCTGCCGCAGCCAGCGAATCCATTACTGGTGTATTGGCAAGCTGGAATGCATCCGTTCGGCAACGGTCAAGTCCGATAATCAGAACTTTTTTGCCTAGTTCATCTCCATCATCACATCTATATGGACACGGCAGTTTGTCTTGCTGGCAGCCCAACATTACAAAAACAAGCGCTATGACGGTAAATCTTCTCACTCCTTTTCTCCAATTACATCTTCCCAATAGGAAACCTGCTCTTCCCGATTTACGCTAATGCGTGCTTGGTCGTTGTACAATTCAACCTTGCCTTCTACGCAGATAATTTTGCCTAGGAATTCCTTCTCAGGATCATAGCTGAAGTTGTTCTGATTGTTCTTCCAAATGCTGGCGTAGAACACATTTCGAGGATATTTCTGATCGAAATTAAGATAAACTGCATCTTTTCGGCTGCGTTTACTTGCCACTACGGTACCGCAAATCTTGGTCTTCTCGCCCACCTTATATTTTGCTTGAAGTGTATTAAAATGGCCTTTCGGAAGCGGTGCCTTCAATGGGGCGACTTCGCCAAACTCCGAATTATCTTCATGCACCCAACCTTCCATGGTATTCATGGCTTCTAGGCGGTTTTCTTCTGTGTCTTCCAACGAACTGAAAAAGTCTAATCCTGTGAGTTTCTCAATCGAATCCACGCTGGTCACATAACCCGAAATGGGATAGGCGCAGTGCTCGTTCGGCATCAGAAAGGCGATTGCTCTTTTCTCATCTCCACCAAGGTCGAAGACAATTTTGTAGAACAGCTCAGGTATGGAAACCTGATTGCCGCCTTGTTGCTTCAACCCATCTTTCAGAACTGGGCCCGTGACCACATACACCGCCTCATTGAAATCAATAACGTAGGTTCTGATCCACGATTCCAACTCTGCCCAACGCTCGCGGTTGAACTCAGGCTTTTGCGGACTCATATTGCTGTAGAAATAGCTTTCGCTCAGCGCCTTTTGGCTCCAGCGGAAATCTGCGGATGGCGCCAAGTGACCTCGGTCGTAGCCAAAACCATCAAATTCCATGGTTCCATCGGCAGCAATTTTCTTCAAAAAATAATCCTCTTCTTGAGATGAGCCCGTTGAAACAAGCGAATCAATACGGAAGTCGTTTGTTCTAGAAACGTTTGCAAATTCCACTTCGGGAATGACGATGTGCTGCACCCACGCGGCCTGTTCGTGCTTTTCTGAATAGCCCAATGTCAATGCAGAATGCTTCACGATTTGAATATCCTCCGTGTATTTTGGATAACCAATCTGGTCAAGCTCCTTTCTAATCCATTGCAGGCGCAACCCTTCCAACTCGTCAAGAATTTGTTCCGTTTCAACTTCAATTTCAGAAAGTCGCTTTGTTTTTGAGGTAATCTGTTGGTCAATTTCCTGTCCATTGATGACAGGGGAGGAGGCCAAAAGGATAGCCAAAAGGAATAATCGCATGGCCAAATATCGTAATCTCGTTTACTGCTGTTCCGTGTTGATATTTCGATTCCGTTAAGAATGGTAACCGATTCTCTAACTTTTCGCAACTTCGTGCATCATGGAAACGATTGAAGTCACCGAAATGGCCGCATTGGCCGCACAGTTTGTCAACAGCACCGATAAGCACGTTTTTCTCACAGGAAAGGCTGGAACGGGAAAGACCACGTTTCTGAGGCAATTGGCCGCCTCCACGCACAAACGCCATGTGATCCTGGCCCCAACGGGTATTGCCGCGCTCAACGCCAATGGCGTTACCATTCATTCGCAGTTCCTGCTGCCTTTTGGCACCTATTTGCCAGATAGGAATCTACCCGCAGAACTGCCCGGAGGCACCAATTTCTACACACAGCAAACGCTGGTGCGCAGGCATCCGCTCAACAGTAAAAGACGGGATGTGCTGCGCAATATCGACCTCCTTATTATTGATGAGGTGAGCATGTTACGTGCTGATTTACTCGATGCCATTGATGCACGGCTGCGCTTCGTAAAACGCAACCACCGCCTTCCGTTTGGTGGCGTGCAACTGCTGATGATTGGCGATATGTATCAGCTTCCACCCATCGTGAAAGACCACGAGTGGAGCAAGATGCGCGATTATTACGCCAGTCAGCATTTTTTTGAGGCGCGTGCGCTCAAAGAAAGTGGCTTCGTTTATGTGGAATTGGATAAGATTTTCCGCCAGCGGGATGATGCGTTTATTGCCATCCTCAACAATTTGAGGAACAATACCATCACCTCTAACGACATTCAGACCCTGAATGAGCATTATCGTGAAGAGCGCGATGTGCCAGAGAATGTGGTCACGCTTACCACACACAATTACAAGGCTGACAACCTCAATCGCATGGCATTGGATAAGCTCGAAGGCGAAACATTTTACTTTCAAGCGGATGTGAAGAACGACTTCCCCGACCACATTTTCCCCGTGGCCGAAAGTCTTGAGTTGAAAAAAGGGGCGCGTGTCATGTTTGTGAAGAACGATGCCGAAGGCGATGCCTACTACAACGGGAAATTGGCAACCGTTTCTTCTATCAATGAAGAGGAAATTGAGGTGCTGATGGACGGGGCATCAGAGCCCTACGTGCTAAAACAGGAAAAATGGGAGAACAAAAAATATACGGTTGACGAAACGGTGAAAGACCTGAAGGAAGAGGTCATTGGCCAGTTCTTTCAGTATCCTATCAAGTTGGCGTGGGCCATCACCGTGCATAAATCGCAAGGATTGACGTTTGAAAAAGCGGTGGTGGATGTGGGACAGGCATTTGCGCCAGGACAGGTGTATGTGGCGCTTTCGCGATTGACATCGCTGGATGGATTGGTACTGCGGACCAAGATTGACCCAAGCGTGGTCTCTACTGACGAACAGGTGGTGGAATTTGGAAAGACAAAAGAGCGGCAAGAACCGCTTCCAAACATTCTCCGAAACGAGCAGCGCAACTACTTAGCAAACTTGCTAGCAAATACTTTTGAGTTTGACGAAGTGACGCAGACCATTCAGCGCATCCTACAGAAGCACGACACCGTTGGGCAGTTTGAAGACTCCGAAATGCGCTCTGCCTTGGATGTGCTCTCGGGCAACATGAAAGCTCAGACAGCAAACACGCTAAAATTCGTGCAGCAATTGCACTTCTGCCTACAGGAAAACGACCACCAACGTCTGTTTGAGCGCATTGAAAAAGGCAGCAAGTATTACATCGAATTTGTGGAAACCAACCTTCGCCTTCTGCTCAAGCATATTGAAGAGGTAAAACAGTTTTCGCGCACCAAGACTTACTTAGATGCTTTGGTAGAAATCGACCTCATTCTAATGAAGAAATGGGAACAGATGGATAAGGCGCATCAGGTGGCGCAATGCATCATTGAAGGCCGGGAGATAAAACCAAATCTGGAACGCGACACAGAACGCAATCTTCTCCGCAGGAAACTCACTTCAGCGGCAGCCACCGAGGCGGAGAACAACCCGAAAAACACCAAGACGAAGTCAGGAAAAACGAGAAAAGAGAAAAAGGAAAAAGGTTCAAAACCTGAAAAGGGTGCAACCTATCAACTGACCTACGGCCTTGCCAATCAAGGATTGTCGATTGCCAAGATAGCTGAGGCACGGGAAATGGCGCTGACGACCATCGAAGGCCACATTGCCCGTGGAATTCAAGAAAAGGAATTGACCATTAACAAATTCATGGAAGAAGATGACCGCGAAACGATTGAGATGGTAATGAAGGACAACAAAAGCGCCAATTCGGGCGAGATTTACGCCAAGCTCAATGGAAAATTCAGCTACGGACAAATCCGAATGGTGCAGGCGCATTTGAATCGTTCGTAGGGTAGAGACGCAATTAATCGCGTCTCACATTGGTTGTGCAATTTTGACCTTACCTTTATATTCATCATTTTGAACAGCATGGATATTAAACTTGAAAAAAAGAGACTCCTTGACCGTTTCAATGCCATTGAAGACGCTCAACTTATTCGTGCGATAAACGCACTTCTTGATTTTGGTTTGAAAGACAAACCAAGTAAGAAGCTTTCAGATGTTTTCGGTGTTCTGTCAGCGTCCGAAGCAGATGAATTGAAGTCAATTATTGATGATGGCTGTGCCTAATCAAGTCGGAACCTTAATCTCCTTGGTGCTGTTTGCTTGAGTGTCCATCTCGCTTCCGAAATTCTGATATTTCCTTCTGATTATACTCTTAGAAGATTGCTCTAAAAATTTGCAACAGGCACAACATACTCTGTCATCCCTCGCTTTTTCCGCTTCACAAAATCGTACCCTTTAGGCACATACAGAAAATACTTTGTGTCCGACTTTAATTTTCGAGGACAAATAGAGATTCCCTTATCGTCTTGACCTTTGCATTTACCTCTGAAATGGTTTAATTCCATTTCACTTATCTCCCCTAGGTAAAAGTTGTTCTTAATGAACCACTCATTCTCAAAATTCTCTTTTGTTGAGAAAGTGAGAAAATTGGTCATGTGCATGGGAGATGAATTATCTCCGAATTTCTGAGTAAATACATTGGTCATCTTCTTCGGATTAGACTCATTTGGAACAATATTCGGTTCAATGGTCAAGTCCATCAAATAGTAAAAGGCACTTTCAATCGAATATTCATTTCTTTCAATGGTTGAAGTAGGAGGCAAAAAGGTTATTCGCTCTTTGGGTCGTACAATAGATTCGCCAGTGGTAGCTGCCGAGCCATAGGAAATACCATACGCTCCGCGGATGCCTATTCCAGAGGTCACGCTACTGGATTTCACAACCGTTTCCTCTACCCAATAAACGTTTGGCTTACTATTATAAATAAGGTTAGACTTTTTCCAATCAATGTAAATAGGAACATTGAGCTTGTTTTGGATGGAGAACTCAAACTTTCCGTGGTCAGTCCAAAATCGGTAGGTTATTCGAACCGTATCGTTGTCGAAAACATATTCGTTGTCCTTCTCCGTAAATTGATTTTCGACAGGATCAAGTTGCATAAGCTGAATCATCTGTTTGTTACATGAAGTAATCAAGACAGTGATAAGCAATAGTGGAATCAGTCTCATCTGCTTTGTTTGGCACGAAAATACAAGAGTTAAGCGGTTTTAGACATCAAAAATCGCATCAATGTTGTAGAACGGTTATGCCCAAACCTTCGTCCCTTCCGTGCAATTGGCGCAAATGTCAATCTCACTTCTGCTTCTAAGCAGGGATGAACGGAATTCCTGATATTTTTCTCCCTGCCAGATTTCCTCAAAAGTGTTCTTTTTGAGGTCGCCCAATTGATGCGTGGCATCCTTATCAAAACAGCAAGGAACAACCAAGCCATCCCATGTGAGCACACACGAATGCCACAGTTTCCAGCAATGGTTTAAGAGTGGATTTTTGAGCGATGTGTGGCCGTCTGCCGTCTTTTTATAGCGACTGTATTTCTGATTATCGGGAATAAGCTTGTTCGGGTCGTTCTCGTAATCGTAAATCTGCGCGGTTTTAAAACGCACTTCATCAACGCCAACTTCTTTCCCCAATTTCTTCACATCTTCTAATTGATGCTCATTCGGTTTCACAACCAAGAATTGGAAAATGAGATGAGGTGTTTTTGAGTTCAATTCCTTCTTCCATTTCACCACATTCTTCGCGCCTTCAATCACCTTTTCTAAGTTTCCACCAATGCGGTAGTTCTCATAGGTTTCTTGCGTGGTTCCATCAATGGAAATTATCATTCTGTCCAAGCCACTTTCTACTGTTCTGCGCGCATTTTCATCTTTCAGATAATGGGCATTTGTGCTTGTAGCCGTATAGATTCCTCGGTCAGAAGCATACTTCACCATGTCCAAGAAATCAGGATTCAAATACGGTTCACCTTGAAAGTAAAAGATGAGATACAGCAAATCATCCTTCAATTGCTCCACTGTTTCTCGGAAGAAACCATTATCCAACATTCCCGTTGGGCGCGTGAATTGTCGCAATCCGCTCGGACATTCGGGGCAACGCAAGTTGCAACTTGTAGTCGGTTCAAACGAAACGCTGATAGGCGTGCCCCATTGCGTTGGTTTGCCCGTCCACTTAGTGTAGTAGAAACTGAATAGCACTTTTAGCGCGTTCCAAGCTCTGCGAAGGGTGACCTTCCGCATAAAATTGAGTCCGTCTTTAATACTTCCGTTGAGTTCCAAGATTGAATGGTAGTGCGCAAAGGTACGTTTCAGGAATTGCCCTGAAGCACTAACACAAACTCGCCTTTGATTGGATTGTTCTCGTAGTACTCAATCACTTCTGGGATGGTGCCGCGAACGGTCTCTTCGTGCAGCTTGCTGATTTCGCGAGAAATGGAAACAATACGTTCAGGGCCAGCTGCTTCTAGCAGTTGTGCCAGCGTTTTTAGAATTCGATGCGGACTTTCATACAGCACGCTTGTCACATCCTTTCCTACCAGTTCGGCAATGCGTGTTGCTCTACCTTTTTTATGAGGCAGAAATCCTTCGTAATGGAACTTCTCGCACGGCAAACCACTGTTGACCAAGGCTGGCACAAAAGCCGTTGCACCCGGCAAGGTTATTACTTCGTTTCCTTGTTTTATCGCTTCGCGAACAAGTAAAAACCCTGGATCTGAAATGGCTGGCGTTCCAGCATCGCTGATTAAAGCAATGGTCTGTCCTGAGCTGATTGCATCAACCCATCGACTTACAACTTTGTGTTCATTATTGAGATGAAAAGCACTCATCTGCGTGCCAATCTCGAAATGCTTCATCAGCTTTCCTGAAGTGCGTGTGTCCTCAGCCAAAATGTGGTCGGCTTCCTTCAAAACCCGAATCGCTCGGAAGGTCATGTCCTCCAAGTTTCCAATAGGAGTAGGAACGATATAAAGCACTCCCATGATACTATTCCTTGATTATCTTAAAGTTGAATTCCTTCCCGCTCCGAGTTTCTACATAAAGATGATAAACTCCAGATTTAAGACTTTTCAATGATATTCGATTGTCAGCTGGTTTTAACGCAATCTGAAATATCTGCTTTCCTGTAACGTCAAAAACGCTTACGTTCGCAATTGCTTCCTCCTCCAAATTGTCGAAATAAACCAAGTCATTGACAGGATTCGGATACCATAGGACTCTACTTTTTCTGTTGGATGGAATGCTCATGACCGAGGAATCGCAATAAGGATAATTCGGATACTCAAATTCGTACCATGATGGTGGTGGCTCAGAATAAATTAACTCATCTTCATCGCTGAAGCAACGCAGTATTGTCCATCGCTCAAACTGATCGCACATTTGAAATGGGCCGTTATCGCCTCCAATACCTTCAATCCAGTGGTTTCCATCAGAAAGACCAAACACCTTTCTTAGCGAACCATTGAAATCAACCGTATCAATATCCACTACCCATTGATACCAACCCGAACCACCACCGCTCATAACGTAGGGCACCAATAAACTATCTCCAATATTTAGATTGAAATCGTATGCCACACATTCTTGTTGGCCGTTGCACATATTGGAACCTCCACCTCCGTACACAATTATTTGACGAGCCGTTGTATCTTCTCTAAAGAAAACTCCGCTGTTCAGGATATAGTAAGCAATGCCCGTTATCACCGTATCGCCAGTAACACCATAAGAATACTGACTACAAAACCCAGGAGGAATACCACAATCAACACTGCTATAAAAATCTACTGTCCATGTTCCATTTTCTGAAAATGGAACATACTGATACCCTTGAGCAAAAAGACTACAGGAACAAAATAGTAGTATGGCGGAAAGAATCACTTTCATAATATCATCAGAAGGTGGCCACAAAATCGGTGAACAATCGGAAGATGTCTTCAAACTCTGTGAGCGGCAAGGTTTCCGGCACATCATATACATCGTGGTAGGCCTGAATACCACCCATTGTGTACACATAAAAGCATGGAACTCCGGCCTCCGAAAATGGATAATGATCTGAAATGGCTGCCTTCCCTCGCTTTTTTACATTGGTCAAATATCCTCGCTCTTCATTAATCTTGGAAAGCAACTCGAACTCTTTGGTGTGCACCGCTCCGTTTACTACGGTTATGCCTTCATCTCCCGTTCCAAGAATGTCCAAATTGATGAGAAATTTAATGTCCTCCAATGGGAAAATGGGGCTTTGAACATAATTCATGGAACCAACCAGTCCGGCTTCTTCGCCTGCAAATGCAATGAATGCAATGGAATATTTAGGCTCGTTTTCGGGCTTGGCAAAATGCTTCGCGAGGTTTAAAAGCATGGTCACACCACTTGCGTTGTCGTTCGCACCACGGAAAATGACATCAGAACCCATTTTTCCCAAGTGATCATAATGAGCGGTAAAGACGATGAATTGATCTTGTTTTTCACTTCCCTCAACGTAGGCAAGCACATTTTGAGTTCGATGCTTCTTGTCAAATTCAGCCTTCACATCAACCTCCACAGATTTGGCACCAGAAATCCATTTCCCTCGTGAAACAATAAACTGGGCAATTGGTGCTTGTTGCTTGGAAACCGACCAAGTCAGTTTCGTATCGGATAAACGGATAATTCCTTTAGCTCCCGCTTTTTTGAAACCATGCAGCAGCGCCATTCGAATAGAAGGTGGAAGTGCAGCAATGAGGCTATCCTCCACAACTACGAATCCTTTGTAACTGGCCGTACTATCAATAACACGTCCGGAAGGTGCCACCGCAGGAAGATGATTTATGTAGGTCAATTCGTACTTACCTCGAACAGAAGGTGCATCGGCCTCCACATGAAAATCTTTTCCAACTATCAGCGGTTTTCCATCAACAGAAAGCGCAACCGTACTTGGAAAAGAGTTCACCGCCATGGTAAACGGTTGGTAGTAGTTGAAATTCCACGCATAGAGGTCATTCGCCTTAAATTCCTCTTCGATGTAAAATGCTGCTGCATTATCACCGTCCTCAACGTAGCCTCTTCCAGCAAATTCATCCGAGCACAATCGGTTCAGCACTTCACGAGCGTAATCCATATCCTGCGAAAACGCGGATTGCGTCAAAAACAAGAGGATTATTGAGACTGCCTTTTTCATTGTGGCTGCTAATTTACTGGAATTCGATTGTCAGGCCGTAGTTCTACCTGTGTCCATCAATCCTGCCAAAAACACCTGCTTTATCATTTTAAAGATTGTGTTGCCTAAATCGACCAAATCATGTTATGCTAGAACCAGCGAGTAATATTAACTCGACTTTGCCAGCGCTTGCTCAATATCGGAAATGATGTCTGCGATGTTTTCCAACCCAACAGAAACACGCACCAAACCTGCAGAAATACTCACTGCCTGCCGTTCTTCCTCCGTCAGTTTGGCGTGTGTGGTTGATGCTGGATGAGTTACAATCGTTCGTGAATCGCCTAGGTTTGCCGTAAGCGAACACATCAGCAGTGCATCCAAGAATTTCTTGCCGCGTTCCATACCACCCTTTACTTCAAACGTGATGAGTCCGCCCCCTTTTTTCATCTGCTTTTGCGCCACTTTGTAGTGTGGATGCGACATCAATCCCGGATAACGCACGTTGTCTAATTCGGGATGATGTTCCAAGCAATTGGCCAGCTTCAGCGCATTGTCGCAATGGCGATCCATGCGCACGGCCAAGGTTTCCAAACTTTTAGAAAGTATCCATGCATTAAAAGGCGAAATGGCAGGACCCGTTGAACGACAAAACGTGTAAACAGCATCAATCAGCTTCTTATCGCCAACTAAAATTCCACCCATCACGCGGCCTTGACCATCAAGCCATTTGGTGCCCGAATGACTGACCAAATGTGCACCAAAATCAATGGGGCGTTGCAAGTATGGCGTTGCAAAACAGTTGTCAACATGAAAGATAATTCCATGCTTTTCGGCCAGTTTACCCACAAATTCCATGTCAATCACATCCAAACCAGGGTTGGAAGGTGTCTCCACAAAAATCATCTTGGTATTTGGCTGAATGGCCTTTTCCCAACCTTCGTAATCATCCACATCAACATACGTGGTAGTGATGCCAAATCGAGGAAGAATCTTGGTGAGAACCGTGTGCGTTGAACCAAATATGGAACGGCAACTTACAATGTGATCGCCAGCACTAAGCAAAGCCGCAAAGCCTGCATAAACAGCCGCCATACCTGTTGCGGTTGCATAGCCAGCTTCAGCTCCTTCTAGCTTACACATCTTGTCTACAAACTCCGAAAAGTTAGGATTGTTAAACCTGCTGTAGATGAAACCTTCTTCTTCATCGGCAAACACCGAACGCATTTGCTCGGCACTATCGTATGTAAAACTCGAAGTAAGATACAACGGAACGCTGTGCTCTCTGTGCTGCGAGCGCTCGGCTTGCGTTCTTATCGCATCTGTCTCAAACTGATTCTCTTTCATTCTTGTTCGTTTATTGAGAAAACGGTTGACAAAGTTGATAAAGTTGACGGCCTTTAAAACCTTCTCCTGGTCTATTGAACGCACAACCTTTCAACTCTGTAAACTTTATCAACCTACAACTACATCCCAAGTGATTTCAGCGGTCGGTTCCAGAATCTTAGAAACCGAACAATACTTCTCTGCAGAAAGTTGAGCAGCACGTCTCACCTTCTCCCCGTCCAAGTCAATTCCCTTAACCAAGAATTTCATGTGAATTTTGGTGAAGATGGATGGAATCTCGTCTCTGCGCTCGGCTGTTACTTCCACATCATAATCAGTTACTTCCTGCTTCATCTTCTTGAGGATGGAAATCACATCAATGCTGCTACAACCAGCTAACGACATCAACACTACTTCCATCGGACGGGCACCTAGGTTTTGTCCGCCAATACCAGGCGAGCCATCCATTTGAATGGTATTGCCCGTTGCGTTGGTGGCTTCCATGTGGTAATCATCATTCAGTCTTTTCAGCGTTACTTTCATCCTATCCGTTTTCCGTTGCGATATTTGCCGTAGTAAGTATGGGCCTTCAAAAGTACATTCATAACCAACCTTTTCCGCTTGAAAGTGGTGCGATTCTGCCTAAAGTAGAAATCGCGTACCATACGTATGGTGAATTGAATACCGCTGGCGACAACGTTATTTGGGTGTGCCATGCGCTCACAGCAAACTCGGATGTTTCCGATTGGTGGAGTGAGCTTTTTGGAGATAGAAGGCCATTCGACCCAAGCAAGTATTTCATCGTTTGTGCCAATATTCTGGGTTCATGTTATGGAAGTTCTGGGTCGTTGACAGAGAACCCAGCAACAGGCAAACCGTATTTCCATTCCTTTCCGATGATTACCATTCGCGATATGGTGAAAGCGCATCAATTGCTGCAAGCACAACTGGGAGTAAAACGTATTGCATTGGGAATGGGTGGTAGCATGGGCGGTTATCAATTGATGGAATGGGCCATTTCTGATAAAGACCTTTTCAAAAACCTATGTCTGTTAGTTACGAGTGCTAAAGCTTCGGCTTGGGAAATTGCCATTCATGAAGCGCAGCGATTGGCCATTGAAGCTGATACAACTTGGAAAGATGATGATGCAAAAGCTGGTTCCAACGGACTGAAGGCTGCACGCGGAATAGGTATGCTGACGTATCGGAATTACGAAGCTTTCAAGCAGACGCAGGAGGACAACGAAGAGAAATTAGATGACTATAAAGCCTCTTCCTACATCCGTTATCAAGGTGAAAAACTGTCGAAAAGATTCAACGCACAGAGTTATCATTTGCTCAGTAAAGCAATGGATGGCCATCACTTGGGAAGAGGAAGAAAATCAGTTGAAAACGCACTAATCCAGATAACCGCAAATACATTGATTATCGGAGTTGATAGTGATATTCTTTGTCCTGTTGCCGAACAGAAATTCATTGCTGAGAACATTCCAAACGCACAATTTGAAATTATTTCATCTCCCTTTGGGCATGATGGATTTTTGGTAGAGAGTGAGAAAATCAACCGTCTGCTCACCACCTTTTTAGGGCATCAACATTAAAAAATAGTTTCACGTGTTGCACCAAACCTTTTTTGACTTAGGTTTGGCACCATCAAAATGACCAACGCACAATTCGATATGAAAATGATGAACACAGCATGTTGCTGCTGTTGTCTATTTCCTATGAGAAGCTGAGTGTTGTATTGATATTTTTTAAAAACGAAACAACAAAGCCTCTCAGATATCTGAGGGGCTTTTTTTATGATTATGATTATGGTTAATATGGTTGAACGGATTAAAATGAAGTGTTGTTGCTGCAAGTCTACCGAAAGGTGGGAGTAGTGGTGATATGCGCATTTTAGTCGTAAAAGCCCTTCTGCCACAAGCGGAAGGGCTTTTTTTATGAAGTAAAAACAAACCCCAGATATATGCAAAGTTTTAGAACAGAATTAGAAAACCCCATCGTAGAAAAGGACATTCTCGATCTTGAAAAGAAGATTGCCCTTTTTAAAGACGGCAAAGTCGATGACGACAAATTCCGTAGTCTGCGCTTGGCGCGTGGAATCTACGGACAGCGGCAACCAGGTGTGCAGATGATTCGAATCAAAATTCCTTACGGAAGATTGACGAGCGAACAGCTGATTAAAATTGCAGACATTTCTGATGAATACGCAAGCAGCACACTCCACGCCACCACACGTCAGGATATTCAAATCCATTATGTGAGTTTGGACCGAACCCCCGAACTCTGGCACAAATTGGAGCAATCGAAAATCACCATTCGGGAAGCTTGCGGAAACACGGTTCGTAACATCACTGCTTCCGACAAGGCCGGAATTGACCCCGAAGAATTGTTCGATGTATCGCCTTATGCGCATCAAATGTTCGAGTATTTTCTGCGTAACCCAGTTTGTCAAGAGATGGGGCGTAAGTTCAAAATTGCCTTTGCATCTAGCGCAAAGGACACCTCGCTTACGCTCATTCATGACCTTGGTTTTATTCCTGTTTTGAAAGGAGAAAAACGCGGTTTCAAAGTGATGATTGGTGGTGGATTAGGAGCGCAACCGTTTTTAGCACTAACTGCTTTCGAATTTCTCGAAGAAGAAAAAATCATTCCATTTACAGAAGCAGCACTACGCTATTTTGACCGTTACGGAGAACGAAACCGCAGAAACAAGGCGCGATTCAAATACCTGCTTCAAGATGTTGGTTTGGAAGAAGTGATGAATCAAATTGAAGGCGAATATCCTTCACTTAAAAACCAAGAAGTTTGGATTGATCGCAATGCAGTTATCACGGCTGAGCCACCTAAATTGAATTCGGTTGTCACCGTTCGTATTAAAGACCGCGAGCACTACGACAATTGGGTCAAAACAAACGTATTTGAACAGAAACAAGAAGGTTTCTTTGGCGTTTTTGTACGCGTTCCGTTGGGAAACATCTCCTCTGATACTGCTCGGGCATTTGCCAAAGTGGTAAAAGAATTTGCTGCTGATGACATTCGCGTAACCATCAACCAAGGTTACTTGTTGCGCTACGTAACGCAAGAAGCGCTTTCGCCTTTGTATGAAGGCTTGAATAACCTCGGATTGGCAGAACCTGGGTTCGATAGTGTGGCAGACATCACTGCTTGTCCGGGAACAGACACGTGTAACTTAGGAATCTCAAACAGCACAGCTACGGCTTTGGAATTGGAGAAGGTGATTCGTTCAGAATTCCCAGAACTCATTCACAACCGCGATATCAAAATCAAGATTAGCGGATGTATGAATTCTTGCGGACAGCACGGCATTGCGAACATTGGTTTTCATGGAAGCTCGATGAAACATGACGGCAAAGTTGTGCCGGCAATGCAAGTTTTGCTTGGTGGTGGCACACTCGGAAATGGCCACGGAACAGTGGCAGACAAAGTCATCAAACTTCCATCCAAACGAACACCAGACATGCTTCGACTTGTGTTGAAGGACTACGAAGAAAATGGTTTGGATGGCGAGTATTTCAACGATTATTACCTCCGCCTAACTACTGATTATTTCTACCAATTGTTCAAACCATTGGCAGAGTTAGATAGTTTGAACGATAGTGATTATTACGATTGGGGTAAGGAAGAATTGTACAAGCCTGAGATTGGTATGGGCGAATGCGCAGGTGTAATCATTGACCTCGTGCAAACCTTATTCTATGACGCGGATGAGAAACTCGATTGGGCGGACCAGGCCATCAAGCAGAGCCGTTTTGCTGATGGCATTTATCACACCTATACTGCCTACGTAAATGGCGCCAAAGGATTGCTTTTGGGTGAGAACGTTCGTTGCAACACACAAGCTGGAATTCTACAGGATTTCGATAAGACGTTTGTAGAAACGGGCAAACTTCAATTTGAAGTTTCATTCACCGAAGCGGTGCTAAAAATGCGATCGAATAAAGCAACTGAGGAGTTTGCTCTTAGCTATTTCGCGGCTGCGGAAAGCTTTCTTAAAACCATCAAAATATTCAGAGACGAACAACTTAAAGCCGAGAAGAACTCATGAAAAATAACCCCAAACTAACACTCGTAGGCGCAGGCCCAGGAGACCCAGATTTGATAAGCGTAAAAGGCGCAAAAGCTTTGGCAACTGCCGATGCCGTATTGTATGATGCACTCACGCATCCAGATTTATTGAACTACGCACCCGCAAATGCTCCGAAAGTATTTGTCGGAAAGCGTGCTGGACAACACTCTTTCACGCAGGATGAGATAAATAAACTGATTGTAGAATACGCCTTGAATTACGGACACGTGGTGCGATTGAAAGGTGGTGATCCCTTTGTTTTTGGTCGTGGACAAGAAGAAATTGAACACGTGGAAGCATTCGACATTCCAACCGAAGTGGTACCTGGAATTAGCAGTTCTATTGGCGTTCCTGGCTTGCAGAAAATTCCTGTAACAAGTAGGGGCGACAGCGAAAGCTTTTGGGTAATTACAGGAACAACCAAAGACCTAGCACTATCTAAAGACCTAGCCTTAGCGTCCCAAAGTTCTGCCACGGTTATCGTGCTAATGGGCACGAAAAAACTGGCACTTATTGCAGAAACATACCGAAACAGTGGACGGAACGATATGCCAGTAGCCATCATTCAGAATGGTTCATTGGAGAACGAAAAGGTTGTTTTGGGAACGGTAGATACCATTGAGCAACTAGCTGTTGACAATGCGATTGGTGCACCTGCTATTATTGTTTTGGGTGAGGTAGTGAAGCACCATCCGAATTTCAATCATGCTTTTGTGGAGGCGAGTTATTTGAAGAAGTAGAGAATCAAAATCCGCGTCATTGCGAGGGAAGTATGACCGAAGCAATCCGTTGCCGATTGCCGCGCTCGTTCCTCGCTCGCAATGACGCTAAACATGAGCGTATGCAAAGTCAAAACGAACTCTTCCCTATTTTTCTAAAGCTCCATGCGTTGGAAGTACTGCTTGTAGGCGGTGGAAATGTGGCGTTGGAAAAACTCACATTCCTGCTCAAAAGCAGTCCAAATGCAAATGTGACGGTTGTGGCGAAAGTATTCCGAAGCGAAGTGCGGGAACTGGCTTCCAAGTTCCCAACAGTTTCGTTAGTTGAGCGCTCGTTCGAAGAGAGTGATTTGAACGAGAAACAATTGCTCATTCTAGCAACTGATAATCCATCATTGCATGAGAAAGTGAAAGTTATTGCGAAGCAGAAAGGCATACTCACAAACGTGGCCGATACGCCTGCCATGTGCGATTTCTACTTGGGTGGTATTGTGACAAAAGGTGATTTGAAGATTGCCATTTCAACCAATGGAAAATCGCCTACACTTGCCAAACGCTTGCGGCAATTGTTTGAAGAAGTTATTCCTGATGATGTGGATGAATTGCTTGGAAACCTCCGTGCTTTCCGTTCTACGCTCAAGGATGACTTTGAGTACAAGGTTAAACGGATGAATGAACTGACGGCAGGCCTACTATCTGATTCAAAACGGGAAAATTGAAGCAAGCACGGCATTGCCATAAAACCCACTTAAACGCGTCATTTCGAGGGAAACATGACCGAAGCAATCTGTTTGCGGAGATTGCCACGCTCGTACCTCGCTCGCAATGACGAGCATAGTAAAATGAACCTACAGGAGCTAAATAGCCGATACGAGAAGATGACGGTAGAGGAACGGATTTTAAACGTTTACCTCGACTTCGATACCGTGCTTTTTACTTCCTCTTTTGGAACTTCTGCCGCTATTCTGTTACACTTGGTTTCGAAGCTAAAACCAGAACAAAAGGTGCATTTCATTGATACAACCTATCACTTTGCAGAGACGATTGCATACCGCAATGGGTTAACCGAACTGCTCAATCTTCAGCTTGAGAATGTTGTTCCGGTAAATTGGAAAAATGCCTTTACACGCCAAGACCAAACGTGGACGAAAGACCCCGATTTGTGCTGTTCCATCAATAAAGTAGAACCATTAGACAACCTAAAACCAAACTATGAGGTTTGGATGTCGGGTTTGATGCGGTTTCAGAATACCGAACGGAAATCGAGGAAGATCTTTGAACAGAAGGGAAATCTGTTGAAGTTTCATCCTATCATTGACCTCTCGAACGAACAGCAAAAGGCATATTTCGAAGACAATGATTTACCGAAACATCCGCTAGAAAAAGTAGGCTACAATTCTATTGGTTGTGCACAATGCACCTTCAAAGGACAAGGCCGGAGCGGACGATGGGGAAATTCGGGGAAGACGGAATGTGGGTTGCATTTATAGCGAACAGTGAAAAGCGACCAACGAATAGAAAAATGCGAAGTAGGGGCGTATGGAAATACGCCCTTGCCGCGAAACCAATATTGTTCAGGCGTATTTCCATACGCCCCTACCAAACGGACTACTAACTATGGATAAACAAATAAAACTCGGCCTTTTTGGCTTTGGATGTGTGGGGCAAGGGCTTTACGATGTACTCAATCACTCGCAGGTACTGGAGGCTAGCGTGGAGAAAATCTGTGTAAAAGACCGCAGCAAAAAGCGGAAGATTGACAGCAGCTATTTCACATTCGACAAGGCGGATATTCTTTCTCGCGATAATTTGGATGTGGTGGTAGAGCTAATTGATGATGCAGATGAAGCATTCAAGATTGTGAGCGAAGCCATGCGCAATGGCGTGAATGTGGTAACGGCCAACAAGAAGATGCTGGCGGAGAATTTCGAAACGCTGTACGCCTTACAAAAGGAGCACAACGTGGCGTTGCTTTACGAAGGATCTGCTGGCGGAAGCATTCCCATTATTCGAAACTTAGAGGAGTATTACGACAATGAATTGCTTGATCACGTGGAAGGGATTCTGAACGGCTCTTCCAATTACATCACTACGTTGATGGAGTTTGATAAGATGAGCTACGCTGATGCGTTGCAAGCGGCCCAAGACAAAGGTTTTGCAGAAAGCGACCCTTGGTTGGATGTAGGTGGTTTTGATAGCAAATTCAAAATATGCCTTCTAACCATCCATGCATTTGGCGTGATTCTGAAGCCAGATCAGATTCTGAACCTCGGCATCAATAACGTCACGTTTGACGACATTCAATTTGCCAAACAGCGAAACAAGCGAATCAAATTGGTGGCCAAAGCGTCTAAGATTGGCGATACGGTGCAGGTGTATGTCCTACCACGATTTGTGGACCAAGGAACAGCACTCTACAACATCAACTACGAATACAATGCGGTTGAGGTGGAAGGTGCATACTCCGATCGGCAAACGTTGGCTGGAAAAGGAGCGGGGTCCTATCCTACAGGAAGCGCGGTACTTTCAGATATTTCCGCACTCACCTACGACTACAAATACGCTTACAAGAAGCTGGATAAATCGCGAAGCAATGGTCGTCCGAAGCTAAAGTTGGACAAGGACTTTGAATTGAAACTCTACATCCGTTTCAATAATCGCGAAGACCTCAAAAAACTTGACATCACTTCAATTGAAGAAGAATATCGTTCGGCAAACCTGAACTACGTGGTGGCAAATGTGAAATTCAATTCGCTATTCAACGTCTATAACGATAGAGCGAATGAACTGTTTGTATGCGTGATGCCAGATTAGTAGGAACAAAAAAAAGAGGCGGTCTCTTTTTTAGATTCGTTGCATGGTTCTTATCTTAGAGCCACGGAGAGAAACGTAGTTTATAAGGCTTACGACTAAGATTAATAGAGTCTTTTGCCGACCAGATATGATGAATTGAAGTCAGAGAACACTCCCCGTAAAGCATAGTTGTGTAAGTGATTTTCTAAGACCTATCAGCAGAAATTCTCGTGTTTTGCTCTTTCTGGAGTTTGCCAGACGAAAGAATCAGCTACCTTAACACCATGAAAAGGCTTTTCGTCATTCTACTCCTTTTGGCTTCAATTATTTCTGCAAATGCGCAGAACTGGGCATCGTTTCCGTTGGATGCGACTTCGGAGTGGAGGGTGCATCGGAGTTATCCCATTAACATGGATGTAACTGGTTGGCAATGCACAGTAATTGAGGAGTACGATTTTTCTTTGAATGATACAATTCTTATTGACGGGGTTTCATATTTGGAATTTTCCGCAAGAGGAATGAGAAAGGTCAGCGGTGCTTATAGTTGCGCAAGTCCTTGGCAATTCGTGTCTTTTGATTCTTGGAGTTACTTAAGAACTGAGGACGGGATTTATTATGTGAAAAACGGCACAAATACAGAGAAAGTGGTTGCAGATTTTAATCAGGTAGTTGGTGATACAATACCAAATTCTTTATCAATAATAGATTCGATAGACGTTGTAAACATTAACGGTCGTGAGTGTAGGCGTCAACTATTTGAACGAGAAACACAGTGCTGGTTTATTGAGGGAGTCGGAAGTAATAAAGGGACGTTCCTTCATGATATTTTCGGAGGATTACAAAACTTAGACATGTGTTATCGTGAATTCGGTGTGCCTGCTTATGTCGAAAATGTAGACATGGAGATTTGTTCAATTACTGATGTTGAGTATTTCGGTGAAAAGCAAAGTATTGCGATTTCCCCCAACCCATCATCAGGCATTTACAGAATGGAAACTTCCCAAACATCAAGCTATCGTGTTTACGATTTGTTCGGAAGAATCATCACCCAAGGCCAACTCAATGGCACTTTACAACTAGACCTCACATCTCAACCCAACGGCATTTACCTTATCTCGGTTGAGAATGAGAATGGAATTTCAACTTCTAAATTGGTAAAGCAATGAAACGGCTAACCACCCTTCTTCTCTTTTTGGCTTCAATTGGTTCTGCATCTGCACAGAATTGGGCTCCGTTTCCGTTGGATGAGACTTCGGAGTGGAGGGTGCATAGGCAATATCCAGTATCAGGAATGTATCCCTCTGGAGGTCATTACCAATGCACCGTTCAGGAAGAGTATAGTTATAGTGTAGCTGATACTGTTGAGGCTGGTGGTCATTCGTATTTACGGTTTTCGGTTTCAGGCATGACTAATCGAACTGGAAATTATGGATGCCTGTTTACGATGGAGCCCGTTTCATTTGTTCAACCAACATTGCTACGAACAGAAGGGGGTATCTACTATCGAAAGTCAGGTTCTAGTCCGGAAACCGTGTATGCTGATTTTAACCAAGTTGTAGGAGATACTGTTCCGGGCCTTTGGTATGTGATTGATTCGGTTGATCAGGTAAATATAAATGGACACAATTGTGTTCGACAATGGATATCCAATGGCCCTAATGGTGTGGCCGGTGTTTGGCTGATTGAAGCGGTCGGTAGCAATCATGGAACTATGCTGCATGAAGGGCTGTCTCATTCACAACAGAACATAAGTGTATGCTATCGAGAGTTTGGCCAGCCTGTATTAGTCAATGATGAAGATGTGTTTGCGTGTTCCATAACCGATGTTGAGCAATTTGGATTAGGAAAAGAAGCAATGATTTCCCCCAACCCATCATCAGGCATTTTCAGAATGGAAACTTCCCAAGCATCAAGCTATCGGGTTTACGATTTGTTCGGAAGAATCATCACCCAAGGCCATCTCAATGGCACTTCAGAACTAGACATCACATCTCAACCCAACGGCATTTACCTTATCTCGGTTGAGAATGAGAACGGAATTTCAACTTCTAAACTGGTAAAGCAATGAAACGGCTAACCTCCCTTCTTCTCCTTTTGGCTTCAATTTGTTCTGCATCTGCACAGAATTGGGCTCCGTTTCCAGCGGAACTAGATATACAGTGGTTCGTTGATAACGGTTGGTTGACTGGGGAGGGTTGTTGGATTGGCGAACAGTACAACTATAAGGTCGAGCCAGAAGTAGCGTTCAATGGACATACCTATTTCCCTATATCGTATACTGGAACTCACTATTCGCAATTCACCGATAATCCTGAAACACAGCAGTCTTGTACTGTTTGGCCTCCTCAACCAATACAAGGAGTTAGAGCTTATTTACGAGCTGAGGATGGGGTTTATTATAAGGGATGGCAAGGAGGAGAGGAAGTGTTGTATGATTTTAGCTTGGAAATTGGGGATACCTTAAGGTTTCAAACAGAAGAATTTGTGGTTGATTCTATTGATGAGATTCAGATTGGTACTCGCAGCAGGGTACGGCAATGGGTTTCTCAAGACTGGGGTTCACCAGTTTGGATAATAGAAGGCATTGGGCATCAGCATGGTTTGTTTGAATCCTTGTATCAGTTTGAAAACTCATCTTCCATAAGGTGTTACTGGGAAAATGGAGCGCCAGTGTTGCCAGGTACGAGTTCATGTGGATATCTTGATTCTCAAGACGTATCTCCACCTGAATTTTCCCTTTATCCCAACCCATCATCAGGCATTTTCAGAATAGAGACATCCCAAGCATCAAGCTACCGAGTTTACGATTTGTTCGGAAGAATCATCACCCAGGGCCAGCTTAATGGCACTTCAGAATTAGACCTCACCTCTCAACCCAACGGCATTTACCTCATCTCGATTGAGACGGAGAATGGAATTTCAACTGCTAAGTTGGTGAAGCACCAATAAACTAGTCAACTAATTTCCTAATCAACTAGTAACTAAAACTTCCCCTTCGTCTTAGCCGCCTTCACCGAATCGTTGTGTGCCTTATCAGGCGCGCCATGCTCAATAATCTTCTTCACGGTAGTATCGGGCATTTTGCCTTCGTACTTCGGCTTGGTAGAAGCGGGTTTCGATTCGGCCGCATCAACCGCTTGGTCAATGACAGGTTCTTCGGTAGAAATAATCGCATTCTCTTCTGTTACGTTGGATGCATTCACCTCCGTTGGAGCAGGCACACCTTCCGCTTCTTCCGTTGCAGACGAATCGGTTTTGCTGTTGCAAACCGAGAGCAGAACCGATAGACTAATTAATAATAAGCTTTTCATGTGCCAATGTTTTTTGGTTTGATGTCACGTTGATGATGTAGGTTCCGCTGCTGAGAGCGTTGCGGTTAAAGTGAAGTGTTTTCATTCCCGGCTTCAGGTTATCCTCTAGCAAAACCTTTACCAGCGTTCCTTTCATGTCGTAAATACTTACGTTGATGTCCATGCGCTCCAGCATTTCAAACTCAACAGAAAAGCGTTCAACGGTTGGGTTTGGATAAACGCGCAAGGCAGTTTTGTCATTTGCCTCGGTAATGGCTTGAGGTTGTCCGCCATCGGTTAGCTCGGCAATCCACGCATTCCAGCCGTTGTTTACGTTCCAGTTATTGCCGCTTTGACCGTAGCATCCTGCTGCCCACACGGTGCGGTTGACGCCATTTCTGCGGCTAATTCCTGTATAATCTCCCCATCTATCAGGGCTTTGGCCGCCAATATTCACATCATCCTCGCCCGCTTTAATTTGTACCGAGTTGCTCCATTGCATGCTGTGGTCGCAATTCACTGCTCGGAATTCAGGAAAAATATCCTGCCCAGAACGCACAAATGCAATGATGACCGATTGGTCGTTGACCGATGTGCCAGAAGAAGCTACAGCTGGGTAGCAATAATCGTAGCTGCCCACCAATCCGTAGGTGCTTCGCGAAACACTTAGACTGTTCAGGTTAATTCGGTTGTAATTGATGCCATTCCAGCCTTGCCCAATGTCGCTGGTAAACACCATGTGTATGTATCCGTTCAGGTAGAACCCGTTCTGAATGCGATTGTCGCCCACATCCAAAAGGACACTGCTTCCGCTTTGGGCAGCATCGCCACCCACATCGAAAGCAGTTGTGTTCACAGAATAGGTGTTTATCGTTTCGTTGTTCGAAGACATATCGTTTGTAAGGTCAAAAAGGAAAATCCTATCCGATGGATTAGAGGTTTCGTTGGCTACCAAGTAAATGCCCGGGCCGTAGTTTCCTTGCTGGCCGAAGCTAAGTGGCACCATGGTAAAGGCTGGCTCATTCTCATGCTGCACATCAGACCAATATTGATAATTGATGTTTTGACCACTGTAGCACGCGTTTTTCTCAATCTGAAAAACGATGTTTCCAGAATTCTGCCCGGCATCGGTAAACATGTTTCCCGAAATGTATAGTTCGTTGTTGCTCACACCGATGTTTGGATAATCGAACCACGAACCTGGATGCCCCTGATTGGCCTGAATGCGATAAACCCACCAATTTCCAGTGGCAGGATTGTTTGTTTGCGAGAAGCAAATGAGCAATTCGCTTTGCTGTGATGATGTTCCGTGCAAAATCATGTAGATGAATCTGTCTGAACCAGAATCGTACAGCACTTTCGGGTCGTAAATGTTTCCTGTTGGGGCAGGATTCAAAAAGCTGAAAAAATCAGAATGTCCTGTAAGGGTGAAGAGATACGGATTCTGCGCTCCACCATCATACACCTCCATGGTGGCGTTGTCGGCACTTACAATGATGCCACCGTTTGAGATAGCCATCGAATTATCGGAAGGTGTTCCGCCAAACAATTCGTTACCTAGAAAATTGGTTCCCAAGGTTGGAGTGGTGGCCAATGGGTTGTTCACTTCGGGGCTTGCCTCGCGGCTAGCGTTTTCAAACTTCAGCCGCGTTTTTTCGGCCTTTCTCAGTTCCAACGCGCTTTTGTTTGGTGCGCCATGGATTCTTTTTCCAGAGGTAACGGTTCGCATCCACGGATTGGTTACATCTGCCATGCTTCGCGAACCAAGGCATGGCTGAGAAAACTCTTGAGATTTTACAAACCTGCTTGTTTCTGGTTCTTGACCAGCAACATTCGTAGTGACTTTGGCGTGCTGCGCCTGCGTAATTCCATAAAATCCGAGAAGAAAGAGGAGGGAGGAAAAATGTTTCATGGCTATGTTTTAGGATTGAACGATATAAATGTAATTCACCCGTTAAACATTGTCAACAGTTACTCGATATTTTTTTGGCAACAAAAAAGGTCGCTGAGAAGCGACCTTTTTCCTTTTATCCTTTTTCGTTTCCCCAGACTAGCTGTGAGCTTCGTCCTCGTGTTTCACTTCATGAAGCGCTTCCTCAGTTGTGGCTTCATCCGTTTCAACCGCAGCGTCATCTTCCACAACAGTTCCTGTGTAAATACCGCCACCGTTTGTGTTAGAGATACACTTTAAAATGTCTTCCTGCGAAAGAAGGCTCGCGTCAAACGTGAAATAGCCCATTCCCTCCTCAAAATTCACTTCACTCTTGCCCATGCCGGACAGTTTTCCACACTCTTTCGCAATTGGACCTGCACAACCAGCAGGGCAGCTCATGCCTTCAATTTTTACTGCTAGTGTAACTGGAGTTTTCATTTCATCAATACGCATCATCGTCACTTCTTCCGATGCAGTTTCTGTTGATGTTTGTCCGCAGCCAATAAATAATGCTGCTGATGCCATAATGGCGATAGATAGGATTCTCGTTTTCATTTCTCTGTTGCTTTATACGTTTCTGAACTATTGATATTATCGATTATTGCTTGTGTAGTAGTCGCGTTTGGGTCGAACAATACATTCGCCTCTTTCGCCCCCAAATTCACCTCTGTCGACTCAACCCCCTCAACCTCTTCAATCAGGTTCTTCACCGCATTCGAGCAGTGGCCGCAGCTCATTCCTTCTACTATTATGGTGGTTTTCTCGCTCATTTCGAGGGGCAAATGTAAAACATGTTCGCTGGTTGAATGCATCGTGGCCGTCAGTTCACAAACACATCCCATCAATAAAGGTTCGTTCCGTCAAACCCATCATCGCAACCCGTTTCTTTGCGCCATGCAAAATCCCCTCCGCAGTTGGCTGCTTCTCATCTTCATTGGAATGATTTGGGGAAGCTCCTTCATCCTGATGAAAAAGGGCTTGGTTGTTTTTGCTGATACGCAGATTGCCGCCCTTCGTATGGGAATGGCGTGGCTAGTTACCTTGCCCTTTCTCATTGGTCGTTTCAAAGAAATCACCAAGCGCGAATGGCTTATCCTTCTCTCTGTTGGATTATTCGGAAGTGCCATCCCAGCATTTCTTTTTGCCACCGCCCAAACCAAGATAGATAGTTCTCTTACGGGAATGCTCAATTCGCTCGTTCCGTTGCTTACCATGATTTTCGGATTGCTGTTTTTCGGCCTCCGAACATGGTTTTTGCAGGTCGTTGGCCTCATGATTGGATTTGTTGGTGCCCTTCTTCTCATCGTTATGCCCGATGGAATAGACGGATTTAAGCCTCATGCTTTGCTAGTGGTTTTGGCAAGCACCTGTTACGCCTTCAATCTAAATATTGTGCGGAAATACCTGTCCAAAATGCCTTCTATCCTCATTACGGCAGGGTCATTTTTGTGGGTTGGCCCATTGTGTCTTATTTATCTCTTCTCTACCGATTTCACTTCAAGATTTGAACACGAATATGCGTTGATTTCATTTTCTTCCATCGCTATTTTGGCTGTTGTAGGTACCACATTGGCGGTGGTGATGTTCAATAAATTAATACAATCTGGTGGACCACTTTTCGCATCGATGGTTACTTACATTGTTCCCATCATCGCCATCATTTGGGGTACTTTAGATGGGGAAACCGTTAGTCTTTGGTCTATCAGCGGAGTGTTTGTAATACTTGCAGGGGTTTACTTGGTCAACCGACCATCCGTAAATAATGGCTTATAGCGCAATCTTCTAACTAATCGGAGATGAACGGTTTGTGCTTGATTCAACTGATTGTTGATGGCAAAGTTTATTCAGATCGATTGCTTCATTTCAACCGTTGAACAAATAATTATTTATGGAAGTTGTGAACAACACTTCTTTTTCTAAATTTGCAGCCCCGTTTTAGGGAGTTAATTACAATTCTGTTTTAAGATGTACGCAATTGTTGATATAGCTGGCCAACAGTTTAAGGTTGAGAAAGACACAAAAGTGTTCGCTCACCGTTTGGAAGGAAAGGAAGGTTCTAAAGTAACTTTCGATAAGGTTCTTCTTTTGGAGGAGAATGGTAAAGTATCTGTTGGTGCGCCAACGGTCAGCGGAGCTACGGTTTCTGCCACGATCGTGTCTCACATTAAGGACGGAAAGGTTATCGTTTTCAAGAAGAAGAGAAGAAAAGGATACCAGAAACAAAACGGTCACAGACAGTCATTGACTGAACTGTTGATTGAAGGAATTTCTGCAAAAGGAGCCGCGCCAAAAGCTGAAAAGAAAGAGGCTGCACCAAAAGCAGAAGAGAAATCAGAAGATAACGCATAATTCAGTTTTAAAAGCAAACAACCATGGCACATAAGAAAGGAGCCGGTAGTTCCAAAAACGGAAGAGAATCAGAAAGCAAAAGACTTGGAGTGAAAATCTTCGGAGGTCAAGCTGCTATTGCTGGTAACATCATCATTCGTCAACGAGGAACGCAACACCACCCAGGAGAGAACGTAGGTATTGGAAAAGACCACACACTTTTCGCATTGACTGATGGAGTTGTTGAATTCAGAAAGAAGAAAGACAATCGTTCGTTCGTATCGGTAGTTCCTGTGAGCTAGTCGAACCGACAAGATTTTTATAAGGAAAGTCCCTTGTGCTTCGGTTCAAGGGATTTTTTGTTTTAGGCTGGGTCATGCTGAGTGTTTCGGTTTTTTAATCGAAACGTATCGAAGCATGTGGGAAGGAATAAATTTGCACTAAATATTGAAATGTTACAGACCACATATATAAAGGAGAATAGAGAAGAGGTCATTGACCGTCTTGCCGTGAGAGGAATTGATGCTGCCGCAAAGATCGATGAGGTAATCACCTTGGACGACAAACGGAAGGCTACCCAAACTGAGTTGGATGCCACATTGGCTGATGCCAATCAGTTGGCGAAAGAAATTGGTGGACTATTCAAGCAAGGAAAGGCAGAAGAAGCCAATGCTGCCAAAGCCAAATCAGCCGAGCTAAAGGAGCAATCTAATGCGCTACAGGATACGTTGAATACAGTTCAGGACAAACTGAATCAGCTGCTGTATCAACTTCCAAACCTTCCGCACGCAAGCGTTCCGAAGGGAAAAGCTGATACGGATAACGAAGTGGTTTCTACGCATGGTGCAAAACCAAGCTTTGCATTTGAACCAGTTCCTCATTGGGATTTGGTAAAGAAGTACGACTTGGTTGATTTTGAGCTTGGCGTGAAGATTACAGGTGCTGGTTTTCCTGTTTATGTTGGGAAAGGAGCACGATTGCAGCGTGCGCTTATCAATTACTTTTTGGATGAAGCGAGAGACGCTGGTTATAAGGAGTACATTCCGCCTTTTGTGGTGAATGCCGCTTCTGGCTTCGGTACGGGACAATTGCCTGATAAAGAAGGTCAGATGTATCACGCTACCGAAGACGACCTCTATCTGATTCCAACCGCTGAAGTACCGTTGACGAACATTTTCCGAGATGTGATTTTAAAGGAAGATGAACTTCCAAAGAAACTCACGGCCTATTCTCCGTGTTTCCGTAGAGAGGCGGGTTCTTATGGTAAAGATGTGAAAGGTTTGAACCGCTTACATCAGTTTGATAAGGTGGAAGTGGTGCAAGTAGTGGAACCAGAAACAAGCTATCAAGTGCTTGATACGATGGTGGCGCACGTTACTGGCTTGCTAGATAAACTCGGATTGCATTACCGCGTTCTTCGTTTGTGTGGTGGCGACCTTGGGTTTACATCGGCACTTACATACGATATGGAAGTATGGTCTGGCGGGCAAGACCGTTGGTTAGAAGTAAGCTCTGTCTCCAACTTTGAGACTTTTCAAGCAAACAGATTGAAGTTGCGTTACCGAAAAGGAACGGAAAAGCCACAATTGGCGCACACATTGAACGGAAGTGCATTGGCTTTGCCACGTATTATGGCGGCACTTATTGAGAACAATCAGACGGAGAACGGAATTGAGATTCCTGCGGTGTTGCATCAGTACACGGGTTTTACAAGTATCGGTTTGGATGCGTAATTCAATTCTTTCTTCGACTTTGCTGTTGGCGATTATAGTCGCTGCAATGGGTTGCAGAACGGATTTCACCGCAGAGCTGAACGCAGCAGAAAGCCTCCTTGGCGTATTGAATAACGTGGAGCAATCTTCCAATGAAGTAGATGCAAGGCTCGTTAAGCAGTATGTGAAGGATGTAGCGGAGAAGTGCCAGAAGATTCAGAATGAATTGACGGATACACTCGAATTGGAACAAGCACAGCTATTGGTGAATTTCTGTGCGCTGCAAGAGCATTTACAAAGCTGTTTGACTAGAAAAGAACTGATTGATGCGGAGGTTATCCAAACGCGGAATCAGATATTTAACCTGAAAACGGACCTGAAGGAAAGGCGTGCCGATAAGGACAGCTCAAACGTTTATATTGAGCAAGAATTCCTTTTTGTGGAAAGTCTGAGTGAAGGAACAGAACAAGTGGTGGTGGAATTGAACAGTTGTTTTGAGACCTACGCTGAACTAAAAGACGAAATTGACCGTTTGTTAATTGCGTTGCCGAGGAAAGAAGTTGATGAAGTTGAATAGTTGATAGAGTTTACAAGGTTGATGAAGTTGATTAGTTGACGAAGTTTACAAAGTTGATAGAGTCTACGGCCAGCAGCTATGTTTGCAGATGGCTTGCGTGAGGGATTGCAGCGGCATCCTTTTTTCGGCTTCGTTGAGCGAAGTCGAAACGAGGCCGAAAAAAGATACAGCGGAAAGCCCGACCCGTAGGGGCACGCCCAAATGATGAAATGAAATTGAAAAACTACATATCGATTGTTGCGCTCTTGGTTGCTCCGCTGTTGCTTTTGGCGCAGACGGACACGGACGAGCAATTGGCCGCGCAGTATTTCAAGAATGGCGAATATGAGAAGGCGGAGGTCTATTATCAGCGGCTTTACAAGAAGTATAACGATGAGTTTTTCTTCCAGTATTATGTGGATTGTCTGCTGAAACTGGAGAATTTTTCGGAAGCGGAGAAGACGGTTGAGAAGCGGATAAAGAAGGAAGGGAATCCTGTGCTTTACGTGTATTTGGGATACGTGCACAAGGCGGCAGGTGATGGGAAAAAGGCGGAGCAGGACTATGCGAAGGCGATTGCCGAGTTGCCGCCATTTCAGCGGCAGATTGATGCGCTGGCAGATGCTTTTGCGGATAAAGGCGAGTTTGAGCAGGTGGTTCGTACCTACGAAAAGGGCCGCAAGCTGCTGAATGGCGTTTACAATTATCAGTTTGAGTTGGCGGCTGTTTACAACAGGCTGGGCAAGTTTGATTTGGCGGTGGAGGAATACATGAACGCGTTGGCGGAGGACGAATCGCAGATTACACGGGTGCGAACCGAGCTGTTGGACCTTTTTATTGCCGACCAAACTAACGCCAAGCAGGAATATTTTGAGGAAGCGGTGATTGGGCGTATTCAGAAACAACCGCAAAAGGACATTTATCCTGAGTTGTTGATCTGGCATTTTGAGCAGCAGAAGAAGTTCAGTCAGGCGTTTGCGCAGGCAAAAGCGCTTGACAGAAGAAACAAGGAAGACGGAGCGCGCATCGTGCAATTGGCACATATCTGCCGCGCCAACGAATCGTATGATCTGGCGATTGAAGCCTATGATTACGTCATCAAAAAAGGGCGCGAAAGCTACTATTACATGAGTTGCAAGAAGGACCTGGTGAACACGCTTTACGAAAAAGCCGTGGCTGGCGGTTCCTACACCGATCAGCAATTGCTCGACCTCGAAAAGACCTTCCTTGCCACCTTAGATGAGTTTGGCCGCAACGGAAACGTGGCGCAAATGATGATGAATCTGGCCGAGCTTTACACCTTCTACATCCACAATTCGGATAAGGGAATCAACCTTTTGTACGAGGTGCTAGAACTGCCCGGCATCCAGAAAAAAGACCTCGCCATGGCCAAAATCCAGTTGGCAGATGCGCTGCTATTTACGGGCGAAATTTGGGAAACCACCCTGCTTTATTCGCAGGCCGAAAAGATGTTCAAAACCGATGATATTGGCCGCATTGCCAAGCTCAAAAACGCCAAGCTTTCTTATTACACAGGCCAGTTTGAATGGGCGCAGGCGCAGCTCAACATCCTCAAGGCCGCCACCAGCGATTTCATTGCCAACGATGCGCTCTACCTCGCCATGCTCATTGGCGACAATTCCATCATGGACACCACCTATGCCGCCCTCAGCACCTTCGCGCGGGCCGATCTTCTGCTCTACCAAAACAAGCTCGATAGCGCCAAAATTGCCCTCGATAGCATCGAAGAATTCTACCCCGGCCACAGCCTGCAAGACGATATTCTCTACAAACGCGCACAAATTGCCGAGCAAGAAGGCAACTACCAACTGGCGCAAGAAAACTACCACCGCGTCTGGAAGGAATACCCAACCGACCTACTGGCCGATGATGCCGTTTACCGCATGGCGCAACTCTACGAAAACCAGCTCAAAAGCAGCTCCAAGGCCATGGAATACTACCAAGAACTCCTGCTCAATTACCCAGGCAGCCTCTTCACGGTCGAAGCCCGAAAGCGCTACCGAAGCCTGCGTGGCGATCTTTTGAATTGATTTTTTTGGGCGCTACCCCGATGAAAAATCGGGGTCGGGTCGTCCGCTATATCTTTTTTGTGAAAAACAAAAAAGGATGCCGCTCCCACCCCTAGCGCGGCACTCCGATCAAAGCGCAGCGCAGGCCGAAAGATTGGTTCTTGATGGTTTGACTACGTAATTAGGTTACGTTGGCCGTTGGTTTCTTCACCGAATACTGATAAAAACATGTTCAGAAATCAGAAATCGGTTTGTCAAAACCTTTGGACACTAATAATATCTTTGGAATCATGAGTATTAAAGTAGTTGAACTTTTTGCTGGAGTAGGGGGATTCAGAATTGGATTGGAGAATTATCCAAGAGCCGAAGATTCTGCTTATAGTGTTGTGTGGAGTAACCAGTGGGAGCCAAGCACCAAATTGCAACATGCCAGTTTGGTTTATGAAAACCGGTGGCCAAATTCCAATCACTCTAACCAAAATATAGAAGAGGTTATTGAAAACGATTTTGATCAGATTCCTAATCACGATTTGTTAGTAGGGGGATTTCCGTGTCAAGATTATTCCGTAGCAACCAGTCTTAAAAACTCAAAAGGCTTACGCGGTAAAAAAGGTGTTCTCTGGTGGAGTATTGAAGCCATTTTAAGACAGAAAGGAACTAAAGCTCCAAAGTATCTCATGTTGGAGAATGTCGACCGCTTGCTTAAATCTCCAGCGAAGCAACGAGGAAGAGATTTTGCCATTATGTTGTCTTCATTGAACGCACTTGGCTATGCCGTGGAATGGCGTGTGATTAATGCAGCAGAATATGGAATGCCGCAGCGAAGAAGGCGAGTTTTCATTCTTGGCTATCATAAATCAACCGAGCTGTATAGACGATTAGAGTCCGCATCCAAAACAGAATGGTTGAAATTTGATGGTGTCATTACAAAGGAATTTCCAGTAAGTGATGACTTTGGAGATGTAAGTATCGGCACCGTGAATGCAGATATTCAGGTGGTCTCAGACGAGTTCAATAAATCAGGAGGAAATTCTCCTTTTCAGAATTCGGGTGTAATGATTAACGGCAATTATTGGACGGTTAAAACCAATAGTAAATACAATGGTGCGCGAACCATGTTGAAGGACGTTCTTGAAAAAACGGAAGACGTCCCAAAAGAGTTTTTCATTAGTCCCGAAGAGCTCAATAAAGAAAAGGGTTGGGAGTATTTGAAAGGTTCGAAAAGAATTGAAAGGACAAATTCGCAAGGTCATACATATGTTTACTCGGAAGGTGGAATGGTATTTCCTGATGCGCTAGACGCTCCATCAAGAACAATTATTACTGGTGAAGGAGGCAAAGCACCATCTCGATTTAAGCATGTCATTTTCCATGATGGGCGGCATCGAAGATTAGTTCCTAAGGAGTTGGAGCAACTCAATATGTTTCCCAAGAACCATACAAAACTTGACGGAGTGACGGATCAAAAACGGGCCTTTTTCATGGGGAATGCTTTGGTCGTTGGTATTGTAGAAAAGTTAGGTGTTTCGTTAGCTCGGGAAATTGGATTAGAGATTCCTGTCTTAGAAAAACAGGCAGAACTAGGATGAATTTCATTGAACATTCATTTAGACATGCCTCCAGTATTTTCCGGAATGAGGAATTTGGAGGGGTTTACGAAGAAATAATTTCGACCATCAGTGGCATATCAGATGATGACCTTATTTCTGAGCACGAGAGCTACGGTGTTGATGATCAGACGAAAATCCCGAAAAGCGTTTCGCGTGCAATTAATAATTTGTTGAAGGCTCGACTTGAAGCTCATGGCTGGCAATCAGAATCCGCGATTTTTCAAAATCCAGATTATACTGGAGACCGTTGGCGATTAGATTTTGCTAAAGTTCCATTTTCCGTAGAGGTAGCTTTTAATCACACAACTGTCATAGCTTGGAATCTCATCAAGCCTGTGCTTGCTGGAGAGCTGAATCACGTTCAGAAAGCTGTACAGACAAAGGGCGGTATAATTATTTGTGCAACCCAAGGACTTAAGGATGCTGGTGGCTTTGACTCGGCCGTTGGCACTTATGAGAAATTCATAGAACATCTAGATCCTATGCGGAATTTACTGACAGTTCCTATTATGATTATTGGTCTTGAGGCTCCTGTTTCTTTTGTGATTGAACAGCATCAGCTTGAGTTGAGAAAGAAAATTGGCAGGGTTGTCAGGATATAAAAACGTTTTTCCTTTCCCATTTTACCTTATTCTAAACCATGATAATCTACAACGTAACCGTAAGTATTGATAAAGAAGTGAGTGACGAATGGGTTGCATGGATGCGCGAAGTGCACATTCCGGATGTAATGGCCACGGGTTTGTTTCTCGAACACCGATTTGCAAAGGTGCTGCTCGTTGACGATGAAGGTGGCCTTACATACACAACGCAATACGTTTGCAATTCCATGTCCGAGCTTCAGAGATATCATGGTTCGCACGCGCCACGGTTGCAAGCAGATGTAAAGGAGAAGTTTGACGGGAAGTACGTGGCGTTTAGAACAGTGCTGGAAACCATCGACTAATGGTAAAACCAAAAAACATCTCTTTCGGAGTTTACCACAGTACATACCAATCGAATTAACAGAAAACAATCTTGCAATGAGTTTTTCTCAGCAACGCTTTTTATATCGTGGGGTAAGTAAAGCGATGTATGAAGAAGGTCATGGCTTAAAGCCGAAGGGGACTTCGTTGCTTAAGGTTCTTACTCACAACGGTGATTTTAAATATGACGGTTCAATGACTGTAGGTGAGTCTCAAGCCAATGCCATTCTTGCTCACCAACTTGACTCTGGCAAATATCCAACTTCTGGAGTTTCTACATCTTTCAGCTTTCAAATTGCCAAAGAATACGCTACCTACAACGGTCAACCCGGTTATGTTTACGAGCTAGACAGAATGAGATTTTTAGAGTTTTACGTTGAAGAGTTCATAGTTTCAAAAATTGTTGCCAAACCGTACAAGCCTTTTGATGATGAAGTAATTATTAGGTCAGCAAAGGATATTGAAATTCCATTCAGCCTAGTATCCAAGGTCGTAGCTGTTAATCCGGTTCAACCATGATTGCAGATACGTTTGAGATAAGGGGAACAAACGTGAAGACTGATAGACGGAAGAAGGTCTACGTGGAAGCATATACTATTGAGCAAGCATTGGAAGCTGCTAAACTTAAAGGATTGGTAGAACCTTTTGAAATCAATCGACATCCACCTAAACCACCGACTGAAGCTCAGTTAAGCTATGCAAAAGATCTTGGTGCCCAGATACCGTCAGATGCTACCAGAGAAGACCTGAGGGCAATCATTTCAAAAAAGCTTGAAGGAGGAGGCGACCCAAGTTTAGGATTGAAGGAATTTGCGGAAGGTAGGGGAATGCTGCTTTCTCGCTACATGGGAAAAAAGGAACTGTACAATATAGTATTTGACGAATTAGAAGAAAGGGATCGAATTGCATTCTTCGTATTCTCAATGTATCGTTGGGCGAGTGAAGATAGAAGAGCGAATATGGATACGCACCCATTAAAAAGCAACTTTTATTCAATTTCGGATAGACTTCTTGTGAACGAAAGGTTTCTAACATCTTTATTTGAAAATTATAGGGGAGAAGATGTCAGGTTTTTTGGGAAAATCATTGCCGACAATGGATTTGAAAGTTTTGGAGGAAGCACGAACACTCTCGCTTATCGTGAGGTCCGTAATCTCTTACAATCCGAATTAGGTGTTTCAATCAAAAGCACTAATAAGGATTTCACCATTAAAAGCAAGGGAACCGTTAAAAGTGGTTATGATAATAAATCAGTACAGAATTTAGAAGCTGAGGCATCCATGGAAGGCTGTGGATGTCTAATTTTTGTCATCTTAGCAACTCTAATTGGTCTTGGCTATCTTCTTGCCTAGAACACTTCTTATTTGTTTATAGTTTATTAACCAAAGAAGATTTGGGACAACCTAAAATCTAAATATTTAACCATTGGTAAAACCAAAAAAACATCTCGGTCAGCATTTTCTTAAAGACCTAAAAATTGCCTCTGATATTGCCGATGCACTTACGGGTCATGGCGATTACAAACACGTGCTGGAAGTCGGCCCGGGAACAGGCGTCCTCACCCAATATTTGCTTCCAAAGGAATATTCGCTTCATGCTATTGAAATGGACAGAGAGTCCATCGCATACCTGAATCAAAACTTCATTCAACTCACGGACAACCTTATTGAAGGCGATTTCCTGAAAATGGATTTCAATGAAATTACCGATGGCCCGCTGTGCGTGATTGGTAATTTTCCCTACAACATTTCTTCCCAGATATTCTTCAAAGTGCTGGATAATCGCGAGCAGGTGCCGGAAGTAATTGGCATGTTGCAAAAGGAAGTAGCCGACAGAATTGCCGCTCCGCCAGGTTCAAAAACGTATGGTATTTTGAGTGTGCTCGTTCAGGCGTTCTATGATGTAGAATATCTGTTTACCGTTCCGCCAGAGGTTTTTAATCCGCCTCCGAAGGTGAACTCCGCAGTAATCCGCTGCAAGCGAAATGCGGTTGCGGCATTAGATTGTGATGAGAAGAAATTCAAGCTAGTGGTGAAGACCGCGTTCAATCAAAGGCGCAAAACCTTGAGGAATGCCCTCAAATCCCTTACTTTCGCGACCGCTCCAAACGAGCATCTTCTCACGCTTAGGGCCGAACGGCTTTCTGTTGCAGATTTTGTTCAGATTACGAAGTGTCTTGCCGACTAATCGCGAAGCTAAGTTTAACGAAACCTACGCCCTTGAACAATGCAGTTCGAACTGACGAACGACTTCCTCGAGTTACTAAAAGAGGACATTGCAAGGCTTGACAGCGACACCGTTTCTGCCAAGGTAGGACAACTACATCCCGTTGATATTGCCGAAATTCTTGATGAGGTCAACCTCGTTGAGGCACAATTCATTTTCAATCTGCTTGATGATGAATTGGGCTCTGAGGTGCTCGTTGAGTTGGACGAAGACGTCCGAGAACGCTTCCTCGCATCCCTTTCTAACGAAGAAATTGCCGAATACGTTGATCAGCTCGACACAGATGACGCGGCTGATATTATCGGAGAGCTTCCAGAAGATCGGCAAGGTGGGGTTTTGGCTGAGGTTGACGATGACGAACAGGCTAGCGATATTGCCCAACTTCTTACCTATGATGAAGACACCGCTGGTGGTGTTATGGCCAAGGAGCTCATCAAGGTAAATGTGAATTGGCCGATTGTTAATTGCGTGCGCGAAATGCGAAAGCAGGCCGAGGATGTGGATCAGGTTTTCACCGTTTATGTGGTGGATGACAACGATGTGTTACTCGGAATTGTATCGCTCAAAAAGATGCTTTTGAGTTCGCCAAAGGCACTCATCAAAGACATTTACAAGGAAGGAATCCGTTCCGTGGAGGCCAATATGATGGCCGAAGAAGTGGCCAACTTGATGGAGAAATACGATTTAGTGGTCGTTCCGGTGGTGGATGAGAATAACCGCCTGTTGGGTCGTATTACGGTGGATGACATCATGGACGTAGTTCGTGAGGAAACCTCGAAGGATTACCAGATGATGTCGGGTATTTCTGAGAACATCGAAACCACCGATAACGTGATTGTAATGAGCCGAGCGCGTTTGCCTTGGCTGCTGATTGCGATGGTTGGCGGTATTGGAGGCGCCATGGTTATTGGTAATTATGAGCACGAATTGCAGATTAATCCGCAGATGGCATTTTTCATCCCTTTGGTTGTGGCCATGGGCGGAAATGTCGGCATTCAATCATCGGCACTTATTGTGCAAGGTTTGGCAAACGACACCCTCAGCAAGGATGGAATGGTGAAGCGAATTTTCAAAGAATTGATTGTTGGACTCATCAATGGAATCGCCTGCACGGCCGTATTGATGGCGTACAGCTTCATTTTCGGATATCCACTGGCGTTGAGTTTAACCATTGGCGCATCTCTGTTGGCGGTTATTCTTTTTGCCGCTGCATTCGGAACCTTCATGCCGTTAACGCTCAACCGAATGAAAATTGACCCTGCACTGGCTACAGGGCCGTTCATTACCACCAGCAACGATATTATCGGACTCCTCTTCTACTTCATGATTGGAAGGCTGATGTACGGGCTTTTTTAGTACAAACGGATTGTTCTATTTTACGCCCCGAAATGCGCATCCTTTTTCTTGATACCGTTCATGAGCATCTTGCTTCGCATCTCACGCGTATGGACTACGAATGTGTGGATGGAAGTACCCTCAGTCGTGAGGCCGTTATTCAGCAAATTGCAGGGTTTGAAGGCGTTGTAATTCGCAGCAGAATAATGATGGACAAGGAAGTGCTTGAAGCTGCCAAAAACCTTCGTTTTATTGCGCGTGCTGGAGCAGGAATGGAAAACATCGATGTGGACCACGCGAAGGCCCTAGGTATCCAATGTTTTAATGCGCCAGAAGGAAACAGAGATGCGGTGGCCGAGCACGCCATAGGCATGTTGCTTAGCATGTTTAACCGCATCAATACGGCCGATATTGAGGTGAGAAAAGGCCTTTGGCTGCGCGAAGAAAATCGCGGGGTCGAACTCTTGGGAAGAACGGTCGGTATTATCGGTTACGGAAACACGGGCCAAGCCTTTGCCAAACGATTGGCTGGTTTTGGCGTGTTGATGTATGGCTACGATAAGTACAAGAAAGGTTTTAGCGATGATTTTGTGATTGAAACCAATCTCGAAAGCATCTATCAAGAAGCGGAAGTGGTCTCCTTGCATGTGCCGCTCACGTTGGAGACCTACCACATGGTTAACGATGCTTTTTTCGAAAAGCTCCATTACCCCATCTATCTCATCAACACATCACGCGGAGCGGTAGTAGATACAGAGGCCTTGGTTCGAGCCATCGAAAGCGGAAAAGTACTCGGAGCTTGTTTGGATGTTCTTGAATACGAAAAGTTCAATTTTGAGCAGATTGAGAACGAAGAAATCCCACCTGCATTTCAATACCTTATCGATTCTCCCAAGGTGATTCTTACACCCCACGTGGCGGGCTGGACAAAGGAGAGCCACGCCAAGATTTCGCACGTGCTGGCTGAGAAAATCCAGTTGGCGTATTCGGAGGTTCATTGAGCCGATCAAACCATTACTTTAGAGTTTGATGTTGCCACGGATAAACAATCGGATTCTGTCTCTATTTGGGAAAACTTACTGTGATCGGAAGCAAAAAATCGTGGTCGGAATGATGATGCTGTTGTCATTATCGTCCTGCTGTCCTGATATTATAAGCGAAAAGAATGCTGTGTACCTAGCCCTTACACGGTTTGAGCTCACCACATTCATAGACAGCTCGGGGAATCATCTGCAGATTCTCTTGAATGAAGAGGGATATGAACGATTTGAGGATGATTGGAATGAATGTTCGAATGCGGTAGGTTATGCTCAATATCCGCGTGCAGATTTTATCGTATTACCACCTGCACAAGGATCGATGACATTCAGGCAGCGACAGAATTTGCTTTGGGTTAAAGAGGTTGGAGCATCTGGCCTCTATGGCGCAGAGATAGATACAACCATACAAGGACATCAGTATCTGAATTGTTGGTCGAATACCCGTACCGATTCCTTGGGTGAGGTCAGTTCGGTTATCATTGACCAACATTACGGTCTAATCATGTTCAGCTACCGTGACCAATATCGTTGGGAGCGGGTTTTAGACTAGCGGCCTCCGAATCCCTGTACCACGGTAAGTCCGAAGAACCAGCTGGAGGTCATGATCTTGTTGAATTCTAAATGGTATAGATTCGACTCCTTATCGAAGATCACTTCTCTGAATGTCATTTCTCTGGCGCGATAGGTCAACTTTAAACCAACATTGGTGTGATACCTTTTACTCGAATTGAACTTGACCCCAAATGATGTGGCAACGGAAAATGCATGTGGACTGATTTCCCGTGTTTCCAAATCAATGAGAGACCTAGATGGCACTACGTACGCGTAACCAATTTCGAGAGCGTAATATGGAGTTGCCCGTTTTTGCAGAATGTCGCCTCCTACATAAGCAAAGAAAGGGAAGTGCATCCCCGAGGCATTTTTATATTTTTCTGAAAACCGATCTGGTTTAAATGAAATAGGTCGGCCTACGCCATCAAATCCGGCCCCAAGTGCGGTGTGCAGATATTGGTTGAACTTGTAACCGTGAACCGTTGAAACACCCCAATGAGTGTATCCGGTAGCATACTGAATGAGTGCAAAATAACCATGGTCATGAAAGACCACGTATGGGTTGGAAGGCTTTGGAGGTTTTGGCGGGTTCGTAGAAGGGTATAACTCTTTAATGAGTTTCTGAGCGGTCAATGATAGCCTTCCTCTGACCGGCTCAAACCTTGTAATGCTATCGTAACCTAACTCCATCAACTCGCCTCCCATTCCCCAAGGAAATAGTACGATATGTTCATTCGCCACCCTTTCCGTAATGATTCCAGTAAAGAACATATTGTTCTTGAGGTGTACTCGAAAAAGCTGCTTCAGGTCTTGACCATAGCTAGAATTATATGTCAACCCAAAGGCCAGTATAACTAGAACTACGTTTTTCATATTAACGAAAATTCCTGTGGATGGAATTAGTATTAAACGGTTGTAGTTGATGCTAGTAAATTTAGTCTTCTAGCAGTTACCGAGCTTCTTCACTACCAATTGCGCGGAAGTAGCTGTTCGGTGGTCCATTAGCACCTTCATGCCTTTTGTGGTTCGGGCAATGGTCTCATCATCATAATATCGGATGGTAACCAACTCGGCATCTTCCACCAATCCAACGAAATATTCATCGTTCAATCGTTCTTGAAGTTGCTTCAACTTCACCGAGTCGTTGTTTGTGCTGAATGAGAAATTAACAGCCGAATTTTGCGCACAGTTTGCCTTCATGCGAATATCGCTGAGAACAGAATAAATATGGCTGAAATGCGCTTCCGTAACGAATGAATAATCCTTTGGAGTAAGCGAAACCAACACTTGATTTGGCTTTACGATGAAGGACGGGACGATTTTCAGACCGCTCTTGTTTGCCACCGTAGTTCCTGCGGCATCGGGGTCAAGAAACGACCTAACGTAAAGAGGAATGTTGGCATTTTGTAGCGGTTTGATTGTCTTTGGATGAATGACACTCGTACCGAAATAGGCCAGCTCCATCGCATCAAAAAATGACATTTCAGGAATAAGAACCGTGTTGTCGTAATACTTTGGATCGGCATTCAAAACACCCGGAACATCTTTCCAAATGGTCACATCCTTCGCTTTCAAACAATGGGCAAGGATGGCTGCCGTAAAGTCGGAACCCTCGCGCCCAAGCGTGGTGGTAAAGTTCTCGCTTGTGCCTCCAATGAAACCTTGCGTTACAACCACATTCGCTTTTTTCAAAGCGGCATTTATGGTAGAGTTGGTCAAGATGTTGGTCTCGTCCCAATCAATTTTTGCATCCTGGTAATTGTTGTCTGTGCGGATAAGATCACGTGCATCAACCCACGTATTCTCCAATCCTTGGAATTTGAGGTAGGCCGAAATGATTTTCGTGGAGAGCATTTCTCCAATAGAGACAATTTGATCGTATTGAAACAGACGATCCAGACCATCTGGATCATCCAGCGCCCATTCCACTTCAACTAAGGTGTTGTTGATGTCTTCGATGACGGGCTGCGCCTTATCTCCAAACAATTCTTTGACGATTTCGCCATGGCAATTCCTCAAATCTTCGAGAATTGCGGCTGTTGGCTGCTTGTCAAAATGCGCATTAACCAAGGTCTCAAACTTATTAGTGGTTTTGCCCATGGCAGATACCACAATAACCAACGGCTCCGTATTGAACCGCTTGATGATTTGATGCACATTTTGCACACTTGGCGCATCTTTTACCGATGCTCCTCCGAATTTAAAAACTCTCATTTACTTGAATTCTTGAATCTGTTTGCGGGTAAGTTTGCCGTTAATCCATTCTGAATCAAGCCCCGCGTTATACTTTTTATAGAAATTGATGGCAGGCTCATTCCAGTCTAGCACCTGCCATTCCATGCGTGCCGAATTACGCTCTTTTGCCACACCTATTACCGCCTGAAAAAGCGCATGTCCAATGCCGTTTCCTCGTTTACTTTCCGTTACAATAATGTCTTCTAAGAAGATACACCGACCCTGCCAAGTAGAATATTTCTCATAGTAAAGGGCAATGCCTACAATTACGTTTTCCTGTTCAGCCACAAATAATCCATAAATGGGATTTTGCCCAAAACCATCCGCCAGCAACTCATCCAAGGTGATGGTGACCTCTTGTGGAGCCTTTTCATAAAGCGCCAATTCTTTTATCAGACCAAGTAAAGATGGAACATCATCCTGCGATCCTTTTCTGATGAGAAATATCGAATTTTCATTCATTCACCAAAAGTAAAAATTGCGCTATAGTACCCTAGGTTTTGAGCACGTAGGGTTTAAAAAAGAAATATATCTTTAACCGACCAAAAACGAGGCGTACCAACTCGTTGTTGTAGTATCAACCAAATCAAAATAATCATGTTTAGAGGTCTACTTGGAGGCGTTATTCTTGCTTCGGCCTTAGCCATTTCTTCTACAAACCTATTGGCGCAAACCAATAATGTCGGGATTGGAACAACCACTCCTCACCCAACAGCAGTATTGGAGGTTGCCAACCCTTTCAACTCCATTCTTGGAATTCGATCAAAGGGAATGTTGGTGCCTTACCTCACTAACTTGCAGCGAATTCAAATGGAATCGCAGTACAACGATACCATCGCCAATGGCCTTATTACCTACGATCCAGGAGATGGTAATTTCTGGTATTACAAGTATAATAGTCCAGTTCCGGCTACCGCTCCTTTTGGAACTTGGTTTTCGCTTACCACATCAACTGTTAACCCGAATGCAGGTACACCAACGGGTGGAATCATTATGTGGTCTGGAACCATTGCTTCTATTCCTGCGGGATGGTCGCTCTGCGATGGTTCAAACGCAACGCCAGACCTTACGGATAAGTTCATTCTTTCAGTAGCGAGTTCAGCTGAGAATCCAGGAACTGCACCTGTCCCAAACTTCTTTGTGGATGTTGAACCAGGGGCAACAGTAGCACCCGATAGACGGTTTTTCAAGTTGGCTTACATCATGAAGCTCTAATTGAATCGAAATAACAAGTAGTTGAAGACCTGCCAAACAGCAGGTCTTTCAGTTTCAAAAAAATAGAACAAAATAATTGCAGAAAGAATGGCTAGCATAACCTCATTGGGTGAATTCGTTGTAGAGAGACAAGATGATTTTAAGTACGCCAAAGGCGAGCTATCGCGGCTTTTGAGCGCCATTGGTCTTGCTGCCAGAGTGGTTAACCGAGAGGTGAACAAGGCGGGGTTGATGGAAGATATTTTGGGCGATGTGGGCGAGGAAAACGTGCAGGGCGAACAGCAAAAAAAGCTGGATGTGTATGCTGATGAGGAGTTCATCCGAGCTCTAAAAGATCGTGGTGAGGTTTGCGGTTTGGCTTCTGAAGAAAGAGAAGGTGTAATCGAGTTCAAATCGGGTTATGCCGTTAGCGGACAGTACGTGGTTGCCATCGACCCATTGGATGGTTCGTCTAATATTGACGTGAACGTATCTATCGGAACCATCTTCTCGATTTACAGAAGAACCTCGAAATCTGGTCCGGCTACGTTTGACGATTTCATGCAAAAAGGAACAGAACAAGTAGCTGCTGGATATGTAATCTACGGTTCGAGCACCATGCTTGTTTATACCACCGGAAATGGGGTGAATGGATTCACTTTGGATCCATCAATCGGGGCGTTTTTCCTTTCTCATCCAGACATGAAAATCCCAAAAGATGGCAAGATTTACAGCATCAACGAAGGGAACTATGCACGCTTTCCAGAAGGAGTAAAACAGTACATCAAATATTGCCAAGTAGAAGATCCTGCTACAAACAGACCTTATTCATCACGCTACATTGGTTCAGCTGTGGCGGATTTTCACCGCAATTTGATTAAGGGTGGAATTTACATTTACCCTACAACTACCTCATCTCCAAACGGAAAATTGAGATTGCTGTATGAGGCAAATCCATTTGCATTCCTCATGGAGCAAGCAGGTGGTGTTGCAACGGATGGATTCAATCGCATTTTGGATATTCAACCAACCTCGTTGCATCAGCGAACTCCCCTTTTTATGGGCTCGGAGAATATGGTGAAGACGTCTATGGATATGATGAAGGAGCACACGCCAGTCGGATAGAAAAACGAGGCGCTTATTATGACAAAAGAAGATCTTATTGGGCTCTTTGAGCAATCGAAGACACTAACTGATGTCGGCCATGGATTAAAGACTGATGCTGCCAAAATAAGATTGCGTGGAGTGGCAGGTTCTGCCTATGCGTTTCTAGTTTCCAAGCTTGTTAAGGATACCGATCAGGACCACCTAATTGTGCTTTCCGATAAGGAAGAAGCTGCTTATTTTCTGAGCGACCTCGAACTTTTAACGGGAAAGAAAAAGGTGCTTTTCTATCCGATGTCATACCGAAGGGCGTATGAGTTAGAGGAGACGGACAATAGCAATGTCATTCAGCGAGGTGAAGTGTTGAATGCGCTTCAGTCAAGCTCATCACAACAGATAATTGTCACCTACGGACAGGCCTTGGCCGAGAAGGTCATTTCAAAGAAAACGCTCAAGAAAAGCACGTTTAATATCAGCGTTGGCGAGGAATTGGACCTTGATTTTATCAACGAGATGTTGTATGAATATCACTTCGAACGGGTAGATCAGGTGTATGAGCCTGGGCAATTTGCCATTCGAGGTGGAATTGTAGATGTATTCTCGTTTGCACAAGAATTGCCGTACAGAATTGAACTTTTTGGAGACGAAGTGGATAGCATCCGCGCCTTTGATCCAGCGGAACAATTGTCTGTAAAATCGCTGCGGAAAGCGACCATCGTTCCCAACGTTCAGGATGAAGTTTTGCTTGCAGATAAGGTCAATTTCTTCGAATTCCTTTCATCAAAAACAGTCATTTGGGCGAAGGATGTAGAGGATATTAAGCTGCAAGTTGATAAGGAACTTAAGGATGCAAAAACGGCCTTTTCGGAACTCAAATCGATTATAAATCGATCGAAACCGGAGGATAAATACACTTCGTCAAAGGAGATTGTAGCGTCAATTGAACAAAGACGTGTAATTGAGTTTGGACAACGAACGTATTTCCAAAACTCAACAGAATTTCGGTTCGATATGGGACCGCAACCTGTGGTAAATAAGGATTTTCATCTGCTACAACAGATTCTTATTGAGAACAAAAAGCAGGGCTATACCAATGTGATGTTGGTTGATAATCCGGGTCAGGCCACCCGCTTGGAGGCCATTTTTGACGATCTTCCACTGCCAAGCGGTGTTCGAATGGAGAAGCCGTTTTTCACTCCGCTTTTACTTTCCATCCACGAAGGATTTGTGGACAACAGCCTAAAACTGGCGTGTTTTACAGATCATCAGATTTTTGAACGCTATCACCGTTTTCGTCCACGCGAAGGTTACAAACGCGGAAAGGAAGCACTTACGCTGAAGGAAATTGCAGGGCTCAACCCAGGCGATTTTGTAACGCATATCGATCATGGCGTTGGCAAGTTTGCCGGTCTGGAAAAGATTGATGTGAACGGTAAAATGCAGGAGACCATCCGTTTGGTCTATCGCGATAACGACATTCTCTACGTAAGCATTCATTCGCTGCATCGCATCAGTAAATATTCCAGCAAGGATGGTGCGGAACCGAAAATCAATAAACTCGGTTCGCCTGTTTGGAAAGCGCTAAAGGCAAAAACCAAAAAGCAGGTCAAGGATATTGCCAAGGATTTGATAAAACTCTATGCTCAACGAAGAGCGCAGAAAGGTTTTGCGTTTACCCACGACACGTATCTACAGACCGAATTGGAAGCCTCCTTCATTTATGAGGATACTCCCGATCAGGAGAAAGCAACAGAAGCTTTCAAAGCTGATATGGAGAAGGAATATCCGATGGATCGGCTGATTTGTGGAGATGTTGGTTTCGGGAAAACGGAGATTGCCATCCGAGCTGCATTCAAAGCTGTTTGTGATGGAAAACAGGTGGCTGTTCTAGTGCCCACAACTATTTTGGCGTTACAACACGCACGTACTTTTCGTGAACGTTTGAAGGAATTTCCCTGCACGGTGGATTACATCAATCGCTTTAAGACAAAAAAACAACAAAACGATACGCTTAAACGCTTGGCCGATGGTAAGGTTGATATTTTGATTGGAACGCACCGAATTGTTGGTAAGGATGTTCAGTTCAAAGATCTCGGATTGCTAATTATTGATGAGGAACAGAAGTTCGGAGTAGCTGTCAAGGATAAGTTGAAGAAAATGAAAGTGAATGTGGATACACTCACGCTCACGGCAACGCCAATTCCGCGTACGCTTCAATTCTCATTGATGGGCGCGCGTGACCTTTCGGTTATCAATACGCCACCACCAAACCGCCATCCAGTAATTACCGAATTACACACCTTCAATGAGGAATTGATTCGTAATGCCATCATGTATGAAGTTGGTCGTGGCGGACAGGTTTTCTTCGTAAACAATAGAGTAGAAAACATAAAGGAAGTGGCTGGTATGATAGGGCGACTTTGCCCAGATGTGCATGTCTGCATCGGCCACGGCCAGATGGAACCGACCAAGCTGGAAGACACAATGATGCGGTTTATTGAAGGCGAGTATGACGTGCTGGTTGCCACAACGATCATAGAAAGCGGACTCGATATTTCTAACGCCAATACCATCATCATCAATAATGCGAATCACTTCGGATTGAGTGATTTGCATCAGATGCGAGGTAGAGTAGGACGTTCCAATAAAAAGGCGTTTTGCTATCTGTTGGCCCCGCCAGTCACCATGCTCTCAGCGGATGCTAAGAAAAGGTTGAAAGCAATTGAAGAGTTCTCAGACCTCGGAAGCGGATTCAATATCGCCATGCGTGACCTCGATATTCGCGGAGCGGGAGATTTGTTGGGAGCTGAGCAAAGCGGATTCATCAGCGATATTGGAATTGAGATGTATCATAAGATTTTGGATGAGGCGGTTCAAGAATTGAAAGACACGGAGTTCAAAGAACTGTTCAAAGATGAGCCGAAGAAGCCTTTCGTGCAGGATTGTCAGATTGATACCGATCTAGAAATTCTATTGCCCGATCAATACGTGAATAGCATTGCCGAACGATTGGGACTTTACCGTGAATTGGACGATATTCAGGATGAAACGAAGCTGCGCGAATTCGAAAAACGCGTAATCGACCGCTTTGGCCCGATTCCAAAGCAAGGAATTCAATTGATGGACACCATTCGACTGCGGTGGTTGGCCGCTTCCATTGGGTTTGAAAAGTTGATTCTCAAGAATCAAAAACTGATTTGCTATTTCGTTTCAGATCCAGAAAGTGATTATTTCCAAGGTCCCGTATTCTCTCAGGTTCTATTGTTCGTGAAGAACAATCCAAGAATTTGCGTGATGCGCCAAAAGAACGATAAGCTGACCCTTGCATTTGAGGATACAGCAACGATTAGTGGAGCAATTCAGAAATTGAGTCCTATTCTTCCGCTGAAACAGGAGATTCCTGTACCCGAGCATTCGAACGGAGAATAAATTCATGAATGTGCTCGGCAATTAATTTGCCTTTATCCTCTTGAAGAAAATGTCCTGCATTCGGTATGCTGATAAAAGGCTCGTGCTCAATGGAAGGAATATTATTCAAAAACCACTTTTCGGCACCTCGGGTAATTGGGTCTTTATCTGAAAACATCACTAATGCAGGTTTCGTCCAGTTTTTCAGTACCTCACGGGCACGAGTCATTTGGTTTACGCCTGGGTCTTCAGTTCCAGTAGGCACCAATTGAGGCCAAACGCGCGCACCAGCCAGATATTTCTCTGTCGGAAAAGGAGCGCGGTATCCAGTAAGGATTTCTTTTTTCACCTCTTTGTGACAACCCATTTTCATCACTTTTTCAATCGGAAATTTTGGCCAAAAGCGTGAAAAAGCTCTCCAAATTTTAAACGCCAATGGCATTGGTCGGGTTCCGATTGGTAGCGATGTATTCATAATCACAACTCGCTTAAAAAGCTCCGGATGCTTTCCTAATACACTTAGTCCAATCAATCCACCCCAATCTTGAACAACAAGAGTGATGTCTTTCAATTCGGTCTTCTCAATGAACTTGATGAGCGTTCGATAATGCATATTAAAGGAATAATCCTTTTGATTGGAGAATTTATCCGAACGTCCAAATCCAAAAAAATCAGGAGCAATTACCCGATAATTCTTTTTCAACGGGAAAATCATTTTTCGATAGAGATAACTCCAAGTTGGCTCGCCATGCAGGCAAAGAATTACTTCACCAGAACCTTCATCCACATAATGTAGCCGACCTCCATTAATCTCAACATAATTAGGGTTGAAAGGATATTCGGGCAGGCCATAGAATCGACTATCAGGAGTACGCAGCATTTCAATCATGCCACCAAGATAATTTGTTCAGGATAAACTTGGACTGATTCTGAAGACTGTTTCGCGGTTCGTCAGAAACCGAGCCGCCTATTTGGTAGCTTCAACATACAATGATTCAGCTCTTCGGAGCTCGCTGTCAACCAACAGTTTAGGGTTTCGACCGTTGCGGAACGTTTCCTTTTTGATGTCTTTGAATCCAACTGCTTCCATCATGTATTTGAAAGTCTCAAAATCATATAGGAAGAGGTGACCATGCCCACGCGCAATGCGATTGATGCTAATCATCGGAGTTGGTTCAGGGCGGTCATCTGGTTTTGGAATGTCCACTTTTTCTCCGTTTCGATGCCGATTGTAAAGGTCAATGAAAAGCTCGCCATCTGGCACGGCAATCCTCAACGCTCCACCGGGTTTCAACATTCGATGAAACTCCTTCAAGTTATCTTTCACAGACTCGAATGGAATATGTTCCATACAATGCTCCGTGTAAATCCCTTCAAGAACGCCACTTTCAATCGGGTAATTGTCCTTTTTGATTACCGAAACATCCCAAGGAATGACACCTGGTTTCCATTCAATGTCAGTGTTAATGAATTCAGGATAAATGTTGTAGCCGCAGCCAATCTGAAGGTATTCTTTACCTTCGGTTAGTTTACTGGAAACGAAGGCTTTCTTGTTGATGATAATCGGTGTAATGAACCGATTGTAGAGTTGATGGAACTTGGTGTAAGATGTAATTGGTCGGTTCCACGAGAATTTGCCTGCTGCTTCCATTCAAAATAATTTCAGAACAAATGTAAGGTCATTTGCTTCGGATAGCCTCAACTGGGCTTAGCCTTGAAGCCAAATAGGCAGGAATAATCCCAGCAACCAAGCCAATGGTTACGGAGATTCCAATACCAGTCATAATGTTAGAAAGGGTGAGATAAATATCCACACCAAATGCTGCTGAGGCAAAAAAAGTCAAGGCATAAACGATAATCAACCCTGCGATTCCTCCCATCAGACTAAGGAAAACTGCTTCCGACAAAAACTCCATCATAATGAACCAGTTTTTAGCGCCAAGGGATTTCTCAATTCCAATGAGGTGAGTCCGTTCTTTTACTGAAACGAACATGATATTGGCAATGCCGAATCCTCCAACAAGAATGGAAAAACCACCGATAATCGTTCCTGCGATATTCAGAATTTGAAAAAGACTTTCGAGTGATTTTGAAAGCAGACTAATTTCATTCAAAGCGAAATTATCGTCCGCTATCGGTTTCAATCTTCTGATACTACGCATAATTCCGCGCAGCTCGTCCATCAGTTCTTCTGTTTCAACCCCAGGTTTTGCTTTGACCATGATGAGCGGGTTGGAACCTTGACGATCAATGCGCATTACCTGTCGACCAAAGTTCATCGGCATCAAAACTTGGTTGTCAACCGTATTTCCAAACACGCTTTCGCCCTCAACTCCAAAAACACCAATCACCACTAATTTTCTTCCAAAGACAAGAACTGATTTTCCAACTGGATCCGCTTCTCCGAAAAGCCCTTGGGCTACCGACATTCCTATGATACACACGTTTTTTCCAACACTCGATTCAGCCATGGTGAAATAGCGACCAGAAACAATGTCGAAAGATTTGATCCGGTTGTAATCGTGAGTTGCGGCTACCACACTGACATTTTCCGCTGAGTTGGAGCCGTGCTTAACAGTCTTGCTTTTTGATGCCATGAAAACCACCGCATCAGCCGCATTACTTCTTCGTTGTACTTCCTTAAAATCGTTCAAATCTGCCTCAGGTCGTTGCCAAAACTTCCACCATTGCTGCATGGCGCCTGTATCCCATGGCCATTTTTGAATGTAAACCGTATTGTCACCAAGCGATTGAATGTTGTCCTTGATGTTCTTTTCCATCGAATCAACCAAGGTGAAAACCGTGATTATGGCCATGATTCCGATGGTGATTCCGAGAAGAGAAAGGATGGTTCGAAGTTTATTCGCCACCAGCGCATTCCAAGCCATTTTGACACTTTCGTTAAATAGCTTGAAAAAAATGATCATTCTCTGTTGAAAACTTAGGTGGAAATGCCTTCTGGCAAGGGGTCAAAGGTAACCGAATTGTACAAAAAAGTCTACCTTTGGCGTGCTTGGAAAAAGCGACCGAAACCCTTGATTTTATTGGAGTTGAGAGCCTTTTCGGGAAATGGTTTCCCGGTTTTTTTATTTGTTGAATTTTCTAATAGGATCGAGTGGGAGTTAAGACCATTAAAAATGCACTGATTTCGGTTTTTCATAAGGAAGGCTTGGAGCCGATTGTGAAGCAACTCGTTAAGCATGGCGTGAAAATTTATTCTACAGGCGGTACGCAGACGTATTTGGAGCAATTGGGTGCGGCTGTTCTTCCAGTGGAGGAATTGACTTCGTACCCATCAATCTTGGGTGGAAGGGTGAAAACGCTTCATCCAAAGGTTTTTGGTGGAATTTTGGGTAGGAGAGAAGAACAGGGTGATTTGGCTCAATTAGAGGAGTACGAAATTCCAGAGATTGATCTTGTCATCGTTGATCTTTATCCGTTTGAAGATACCGTTGCAAGCGGTGCTCCTGAAGCGGATATTATTGAGAAAATTGACATCGGTGGAATCTCATTAATTCGCGCAGCGGCTAAGAATTTCAAGGATGTGGTGATTGTCCCGTCAAAGGATCAATACGCCCCACTTTCGGCTTTGCTTAAAGATTCCGCAACCACGACATTAGCGCAACGCAAGCAATTTGCAACGGCTGCTTTTGCGGTTTCATCACATTACGATACTGCCATTCATGGTTATTTCGCTGGAAACGGCTTTGCTCACCAAGTAAGTGGTACTAAAGAGTTGCGTTATGGGGAAAATCCGCATCAACAAGGGTTTTTTCATGGCGATATTTCAGCGCTTTTCGACCAGATTCATGGCAAGGAATTGAGCTACAATAACCTATTGGATATTGATGCGGCCGTAAGTTTGATTGCTGATTTTGACGAAACAACTTTCGCTATTCTCAAGCACAACAACGCTTGTGGATTGGCTAGTCGGCCAAAATTAGTGGATGCTTGGAAAGCTGCATTGGCCGGTGATCCAGTTTCCGCTTTTGGCGGAATTCTAATAACCAATGTTCAGGTTGATGAGGAAACTGCCATCGAAATGAACGAATTGTTCTTTGAGGTTGTGATTGCCCCTTCTTACAGCAAGGATGCGTTGGTAGTTCTTCAGAAGAAAAAGAACCGCGTGATTTTGATTCAGAAACCATGCGAATTCCCAGAACGCCAGTTTCGTTCTTTGCTGAACGGTGTGTTGGAGCAGGATAAAGATTTGAGCACACAAGCCGCTTCAGACATGGAATCGGTTACAAACCGTAAACCAAATGGGGTAGAATTTGAAGATTTAGTATTTGCTAACAAATTGGTAAAGCATACTAAGTCAAATACTATCGTTCTTGCAAAGAACAAACAACTGTTGGCAAGCGGCTGCGGCATGACTTCGAGAGTAGATGCGTTGAGATTTGCAATTACTAAGGCAAAGTCTTTTAACTTCGACCTTAACGGAGCGGTGATGGCATCCGATGCATTTTTCCCATTTCCAGATTGCGTAGAGATTGCGCACAACGAAGGTGTTGATGTGGTCATTCAACCTGGAGGATCCATTAAGGATGGGGAATCGGTAGATTACTGCAACGGTAACGGAATGGCGATGGTGGTAACAGGCGTAAGACATTTTAAACACTAATACGAAATGGGTCTTTTTGACTACTTCAGACAAGAAATTGCGATTGACCTTGGAACGGCCAACACGCTTATTATTTACAACGATAAGGTTGTGGTTGATGAGCCTTCCATTGTGGCGAGAGATATTCAAACTGGGAAGATTGTGGCCATTGGGAAAAAAGCCCAGCAGATGCACGGTAAAACCCACAAGAATATCGAAACCATTCGTCCGCTAAAGGATGGAGTGATTGCCGATTTTGAGGCTGCCGAGCAGATGATTAAAGGGTTTATTCAGATGATTAATCCTGGTCGAAAGTACTTTCTGCCACCACAGATTAGAATGGTGATTTGTATTCCTTCTGGTATTACGGAGGTTGAAAAACGTGCGGTACGTGACTCGGCAGAACACGCTGGCGCCAAGGATGTACGTTTGATTCAAGAACCAATGGCTGCGGCAATCGGAATTGGAATTGACGTTGAAGAGCCAATGGGTAATATGATTATCGACATTGGTGGTGGTACAAGTGAGATTGCGGTTATCGCTTTGGGCGGAATCGTTTGTGATCGTTCTATCCGAACTGCGGGCGATGATTTCACTGCTGATATCGAGGATTACATGCGCAGACAGCACAACATTCTCATTGGAGAGCGTTCCGCAGAGCGTATCAAGATTGAGGTTGGTTCGGCTTTGACCGAATTGGACAATCCGCCACCAGATTACGCTGTGCACGGGAGAGATTTGATGACAGGAATTCCAAAAGAAATCACGGTTTCTTATCAGGAAGTGGCGCACGCCTTGGATAAATCAATCACCAAGATTGAAACAGCCATCCTGAACAATTTGGAGATGACTCCGCCAGAGCTTTCGGCAGATATTTACAGAACAGGTCTTTATTTGGCTGGTGGTGGTTCCATGCTTCGTGGCTTGGATAAGCGTATTTCGTTGAAGACAAAACTTCCTGTTCACATTGCCGATGATCCATTGAGAGCAGTGGCGCGTGGAACTGGTATTGCACTCAAAAACATAGATCGATTCCCGTTCC